>DENL01000005.1 GCA_002359655.1 Rickettsiales bacterium UBA2645 | reverse complement strand
AATCGTGGTTATTTTTTAGAGAAGAAATGGCGCAAGCTGGTCGAATAAATTTAACATCGAACAAATGACTACCAACAATCTCAAGCAGGTGTTCGATAAATGGGTGGAGATGATCGGTCGCGAAATCAAAGGTATAAGCAAAGAAAATTACGCGCTGTTATTTTTTGCTGACATTACACAAACCGTTTGATATGATGATGAATGTGAGCCATCGTCAAGAATGGCTCGCAGGACGGGGTCTGGAAAATTACTAAAAATAAATGTCAGCTGCAGAAATTTTTTTTACTCCTTCGGCAGTTTCTAAAAACAAATTTCCCTCTTCATCAAGATTGGAAAAAATTCCTGAAATTTCTTCGTCATTGTTTTTTAGCGAAATTTTTTCATTCAGGCGAAAAGCCTTTTCTAGCCACAATTTACGTATTCCAGCAAAGCCAAAATCAAGATAATTTTTGTAAAAATTTTCAAACTCATTTAGGAAATTTTTCAGCGCAATTTCAGAAGAAATTTCAATGCCAAAATTTTTTAAATTACTTGCTGGAAAAATTGTTTGATCTGGGTTTGAAACAATATTTAAGCCAATTCCAACAATTATAAATTCACAATTTTTGTGAGAAATTTTGCTTTCAAGCAGAAGTCCAGCAATTTTTTTTTCATTAATTAAAAGATCATTTGGCCATTTATTTTCAATTTTTAAATCAGTTTTAAGTGCTGCAATTGAAAGCCTTAAAGCCGTGATTGCTACGAAAGAAATTTCAGTAACTTTATTGGCTGAAATTTTTGGCTGCAAAACTAATGAAAAATAAAGATTGCCTTGAGGAGAGCTCCAAAGCCTTGATTTTCGACCCTTCCCAGCACTTTGCTTATCAGCTAAAATAACTTCGTGATCAAAAATTTTTTTTGCTTCTACTAATTCAAAAGCAGTTTTATTTGTGCTTTCAACTTCACTGAATTGATGAATAAGAAAATTTTTATGCGTCCAGTTTTTCATCTGACAAAGGTAAAATTTGATTCATTTGAAAGGTCTTTTTCAAAATTATAATTTTCGATTTTGAATTTTTTTAAATCGTTAGGCGCAGAAATTTTATTCCTTATTATAAAATTCGTCATCAAGCCGCGCGCTTTTTTGGCGTTGATTCCGATAATTCTGTAAACACCGTTTTTATTTTCTTTAAAGACAATATTAATAATTTTTGCCGAAATTTTTTTTGGATTTATCGCTGCGAAATATTCTTCCGAAGCTAAATTTATAACATGCTTCGTGCCAGCATTTTTGCACTCAAGATCAAGATGGTCAGAAATTTTATCACCCCAAAATTCGTAAAGATTTTTAATACCTACGGAAGTTTTTTTAAAGTCAGTTCCCATTTCCAAACGATAAGGCTGAATTAAATCAAGTGGCCGCAGAAGGCCGTAAAAACCCGACAAAATGCGTAAATTTTTTTGAGCAAAATCAAAATCAGCAGCAGAAAAATTCTCCTTTTCGATCGGCTGATAAACATCACCATCAAAAACCAGCAAAGCTTGTTTAGAATTTTTTAAATCAAATTGCGGCGAAAAATTTTGAAATCTCTCAAAATTTAATTCGGCTAATTTTTTGCTAATCGCCATTAATTTTTCTAAATCAAAAGCTGAGAATTTTTTTAGTGATTTGGCTAAGTTTTCAGTCTCTTTTTTGAAATGAGGAATCGTAAAATTTTTTTGCGAAATATCAGATTTATAATCAAGCGACTTTGCAGGCGAGAGTAAGATAAACATAATTGCTTGCTTTTATGGGGTTGAGTGAATAAAACTCGCCGCACTTCACTTTGATTTCCAAAATTTTGCAATGAATATGACTCAAGAATTACCTCTAATGCGCAAAGCAACTGCTGTTTGGCTGGTTGAAAACACTTCTCTTACTTTTGCTCAAATCGCAATTTTTTGTGGCTTGCATGAGCTTGAGGTTCAAGGCATTGCTGATGGCGATGTTGCTTCTGGCATTATCGGACAAAATCCGATTTTATCCGGACAACTTTCTCGCGAAGAAATCGAAAGATGCGAAAAAAATTCTGACGCCACTTTGGTTCTTAAAAGATCAATCACTAGCGATGTTAAATCCACTGCTAAAAAAACTGGTAAATACACGCCAATCGCCAGAAGACAAGACAAGCCAGACGGTATTTCTTATTTGCTGAAATACTACCCAGACATCACCAATGGCCAAATTAAAAAACTGGTCGGCACCACTGACAAAATGATCGATTCTATCAGAAATCGTACACATTGGAATTTGAAAAACATCAAACCGCGCGACGTTGTTCTTTTAGGACTTTGCAGCCAATCACAGTTTAACGATGTGATTTCCAGCATCAAAGTTGTGGAAAAAGAAATCGAAAAACCAAAGAAAAAAGCCAAAGAAACTAAAATCAAAAAAACCGTTAAAGGTAAATAAACATGAAATTAGAAATCGGAAAAGCCGCCCCTTTATTTTCTCTTGCCAGTGACGAAGGCGAAATTTCTTTGCTTGATCTCAAAGGCAAAAATGTCGTTTTATATTTTTATCCAAAAGACGACACTCCAGGTTGCACCATTGAAGCTCAGGACTTCAGCAAAAAAATTAAAGAATTCGAAAAGCTTGATTGTGTGGTCTTAGGAATTTCTAAAGACAGCGTAAAAAGCCATTGCAACTTTATCGAAAAATACAATTTATCCTTCAATTTACTTTCCGACAATGATGGCGAAGTCTGCGCTAAATATGATGTCATCAAAGAAAAATCGATGTTTGGTAAAAAATATTTTGGTATCGATCGCAGCACATTTCTAATCGATAAAATGGGCAAAATAATCAAGATCTGGAATTCAGTAAAAGTTAACGGTCATGTTGAAGACGTATTGCAAACCTTAGCTAAAGCCGAAAAATAGCTCATTTGGTATCAGGTGCAAGGCAACAACAAAAAGCTTGATTTTTGTCGCTTGGTTTCTAGATTGCCGCGCTCTTTTGGGCTGGTTCGCAAGTTTTTTAATTATTGTCGACACTAGGGCTGCAAGTCTTAGAACCCGTCTTAAATACTCCCTTCTAAATAAATTTCTGTAGGAAATAATAAATGTCTAACATCGTATTGAAAGCTGAAAAAAGAGAAAAACTTGGCTCTTCAGAAGCAAAAAAAATCAAAAGAACTGGCAAGATTCCAGCCGTTATTTATTCAGCCAAAGGCAATATTAACTTGATCATTGACTCTAAAGAATTCGAGCATGAGTACTACAAAGGCAACGCTCAAACCTCAGTTGTTGAAATAGAAATTGCCGGTAAAAAAACCAAAGTTATTGCCCACAAAATTGAATTAGATCCAGTTTCTGACCATCCAATTCATGTTGATTTCTTGAATTGCGAAGAAGCTAAAGCAATTAGAGCGCAACCAAAAATAAACTTTATCAACCAAGATAAATCTCCGGGTTTGAAAAAAGGTGGTTTTTTAAATATTGTTTTGAGAAAAGTTTCTGTTGTTTGTGAAAATATCAAAAGCATTCCAGAAAAAATCGATGTTGATGTTGGTGCAATGCAAGTTGGCCAAAAAATCAGAGGCAATGATTTACATCTTCCAGCTGGCGTAAAATTAGCTGCGAACGGAAAATTTTTAATTGCCTCAATTGTTGGTAGAGTTTCTAAAGCTGAAGAAACTCCAGCAGCAGGTGCAGCGGCAACTCCAGTAGCAGGTGCAGCAGCGGCAACTCCAGCGGCAGCAACAAAAGCACCAGCAGCAAAGGCTCCGGCAGCAAAAGACAAAAAATAAATTCGATATAAGGTCCCCGAGCAAAGCGCATAAGCGCTTTGCTTTGAAATGTTTACTACAGAGATTTCTTAGCTGGCAATTTAGCAAAAATTGGATCAGTAATTCTTGGTGAAAGCAAAGCTGCCAACCACACAACGAAATAGAGAGAAAAAGGAAAGGCAATCCGCGATTTATTTTTTTCTAAACCACGCTTAATCAGAGCCGCACATTTTTCGACCGACATTATAAAGGGCATCGTAAATTCATTCACATCAGTCATCGGTGTTTTGACATATCCGGGGCAAATCGTGTTTACCGAAATTCCAAGAGGTGCTAAATTTCCGCGCAAAGCTTCTCCATAAACTCTAACCGCTGATTTGCTTGCTGAATAGGCAGGAGAACTTGGAAGTCCGCGAAAACCAGCAAGCGAAGAAATCAGAGCAATTTGTCCTTTTTTTCTTAGTACCATTTTCTCAATTGCTGGATGAACCAAATTTAAAACTCCGGTAAGATTAGTTGAAAAGATTTTCTTAACTTGCAGAAAAGATTCTTTACCGCCAGCAGTTCCAGCAGAAATTCCAGCATTGGCAATCACCAAATCTAGCTGATAATTTTCTTCAATTTTATCGATCCAATTTTTCATCGCTGTTTCGTCGGTGACATCAAGAATTTGCAAAAGAACATTTGCTTTTAATTCCTCACAAAGAATTTTTGTTGTCTGTAATTTTTCTGAATTACGACCGCACAAAAATAAATTTATGCCCTGCTTCGAGTAAGCAATTGCCAAGGCTCGACCAATGCCACTTCCAGCACCGCTTATCAAAATATTTTTAGGATTTTTCATAGATGAAACCGCTTTTTATTAGTTTTGAAGGAATTGAAGGCAGCGGAAAATCAACGCAAACAAAAAAATTGCACGAGTTTTTTTTGTCACAAAAAATTGACTCGATTCTAACTCGCGAACCCGGAGGAACACCAACTTCTGAAAAAATTCGTGAAATTCTAATTGATGAAAAACTTGCTAAATTAGAAGCAAAAACTGAATTATTTTTAAATTTCGCCGCTCGCCTCGAGCATGTTGAAAAGCTAATCAAGCCCGCTTTAAAGCAAAATAAAATTGTAATTTCAGATCGCTTTTTTGATTCAACTTATGCTTATCAAGGCAGTGGTTTTGGGCTTGATGAAAATTTAATTGATGAAGTAAAAAAAATTACTCTGCAGAATTTTGCGCCCAGTATCACTTTCTTGATTGATGTGTCGGTAGAAACAGCATTTTCGCGTATTCAAAACCGTTTGGATAATAATCGTTACGAAAAGTTAGGACGAGATTTTCACCAAAAAGTCCGCGATGGATTTTTGCAACTAGCCAAGAAAAATCCACGAATTAGAGTGATTGAAGGCACAAAAACTGCATCAGAAATTTTCACAGAAATTACTAAAATCTTAACCTCAATTTAACAATTTATGGCAAAAAGAAATAAAATCGCGCTAGTTGGCGCAGGCAATATTGGTGGTACTTTAGCACATCTTGCTGGTTTAAAAAATTTAGGCGATGTTGTGATTTTAGATGTTGCTGAAGGCGTTGCCAAAGGCAAAGCTCTAGACTTAGAGCAATCTTCAGTAGTTGAAGATTTTGATGCTAAAATCACTGGCACCAGCAACTACGCTGATATTGCTGGCGCTGACGTAGTTATCGTCACAGCTGGCATTGCCAGAAAACCTGGAATGAGCCGCGATGACTTGATGAATACCAACACTACAATCATCAAATCTGTTGCCTTAGGCATTAAAGAACACGCGCCCAACGCTTTTGTTATCGTCATCACCAATCCTTTAGACGCGATGGTTTACGTTATGCAAAAAGTTTCTGGCTTGCCTGCAAATAAAGTTGTTGGAATGGCTGGTGTACTTGACTCTTCAAGAATGTCACTTTTTTTAGCAAAAGAGTTAAATGTCTCGGTTGAAGATATAAATTCCTGCGTTTTGGGCGGACATGGCGACACTATGGTTCCGCTGATTCGCTATTCTTCAGTTGCTGGCATTCCAATTCCTGACTTGATCGAAATGGGCTTGATAAGCAAAGTTAAAGTTGAAGAAATCGTCCAACGCACTCGCGATGGCGGCGCTGAAATTGTTAAACTTTTAGGCACTGGCTCAGCTTTTTACGCACCAGCTTCATCAGCAATTGCAATGGCTGAAAGCTATTTATTTGACAAAAGAAAAGTCTTGCCCGTGGCAGCAAATTTAACTGGTCAATATGGGGTAAAAGATATGTATATCGGAGTTCCCGCCATCATTGGCAAAAACGGTGTCGAAAAAATTATCGAGATCAAATTAAACACTCAGGAATTGACCATGTTTAATCACTCGGTTGAAGCGGTGAAAAAGTTGATTGCAGAAGTTAAACTATAAATCGCAGCCTCTATCGCCCCTTCCTTTCAGGATAAAAGGGGCGATTATTAAATTTTAAAATGACTGACATCGAAAACAGAAAATCCAGAATTATCCTCGTCTATTTCTGCATTTTAGTAGCTTTTGCTGTTATTATTTTACGGATGTTTTTTGTCGTTGCTTTTGGTGATCGAATCAAAGTTAGCAAAACTTACGACGCCCAAAAACTAACCAGAAGATCTAATATTATTGATCGAAACCACACTCTTGTTGCAACCGATTTAAAAACTAAATCACTTTATCTAAGCAGTATTTTAATCAAAAATCCGCAAACAGTTGCAGCAGCTGTTTCTGGAATCTTCTCGGATATTTCTTACCAAGAAATTTTAAAAAAAATTGTTGATGGCAAAAGCAGTAAAAACCGGATTTTGCTTAAAAGAAATCTGACTCCATCGCAAGTCAATCAAGTGCAAAATCTAAAAATTGCCGGCTTGATTTTCGAAAATGATCGCATTCGTGTTTATCCACAAAAATCAATCACCAGCCATTTAGTTGGTTATGTTGATCTTGATCGAAAAGGCCTTTCTGGCATTGAAATGCAGTACGACAAACAAATTGCTCGCGGCTCTGAAGATATAGAGTTGGCTTTAGATATTCGCGTACAAGATATTTTGCATGACGAACTTCTAAACGGCATCGAACAATATAAAGCCAAAGCTGCTGCTGGAGTTATTATGGATGTCACTAATGGCGAAGTTTTAGCAGTTTCATCTTTGCCTGATTTTGATCCAAATTTACAACACGAAGCTACTGCGGATCAACGCTTTAACCGTGTGATTAACGGAGTTTACGAACTTGGTTCAATCTTTAAAATTTTTACCAACACCATCGCCTTTGAAGAAAATTTAGCAAAAATGTCAGATGTTTATAATGTCAGAGAGCCGATAAAATATGGCAGATTCACCATCAATGATGATCACGCTTATAAAGATGAAATGACAGTTGCTGAAATTTTTTCCTACTCTTCCAACATTGGAACTATCCAACTTGCCAAAAAAATTGGCATCGATTTAGAAAAAGATTATTTAGAAAAATTCGGCCTCTTGAAAAAAATCGACACTGAATTTCCGGGACTTGGTCGACCAATTTCACCAAAAATTTGGCGCGAGATAAATCTTTACACGATTTCCTACGGCCATGGCATTGCTATCACGCCCCTGCATATTGCAGCTACAGTTTCGGCAATTGTTAATGGCGGCATTCTCTACAAACCGTCATTTTTAAAATTAAAAGATCAGCCAAAAGGTAGAAGAATCATCAAAGAATCAACTTCTGATACAATGCGTCAGATGATGCGCAAAGTTGTTTTAGAAGGCACTGGACGCAATGCTAATGTTGAAGGATATGAAGTTGCTGGCAAAACCGGAACTGCCAATCGCGCCGAATCTGGCGGCTACAATGAAAAGTCAACCATGGCTTCATTTGTTGCAGTCTTTCCAATTTCTAAACCAAAATATCTGGTTTATGTAATTTTTGATCGACCTAATTATATTTTTAATACGGGCGGAATGGTTGCTGCTCCTGTGGCTGGAAGAATTGTCAAAAATATTGCGCCAATTTTAGATGTGATTCCGCAAGCAACTAGTGCTGCAGCTAGTCGGTAATTATTTTCCCTTATGTCCCGAAGCCTTACTTTTAAGCGGTCGGCAGTAGAGCTCAAGCTTATGACCAACCAACTCGTAACCTTTTTCCAAAGCAATTTTGGTTTTTAATTTTTCTAGCTCTTCGCTGAAAAATTCAAAAACTTCGTCGGTAGTGATATCAACCAAATGATCGTGATGATCTTCGCCTTCCAGCTTTTCGTAGCGTGCGCGACCTTTACCACCAAAATCATGTTTGGCAATCACGCCAAATTCTTCAAACATTTTTACAGCACGATAAACCGTAGCGATGCCAATTTTTGGATTAATTTTTGAGGCACGATGAAAAACTTCTTCAACATCGGGGTGATCAATACTCTCGGAAATAACACGAGCAATGATGCGACGATTTTCAGTTAGTTTAATATTTTTTTCCTCACAAAGTTTTTCAATTTGAGAAGTCATAATTTATTTGGCATGTTGGTTTCTTCAAAGAGTTAAAGAGCGGCTCATATGGCGAAAAAATATTACCAGAGTTGAGAGAACTTTGGCATATTGATTTTGATTTTTTAAGCACCGACAATAATTTGCTAGATCTTTCTCACTTCAAAATTGAAAACGACATGACAAAAAATCGCAAAATCATCGAAACTGCAACCCCTTCTCTGACCTTTGATGATGTGCTTTTAAAGCCCGCTTTCTCTGATGTTTTGCCAAATGACGCTAACACTAAAACCAAAATCACTAAAAATATTTCGCTCAATATTCCGATCATTTCTTCAGCGATGGATACAGTTACTGAAAGCCGTTTAGCCATTGCAATGGCGCAGTCTGGCGGCATTGGTTGTATTCACAAAAATCTTTCAATCAAAGATCAATCAGACGAAGTTAGAAGAGTAAAAAAGTTTGAATCTGGCATGGTTGTCAACCCAGTTACAATCACTCCAGACGAGACTCTGCACGATGCTTTATTGCTGATGAAAAATTACGGAATTTCTGGAATTCCTGTCGTAAAATCTGGCACCAAAAAATTAATTGGCATTTTGACCAACCGCGATGTGCGCTTCGCCACCGACAAAAAACAACCAATCAAAGAATTAATGACCAAAGAAAATCTGGTCACCGCTAAAAGCAATATTGGCAAAAACGAAGCCAAAACTTTGCTTCACAAAAACAGAATTGAGCGCATTTTAATCACCGATTCCAGCGGCAATTGTATTGGCTTGATGACTGGTAAAGATTTAGAAAAAACCAAACAATTTCCGCACGCTTCAAAAGATGACGAAGGTCGTTTATTGGTTGCAGCTGCAACTGGCGTTGGTCGCGAAGGTATTAAACGCGCCGAAAGTTTGATTGAAGCTGGGGTTGATATTGTAGTAGTTGACACTGCTCACGGCCATTCCAAAGGAGTGATTGAAACCATTCGCGAACTAAAAAAATCTTACCCAAAACAAGATTTTATTGCTGGCAACATTGCCACCAAAGAAGCCGCTAAAGCCTTAATTGACGCTGGTGCAGATGCTGTAAAAGTTGGCATTGGACCGGGATCAATCTGCACAACTCGCGTAGTTGCAGGAGTTGGCGTGCCACAATTGTCAGCCGTTTTAGATGTTGTTGAATATTGCGACAAAGCAAAAATTCCGCTGATTTCTGACGGTGGAATTAGATTTTCTGGTGACTTAGCCAAAGCCATCGCAGCAGGCGCATCTTGCGTTATGCTTGGCGGATTGCTTGCTGGAGCTGAAGAAACTCCCGGTGAAATTATTTTATTTAGAGGTCGCTCTTACAAAGTTTACCGTGGCATGGGATCCCTTGGCGCAATGGCTCGCGGCTCAGCAGATCGTTATTTCCAAGAAGATGTCTCTGACAAATTAAAACTTGTTCCTGAAGGTGTTGAAGGTCGCGTGGCCTACAAAGGCCCAGTTTCCGAAGTTTTACACCAACTTGTTGGCGGATTAAAATCAGCAATGGGTTACACAGGCAACGCCACAATTGAGGAAATGAGAAAAAACTGTACCTTCGTTCGCATCACTAATTCCGGCCTTCGCGAGTCTCACCCACATTCAATAACCATTACTTCTGAATCACCAAACTACACAACAGAAAACTAGACTCATCTTACCGATCGGTAAGTTTTGCTTGACAATATGGGCAAAAACAGTGATTTCTTACTGAACGGTAANNTTACCGTTCAGTAAGAAATCACTAATCAAAAAACATGACTGAAATCCTTTCCTGCAAAGACTTAGGCAAACTAATTCAAGATTCTAGAAAATCACAAAACTTTACCCAAAAACAATTGGCTGCCATTTGTGGAGTTGGTGAAAGATTTATTGTCGATTTAGAAAAGGGTAAACCAACCTGCTCCATCAACAAAGCCTTGAAAATAGCGCAATCTCTGGGTATCAAAATAATCGCTAAATAAAATGACCAGCAAAAAACTTGATGTTTATTTAAACAAAATCTTTGTTGGAATTTTTAAGCAAAATTCTTCAGGCGGCGGAAAACTTTCTTTTACTTACGACGAAAAATATTTAGAATCTTCTCAGGTACTAAAACTTTCTGCCTCTTTGCCACTAAGGCCAGAAACATTCGACGACACAACAACTCGTGCTTTTTTTTCTGGACTCTTACCTGACGAAAAGCAGTTAGAATTAATTGCCAAAAACCTAAAATCATCTGCCAGAAATCCATTTGCTTTACTTTCTGAAATTGGTCGCGATTGCGCTGGCAGCATTGAAATTCTACCGCCAGGAGAAAAACTTCCCTCCTACGATCAAGGCTCTCAAGAAAAATTAACTGAAAATAAACTTTACAAGATTTTAAGCGAAATTCGTACTAATCCTTTGCTAGCCGCAAACAAAAAAATCCGCCTTTCCCTTGCTGGGGCACAAAGCAAACTAGCGGTTTTTTTTGACGAGAAGAAAAATTCTTTGCCAGAATTAGTAAAAAATAAACCAAGCACTCACATCTTAAAGCCAATAATTCCAGACCTCCCCGACAGTGTTCACAATGAATTCTTTTGCATGAAATTGGCTAAGGAAATCAAACTTGAAGTTGCAGAGGTTTTTTTAAAACAAGTTAAAGATCGCCCTTATTTGTTGATCAGAAGATACGATCGTACTAAGTCCAAGGGTCAAATTATTCGCATTCATCAAGAAGATTTTTGCCAAGCTCTTGGATTATTTCCTTGGCAAAAATATCAGGGCATCGATGGCGGCCCTAGCACCGAAATCTGTTTTAAATTAATCGAAAAATATTCTACCCTTCCAGGACTAGACAGCTCGCGCTTTATTCGGACAATAATTTTTAATTATTTAATCGGAAATTCTGATGCACATGGCAAAAATTTTTCATTTTTGTACCAAGGAAAAACTGTGCGTCTTGCTCCACTTTACGATTTGATCTCGACCAACTCTTACTCAAAACTCGAACATCGCATGGCAATGAAATTAGGCCGTTGCCACGACCCTGATCGAACCTCACTAAATCATTGGTACAGCTTGGTTAGCAACACCAACACAGCCAAATCTTATTTAAATCAAGAGCTAAAAAACTTTGCCACCTTGCTGCCAAAAACAGCGGAAAGTCTGCACAAAAAATTACAAAAAAAAGGCATTGAGTCAGAAGCTTTTGACAAAGTTCGCCGCGTTATTGAAAAAAGATCAAAGCGAATTTTGGGATATTTTAAAACTCCGTAAATCACCACGCTGATGTCAAAACACCTAAGCACCATTTTGTTAATATTTTTCTGTACTTCTGCAGTTGCGGCTGCACCACAAATTCAGCTGGCCAATCTCTATTCTGAAGAAATCAATCTTGACGAATTTTTAGTCAGCGAAAAGTTGGACGGTGTGCGTGGATATTTTGACGGCGAAAAATTTATTTCACGCCAAGGCAATATTATCAAGGCTCCAAAGTGGTTTACAAAAAATTTCCCCAAACAAGTTTTAGACGGTGAATTGTGGATTGGTCGCGGAAAATTCGAATTAGTTGCAAAAATTATTCGCCAAGAAACCCCAGATGAAAAAGCTTGGCAAGACGTGCGCTTCATGATTTTTGATTTACCAAAAAGTTCAGAAATTTTTAGTAAACGCTACGAAATCATGCAAAGCTTGGTTGCAGAGGCCGACTCAAAATATCTGCAAGTTATTAATCAGTTTGAAATCAAAGATCACGAAGCACTTGCAAGCCTTTTAAAATCTACTGTAAAAAACGGTGGCGAAGGCTTGATGCTACACCGCAAAAACTCACTTTACAAAGCTGAAAGAAATGACGATTTATTAAAATTAAAAACCTTCGAAGACGCTGAAGGAAAGGTAATTGCCCACATTGCTGGCAAAGGAAAATTTGCCGGAAAAATGGGTGCACTTTTAATCGAAATTGAAAATTCAGATCAGCAAAAAATCCGCTTCAAAATCGGCAGCGGTTTTTCCGTAGAACAAAGAAAAAACCCACCCGCAATCGGCAGCCAAATCACTTACAAATTTTTCGGCAAAACCAAAAATGGCACCCCAAGATTCGCCAGTTTTTTACGCGAGAGAAACGAATAATTCACGCGCAATAAAAAAGCGGGGCGTACCCCGCTTTCAAATTTTGTGCGTTCTTTTTGAAAAGAACACTTGTTACCAGCTTGACTGCAAATTCCCGTAAGAGCCAAATTGATAAAGATGAATATTTTTAGAATTTTTTAATGAGCAACTTTTTTTTCAACTAAACTGAAAATTTATGCAAAACAACTCTCAAATAAGCTACAGATTAGGATTAGATTTAGGAACCAATTCAATTGGCTGGGCAATGTTAGCTTTGAATCAAAATAACGAGCCTTGCAAAATTTTAGATGCGGGAGTGAGAATTTTTTCTGATGGCAGAAATCCAAAAGATGGAACGCCCTTAGCAGTTGCAAGAAGAGAGGCTAGAGGAATGCGCCGCCGGCGCGATCGCTTTTTGACCAGAAAATCACAATTGATGAATTGCTTAATCAAGCTTGGATTAATGCCAAAAGATGAAATTGAGCGCAAAAAATTAGAATTATTAAATCCTTATCAGATCAGAGCCAAAGCTCTTGACGAGGCATTAAATCCTTTTGAACTTGGACGCGCTATTTTTCATTTAAATCAAAGACGCGGCTTTAAAAGCAATCGCAAAGAACGGGTGACTGATTATAAAAAGCTCAGCGAAACCAAACGAAATCAAGAAAATTTAGCTAATAAAATTAGCGAAACAAACTCACGAACTTTAGGTGAATTTTTTTATAGAGAGCGAATTTTAAAAGAACTCACAGCACGCGCCAAGCCAGATGAATCTGGTCTTTATCCAACTCGCGTAATGTATGAAAACGAGTTTAATGAAATTAAAAAAGTACAATTTCAAAACCAAAAATTAAGCGAAGAAAACTGGCAAAAAATTAAAGAAATAATTTTTCATCAAAGACCCTTAGCACCACAAGAAAAGGGGGTTTGTCAATTTATAAATAAATTTAAGTCACTGCCAAATTGGGCTGCTGAAATTTTTGAAAATTACCAGAAACTTTCTGAAAGAAATAAAAACTCAAAAGGTCTTCCAAGGGCTTATCTGGCTTTGCCAAGTTATCAAAAATTTCGTATTCTCTCAGAAATAAATAACCTAAAAATCATTAGAAATAATCGTGAAGAAATTTTGCTTGATGCAGCACAAAAAAGAAAATTGATTGAATATTTACATGAAAATAAATCTGCGAAATTTTCATCACTAAGAAAACAAATTGGCTACGGTGCAGAAGAATTTCAGTTTAATTTTGAAGGTGGAAAAAGAGATAAACTTCAAGGAAATGAAACTGAAATATTTTTAAAAGATAAGAAATTCGGCGAAAAGTGGCATAATTTTTCACTTCAAAAGCAAGATGAAATTGTTGAATTTCTGCTTGATACAGAAAATGAAGAAGCAATTCATCAAAAAGCTTTGCAGGAGTGGAATTGCAATGAAGAACAAGCCTTGGAAATAAAAAAAATTACTCCAAATAATTTCAAAAGCGGCGTCGGTAATTTATCAAAAGAATTTTTGCAAAAAATAGTTGCTGAAATTGCAGAAAAAAATTGTCGTTACGACGAAGCAACTGAAAATCTTGGCTTTCATCACAGTAAAAAAGAATTTGGCGAAATTCAAAGTCAGCTTGATTACTACGGAAAAGCAATTCCCGCTTCAACAGTTCCGGTAAAATCAGGATCAGAAGAAGAAGTTTTTTATGGCAGAATCGCCAACCCAACAGTTCATGTAGCTCCGAATCAGGTTCGAAAAGTTGTAAATTCCATAATTAAGGAAAATGGCAGTCCAAGTGAAATTCATATTGAACTAGCTCGCGATTTGAAAATTAGCCAAAAAGAAAAGGACGAGATCGAAAGTCAGCAAAAGAAAAATGAAAAAGAAAACGAATATTTAAGAAAAGAATTAGAAAACCTAAACCAAAGAAACACTTACGGAAATCGCCTAAAATTAAAACTTTGGAAAGAATTAAATCCTAATGATTGTAATGACCGCAAATGCCCATTTTGTGGTACTCAAATCGGAGTAAATAAAATTTCCAGTCATGAAATTGAGATTGAACATATCTTGCCATTTTCAAAAACTTACGATGATTCAATTGCTAACAAAACTTTAGCTCACAGAAACTGTAACCAGAAGAAAGGCAATCTTTCACCATTCGAAGCTTTTGGCGATTCTACCTTTGAAAGAATTCAAAACTTACCAAAAAATAAAAAATGGCGTTTTTATGAAAATGCCATGGAAAAATTTAGCGATGAAAGCGGCTTTCAAGAAAGACAGCTCAACGATACACGCTATTTGTCAAAAATCGCCCACCAATATTTAGCGCAAATTTGCGATCCAAATAAAATTAAAGTTGCTAACGGAAAATTAACTTCGCTGCTACGCCATCATTGGGGATTAAATTCAATCTTAAATAAAGAAACTGAAAGGCCGTTGGACCAGCAAAACCCAGAAATCGAAAATCTGCGTGAAGCAACTTTTGATTCAGAAACTGACGAAGTTTTTGAGTCAAAATCACAAGAAAAAAATAAAAAACAAAAGCCAAAAAACCGCGACGACCACCGCCATCACGCAGTTGATGCCATTGTTATCGCCATGACCGAAACCAAACTGCTGCAACAAATTTCACGCGATAATGCCATAGGCCACGATCTTGATCGCCTGATTATTAATGTTCCAAATCACTGGAATAGGTTTCGTGAAGATGTAGTTGAGGCGATTGAAAAGATTGTAGTTTCGCATAAAGTTGATCAGAGCGCTAACTCAGAACTTCACAGTCAGACTTCCTATGGAGTATTAAAAAAGAAAATTGCCGACGAGGATTCAAAAAAACAAAGCTTCAATGTTGTTTTCTCAAAAAGCGGAGGAATTACATCTTTAAATAAAAATGAAATTGAAAGAATCCGAGATAAAAAAATCAGAAACAACCTCATGGAATTAACAAAAGATATTTCGAAGAGTAAAAGTGATGAAAAGAGGCTGCTATCAATTCTTCAGCAATTTTCCAGAGAATCGGGGGTCAAAAATATTCGGATCTTAGATAAAATACAAACAGCAGTAAAAATCGAACACGGAAAAAACAATCAATTCTCCAAAGCAATCAGCCCAGATAATAAAAGTCACATAAGCTTATGGCAGATGCCCAATGGGGGAATCATCACTGATGTTGTTTCTAGCCTCAGAATGACAAGTATTTATGAAATAATCGAAAGAGATGGTATGTGCCTAATAAATAAGAGCAAAAAATTTCCACAAGATCAAGTTTATGAGAAACTAAAACCTCATCCAGCAGCAAAGCTAATAATTAGGCTGTTCAAAGACGATATGGTCAGACTTGAGAAAAATGGAGAAACATTAACAGCCAAAATTACCTCCGTTCCAGACAGCACTCAATGCTCTTATGCATTACACACTTCTTTCTCTTCAAATAAAGAAGCAAAGGGAACATTTTATCTAAATAAAAATACTTTAGTCGATAAAAAACTCAGAAAAATATTTGTTTCTCCTTCTGGCAAAGTCTTCGACTCTGGTCCAATCCTAAAAACAACCAAAGAAAATTAATGACCAATCGCATCATTGAAATTTCTGATCCCTTAGTTTCGCTTTCAATGTCGCGCGGTTTTTTATTGGTAAAAGTTGAAAACAGCGAAAAAGCCCGCATCGCTTTTGAAGATATTGGCATTTTAATTTTAAACGGAACTGGCGCCACAATCACCACTAACTTGCTTAATTCTTTGCTTGAAGCAGGTGTGATGATTGTGGTTCTGGGCGCAAATTATTTGCCATCAGGAATTTTTTATCCCACCAATCCGCATTATTTGCACAAACAGAAAATCAATTTACAGATTCAATCTTCTAAACCTTTGGAGAAAAGACTTTGGCAACAAGTTGTGAAGGCAAAAATTTTAAACCAGGCGGCAATTCTTTCTCACTTCAGCGGTGAAGATGAAAAACAACTTTTGGAATTAGCCAAAAAAGTAAGCTCAGGAGACAAAGAAAATCTCGAAGCACAAGCAGCAAGAAAATATTGGCAACGACTTTTTGGCGAAAATTTTAGAAGAAATTTTGAAAGCAGCGGAATTAATTCAATGCTGAATTACGGCTATGCAGTTTTGCGGTCAGCAACTGCGCGCGCAATTTTTTCTGCCGGTTTACATCCTGCAATTGGTATACATCATTCAAATCAAGAAAATGCTTTTTGTCTGGTTGATGACTTAATAGAGCCTTTCAGACCAATGGTTGATTTTGTAGTTAAAAAAATTTCTGAAGAAAATAAAGGGATCGAAGAATTGACGCCCGAAATAAAAAAATCTTTAACCAAAATTTTAAGTTTAGATTTGTCAACATCAGCAGGTACAACACCAATTAGCAATTGCCTGATAAAGCTTTGTCAATCTTTTGTGCGTAGTCTCGAAGAAGGAGAGGCAAATTTAGACTTTCCACTTTCACCACTACCAACCGAGCTAATAATTTCTTAAAAATTATTATTTAATGTCTCAACTTTCAGCTTACAGAATTTTGTGGATTCAAGTTTTATTTGACCTGCCAACCAACACAAAAAAAGAGCGCAAAGCGGCATCAGAATTTAGAAATTCTTTGCTTGATTTAGGCTTCCAGATGGCGCAATTTTCAGTTTATCAAAGGTTTTGTGCCAGCAAGGAAGTAACAGAAAGATACATTAAAAAAATTGAGAAAATTATTCCCGAAAGTGGCAAGATTCACATTCTTGTTTTCACCGATAAACAATATGAAAACATCATCACCTTCAACGGCAAAAAAGAAAAATCTAATCCAAAAAATCCTGAACAATACGAGCTTTTTTGAAGAAAATTTGAGCATTTTTTTCAAAACAAAAAGCCGTATAGTCTTTACTAGCGTAAGGACTATACGGCTACCAAACTAGAGGGCGGGAATTTGCGGTCAAGCTGGAACACTTAATGAAATAACGAGAAAATAATGTGTAAACTAGAGGGCGGGAATTTGCGGTCAAGCTGGAACTTTTTGAAAAGAGCATCTTCTAAAAATAAACTAGAGGGCGGGAATTTGCGGTCAAGCTGGAACATAACAGGGCTTCCAATTGCGGGATAAGAAAAACTAGAGGGCGGGAATTTGCGGTCAAGCTGGAACATGTATTGTTTGCGATAAAGTCTTTATCACAAACTAGAGGGCGGGAATTTGCGGTCAAGCTGGAACCTTGAAGAAATCAATTTGTTACGCGCCCAAAAACTAGAGGGCGGGAATTTGCGGTCAAGCTGGAACTGGTAGGATATGAAGAATTGGATATGTTTAAAACTAGAGGGCGGGAATTTGCGGTCAAGCTGGAACTTCCGGAAAGCATTTTTATTCGCCCACAAAAAACTAGAGGGCGGGAATTTGCGGTCAAGCTGGAACGATTGGTAAATCATCTTACGGTTGGTTCATAAACTAGAGGGCGGGAATTTGCGGTCAAGCTGGAACTGCATGATGGATTATTCGTCTCACACCTTCAAACTAGAGGGCGGGAATTTGCGGTCAAGCTGGAACAAAAAACTAGAAGCAAAATTAATCGGTAAAAAACTAGAGGGCGGGAATTTGCGGTCAAGCTGGAACGGTGCTTCTTGGCGGTTTTCATTAAGAGCAAAACTAGAGGGCGGGAATTTGCGGTCAAGCTGGAACCGCATTTGATTTTTCAAGTGTAAAAGGTTTAAACTAGAGGGCGGGAATTTGCGGTCAAGCTGGAACCCAATGTTACAAAATTTTAAAAAATCATTTTGAAACTAGAGGGCGGGAATTTGCGGTCAAGCTGGAACATCTACATTGTAGATAACAAAAACGATAAAAAACTAGAGGGCGGGAATTTGCGGTCAAGCTGGAACCTGAACAAGCGGGACAACAAAAACAACTTTAAACCAGAGGGCGGGAATTTGCGGTCAAGCTGGAACTAGATTAACCTAAATAACCTATTAGGTTTTAAACTAGAGGGCGGGAATTTGCGGTCAAGCTGGAACCAGAAAAATTTTCATGCCAATTTAGGTGAAAAACTAGAGGGCGGGAATTTGCGGTCAAGCTGGAACAGGAGGTGGTTTGGGATCAGGCTGAGAGCGGTTGCAATCAAGTTTAAGAAATTGGATCAAAATCAATTTTCAATCGAACTGATTTTGGGATTTCAAGAGTTTGTAAAACTTCCTTGATTAGCTTTTGCAGATTAATTTTTTTCTCAGCTTTTAAATTTACTAAAAAATGGTGCCGGTTTTTTAAGCGTTGAAGTGCTGCTGGCGCTGGTCCGAATATTTCAATTCTTTCGCTAATCGGAAAAGCTTGAATCAGTTTCTTGGCAAAATTTTTTGCGTCACTTTCTGTAAAAGAGCTTATTTCAAATCTAACAAACCTTGAGAAAGGTGGCATTTCAAGGGTTTGGCGATTTTTGATTTCGAAATCGTAAAAAGATTTTTTGTCTGATTTTAAAATTTGCTCGAAAATAAAATTCTCTGGATTGTAAGTTTGTACAATCACTTTACCCTTAGTCTGGCGTCGTCCGGCGCGACCAATCACTTGCGTTAAAATCTGGTAAGTTTTCTCTAAAGCGCGCAGTTCAGAAGAGTAAAGCATGGCGTCAGCATCAACAATGCCAACCAAGCTCAGATCAGGAAAGTCGTGGCCTTTCACAATCATTTGCGTGCCAATAATAATGTCGATTTCGCGATTTAAAATTTGTGCAACCAAATGATCAACGTCGGCAAAACTTGTTACGCTGTCGCTGGTTACTAAGACAATTCTGCTTTTGGGAAAAATGTTTTTTACTTCTTCGGCTATCCGATCAACACCAGCTCCAACTGAAATCAAAGCGTCAACTTCGCCGCAGAATTTACATTGGTGCAAAAGCTTTTCTTGGTGACCGCAATAATGACAAATCAATTTTTGTTTTGCCTTGTGCAGCACCAAATTAAAATCACAATCAGCACATTGATATTTTTTTCCGCAAGTCTTGCAAAGTGTTACTGGTGCGTATCCGCGACGGTTTAAAAAAAGTAAAGTTTGTTTTTCTTCTGCTAAGTTTTTTGCAATTTCTTGACGTAATTTTTCTGACAAAAACTGATCTTTGAAAAGTTTTTCACGACGCAAATCAATCAATTCAATGTCGTTTTTTTGACCAAAACTTTGCTCTAAAATAAAATGGCGATACTTGCCCGAAACGGCATTTACGTAAGTTTCAAGTGCTGGCGTTGCTGAAGACAAAATAACTGAAAAATTTTCTAGCTTGGCTTTGACAATCGCCATGTCGCGGGCGTGAAAATTAAAAACATCTTCTTGCTTGAAAGACGAATCGTGCTCTTCGTCAATTACAATTAATTGCAGATTTTTGAAAGGAAGCAACAGGCTTGAACGCGCGCCAATCAAGACTTTAACTGATCCTTGTGCTACGCCGTAAAAAATTTCACGCTTGTCTTTTTTCGAAATTTTTGAGTGCCACAAAGCTGGCTTGAATTTAAATTGATCTTGAAAGCGCAGCAGCAATTGGCTGGTTAAAGCGATTTCTGGAAGCAAGATTAAAATTTGTGCGTTGGAATTTTTTTCTAAAATTTCGGCAATCAGTGCAAAATAGATTTCGGTTTTGCCAGAGCCAGTAACGCCGTCCAAAAGGCTTACTTCAAGCTTTGATTGACTGAGCGTGTCGCTTAGCTGAGTAAAAATTTCTTGCTGTTTGGGTAGTAATTTTTTCAAAGAAAAATTTTGCGCTTCAACTTTTTGCTCTAAACCTTGGGGAATTTTTTTGACTTTATCGGAGTTTAAAATTCCTAAAAATGCTCTTAGCACCAAACCATGACTGGCAAGATTGTAAGAGGCAATTGTTTCAATAAATTTTAGCTGATTTTCGCTGAATTTTAATCGCGAATTTTTTTCTAAAATCGGTTTTATTTTTTCTAAGGCAAAATTGGTTGGCGCCTCTTTTTTGACTTGCACAACCAAGCCCCAAATTTGTTTTTTACCAAACTCAACTTGCACCACATCACCGCGCTCAATTGAGTCTTCAGCTTGGTAAGTGAAGCATTCATCAAGCGCCAAAGGCAACAAGACTTGGGCAAAAAATTTCGACATGATTGTTGATAAAGAGATTTGGGAGAGTTAATTTCTCACCTCATATCACAGCCCTGCCTTACAAAATTCAAACGAAAAACTTTATGAAATTTTTTATCGACTCTGCCGAAATTGCTGAAATCAAAGAAATCGCTGCCTACGGATTGCTTAACGGCGTTACTACCAATCCAAGCTTGATCGCAAAATCAGGTCGAGATTTCAAAGAAGTAATTGCCGAAATTTGCAAAATTATTACCGGTCCGGTGAGCGCAGAAGTTGCAGCAACTGACTACGAAAACATGGTTCGCGAAGGCGAGATTTTAAGCAGAATCGCCAAAAATGTCTGCATCAAATTGCCGATGACTTTAGACGGACTTAAAGCTTGTAAATATTTTTCTGACAAAGGAATTCAAACCAATGTCACACTTTGTTTTTCAGCTGCACAAGCGATTTTGGCGGCTAAAGCGGGTGCTACTTTTGTTTCGCCATTTGTGGGCAGACTTGACGATATTGGCCAAGATGGCATGGCGTTGATTGAAGAAATCTGCGACATTTATTCTAACTACCCAGAATTCAAAACCGAAGTTTTGGTGGCCTCAATTCGCAATCCAATTCACATCACCGCCGCTGCCAGAATAGGCGCTGATGTTGCCACAATTCCAGCTAAAGTTTTAAAACAATTAATCTCTCACCCACTTACAACTTCTGGCCTTGAAACCTTCGTCAAAGATTGGGCAGCAACTGGGCAAAAAATTTAGTTATTGCTTTGACAATGTCAAAAAAATGGAAAATTTTTGGTTATCAAACCAACACTGAGTGGTACGATATTAAAACCAGAATCAAAGCTTTGTTGCGCAAAATAACTTACTCTTGGCTGTTTCAAGAGCTGCTTTGTTTAGTTTTTTTATCTTACATGCGTTTGGTTTTTTACAGCAGTAAAAAAATTTTCATTAACGAAGATTCTTTGCTCAATGCTTCCAAGAATAAGACTCCGCTAATAATTATTTTTTGGCATAATCGTCTTTTGCTGGCACCTTTTGCTAGCAAAAAATCAAAAAAACTTTATCCTGATTACAGTTTTATGACTCTGGCTTCGCGCCATGGCGATGGCCGTTTTGTAGGCAGAATTATGGAAAAATTTGGCTTAATTTCAATTCTTGGATCTTCGCGTGGTGGCCGTAAAGCTTCGCGTGGAATTGACATTGGAAGTTTCAAAAGAATTTTCGAAGGTCTGAAAAAAAGTTACTGTCTGATTGTTACGCCAGACGGCCCACGCGGTCCGAATCAAAAAATTAATGGTGAAATTTTAAACATCGCGCGCATAGCCCAAGTTGGAATTTTAGCATCATCTTGCTCGGCATCAAAATTCAAAACCATCAACACTTGGGATCAATTTAAAATCCCGCTACCCTTCTCAACCATCTGCTATTACTTGGACGAAAAACCATTCTACATTCCTAAAGACACCAGCAGAGAACAGATCGAAAAAATTAAAATTGAAATTGAAGAGCGGATGAATTTTTTGCAGGAAAAATCTTTAGAAATCGCGCAGAAAAAGCAAAGCTGATGTATTAGTTAGGCACTACGATTTTTGTTACTCTTCAGTAATCGCCATCCAAATTGAGGTTACCGCTTGCGCCGCAATTCCTTCTTTCCGACCCAAAAATCCCAACTTCTCGGTGGTTGTTGCTTTCACATTAACGCGGCTTTTAGCAATTCCTAAAACTTTTGCCAACTCTGCTTGCATGGTGCTTTTAAGTTTAGAAATTTTTGGCTCTTCGCAAATTACAGTGATGTCGATGTTTAAAATTGTAGCGCCTTTTTTTACCAGTAAATGCTTTACGGTTTTCAGCATTTCGCGCGAATCGATATTTTTCCATTTTGTTTCTGTTGGCGGAAAATGTTCACCAATATCTCCAGCACCAATAGCGCCCAAAAGCGCGTCGATCAAAGCGTGAATGCCGACATCGCCATCAGAATGCGCCGCAATTTTTTTGTCAAATTCTACATCAACGCCGCAAAGACGAATCAAATTATTTTCATCTTTTTCGCGCTCACGAAATGCGTGAATATCAAAACCAGTGCCGCAGCGATTTTCTTCTTTGACACTTTTAATCAGCATTGAAATTGTGCGTTTGGCGCGTTCAAAATCTTCCTGCGTAGTAATTTTAAAATTATTTTGTGATCCAGGGACAATAGCGACGGGAATGCCCGCATATTCGTTTAAAGCTGAATCGTCGGTGAAATGCAAATCTTTAAAAGCGATGTGAGAATTTAAAATATCTTCAAAAATAAAACCTTGCGGAGTTTGTGCGCGCCACAGATTTTCACGCTCCAGCGTCCATTCAATTTTTCCGTCAGAATATTTTTTTAGCGTGTCTTCAACTGCAACTGCCGGAATTACTGCTGGGTGAGTTTCTAATTTTTCTAAAATACCATTGATGATACGCTTAGAGACAAAAGGGCGTACACCATCGTGAATCAAAACTTTGTCTGGATTATATTCACGCAAAGCTTCCAAACCTATGCGAATTGAAGCTTGACGAGTTTCGCCGCCAAAAACTGGATTGAGCAAATCAAGTCCAGCCACCGCTTCTTCGTAGAGCGCCATGTCTTCTGGATGAATTACACAAATTACATCGTCAATTTTTGCATGATTTAAAAAAGCCAAAATTGAGTGACGCAGAAGCGGAACTCCGGCAAGCGAAAGATATTGTTTAGGAATTCCATCAATACTATTGAAACGATTCCCGCGACCACAGGCAGTTATTAGCGCAACTATTTTAGTCATTTAATTAACTATGAATTTTTGAAATTTTTTCGCGCTTAGCATCAATTGCAGGTTAATTAACGCAACTATTTCTGAAATTAATTTTTAGCTAAGAAATCTCTAATAACAAATTTTGTCTAAACATTTTCTTGTCTAAACATTTTCTAAACCGCGATACCTAGATCTAAGATTCATGCCTGATTTTGGTTCTGTATTTGGATTAGGAATGCTTGTTTCTTCATCATGCCTATCAACTGAAGACAGCTCTGCTTGATTTTGTTGGCAACTTTTACCTCCAATAAAATCACAACTTTTAGTAGTCAAAAACTTGGCCACATAAAGAAGTGCCAGCCTAGTCTCATCATGCGTGCCAACATTCTGATAAATTTCGACCAAATGTTTATTAAATTTGCTTTTGATTAGCTCTATTTCAACATGCTGAAATTTTTGTGAATCTGATTTTTGCTCTCTTTCGATTTCATTTAAAACTGGCAACAAAAACAATAGCTGAGAGACTTTAGGATCTGAAATTTTTCCGCCAAATCGAGACCCGTAATCCATTTGAAACCAATTTTTAACAAAATCATTTCTGTTATTTATGAAAGATTTTGCCTCATCTTTATTTACCAATAACTTTTCAACCAATGCTTCATAAGCTGATAAGTTTTTGGAAGAAGAAAAATAGTAATTTGTTAAAACAATCAATTCATCGGTCGAAACCTGTTTTGGAGCTTTAGAGACAAATTCTTCTGCGGCGGTGCGATATGGTGAGAAATCTGATTCTATTGCATCAATAAATGCTGGAGCACATGAGGATATGCTCAACATTGTTTGCGATGGTAATATTTCTGATTCACTCAAAAGTTTTTTAAGTACTGCCAAATCAGACTCAGAGTCAGTATTACTGATCTTTGGTAACACTGAGTTGACTTGCTTATCTGGCTTCGAGCCATTTCTAATGAGATTAATTTTTGTAATAACTGCGTCAAAAGCTCTTTTTGCCAGATCTAAAACATTGCTTTGACCATATAGCGCAATATCCCAAGCAAATATGGAAGTTGCCGCAAGAACTGATCCAAATGGGGCTACTAAGAAATTCGAATAAGATGATAAGCCATTAACAATGACACTTCTTAGCATGACGAAAGAGATAAACGATAGTAATGATGCCTGAAATGCTAGTTTAAATCTTTCCGTAATATTGTATCTCCTTCTCAAAGGCTGCTGAGGAGCTGGGGTATAAGGGACATCAGCTGGAAACAAAAACTCGCTTGATGAATTTAGCATTATGAGCTTTTGGCTTTAAATTAAGAATCTAATCAAACGAAAATTTTACTTTAAAGCATGTGTTTAAATTCTTTGCTCACGCGCCCAGCAGACAAAATAATCAGCTGTTATTTCTGTTATTTGATCGATAATTTTTGATTCGCTTTTCCATCTCAGGACGGAAATTTTTAATTAAACCTTGAACTGGCCAAGCGGCAGCGTCACCCAAGGCGCAGATTGTGTGACCTTCAATTTGCTTGGTTAAATTGTAAAGTTGATCGATTTCTTTTACTTCGGCTTTACCTTCAATCATACGATCCATGATGCGCATCAACCAACCCGTGCCTTCACGGCATGGCGTGCATTGTCCGCAGGATTCGTGTTTGTAAAAATGTGACAAACGGGCAATTGCAGCAATCACATCAGTTGATTTATCCATTACGATGACGCCTGCAGTACCGAGACCTGATCCGGCATTTTTTAGTGAATCAAAATCCATTAAAACTGTGTCGCAAACTTCTTTGTTCAACATTGGAACTGAAGATCCACCAGGAATTATTGCCAAAAGATTATCCCAACCACCACGCACTCCACCAGCATGTTTTTCAATTAATTCGCGCAGCGGAATGCCCATTTCTTCTTCAACATTGCAGGGTTTATTAACGTGGCCGGAAATACAAAAAACTTTTGTTCCGGTATTTCTTTCTCTTCCCAAAGCGGCAAACCAAGCTGGTCCACGGCGCAAAATTTCTGGCACAACGGCGATTGATTCAACATTATTAATCACGGTCGGACAGCCGTAAAGCCCTACAAGTGCTGGAAATGGTGGCTTCAAACGCGGTTGGCCTTTATTGCCTTCTAAACTTTCAAGCAAAGCAGTTTCTTCGCCGCATATGTAGGCACCAGCTCCGCGATGAATGTAAATGTCTAAATCCCAACCTGAATTGCAGGCATTTTTTCCGATTAATTTTGCAGCATAGGCTTCATCAATTGCTCGCTGCAAGGCTACTGCTTCGTTGTAATATTCACCACGAATGTAAATGTAACAAGTATTGGCGTTAATAGCGCGAGAGGCAATTAAACAGCCCTCTAAAAGCTTGTGTGGATCGTTGCGCAAAATGTCGCGATCTTTGCAAGTTCCCGGTTCGGATTCGTCAGCGTTAATCACCAAGTAATGTGGTTTGCCTTCTTTTGGATCAGATTTTTTTGGCACGAAAGACCATTTCGTACCAGTCGGAAAACCAGCTCCACCACGACCGCGCAGCCCAGAATCTTTTACTTGTTGAATCAACCATTCACAACCTTGATTGAGAAATTTTTTGGTTTCTAACCAATCGCCTCTTTTTTTTGCAGCCTCTAAACCAGCTGACTCGTAGCCATAAAGATTGGTAAAAATCTTGTCTTGTTCTTTGAGCATTTTTATTTTTTTAGATAGGTTGAAAGGGGATTCGAAACAGCTGGGTAAAGGCTAAAAATTAATTCAACAAAATCAATTGCCAAAAAAAACTTCGCAAATAACATCAAAAAATTCTTTCAGAGTCACATAAGATTTGACCTTGCCAACCCTGCGAAATCAAGCTTTCCGCCCAATGAATTTTTTTAGAAAAATTTTACTTCCTGCGCTGCTGTTAGTCTTGCTTTCTTGTTCGCCAAGTAAAATAGATTCTACAAAAAATAAGAACTTGGCTTTGGAAAAAAAGCCATCTGAAAATTCTATTCCAAGCTTTTCAAAGCTTATTTTGAATCCACCACCGCCACAAATTGGCGGTGACAAAATAATCTCTTTTTCAGTTACTGATCAAATTCCTTTGAAGGATGTTTTAATTGAACTTGGACGTGTTGCCAAAATTGACGTAGATCTTGACAGCGGAATTTCTGGTGGCGTTGTAATCAATGCCAAAAATCGTCCTTTGAAGGAAGTTATTGATCGCATCGCAACTTTGGGAAATCTTCGCTACTCTTATCAAAACGGAGTTTTGCATTTCGAGCGCGACCTACCTTACAGCAAAAATTACTTTGTTGATTTTTTATCTGGCAGTCAGCTTTGGTCAGATGTTGAGAGCAATATTTCGGCAATTCTTTCTGACGGCTCTTCGAATTCAAGCCCTTCAAACTCTAGCTCTAGCTCAGACTCTTCTTCTGAAAACGTCTCTAGTTCTGTCTCATCTTCCAGATATACTAGCAATAAATCAGCTGGCATAATTTCAGTTTACGCTACTAGATCTCAGCATGAACAAGTCTCTCAATATCTTGATGATGTTTACAGAAATTCCTCAGCACAAGTTTTGATCGAAGCCAAAATTATCGAAGTTACGTTGAGCAAAGAGTTTGATACGGGAATTAATTGGAGCTGGGTCAATGACGCAAAGTCTGCATCAACTAATACTTCTTTTAGTAGTCCTTCTGGATCAACAGCTTCAATTTCAGCAATAGTTCCTAAAGTTAAACTATTGGGACTTGGTGGAGATTTGGGAGCAACCATCAGCGCTCTGGAACAATTTGGCAAAGCCAAATCAATTTCCAGTCCAAGAGTTAACGCCATTAATAACCAAAAGGCCACTTTGGATTTCACGCAGAAAAAAATATACTTTACAGTTAGTGCCTCTTCATCAACTTCTACTGGTACTGCAACAAACACGGTTTCAACAGTTACCGCCACTAAAAACGAATTGGATGTCGGTGCCAAGCTAGAAATCACTCCTTCAATAAATCTAGCCACTAACGAGATTACTTTGGAAGTTAAACCAAAACTATCAATCGACACTGGTGAAGTTGCCATCGACCCTTCGGTCAATCCTTCAACTGGTAAGTCTTTGGGCAATACAATTCCAATTATCAACACCAGAGAACTTTCCACCATCGCCAAAATACAAAGTGGAAATATTTTAGTTATCGGTGGCTTAATATCAGAAAGTATTAACAACAATGGAACTGGCATTCCATTCTTGATGAGAATTCCTTTCTTCAAATATATTTTTGGCGCTTTTAGTAACTACACCAGAAAGATTGAGACGGTCATTTTTATTAAGGCGACAATCGTCAGCAGCGGAAATAATCTTAACAAACAAGACCGCAGCTTTTACAACAAAAATGCTCCTGAGGACAAGCCAGAAAAAATGAGCAAACTTGAAAAAGTCTTTTCCTACTAAAGATGAAATCTATCTTAAAATATATTCTGCTAAGCGGTACTAGAGACAGGCTTTATCTCGGGCTCTTTATTTCGCTTGTAATTGCCTTTTCACTGTCGATTTTTCTTGGCTCAACTTCTTTGGTTGAGGAAAGACAAACAACTGCCGCATATATTGGTGGACTAAGTCGCGGCGTTTTGGTTTTGGGAATGATTTTATTTGTCTGCCTCAACATCAATCGCGCTTTTGAAAATAAAGAAGTCGAATTCATTTTATCAAAATCAATCTCGCGCCAACAGTTTATTTTCAGTTACTTAGCCGGATTTTTTATTGCCGCCTTTGTGATTATCCTGCCTCTGATATTGGCAATTTTAATCGTTACCAAAGCTGACAAATTTGGTCTGCTGATTTGGTCTTTAAGCCTTCTTTCTGAGATGATGATCGTGATTTCTTTCGCAATTCTTGCTTCGCTGATTTTGAAAAATTCTTTTTCCTCAATCATGGCAACTTTTGGTTTTTACATAATTTCGCGATTGATGGGAATGTTTGTGATGGCAATCAATTTGCCAGAAAAAGTCACTTCCAACACTTTCGAGTTTTCAGCAAGATCTTTCGGATTGATCTTGAAAATTCTCTCAGCAATTTTCCCACGTCTTGATTTATTTGGTCAAAGCTCTTGGCTTAGTTACGGCGTTTCTGATTTCAGCAATTTAAAAATAATTTTACTGCAATCTTTGATCTACATTCCGCTGATGATTTTCATGGCTTTTCATGATTTTAAGAAGAAACAGTTTTAAACAAAATGTCTCTCTCATTTCAAGATTTTCGTTTCTTTTATCACCTCTACTCTCACAAAATTTTCTTCTGGTTTTTTATTTTATTTTTTGTGCTGCAGCTTTTTTTCTGGCACAAAACTGAAAGTATAAAACCAGCTTTCGATATTGTTCCAGAAGCTCCAAGCAAATATTTGATTTCGGCCGCATCACTTGGCGACAACGAATTTCTATTTCGCGTTATGGCTGCCCGTCTGCAAAATTCTGGCGATGTTTTTGCCGGCTTTGTTGCTTTAAAAAAATATGATTATTCTCGCATTTATCAGTGGCTGACAACACTTGATCAACTTAACGATCAGTCAAATTTTGCCCCCGCTCTTGCGGCTTATATTTATTCGCAAACTCAGACTCATCAAGATACAAAATATGTAATTAACTATCTTGATGAGCACTCTTCTAAAGATATTGACAAAAATTGGTGGTGGCTGTTTCAAGCGATTTACATTGCCAAAAATAATTTGGGCGACATCAATCGCGCTTTAGAATTAGCTTACAAATTAAGCGAAAATAACGCTAAAACCGCTCCACTTTGGACCAAACAAATGCCGGCCTTTATTCACGAAGAAATGGGTGACGGCTGCATGGCTTTTTTTGTCATTCAAAAAATTATTGATGAAAGCGAAAGTGGAACCAGACAAGTCAGTTCTGAAGAGTTAAGCTTTATGCGCCATTTCATCAAAGAAAGATTGCGCAAACTTAAAGAAGGAAAATTTGATCCCAAAAAATGTCACGCCAAACTTTAAAATTTGATGACGAGTTAAAAAAAATTTGCCAAGCAGCACTCGAAGAAGACGCGTCCGAGCAAGATTTAACTTCAGATCTAACCATTGCAGACAACACCAGAGTTTCTTTTAAAATTACTGCTCGCGAAGAAATCATTTTATGCGGAGTTGCCGCAATTAATCACTGTTTTGACTCGCTAACCAAACTAGAAAAATTCAAAAATATTTTTCTAGGTCTGCAAGTTAACGCTAAAGATGGCGATATAATAAAAGCTGGAGAAGCAATAGCAGAAGGCTTTGGTGATGCTAAATTAATTTTTGCTGCTGAAAGAGTAATACTTAATTTGCTGCAACATTTAAGCGGAATTTCTAGCGCAACAAATCAGTTCGTCAAAACTTTAGACAACAAAAAAATCAAAATTTTAGACACACGCAAAACTTTACCAACACTGCGCATACTACAAAAACAAGCTGTTGTGATTGGTGGTGGAAAAAATCATCGTTTTAATTTGTCGGATATGATTTTGATTAAAGATAATCACATCGCGGCAGCTGGCGGAGTTAAACAAGCAATCATGGCTGCGAAACAAAATAAGAAAGTAAAAATTGAAGTTGAGTGCGATAATTTCATGCAAGTTGTAGAAGCAATACCAGTGAAGCCTGACATCATTATGCTTGATAATATGAGCGTTGTAGAAATCAAAAAATGCACCGCAAAAATTCGCGCTTATAAATCTAAAAAAATTTTAATCGAAATTTCTGGCGGCATTAATTTAAACAAAATCAAAAAATTTCGCTTACTTGATATTGATTTCATTTCAATTGGCTCTTTGACTCACTCTGTTCGCGCTGTTGATATTGGGCTTGATGTTATTTAATCCTTAATTTTAACCAAAGTAATGACAAAAATTACTCAGAGTTTTCTTTTTGCCGCTGGTCGTGGAGAGCGTATGAGACCTTTAACTGACTCAACTCCTAAGCCTTTAATTAAAATCAAAAATAAACCAATAATCGATTATACTTTTGAAAAGCTAAGCAAAATTTCTGACATTAAAACCATCATCGTTAATGGCTTTTATTTAGCCGATCAAATCGAGCAGCACATTTTAAAATTAAATAATCCAAAAATTATTTTTTCCCGCGAAATTGAAAAAATCGAAACCGCTGGCGGACTTTTATTTGCCAAAGATAAAATTGATTTCAATCAACCTCTTTTAACATTTAATGGCGATGTTTTGTGGCAAGAAAATTCTGCTATTTCTGATATTGAACTGATCTGCAATTCTTGGAATGCAAAGGATCACGACATTCTTTTGGGTCTAAAAAAAACTGCGGAATATTTAGGATATGACGGAAATTTAACTGGAGGAGATTTTATTTTTGATGGCAAAAAATTATCTAAAGATTCAAAGCAAAAAAACACCCACGTTTTTGTTGGTTTACAAATCATCAATCCAAAAATTTTATTAAAAGCACAACAAAGCGGAGTTTTTTCACAAAATAAAAACTGCCTGTCGATGTCTTATTTTTATAAAGAAGCCGTTGGTGAAAATAAATTTTTAAATCGAGTTGAAGGCGTTGAGTTAAAAGGAAAATACTTTCATATCGGCACAGTTGAGGCTGTGAAAATGACAGAAGAAAATCTTTAGTTTTTTCTTACTAAATTCAGTAATAGCTCCACATTTTCAATTGGAGTTTGCGGCAAAATTCCGTGACCTAAGTTGAAAATAAATGGTTGATCTTTGGAGGTTTCTAAAATTTCTAAAACTTCTTTTTCGATTTCTTTTTTCGATCCAAACGCAAGCAGAATATTGTCTAAATTTCCTTGCAAAATTTTGTTAGAATTTTTGCCTAGATTTTCTTTTGCCCATTTTTTTTCTACAGTTTGATCAATTGCCAAACCTTCACAATCAACATTTCTGGCAAATTCTAAGTAATTCATGCCGATACCGCGTGGAAAGGCAATTATTGGCGTTTGTGGATGAAGTTTTTTAAGTTCAGAAATAATTTTTTTGGTTGGTTGAATCACCCATTTTCTTAACTGATCTGGTGGCAAAACTCCGGCCCAAGAATCAAATATTTTCACAATATCAGCGCCGGCTTTGATTTGTAGTGATAAATACTCAATTACACTTTGTGTTAAAATTTCAATTAACTGAGAAAAAAATTCTTCATCACGAACTGCAGCAATACGCACACTTTCAAAATTCTTTGATCCAGCTCCTTCAATCATGTAACAAGCTAGCGTCCATGGAGCGCCAGAAAAACCAATCAAAGCTGTCTCTTTATTAAGTTTAGATTTTGTTAGATCTAGCGCTTCGAAAACTGGGTTTAAATGCGACTTAATATTGGAAGTTTTTAGATTTTTTAAATCAGCAGCTGAAGAAATTTTTTGTAACTTTGGACCTTCATTTTTAACAAATTCAACTTTTACACCCAGAGCATCTGGTATTACTAAAATATCAGAAAAAATAATTGCTGCATCAAAACCAAATCGACGAATTGGCTGAAGTGTAACCTCTGAAGCTAGTTTTGGAGTGTAACAAAGTTCTAAAAAATTTTTTACATTTACTCTAATTTCGCGATATTCTGGTAAATATCTACCTGCTTGCCGCATTACCCAAATTGGTGGAGTAGAGTTTTTCTCTTTTTTAAGAAGTGTATTAAGTAACTTATTCATTTAAATATTTATTATTTTTATTGGTGCTGTGAATTATTTAATTAAATGTTTTTAACATTTTTATTAACATTTTAAAAACCTTTTTAACCTTGAAAATAGAGAATTTATAAAAGTTATTAACAGAAATTTTTTTTAAAGAAAAACTTTTTAACAGAGAAAAAACCTGTTAAGAAAATGTGAAAAATTTTAATAAGTTTTTTCAAAAAAAATTATCAGTGGATAAGTCTTGGTTTTTTAACAATTTATTAACAGGTTTTTTAACATGAAGCAAAGGATCGAAAAAACTCTGCAAGAAAATCTTAGGCCAAGTTTTTTACAGGTGAAAAATAATTCTTATCTTCATGCTGGGCATAGTGGAGATAATGGAACAAATGAAACTCACTTTGCGATTACAATTGAATCTGAAGAGTTAAAAAATTTAAACGCAGTTGGTGCACATCGAAGAATCAATAAGTTGCTCGAAGAGGAGTTTAAAAAAGGGCTGCACGCTTTAGAGATAAAAATTGGCTAACAGCTGCTTCTTTAAGCCCTTTTTTCTTTTTGAGGAATTGTAGGATCAGAAGGCGGAACAACTGAAATAGTTTTTCTCTCTTCTTTTTCCAAAGCTTCTTTTTCGGTTAGATAGGTAATTTCAACTTTTTGGTTTTTAGTTAAAACTTCTCCCGAAACTCTGACTGATTTAACATTTTTTTGCGACGGAACTTCAAACATTGTGTCGAGCAAAATGTTTTCAGTAATGGCGCGAAGTCCTCTGGCGCCGGTTTTGCGCTCAATGGCTTTTTTGGCGATTTCTTTCAAAGCTTCTGGTTCGAAAATTAACTCAACATTATCGAGTGCAAAAAGTTTTTGATATTGCTTGGTTATTGAATTTTTTGGCTCAGATAAAATTCTGGTCAAATCTTCTTCGGTTAGTCCTTCGAGCGGAGAGATAATTGGAAGTCTGCCTACAATTTCAGGAATCAAACCAAATTTAATCAAATCATCTGGCTCAACTTGGTTGAAAATATCTTTGCGAGAATTGTCATCTTTTACTCTCACATCAGCGCCAAAACCAATGCTTGAGCCTTTTCCGCGTGCTGCGATAATTTTTTCCAAACCAGAAAATGCGCCAGCGCAAATAAATAAAATATTGCGAGTATCAACTTGCACATATTCCTGCTGTGAGGTTTTTCTACCAGGTTGAGTTGGCACTGAAGCAACAGTGCCTTCAATAATTTTAAGTAAACCTTGTTGAACGCCTTCACCTGAAATATCACGACTTCTGGCGCCTTCTTCAGATTTACGAGCGATCTTGTCGATTTCGTCGATGTAAACAATGCCGCGTTGAGTTTTTTCGATATCGTAACCTGCAGCTTGTAAAAGGCGCGAAATAATGTTTTCTACATCATCTCCAACATAGCCAGCTTCAGTCAGAGAAGTCGCATCAGCCATGGTGAAGGGGACATTTAAAATGCGCGCCATTGTTTGTGCCAATAAAGTTTTGCCACAGCCAGTTGGCCCAATCATTAAAATATTTGATTTGTTAAGTTCAGTGCCGTCGGAAGTAAGAATAGAATCGATGCGTTTGTAATGATTATAAACCCCAACTGCTAAAACTTTTTTAGCATATTCTTGACCAACGACATAGTCGTCGAGAATTTTAATGATGTCTTTTGGCTTTGGTTTCAGGCCGCCACTTTTTCCTAGGGCAGATTTTCTACCATCTTCGCGCAAAATATCACCGCAAAGAGTGATACATTCATTACATACAAAAACAGTAGGGCCAGCAACTAGTTTTTTTACTTCGTTTTGGTGTTTACCGCAAAATGAGCAGCATAGATCTTGCGAGTCGTTTTTAGTCATGATCGATTATTTTTGATTCAGATTTTAGTTTCAGGTCTTTTGTCGATTACTTGGTCAATCAAGCCAAACTCTTTGGCTTTTTCAGCGGTCATAAAATTATCCCGCTCCATTGATTTCTCAATGGCAGATAACTTTTGGCCAGTGTGTTTAACATAAATTTCGTTTAATCTTTTTTTCAAAGATAAAATTTCTTGAGCGTGGATTTCAATATCAGTTGCCTGTCCTTGATAGCCGCCGCTTGGTTGATGGATCATGATGCGTGAATTTGGCAAACAAAATCTTTTACCAGCAGCGCCAGCGGTAAGAAGCAAAGAGCCCATTGAAGCTGCTTGACCGATACAAATTGTAGCAACGTCGGGGCTAATATATTGCATAGTGTCATACATTGCTAAGCCAGATGTGACAATGCCTCCGGGAGAGTTAATGTAGAAATAAATATCTTTTTTTGGATCTTCTGATTCTAAAAAAAGTAGTTGCGCAACCACTAAAGAAGAAACTTGATCATTAACTGGTCCAGATAAAAAGATGATTCTTTCTTTCAAAAGGCGGGAGTAGATATCAAACGCTCTTTCACCTTTGTTGGTTTGTTCGATTACCGTTGGAACAAGATAATTGGCTTGTTCAAGGATCATTTTTTCTGACATTGGTTTGTTTGTATGAAAATTTAAGGGACAAGTTGAGGCGTGATTTAAGATTTAGAAGACAAATAAAGCAATGTCATTTTCGCTATTGAAATTGGCCTTGGCTCCCTTATGTTTTTTGTTCTTCAACTTTAATTCTCAACAAAATTTCGGAGTACTAAAATGCAAGAAAATCAAGGCTCAAATCCAGTCGACAATCAAGAGCAACAAGAACAAAAAGTCGCTGATGTTAAAGAGAATAATGTCGAAAACTCAGCTGAAAAAATTGCTGAATTAGAAAAAATAATTTCTGAGACTAACGATAAATTATTACGAGCTTTAGCTGAGCTAGACAACGTGCGCAGAAGATCTCGTGAAGAATTAGAAAAGTCAGCAAAATTTGCCATTTCTAATTTTGTTGCTGATTTGGTTTTGGTGGTGGAAAACTTTTTCTTAGCCAGCGAAAACTCACCAAAAGAAGAAATTGAAAAAAATCCAGCAATCAAAAACTACGCTGATGCAATTGTGATGACTGAAAAAGAATTGCTAAAAGTTCTAGAAAAAAATCAGGTCAAAAGAATTTATCCGCTTAACCAAAAATTTGATCACAATTTCCATGAAGCCATTGCCCAAATTGAAAGTGACGCTGAAGAAGGGACAGTTGTTCAAGTAATTCAAGCTGGATATTCAATCTCTGAGCGCTTGATCCGACCAGCGTTGGTCGGAGTTGCTAAAGCAAAAGCATAAATTTGTTGCAAAAAGTCAACTCACGTCTAACTTGCGCCACCCTTTCGTTTGAAGATCAAAATAAATCCAAAAACAAAAATAAAATTTATTAAAAAAAGCGGAACCGCTTTCGCTTTTTTAATTCAATTTAGTTTAAAAATTTTCGTTAGAAAATTTTTACCTGTGGGATCATAGCTCAGGTTTTTGTGTTTAGAAAATGTGCTAAACGCACATTTTTAGCAAAAACGAGCGGACAAGCGAAAGCGAAGATCCGCTCAGTTGAGTAATCGTCTTCAAGCGTAAGCGAGAAAAGCGATTATGAATTTTTATTTATTTCTGGGATCATAGCTCAGTTGGTTAGAGCAGGATGCTCATAACGTCTTGGTCGTAGGTTCGAGTCCTACTGATCCCACCAAAAAGCTTCGGCTTTTAAGCGATAGCGTCGTTGTCCAGCGTGGACTCGCTCCTCACGTACTTCAGTACGCTGCGGTGCGCTCCGCTTGGCCGCCTAGCACTTGCTTAAAATCCTCGCTTTTTTACGCAGCTCATTAAATTTGAGTTTGTGTTCACAATTTCTTTGAAGTTGTGAATGATTCACGGGTCAAGGCTTTCTACCTGTGTTTCTGCTTCATTAACCTTAATTATAAAAATGATATGCCGAAAATGAAAACAAATAGCGGGGCTAAGAAGCGATTCAAAGTTACCGGAACTGGAAAAGTTGTTCACAAGCAAGCTGGCAAAAGACACAACTTGGGCAAAAAAAGTCAGACTCGTATTAGAAATTTGCGCAAAGGTGCAGTTTTGTCTGAAGGCCATTCGGCCAGCATCTTGAAACACAAGATGCCGTACAATCGCTAGTCTTTTTGCTCTTGTTTGAGCGCTAGAATAATATTAAAAATTTTCCGGAGAAAAAATGAGTCGTGTAAAAAGAGGTGTCACTAAAAAAGCTAGACACAAAAAGATTTTAAAACTTGCCAAAGGTTACCGTGGTCGCGCCAAAAACTGTTTTCGCGTTGCTATTGAAAAAGTTGAAAAAGCGTTGCGTTACGCCTATCGCGATCGTCGTGTTAAAAAAAGAGACTTCCGCGGTTTGTGGATTCAGCGTATTAACGCTGCAGTTCGCCCGCACGGGCTGGTTTATTCAAGATTTATCAATGGTTTGAAATTAGCTAATATTGATCTTGATCGTAAAGTGCTTTCTGACTTAGCAATTAAAGAACCAGAAACTTTTGCTAAGATTGTTGAAAAAGCTAAATTGGCTTTAAAAGCTTAATTAATCTTCGTCATCCTTGGGCCTTCAAGCCCCAAGGGTTACGAGAGAAAGATAATTAAATTTCTCTCAATGAAACTATACAACGCTCTAATCAAAAAAAATCAGGAAGGAAAAATCGCAGAAGTCGTCTTGTTAAAAGAAGGCTTTTCGATCTGGGCGTTTCTGTTTAGTGCCTTTTGGTTTCTTTATCACAAAATGCGTAAAGAATTTTTAGTATTACTTCTGGTCAATTTTGTTTTTGTTTTTACTAAAAAATTAAATTTTTTATCTGGATTTGATAATTTCTTTTTAGAAATGGCTTTCTTTTTTATAATCGCGCTTAACGCCAATTATTGGCTTGTCGATGCCATGAAAAAAAGAGGTTATGAATTTGTCGGTCTGGTTTTTGGTTCTGACGCAGCCAATGCTAAAATGCGTTTTGTTGAAAATCTCAAGTCTGAAAACCTGCTTGATTTGGTTGATCTCAAAATAAAATCCTAAAATAGAAAAATGAAAACCGTCATAATCGATTATGGCTCCGGCAATGTCGAGTCAGTTTTCAACGCACTACTTTTGGTAAAAAACAAAAATCACGAAATCACAATTTCTAATAATCCGGCTGAAATCAAATCGGCTAACTCTTTAATTTTACCTGGTGTTGGCGCTTTTGCCGATTGCATTAATGGCCTAAAATCAGTTAGCGGATTAGCTGAAGAAGTTAGAAAACAAGTCATCACCGAAAAAAAACCTTTCCTTGGCATTTGTGTGGGTATGCAAGTTTTAGCCTCAATTGGCTATGAAGATGGCGAGCATAAGGGATTGAGTTTTATCAGCGGCAAAGTTGAAAAAATCATCGCTAGCGAAAATCTAAAAGTTCCGCATATGGGTTGGAATGAGCTTATAATTAAAGAAGTCAAACATCCTGTTTTGCAAAATATTAAAACAGGAGATCACGTTTATTTTGCTAACTCTTATTTTTTCCGTTGCCAAAATCAAAATAACGAATTAGCCCACGCTGAATACGGATCGCAAATCTCTGCCATTATTGCTAAAGACAATATTTTTGGTGTACAATTTCACCCTGAAAAAAGCGCTGAAGTTGGACTAACATTGCTGAAAAACTTTCTTAATTGGCGACCTTAAAGCAAGATGCAGAAAATTTCTGACTTCATCAATCAAGCTCTTTTTGATCCCGCAAGCGGCTATTATCGCACGAAAAACCCAATAGGTAAAAATTCAGATTTTATTACGGCGCCCGAAATTTCTCAGGTTTTTGGTGAAATTTTGGCCGCTTATTTTGTGCAAATTTCCACTGCCAAAAAATCAAAAATTGCCTTCGTTGAAATGGGTGCTGGCAAAGGCACTTTGTTTTGCGATATTTTAAATTCTATTAGAAAACTTGCTGAAAAAAATATTGCTCAAGCTTTTGATTTTCTTGAGCGCACAACTTTCAATATTATTGAAATAAATCCGGTTTTACAAAAAATTCAGCAAGAAAGTCTGCGCCAATTTCACCTAAATTGGCATGAAAATTTTTCTGAGTTTCTTGCGCAAAATCATGACAAAGAAATTTTTTTTCTAAGCAACGAGCTTTTTGACTGCTACCCAATTGATCAATTTGTGCTTACAGAAATCGGTTGGTGCGAGAGAATGGTTAAAGATAAAAAATTTATTCTTGCCGACTTTGACAAAAAAATTCACGAATTTGTTGCAGAAGAAATCAAAGTTTTAGCCCCAATTGGTGCGGTTTTTGAATATAATAAGGCAGCACGCGAATTTATAACACAACTCTGCCAAGCTTTGAAAACACAAGGTGGAATTGCTATAAATATTGATTATGGCTACAGCGAAAATAAATTTCTCAACACTTTGCAAGCAATTAAAAATCATCAAAAAGTTGATGTTTTACAAAATCCTGCAGAAGCTGATATTACTGCTTTAGTTGACTTCTTATCTTTACAAAAAATTGTTGAAAAATCGGGATTAAATTCGTCATTAATTTCGCAAAAAGAATTTTTAATCAGCCTTGGAGTTGAAGAACGTCGCAGAATTTTAATCGAAAAAAATCCAATGCAAAAATCTGAAATAAACTCTGCTATTGATCGTTTAATTGATTCGAATCAAATGGGAGAACTGTTTAAATGCCTCATCATCTGGGATAAATAATGAAAGAAATTCAAAAAAATAATTCAAACGAGCTGCTTAGCTCATCTTATGATTTCGGCGCGCGTCATGATTTTTCGATAGAAGAAATTCTACAGCTTTTTGCACTACCTTTTAATGACTTAATCTTTAAAGCTGCCGAAATTCATCGTCAATTTCATGATCCAAATACAGTGCAAATCAGCACTTTGCTTAGTATCAAAACAGGTTCTTGCCCAGAAAATTGTAAATATTGTCCGCAATCAGCGCATTATAATACGGGCTTGGAAAAAGAATCCTTAATGAAAGTCGATAAAATTCTAGACGCTGCCAAAGCAGCTAAAAAAGCTGGTGCATCAAGATTTTGTATGGGTGCTGCTTGGCGCAATTTGCATGATCGTGATGTTGAAAAAATCTGTAATATTGTTGATGAAGTCAAAAAAACCGGCCTTGAAACTTGCATGACTTTGGGAATGTTAACCAACTCGCAAAGCAAGAAACTCAAAGAAGCGGGACTTGATTATTACAATCACAATATCGATTCATCAGAAGAATTTTATTCTGAAATTATTACTACCAGAAATTTTGAAGATCGCTTAAACACGCTGAAAAATGTTCGCGAAGCAGGCTTGAATGTTTGCTCTGGTGGTATTGTTGGCATGGGTGAAACACGTGAAGATCGAGCTAAAATGTTGATTATCTTGGCAAATTTGCCAAAGCATCCAGAATCAGTACCAATCAATATGCTGGTTAAAGTTGCCGGTACTCCGCTTGAAAATGTTGCCGAACTGGATCAATTTGAATTTATCCGCACTATTGCAATTGCTAGAATCATGATGCCAAAATCAGCGGTGCGCTTGTCGGCTGGGCGAGAAAACATGAATGAGCAAACTCAAGCCTTGTGTTTTTTAGCAGGGGCAAATTCAATTTTTTACGGCGAGAAATTACTTACCACTTCAAACCCAGATATTGAACGTGATCAGAATCTGTTTAAAAAACTCGGCATCGTTGGAAGATAATTTTTTAAAAAACTAATCAAGGAGAAACATGTCAAATATCGAAGCAAAATTATTGTCTTTAGGAATTGTTCTGCCGACTCCGGCGGCACCAGTTGCTAACTATGTTGGTTTTGTAAAATCGGGAAATCAGGTTTTTGTTTCAGGCCAGTTACCACTTGATGCTGGCAAGTTACAATTTATTGGCAAAGTTGGTTCAGAAATTTCGGCAGAAGATGCTAAAAAAGCAGCGTGTCTTTGCGCTATAAATGTTTTAGCGCAGTTGAAAGTTGCTTGTGATGGAGATTTAGAACGTGTTGTACGTTGCGTTAAACTTGGAATTTTCGTTAATGGTGAAGCTAATTTTAAAGATCATCCAGCAGTTGCTAATGGCGCTTCAGATTTGATGGTTGAAGTTTTGGGCGATGCTGGAAAACATGCTCGTGCTGCAGTTGGCTCAGGTTCTTTACCTTTTGGAGTTTGCGTTGAAGTTGATGCAATTTTTGAAATTAAATAAATATGTCGCTACAGCCCTTTCACCTAGCAATGCCCGTAAATGACTTAGAGAAAGCACGCCAATTTTACGGTGAGTTTTTGGGATTTGCAGAAGGTCGTTCAAATGAAAATTGGATTGATTGGAATTTCTTTGGACATCAATTTGTCACGCATTTACACCCGCAAAAAAATCAGACAATTATAAATCCTGTCGATGGTCATGGCGTTCCTGTACCGCATTTTGGTGTGGTGCTTGAGTGGCAGCAATGGCATGATTTTGCTGATCGCCTAAAGGCCAAAAATATCAAATTTGTGATCGAGCCTTATATCAGATTTCGTGGCAAAACTGGTGAGCAAGCCACAATGTTTTTTCTTGATCCAAGCAATAATGCCCTTGAGTTTAAAGCTTTCAAAGACATCTCTCAATTATTTGCTAAATGAATGAATTAAATTTTGAGCATATTTTAAAAGCTCATCATCGAATCAAAAACTATATCGAAAAAACTCCGCTAATTTCTAACGAAAAATTAAATCAAAAGCTTGGCGCACAGATTTTTTTGAAAATGGAAAATCAGCAAAAGACTAATTCTTTCAAGGCTCGCGGTGCTTTTAATGCGGTTTTAAAATATCAAGAAGATCACGGAAATTTCCCGCAAAAAATTGTCGTACAAAGTTCAGGAAATCACGCCCAAGCAATCGCCTATGTTTGTAAAAAATTCGGCATCAAAGCTTTGATTTACATGATTACCAAAGCTTCGCCCTTGAAAATCAAGGCTGCAAAAGATTTGGGTGCAGAAGTTGTTTTGCTTGAAAAAAGATCTCAAGTTAATCAGCAAGCGCTAGAAAAACAAAAAGAAGGTTACTTTTTTGTGCATCCTTCGGCTGATGCAGATGTGATTTGTGGTCAAGGCACTTCTGCTTTGGAAGCGTTAGAAGAAATTGGCGAAGTTGCTGCGATTTTTGCTCCTTGTGGTGGCGGCGGGTTGGTTTCAGGCTGTTTTTTAGCGGCGCAAAAATTATCGCCGCAAGCCAAAGTTTTCGCTTGCGAACCTTTAAATGGCAATGATACCGCAGAATCGCTGCGACAAGGAAAAATAGTCGGTTTTGATGATACGCCAAACACTATTGCTGATGGCGCTCGAACTTTATCAACTTCAGAAATTTGCTTTAATCATATAAAACAAATGGCGGGAGTTTTTGAAATTTCTGAAGAAGAAATAATTTTTTGGCAAAAAAAATTATCAGAAATTTTACAGCAGAAAATTGAACCAACTTCAGCACTTACAATCGCTGGTATCGAGCAATATTTGAAAAAAAATTTGCAAGCAAAAAATCAAAAATTTTTAGCAATAATTTCAGGCGGCAATATTGTCTAAAGCCTCAGTTTTTTTAAAACCAAGTGCTACTACATAAGTTTCTGAAGAATCTTTGCGTGATGAATTAGGCTTGAAATATTTTACGGTGGAAAAGTTTTTTCTTAATTTTTTCAATATCTCATCTGAGCTGCCGCCTTGAAAAATTTTGCCAACAAAAGCACCTTTTTCTTTCAAGATTTTTTCGGCTAAAATCAAGGCCTCTTCTAAAAGTGCGATGATACGCATATGATCTGTTGTGTGGTCTCCTGTAGTATTTGCAGCCATATCAGACAAGACTGCATCACAGCGACCACTTTTGTTATACGGAATTGTTTTAAGCAGCGAAATTATTTTTTCTGGCGCTTCTGGCTCCATAAAATCGCCAACAAAAAAATTTACTCCCGGAAGTGAATCAATCGGAAGTAAATCAATTGCAATTACATTTCCTTCGCCAACTTTTGTTACAGCATATTGCGACCAACCACCAGGGGCTGCACCAAGATCGACAACAATTTTTCCTTTTTTGAAAATTTTAAATTTTTCGTCGACTTCAATAATTTTAAAAGCAGCGCGCGAACGCCATCCTTCAAGTTTAGCGCGCTCAACAAATGGATCGTTAATTTGGCGAAGCAACCATTTTTGTGACGATTTTTTTAGTCTTTTGGCCTTCTTCAGTCTTTGCGATTTTTGTGGCATTATTCCTCTATTTTTCTTGCTTCGTCAATTAACATTATTGGGATTCCTTCATTGATTTTGTAAGCTAGTTTTGATTTGTAACAAATCAGCTCATTATTTTTTTCATCAAAAACCAACTCACTTTTGCACGAAGGGCAAAGCAGAATTTGCAGAAGTTCATCAGATATTTTTTGCGACATAATTTCTTGAAAAAATTTTCATTAAAAATACTTTGCCGCGCTTCCTTTTTTAAATCAATCCAAGGCAAAATTTTCAGTGAAAAAAATCACAACAATCGGCATTATTGGCGGTGGGCAACTTGGCCGCATGACTTGCTTTTATGCTCATAAAATGGGCTTTCGCACTGTTATTTTGTCTGACCAAGAAAATTCGCCTGCAAGTTTTGTCACCAATAAAACAATTGTTGCTGATTATGAAGATGAGAAAGCGCTGCAAGAATTTGCCAAGCTAGTTGATGTCGCTACTTTTGAATTTGAAAACATTCCCTTTCAGACCGTGAATTTTTTAAGCAAATATGTTGAAGTTTGTCCAAGTGCAGAAGTTTTGAAAATTACTCAGCACAGAATTTTAGAAAAAAATTTCTTAAACTCGATTGCTGTAAAAACTACTGAATATGCAGAGATTTCAAGCCTTGAAGAGTTACAACAAAATTTAGAAAAATTTGGTAAAGCAATTTTAAAAACTGCTACAATGGGCTATGATGGCAAAGGTCAGTTTGTTTTGAAAAATAAACAAGATGCTGAACTTGCTTGGTCGCAAGCTAAAAATAACAAATTAATTTTAGAAAAATTTTGTCCGTTTGATTCTGAAATTTCGGTGATGGTGGCGCGCTCAAAAAATAATGAAATCGCTGTTTATGAGCCGCTGACAAACATTCACAAACTTGGCATTTTAGATGAAAGTCATTATCCAGCAAAAATCTTGCAAGCCTTGCAAATAAAGGCGCAAGATCTGGCAAAAAAAATTGCTCAAGAAATAAATTTAATCGGAGTTTTAGCGGTTGAAATGTTTGTGATTGGTGACGAATTACTCGTCAATGAGCTGGCACCAAGGCCACACAATTCTGGACATTTCTCGATGGACGCTGCAATCACTTCACAATTTGAACAATTAATTCGTGCTATTACTGGCTTGCCTCTTGGCTCTACAGAATTTCACTCAAGAGGTTATATGAAAAATCTGATCGGAGATGAAGTAAATGATGTAGAAAAATTTTATCAAAATCCGCGCTCTAAAATTCATCTTTACGGCAAAGAAAAATCTGTTGCTGGTAGAAAAATGGCTCACATAAACATCTTAGAATAATCTTATGTCTACGAAAAAAACTCAAAAATCTCTTCTCGATCAATTCGAATTTCTTTCGCAAAAAAACGGTTTTTTGGGTGTTGAAGAAAAATATTTAAAAACGCCAGACCAATCAAAAGTAGTTGTCGTGCCTTTTGGTTTAGAAAAATCTGTAAGTTATGGTGGCGGTACGAAAAACGGGCCAAAAGCAATTATCAGCGCCTCGCAACAAGTTGAACTTTTCGACGAAGAATTTTGGTGCGAACCTTTCAGAAAATATGGTGTGATCACAATGAAAGAGCCAAAAATTGATCGCACTTCTGTGGTAAAATCTTTAAAGCAATTAGAAAAAATCACCGAAAAAATTTTAGATGCTGAAAAATTCCCACTGATTTTGGGCGGTGAACATTCAATCACAGCTGGTTCAATTCGTCCTTTTGTCAAAAAATATCCTGACCTAGCAATTTTGCATTTTGATGCTCACGCTGATTTGCGCGATGGTTTTGATGGCGAGCATTATTCGCACGCCGCAGCACTTCGCCGTGTGATGGATAATCCGATTTCAACTTTAATTTCTTGCGGCATTCGTAATATTTCAGCTAGCGAAATTCCTTATCTAGAAGCCAATCGTCATCGTATTCACATGCATTTTGGTAAAGATCGTAGAAAGTGGAATGCTAAAGAAATTGTTGCTCCGCTCAAAGGTCGTCCAGTTTTTTTAACTTTTGATTTAGATGGATTTGACTCGAGTTTGATGCAAGCTACGGGAACACCAGAGCCCGGAGGTGTGATGTGGGAGGATGCTTTAGATATTATTCGCGAAGCTAGTAAAATTTCTGATATTGTTGGAGCTGATGTGGTTGAGTTAGCACCGGTAAAAGCTTTGCATTCCTGTGACTTTCTTTCGGCAAAACTTTGTTACAAAATTTTGTCTTATGCTTTTTTGAATCGCAAAAAATAATGATCAAAAAATCTGCTAATTTTATAATCGACGGTATTGAAATTAATCGTGGAGAGCGTTCTCGTATTAATATCGATATGGGCAGTATTTATGATTTCACTGACGTAAAAATGCCAATCGAGGTGATTCGCGGCAAGAAAGATGGTCCAACACTTTTTGTTTCTTCAACAATTCATGGAGACGAAATCAATGGCATTGAAATTGTTCGCCGCTTGCTTTCGCATAATGCGCTAAAAAATATTTGCGGCACTTTGATTGTAATTCCGGTCGTAAATATTTTTGGTTTTAACGATCGTTCGCGCTATTTACCCGATCGTCGTGATTTAAATCGTTGCTTTCCTGGATTTAAAAATGGCTCTTTAACATCGCAGCTGGCTTATAAATTCATGCAAGAAATAGTTTTGAAATCTGATTTCGGCATTGATTTACATACAGGAGCATTTCATCGCTGTAACTATCCGCAAATCCGCGCCGACATTTCTGACAAAAAAACTTTTGAATTAGCCAAAGCTTTTTCAGCGCCAGTTATAATCGGATCAAATTTGCGTGATGGTTCTCTGCGAGCCTCGGTTTCGCAAATAAATATCCCAATGATTTTGTTTGAAGCTGGAGAGGCTCTGCGTTTTGATGAGGAGAGCATTAAAGTTGGAATTAACGGAATTTTAAACGTTATGCAAGAAATCGGTATGATTAAAAAAATCGCCCAAAAAAATATCAATAAAAAGACTTTTATAGCTAAATCAAGCTCTTGGGTAAGAGCTCCTCACAGCGGCATTCACATCGCTTATCAAGAACTGGGTAAGATAGTTAAAAAAGGTGAAATACTTGGCGAAATTTCTAATCCATTTGGCGATCACAAAATTTTGGTCGAAGCTCATGAAAGTGGAATTATAATTGGTATATCAAAATTGCCTCTGGCTAATAAAGGAGATGCCCTATTTCACATTGCTTGTGAGAAAAGTGGTGACAAGTTTTCCACAACAAACCAGATTCACGATCATTTCGAAAATATCGACCCGATAAATATCTAGCTTAGGTTTTTTTAGAAAATTTCCTAAGTTGCATTTTATTTTTTTGAACATACTTTGCCGCGCCTCTGATCAATTCGATGCCTTGTTATTTCACTTCGAAAATTTCTTCGTAAAAATTTTAATCAAAATCTAAAAATGCCAAGAGCCTCTGTTGTTGCTAAAAATTACGCTAAAGCTCTGTTTGATGCGACTAGAAAAAGCAACGCTTTAGATAAAGTTTCTACTGAGCTTGATGAGTTTAAAAAAAACTTTAACTCAAGCTTTGCCCATGAGTTACAGAACCCTGTGATTTCTAAAAGCGAATTAGAAAAAGTAATGGAAGATATCACGCAAAAATTAGCATTAACAAAAATCACCTCTGACTTCTTTATGGCTATGGCCCGTAATAGAAGATTAAGTATGTTTCCAGAAATTCACTGTGAGTTTTTTCATTTAGTTAAAAAGCAAAAAAACATTTTAGAAGTTGAAGTCATCTTTGCGACAAAGCCTACTAAAGCGCAGTTTGATCAAATCAAATCTTTGATTGAGAAAAAACATTCTGGCAAGGTGATCGAAATCAAAGAAACTTTTAATGCTAAAATTTTAGGTGGATTTCAAGTAAAAATCGGATCCAGCATCATCGATGTTAGTTTGAAAAATCAACTATCTAACCTAGAAAAACAACTAAGCGCCGCTTTCTAATAACAATAAAAATTACAAATATGGAATTTAGAGTAGAAGAATTCTCCAACATTTTACAAAAGAAAATCGAGAATTTTAAAAGTTCGGCTGAATTAAAAGAAGTTGGCGAAGTTATTAAAATTGGCGACGGTATCGCTAAAGTTTATGGCTTAGATAATGTTCAAGCTGGTGAGTTAGTCGAGTTTGAATCTGGCGTTAAAGGTATGGCCTTAAACCTTGAATCTGACAATGTCGGTATCGTAGTTTTTGGTGAAGCACAAACAATTAAAGAAGGCTCTTCTGTAAAAAGAACTGGCAAAATTGTTGAGGTTCCAGTTGGTAAAGGTTTGCTGGGTCGCGTTATTGATGCGCTCGGTAATCCAATTGACGGCAAAGGTCCATTGACAAATGTTGAGTTTCGTCGTGTTGAAATCAAAGCTCCAGGAATTATCGCACGTCAATCAGTTTCTGAGCCAATGCAAACTGGTATTAAAGCAATTGACAGCTTAATCCCAATTGGTCGTGGTCAACGCGAACTTATTATTGGTGATCGTCAAACTGGCAAAACTGCAATTGTTCTTGATGCTTTTATAAATCAAGCCAAGGCACATGAGGAAAATGACGAGAAGAAAAAACTATTCTGCATTTATGTAGCGATTGGTCAAAAGCGTTCAACGGTTGCTCAAATCGTTAAAACTTTAGAAGATGCTGGCGCAATGAAATACTCAGTTGTTGTTTCTGCTACTGCTTCTGAAAGTGCCGCTCTGCAATTCTTTGCACCTTACACTGGTTGTACAGTTGGCGAATATTTCCGCGATAATGCAATGCACGCTCTTGTTGCTTATGATGATTTAAGCAAGCACGCTGTAGCTTATCGCGAGATGTCGCTTCTACTTCGTCGTCCACCAGGACGCGAAGCTTATCCTGGAGATGTTTTTTATGTTCACTCCCGTTTACTTGAACGCGCCGCTAAAATGTCTGACGCTTGTGGTGGAGGTTCATTGACTGCATTGCCAATTATTGAAACTCAAGCTGGCGACGTTTCTGCCTACATTCCAACCAACGTGATTTCAATCACTGACGGACAAATTTTCTTGGAAACCGAACTTTTCTATAAAGGTATCAAACCTGCGGTTAACGTTGGATTGTCAGTTTCTCGCGTTGGTTCTGCTGCTCAAACTAAAGCCATGAAACAAGTTGCTGGTACTATCAAGCTTGATCTGGCACAATTCCGTGAGCTTGAAGCTTTCGCACAATTTGGTTCTGATCTTGATGCTGCAACGCAAAAGCTTCTGGATAAAGGCCGTAAACTAACTGAACTTTTAAAACAAAACCAATATTCGCCAATGGGCTTTGAAGAGCAAGTCGCTTCAATTTATGTTGGTGTTAAAGGTTATTTGGACAAAGTTCCAGCTAAAGAAGTTGTTAAGTTTGAAAAAGAATTTTTACGCAAACTTCACTCATCTCATCCAGAAATTTTATCTTCAATCAAACAAGAACAAAAAATTACTGATAGCAATGAAGCCGCTTTGAAAAAGGTAATTGAAGAATTTTTAGAAATTTTTCTAAACCATGCTCCAAGCACCCATTTTGACCATGTTGGATTGGATAATCGTTTGGCTCACGACACGAAATAATTCACAAATATGGCTAATTTAAAAACGCTCAAAACTAGAATTAAATCTGTCAAATCTACCCAAAAAATGACCAAAGCCATGAAAATGGTTGCGGCCTCGCGCTTAAAAAAAGCTAAGCAGTTGGTTGAAGCTTCTCGCCCTTTTGCTGATAAAATTAGTGAAATGGTTTGTAACTTAGCTTCAAATATTGCGGTGCGCGGTAATCTAGACGAGAAATTTCCTTTACTTACCGGAAAAGGCAAAAACTCTTCTTACTTAATTGTAGTAATGTCTTCTGATCGTGGGCTTTGCGGTGGACTCAACGGCGCTACTGTAAAATTCACTAAAAGTCGTGTTAACTCGCTTATTGCTGAAGGCAAAGAAGTAAAAATAATTTGTGTTGGAAAAAAATCTTACGAGCAATTGAAGACTGCTTATGGCAAAAAAATCATTGATTCTTCGTTTGGTATTTTCAAAGGAGCCATTGAGCATAAATCCGCTCAAGATGTAACTCAAAAAATTACTGATTTATTCGATCAAAATCAGTTCGATATTTGTGAAGTAATTTATAGCAAATTCAAATCAGCAATTGCGCAAGAACAAGTTTGTAAACAAGTTATTCCTGCTCAAATCAAAATTCAGAGCCAAGCAAATTTTGTAGATTTACCAATTCAATACGAGCCAGATCAAGAAGAAATTCTGCAAGATCTTTTACCAAAAAATCTTTCAATTCAAATTTATAACCAGCTTTTAGAAAATAGTGCTTCAGAGCAAGGTGCCAGAATGGCTGCGATGGAAGCAGCAAGCAACAATGCTGGTAAAATGATAAAAAATTTAACGCTGGTTTATAACAGAACCAGACAGGCTAATATTACTAAAGAATTGATCGACATTATTTCGGGCGCAAACACCGTATAAAATGACAATAAGTCATTAATCCAGATGCAAAATCTCTCCCAAAAAAATATCTGGCTTAACATTGATAAGCCAATTGGCTATTCTTCAGCTAAAGTTGTAGCGATTATTAAAAGAGTTACGGGTGCAAAAAAAGTTGGTCATGCCGGAACTCTTGATCCATTTGCTTCTGGCGTTCTGCCAATTGCACTTAACAAAGCTACGAAAACTTGCCAATACATTAGCGACGCTCGCAAAAAATATTTTTTTCGCATCACTTGGGGAGAATTTCGTGATACTGATGATGTCGAAGGAAAGGTTACAGAATCAAGTTTGTTTAGGCCAAAAACAGAAAATATAATTTCAGTTTTGCCAAATTTTTTGGGCAAAATAAAACAAACTCCCTCACGCTTTTCTGCAATTAAAATTGATGGCAAGAGAGCTTATGAACTAGCCAGAAAAGAAATCGATTTTAAAATTAAAGAACGTCAAGTTGAAATTTTTTCGCTCAAATTAATTTCAAATTCTGCTGAATTTGCAGAGTTTGAATCAGAGTGTTCTAAGGGTACATATATTCGTTCTTTATCGCGCGATATTTGCAAAAGACTTTCTGCGTGCGGATATGTTTCTGTGCTAACCCGTTTAATGGTTGGTAATTTTATGTACGAAAAAAGAATTTCGCTTGACCTGTTAAAACTGGTCACTACTTATAACGCCCGTTTTCTTGACGGCTCGATGCTTTGTTTGCACGATGTCTTGGATTTTATGCCCGAAGTTAAATTGGATGATCTAGATGCCTCTAAATTTAAAAATGGTCAGATTATAACAATCAATCCTTTGCCTCTGGATTGTAAGTCTCTTAGTCATAAATTTCTTGAACCTTTCGCTGCCAACATCGTTCTTGTTGTCAATAATGTTGAATTAATTGGTCTGGCCAGCTTTGAAAAAAACCTGCTTAAACCCGTTAATGTTTTCTAATCTATTATTCTGAATCAATGTCAGTTCTTACAAAATTAAAAAAAGAAGTAGTAAAAGCATTTGCTCAAGACAAAAACGATACTGGCTCGGTTGAAGTTCAGTGCGCTGTTATCACCAAACAAATGAACAATTTAAGCGAACATCTTAAAATTCATAAAAATGATTTTTCCTCAAAAAGAGGTTTGTTGATTTTAGTTGGCAAAAGAAGAAGTTTACTTGATTACTTAAAATCAAGGTCAGAGGCCCGTTACGAAGCTTTGATCAAAAAATTAGAAATCAGAAAATAATCTTAAACGCTACTTGGTATTTGTAGCTTTTAGACTCACCACAATTTCAAATCCTTTTGCTTATCAACTTCTTAAAGTAGATAAGTATAAAAGCTGTACATGGCGAAAGCCTTGCCCTGTTTTTGAGGGTAATTCTATATATCAAGCAAGATTTATCTGTCTTGCTTGCTATAAATTAATAATAAAAAGCTGAAACTATGTTTAATGTTGTAAAAAAAGAAATTAACTGGAACGGAAAAATCCTTTCTTTAGAAACTGGCAAAATTGCTCGTCAAGCCAGTTCAGTTGTTGCTAGATTTGGAAATACTACAATTCTTTGTGCTGTTACTGTTGCTGCAAAAGCCGCTGAAAACGCAGGATTCTTCCCGCTTACTGTAAATTACATAGAAAAAACTTATGCCGCTGGAAAAATTCCTGGTGGTTTCTTTAAAAGAGAAGCTAAGCCTTCAGAAGCTGCTACTCTAACTTCAAGATTGATTGATCGTCCAATCCGCCCACTATTCCCTGAAAACTTTTATAATGAAGTTAACGTCGTTTGTACCGTACTTTCTTACGATATTTCACACACACCAGATATCATCGCATTAATTGGCGCTTCTGCTGCTTTAGCGATTTCTGAAGCTCCTTTTGCTGAGCCAGTTGCTGGTGCAAGAGTTGGTTTGATTGATGGGCAATTAGTTTTAAACCCAAGCAGTGAAGAGTTAAAAAATAGCACCCTTGATCTGGTTGTTGCTGGTACCAAATCCTCAGTTCTGATGGTTGAATCAGAAGCTAAAGAATTAACCGAAACTCAAATGCTTGAGGCAGTTAATTTTGGTCATCAACAATTTCAGCCAATCATTGATTTGATCAATGATTTCGCAGCTGAAGCTGGAAAGAAAAAACTCGAAGTTAAACAAGAAGACAACTCTGCTTTGAAAAAAGACATCGCCGCTTTTATTGGCGACAGATTGATCGCAGCTTTCAAAAAATCTGCTAAACAAGAACGCGCTTCTGATCTTGCGCAAATCCAAAGCGAAGTTGAAGCTAAATTTATCAATGAAGAAGCTGGAGTTTCTAAAAATAAAATCTCTTCAATTTTCAAATATTTAGAAAAAGACATCGTTCGCAACGATATATTGAAAAGTCATGCTAGAATCGATGGCCGTAAACTTGATCAAGTTCGCCAAATCGAAATTGAGGTTGGTATTTTACCGCAAGTTCATGGTTCAGCACTTTTTACTCGTGGCGAAACTCAAGCTTTAGTTGTCACCACTCTTGGTTCGTCAAAAGACGAACAAATGGTTGAAGGTCTTGATGGTATGAGCAAAGAAGCATTCATGCTGCATTACAATTTCCCTCCATACTCAGTTGGCGAGACTGGTCAATTAAAATCTCCTGGAAGAAGAGAGATCGGTCATGGAAAATTAGCGCACCGCGCTTTGGCTCCAGTTTTTCCTGCAATCAACGAGAATTTTTCTTATGTTACTCGCGTAGTTTCTGAAATCACTGAATCAAATGGTTCATCTTCAATGGCTACAGTTTGTGGAACTTCCCTATCTTTAATGGACGCTGGTGTTCCAATCAAAGAACCAGTTTCTGGTATTGCGATGGGATTGATTAAAGAAGGCAACGATTATGTTGTCTTGTCTGATATCATGGGCGATGAAGATCATTTAGGTGACATGGATTTTAAAGTTGCTGGTACAAAAAATGGCATCACTGCTCTTCAAATGGATATTAAAATCAACGGCATCAGCGCTGAAATCATGCAAAAAGCTTTAGAGCAAGCTCATGGAGGCAGAATGCATATTTTGGACAAAATGGTTGCAGTTATGGGAACTCCCAGAACTGAGCTTAACGCCAATGTACCAAAAGTTGAAATTATGAATATTTCACCAAAAAAGATTCGTGACGTAATAGGGTCTCGTGGTAAGGTCATCAAAGAAATCTGCGCCGTTGCGGGTGTGGTGATGGATGTTGAAGATGACGGCACAGTCAAAATCAGCTCTAACAATAATGACGCCATCAAGAAAGCTGTAGCCATGGTTAACGAAATTACTTTCGAGCCAGAAATCGGCGACATTTACGAAGGCCCAGTCGTTAAAGTTATCGATGCTGGCGCGTTTGTTAGCATTTCAAATAATCGCGATGGCTTTGTTCATATTTCTGAGCTTGCCGAGTATCGCGTTGATTTCGTCGAAGATGTAATCAATGAAGGTGATATCGTTAAAGTTAAAGTGATCGGGTTTGATAAAAAAGGTCGTCCAAAACTAAGCTATCGTTGTGTTGATCAAAAAACTGGCGAAGATATTTCAGCTACTCTTTCAATCAGACCACAAGTTGATGAAAGAGAAGATCGCGATGACAGACGTGGAAGTAGCGATAGAAGAAGTTCTGATCGTGGTGGCAGAGATCGTGATGATCGCGGCTCTGATAGAAGACGCGACGACAGACGCGGCGATGATCGTCGTGACCGCGATGATCGCGGCGGCGAGCCAGTTAAAAAGCGTCGTGGGTTTTTTAGTTAGTAAAATCAAAACTTCGTTTTGATTTTAATTTTAGATTGCATCGAAAAATCGGGAGCGGTCCCGATTTTTCGATAAATTTTAATTTTATTAAGGCGGATCTTCGGATCCGCTTTTTTTGTATTTAATTTATGCCAATTGCTCAAAAAAATTTAGAAAAACTTCTGCGTGAAAATTTTCCTGAGGCGCAAATCAAAGTCGTGGCTTTGGTTGATGACGATAATCATTACTCGGTTGAAATTGCTGATAAAATTTTTGCTGGCAAAACAAGAGTTGAGCAGCATAAGATAGTAAATAATGCCCTGAAAGAAATTCTGGGTGATGTGCTTCACGCCATGCAGCTCAAGACTTCGGACAAGTTAAATTAAAATTCCTCATCAAAAATTATGTCAAATATTTTAGAAAAAATTCAAGAAACAGTTTCTCAAAATGACGTCGTGCTTTTCATGAAAGGTACAAAAGATTTTCCGCAATGCGGATTTTCTGCCGCTGTGTCACATGTTTTAAAAACTGTTGGTGTAGAATTTTTAGATGTTGATGTGCTGCGTGATGCAGAAGTTCGTCAAGGAATCAAAGATTTTTCTGACTGGCCAACAATTCCACAACTTTATGTCAAAGGTGAATTTATCGGTGGTTGTGATATCGTGAAAGAAATGTTTAGTTCAGGAGAGTTACAAGAATTATTTAAATCAAAAAATCTGATTAGCTAACATATGTCTTCTAATCTTGCGATTGAAATAAAAGACTTAGGCAAGACTTACAAAAAATCAAAAAAATCGCCCGAAAAAATCGCCTTAAAATCTGTCAATTTAGAAATCAAAAAAGGATCATTCTTTGGCCTTTTGGGTCCAAATGGCGCTGGAAAATCAACTATCATCAATATTCTTGCGGGCTTGGTTAATAAAACTTCTGGCAGTGTAAAAATTGCTGGCATTGATCTTGATTTGGACGCGCAAGCGGCAAAATTTAAAATTGGTATCGTGCCACAAGAATTGATCATCGATCCCTTTTTCAATGTGCGTGAAACTTTAGAAATTTACGCTGGCTATTTCGGCATTAGAAAAGCTGATCGTCGTACTGACGAAATTATCAGTGCTTTGGGTTTGAAAGACAAAGCAACAGCAACTCCGCGAAGTCTCTCTGGAGGAATGCGCCGTCGTTTATTGGTTGCAAAAGCATTAGTTCATCAGCCAGAAATTTTGGTTTTGGACGAACCAACTGCTGGTGTTGATGTTGAGCTCAGAAATCAGCTGTGGAATTATGTCAAAAAGCTAAATCAAGAAGGAACAACAATTCTACTTACCACTCATTATCTTGAAGAGGCTGAAGAATTATGCGACGAAATTGCCGTTATAAATCATGGCCAAGTAATTGCTCGTGATCGCAAAGAAAACCTGATGAAACTACTTTCCAGCAAAGAATTAATCATCACTTCACCCGAAGCTTCTAACATTGATATTAAATCTTTATTTCCAAATCTTGAGTCTAGGATTCTACCTCACGACAAGATCTCTATCACCTACGATCCAGAAAAAATTGAAGTGGAAAAAATCCTTCACATCATCTTCGATACTAAAATTCAAATCAAAGATATTTCAACTAAACAGCCAGATTTAGAAGAAGTTTTTAAACATCTAATTAAATCAAAATAGCGCGAATAATGAAGGATCTAATCAGCATAGACCAGCTCAGAATAGAAGACATTCAGAAAATTCATGATTCCGCAAAAAAGTTTTTCAAAAACAATGAAGAGAATTTTTCTTTAAACGGAAAAATTCTGATCAATTTCTTTTTTGAAAATTCCACTCGTACCAGAACTTCATTTGAAATCGCCGCAAAGCGTATGGGCGCAAAAGTTGTTAATATCGACATCTCTTTATCTTCACTAAAAAAAGGCGAATCAATTATTGATACCGCAAAAACAATCAACGCGATGAATCCAGATTTTGTAGCGATTCGTCATAATTCTAGTGGCATCGTTCATCTACTGAAAAAATATATTTCAGCATCACTCATTAACGCTGGAGACGGAACTAATGAACATCCAAGCCAAGCTTTGCTCGATAGTTTTACGATTTTGCAACATAAAAAAAGTTTAGAAAATTTAAAAATAGCAATTTGTGGTGATGTTCTTCACTCAAGAGTGGCGCGTTCAAACATTAAGTTATTGAAAAAATTTGGTTGCGAAATTCGTGTAATTACACCGCCAACTTTAATTACTCACGATTACAAAAACTGGCTGAAAGAAAATTTTGGTGTTGAAGTTTTTGAAGATTTACAAGAAGGCATCAAAAATGCTGATGTTGTAATGATGCTACGCATTCAACAAGAAAGAATGCTTGGCTGTTATATTCCAAGCTTGTCAGAATATTTTAAACTTTTCGGACTTACTCACGAAAAATTAAAAGTCGCTAAACCAGATGTTTTGGTGCTGCATCCCGGACCAATAAATCGTGATGTTGAAATTTCTTCCACTCTTGCTGACGATGAAAAATTCAGTTTAATTCTCGAGCAAGTTGAAGCCGGAGTCTCTGTCAGGCAAGCATTGCTTTGCTTTTTGAATTCTTAATTCTGAATTAAAATGATCGCTCTTAAAAAAAATCCCGTATTTCCCTTTGACATAAGGGATGGGGTTCCCCGCAATGCGGGGCGCGACCCGTGTCGCGTTTCCGTATCCCGAAGGGATAAAGGACAAAAAAATTATTGCTTTTTTTAAGCACAAATTTTTCTGTCAAAATAACTTTTAAAAAAATCTTTTTTATCTCGAAAGAGCCTTTGAAAATTCAGGCCAAAAAGGATGCTAAAAATTTTAAAAGATTTCTTATTTACAAATAAAAAATTGTTCTTACTTTGCGCGCTCTTTTTTAAAAATTGCGTTTGAAAAACATGTCTCGGAACCAGAGAAATCAAGCTTCCGTAGCTCATCAAATTTCAAACAAAAATTAAGGATTTTTATTCTTTTACTTAATTTTAACCATCTCAAAAAGAAATGGAACAAGAGCAAGGTTATGACGGAGCGGTGAACTCAAAAATTCACTATTTATTTAATGCTGAAAAAAACGCTGAAAAAACCAACAAGGGATCGAAGCAGTTTTTTCAAACTCCCGTTAAAAATAATCTTAGCACAGTTGAAAAAGAAGTTGGTGAATTAAAACCTTCAGTTCCAGTTTATTTTATTCGTCCAAATTCAATTAAGCGCGCGGCGAGCTTTTTCTTGAAAAAATTTTCTTCCGCAAAATTTCCAAGCGATGTACTGTATTCGGTAAAAAGCAATCCAGATGTTGCTGTCTTAAAACATCTTTTTGATTCAGGAATCAAGCATTTCGACGTTGCTTCAATGGCTGAAGTTAAGTTAATCAACGAACTTTTCGGTGATGCAGTAAAAATGTATTTTATGCATCCAATCAAATCACGTGAAGCAATTTTTGATGCCTACTTTAATCACGGAATTCGTGACTTCTCGCTTGATTCATCTGACGAGCTCAAAAAAATTCTCGAAGTTACAAACAACGCCAAAGACCTTGGTTTGCATGTGCGTTTGGCAATTCCGAACTCGCACGCTGCAATCGATTTGTCTGGTAAATTTGGTATTCTTCCAAGTGAATCTGTCGGATTAATTAGAAAAGTTAGAGCTGCTGCAGATCGTTTTGGTATCTGCTTCCATGTTGGTTCGCAATGCATGGATCCAATTGAATATCGCAATGCTCTCGCAATCACCAAAGAAGTTCTTGAACAAGCAAAAGTAAAGGTTGATGTGATTGATGTTGGTGGTGGCTTTCCATCATCTTATCCAGGAATGACTCCGCCAGATTTACATTCTTATTTTGACGAAATTTTCGACTCAATTAATCAGCTCGGATTCAAAGACTGCAGAATTTGGTGTGAACCGGGACGCGCTTTGGTTGCGGAATCTGGCTCACTTCTGGTTCGTGTCGAAGGTCGTAAAAAAAATATGCTTTATTTAAACGATGGAACTTATGGCGGTTTGTTTGATGCTGGTTTCCCAGGTTTTATTTATCCGACAAAAGCTATTCGAATCAAAGGCAAAACCGAGCTAACCTCAAATAATGTTGCATTTGGTTTTTATGGTCCAACTTGTGATTCACTTGACTCGATGAAAGGTCCATTTTATTTGCCAGAAAATATTGCCGAAGGTGATTACATCGAAATTGGTCAGCTTGGCGCCTACTCACGCAGCATCAGAACTGATTTCAACGGTTTTAACAAAAACCTACAAATTGAAGTTATTGACGAGCCTTTGGTTTCAATGTATCAAGAAATTCATGAGCAAGAAGATTCGCTAAATTTCGCTGCAAAAGTCTAATCTCTAAAATCAATTAATCTAAAAATGGTCACTAAAAAAGAGCTCTTAAAGCGTCCAGTTAAACATATCGATATCACTTCATTTGATGCGCGTCCAATAATTGATCAAATGGATCACATGTCTTTTACTTCGCGCGATTTGGCAAGAGCGACTGAGATTTTCAACATGATGTTGAAAGACAAATCTTGCTCAAACATTCTTACTTTAGCTGGATCAACTTCTGCTGGTGGTTGCATGAAAGTATATGCTGATATGATTAAATTCGGCATGATCGATGCTATTGTTGCAACTGGTGCTTCAATTGTTGACATGGATTTTTTTGAAGCTCTTGGTTTTAAACATTATCAAGGCACGCCATTTGTTGACGACAAATTCCTACGTAAAAATTATATCGACAGGATTTATGATACTTACATCGACGAAAAAGATTTGCAAAATTGTGATCACACAATCTTTAAAATTGCTAATTCTTTGGAAGCTCGTCCTTATTCTTCTCGAGAATTTATTTGGGAAATGGGCAAATATTTAAAAAAGCATGCTAAGAAAAAAGAGTCTTTAATCGAGCTTGCTTACGATTACAATGTGCCAATTTTCTGTCCAGCTTTCACTGACTCTTCTGCTGGTTTTGGACTTGTTTTACATCAAGTTAAAAATCCAAAAAAACACATGACGATTGATTCAATCGCTGACTTCAAAGAATTGACCGATATTAAAATTAAAGCTGGCACAACTGGCTTGTTGATGGTTGGCGGCGGTGTTCCAAAAAACTTTGTGCAAGACACAGTAGTTTGCGCTGAAATTTTAGGTGTTGAAGCCGAAATGCATAAATATGCTGTTCAAATCACAGTTGCTGATTCTCGTGATGGAGCTTGCTCCTCTTCAACCTTGAAAGAAGCTTGTTCATGGGGAAAAGTTGATACTACCTTTGAACAAATGGTTTATGCTGAAGCAACTTCCGTAATTCCTCTTTTGGCTTCTGATGCTTATCACCGCGGCTTTTGGAAGAAGCGTAAAAAAAGAAATTTCGCTAAATTATTTGCTTAGATTATTTTAGTTTATACGAATTAGATCTAATCTTTTTTATCTTTGATTCCTTTGGATTCGATGATCCTACGAACTCACTTCTAAAATAAAACTCGCCAGATTTTCAACGTTTTTCTGGACAAAAACTGACTGCGAAATAATTTCCTCGCCTTCTTTCCCGCCCGCTTTTTTTAAAATTTTTCAAACAAAATGCTTGCGCAAAAATCAATATCTCGAGTTGTCATTTTGCACTTAATTGCAATATTATTTGTGATTTTCAACATGTCTAATATCAGAATTGCTGGTCTTTCAGACATTATTCCGTTATTTGATTTGATGGCAGTTTTTTATTTTGTTGTTTTTAAAAATGTTTTTGGTGTTTGGTTTATTTTTCTTCTAGGAATTTGGAGTGATGCATTGAATGGCAATCCTCTTGGCGCTACTTCAATTTGTTATATTGTGCTGACCAGATTGTTTTTATTGCTCAATAGTAAGTTGATGATCAGAGAAAATTTTCGTCATATTTGGCAACAATTTATAGTCTTTTGCTTCTGCTTTTTGCTTATGAAATGGTTGATTCTTTCGATCTTTAGCGATGACTTCTATAATGTCACTAGAATCGTAGCGCAGTTTATTTTGTCCTCATCTCTTTATGTTGTGATGCATAAGTTTTTTGACTATCTAAGTCTGAAACTACTAGAAAATTAATCGATAGATAATGCTTCGAGATATCCGTAAAAATAAAATTTTTAATCGTCGTGCCTTATTTGTTGGTGCTGCACAATCTGTTCTTGCAACTGCTTTGGTTACTCGTCTTGGATATTTGCAGCTGATAAAAAATAAAGAATATGAAATCCAATCAGATAGTAATCGTATCAAGCCAGTAATCAATCCAGCTCCACGCGGTATTGTAATGGATCGCTTTGATAATCCGCTTACTAAAAATGAAGGCAATTACCGCTTATTATTTTATTTCGAAAATAAAAAAAATACTGGCGATTTAATCGAAAAAATCTCGTTAATTCTTGATCTTACTGAAGCTAACAAAAATCTTTTTTTGGCTAAAATAAAAAATGCTCGCCGCAAAACCATTATTTCTTTAATGGATAATTTATCTTGGGATGATGTTGCTAGAATCGAAACCAACTATCATAAATTACCCGGAATCTCAATTGAAAGTGGCATCATCAGAAATTATCCATATCCGGCTGAAACCGCTCATTTTCTAGGTTACGTTTCTTTGCCTTCAGAAAAAGAAATTGATGAAAATGAACAAAATCTTTTTATGCATCCTGATTTTCGTATTGGAAAATCAGGCATTGAACGCACTTTTGATGAAGCATTGCGCGGTAAATATGGAGTTAAATATGTTGAAGTTAATGTTCATGAGATTCCGATCCGTACATTATCTGTAAAGCCAGTTACTGAAGGGTCTAAGTTGCATTTAACAATTGATCTGCGTTTACAAAAATTTGTTACCGAAAGAATCAAAGATGATGTAGCGTCAGTTGTGGTTATGGATGTTAAAACTGGTGAAATAATTGCTTATGCTTCTAGTCCAAGCTTTAATCCAAATAATTTTGTTGAAGGGGTCTCGACGCAATATTGGCAGGAGCTTAATACCGATCCAAAAAAACCTCTTAACAATAAACCAATTGCCGCACTTTATCCTCCTGGATCGACCTTTAAATTGATGGTAGCTTTGGCTGGTCTTGAAAATGGCGTGAATCCTCACACAAAAGTTTTTTGCAACGGACATTATCAATCAGGCAAAAGAGCTTTTCACTGTTGGAAAGAAGGCGGACACGGCTCGATGGATTTAAGTGATGCCATTAAAAATTCTTGTAACGTTTATTTTTTCACCATTGGAACACAAATTGGTGCTGAAAAATTTACTGAAATGGCCCGCAAATTTGGCTATGGTGAAAAATTCGACATCAGTTTATATGGCGCCAAAGCCGGTAGTGTTCCTTCTGATGAATGGAAACGCAAAGTTTTTAAAACCCCTTGGGTTGGCGGAGACACTTTAAATACGGCTATCGGGCAAGGTTTTGTTTTAGCAACTCCATTACAAATGGCATTAGTAACTGCAAGAATTGCCAATGGTGGCGTTCCAATTAAGCCTTATTTGGTACGTAATCACAATATCGATGAGCAATATGAAGAATTAAGAAGTCAGCCATTAGTTTCAGCATCGAATATACATATGATTCAAGAAGGAATGCGTCGCGTGATGAACGAAGCTGGCGGTACCGCTTATGGCAAAAGAATTGAAGTTCCGGGATTTGAAATGGCCGGCAAAACCGGAACTTCACAAGTGATTTCGAAAAGAGAAAAAGAAATGTCGAAATCAGAAAACGCTATTAACACAAATCAGAATCACGCAATTTTTGTTGGATTTGCACCAGTTCAAGACCCGAAATACTCAATTTCGGTTGTGGTAGAGCACGGCAAAAGCGGTTCTGGAGCTGCTGCGCCAATTGGCAAAGATGTTATGATCGAAGCACAAATACTAAACGATAAAACTGGCGCTTTGCAAGAAGCTATGAAAGGTAAAGTCTAATGCTTTTTAAACTCTCTGCTTGTGAATTAATTACAGCGAAATTATTTTGCCGCTCCCTTTGCGGGAAGGCTGATTGTTAAGATGATAGCTCGCCTGAAAAACTTCCAAAATTACAAAATTTAAAAACATAACTCGCTTAAATCGCGATTTACTAACCTGACTTTTTACACATGGCAAATAAAGGAAAAATTACTCAAGTCATCTCGGCTGTAGTTGATGTAGAATTTGAAAATGGTGAAATGCCAGCGATCTATAACGCGCTTGAATGTCTAAACGATGGCAAAAAATTAGTACTCGAAGTTGCTCTTCATATTGGCGAGAGAACAATTCGCGCAATTGCCATGGATTCCACTGATGGTTTAACTCGCGGTACGGAAGTTATTGATACTGGTCGTGCAATTTCTGTTCCAGTTGGCGAGGCTACTTTAGGCCGCATCATGAATGTAATTGGTGAGCCAATTGATGAAAAAGGTCCAATCGAATCTAAAGAGTTAAATCCAATCCACGCCTCGGCTCCTGAGCTTTCTGAGCAAGCAACTGAAACTGAAATTTTGGTTACAGGAATCAAGGTTATTGATCTTTTGGCTCCTTATTCAAAAGGTGGAAAAATCGGTTTGTTTGGTGGAGCTGGAGTTGGTAAAACAGTTTTGATTATGGAATTGATCAACAACGTTGCCAAAGCTCACAGCGGTTACTCAGTTTTTGCTGGTGTGGGTGAGAGAACTCGTGAAGGAAATGACCTTTATCATGAGATGATGGATTCGGGAGTTATCGATGTAAATAATTTAAAAAATTCGAAAGTGGCATTGGTTTACGGACAAATGAACGAACCACCTGGAGCCCGCGCTCGCGTTGCTTTGACTGGCTTAACTCAAGCCGAATATTTCCGTGATAAAGAAGGTCGTGACGTACTTTTCTTCGTCGATAATATCTTCCGTTTTACGCAAGCTGGTTCTGAAGTTTCTGCTCTTCTTGGTCGTATTCCTTCAGCGGTTGGTTATCAGCCAACTCTTGCTACCGAAATGGGTATGATGCAAGAACGTATTACCTCAACCAAAAAAGGTTCAATCACTTCGGTACAAGCAATTTACGTTCCTGCGGATGATTTGACTGACCCAGCGCCAGCAACTTCATTTTCGCATTTGGACGCTACAACAGTTCTTTCACGTCAAATCGCTGAGATCGGAATTTATCCAGCAGTTGATCCTCTTGACTCAACTTCACGCATTCTTGATCCGCGTATAGTTGGTCAAGACCATTACGATATTGCTCGTGAGGTACAAAAAATCTTACAGGCATATAAGTCTTTGCAAGACATCATTGCAATTCTTGGTATGGATGAACTTTCCGAAGAAGATAAATTAACAGTTGCTCGGGCCAGAAAAATTCAGCGTTTCTTATCACAACCTTTCCATGTCGCTGAAGTTTTCACTGGCGCTCCAGGAAAATGGGTTGCTTTAAAAGACACCATCAACAGCTTTAAAGAAATTTGTTCAGGAAAATATGATCACCTTCCTGAGGCCGCTTTCTACATGGTTGGCGGAATCGATGAAGCAATCGCTAAAGGTGAAAAACTTTTAAAAGAAGCTAAATAGTCAATGGCTAATAATCTGAATTTAGAAATCATCTCATTAAAAGGCATAGTTTTGAAATGCGACTGCAACATGGCCGTAGTCCCTTCAATTGAAGGTGAGCTTGGAATTATGTACGGTCATGAATCAGTAATCGCCAAATTAAAAATAGGCCAAATTACTGTTTTTGATGATAAGCAAAATATTTTAAAACAAATTGAAGTCAGCGGCGGTTATGCAGAAATGCACGGTGCCGACAAGCTTTCGGTTTTGATTGATTAAAAGTTTTTCTAAAATTTATACCAGTATCTCAAGCCCCGAAAAACTTAAGTTTTTCGGGGCTTTTTTGTAAAAAATTTTACTAACTTCCAAGTATTATTCATGCCAGATGATTTAAATCGCAGTAACCATCCAAAGAATCTTAGCAACACTCTTGATACAAAAGATGATATTCACAAATCTGCGAAAGGGTTCTCATTTGCCGAAATAAAAGGAAGACGCAAGACACAGCAAGATAGCGGGTTTATAGGATTTACAAATAATCAAGAAGCAAAACAAAATCCGGCTGAATTTTTATCAGATGCTACAATCGCAAGTGAGAAGCAGCATAAAGAATGCAAAAATGGCACAACTATTTGCAGTGCAATTGTTAAAGAAAACGAGATCACAGTTGCCAATTTGGGAGATTCAAGAGCAGCTTTAATCATCAGACATAAAGGTATTTTTCGTGATAGATTTACCTCAATTCTTTTAAGCGAAGATCATGATCTATCAATTCCTAGAGTTGCCAAACAAGTAAAAGAAAAAGGCGGTTCGATTACTGAAGATAAGGGTAGTCTTGTCGTCAATGGTAAGTTGACAATGGGAGGTTCAATTGGTGACAAAGCAACAATTGGACAAGGTCAAGATTGTCTGATCAGAAAGCCTGATATTTTTCAGTATAATCTGTCTGAGCTATATCAAAAAACTGGTATCAATCCAGAAAAAGTGATCGATGTAGATTTGATAGTTAGCTGTGACGGACTTTGGGATTTAAAAAAAGCCAGTCCTGAATATGTCAAAGTAAAAACTGACTTCGAATTTAAAATTGATGACAAAGGAGAGCAAAAATTAAAACAGAATTATTTTTCATCTTTTTTAGAAAACATTTCAAAGGTAAAAAAATCTCATTTGAAAAAACCAAATGTTGGTTTGGCCACCGTTGCCGCCGAAAAGTCTTTTAACAAAGGTTCAAAAGATAATATCTCGGTTGCTCATATTGCAATTATTGCTGAAGGAGATTCTGTAATTAATGAAGGTAAAGCTGTTATGGCAACTATCTGTGATGGACATGGTGACGGGCTGGGTCAGACTGAAGAGATAGATGTTTATAACAGTGAGTTAAAGCAGAATTGGGACGGTTTGATTGTTGCTTCTTCTGTTGCTGCCGACATCCACAAAGCAGCTGAAATAGAAGATATTAAGGGATTGGAAGTTGATCAAAAAAAACAAAGTTATTTATCAAAGTTTTTAGGCTTACAATCCGCAAAAGAAATTCTTGAGAGCGAAAAAGATTCTATAAATTGGCAGGGTAATCCTATGTCAAAAAATAATCCTATTACAAATCCATCTGCTATCAAACTTGATCAAAGAAGAGAGAGTCAGCTCGATTTATGAAAAATCTTAATACCGACATCACCAATATTTTTTTAATGCTTTTATCCGTAGCATTTGCGCTCGCATTACCTTTTGAATTATTCCTAATCTCCTACGCAGTTCTTGGTCCCTTGCATTACGCAACCGAAATTTCTTGGTTGCAGCAAAAAGAATATTTTATACGCGGTAAAAAAGATTGGCTGGCATTGACGATGATTTCTGTGTTAGTCACCACGACGATGATAGTTCTGAGCTATTGGCCGCACTTCAAAGATAGTCAGTTGATTAGTGATTTTTTGGTTAACAACAATCTCGACAAGCAGCAATTTGAAGATGAGATTTCTTTATGGCCATCTTGCTTAATTTTTTTCGCTTTCGCTTCTGCTTTTATTCTGACTTTCATTAAAGATTGGTTCTGGCGCATCAACTCTTTTGCCTTGGCTTTATTTTTAATTTTGCTTTTTAAAGGCACGCCAAATTACACAATTATTTTTGGCGTGTTGCTGGTAACAATAATCCATGTTTGGCTTTTTACCGGAATTTTTATTTTGTCTGGCGCTGTTAAAAGCAAAAATCTGTCTAACTACATTTCATTTATAGTTTTTATTTTGTGTTCGCTGAGTTTTATCTTTATCTCAAGAAGCGGCTATATCATTGGTGAAAAAGCATCAGAAATTGTTATGAATGACGGTCTGACTCTGAACCAAACAATGTTAAAAATTCTCAACATTCCTTTTGGCAAGCAAGATCTGATTTCTGCAGGTGCGGCGCTGAGGATCCAAGCCTTCATCGCTTTTGCTTATACTTATCACTACTTAAATTGGTTTTCAAAAGTTGAGATCATCAAATGGCATAAAGTATCAAAAAATTCTTTGATTCTATCGGCTATAATTTGGGTGATTTCACTCTCGCTATATGCTTACGATTATCGTCTGGGCGCTTCTTTGTTGCTGTTTTTGAGTGTATTGCATGTCTTCTTAGAATTTCCGCTGAACTTCCATTCAATTGCTATAGTGACTGGGAAAAAATAATTGTTGCGTCTTGTAAAAAGTAAAATTACTGTCGTACTATATCATACGATAGAAAAGATGCTTCCCAGTTTCCACCATCCGCAAACCAGCAAGCGTGTGTTAGCCAAAAAAAATCCCGAAGAGTATTTTTACTCTTCGGGATTTTTATTTTGCTTATCTTTAATTGTCTTTAGTGTTTATTTTTCCCCTTACAGCTCAAGAAGCATTTTGCAGCAAGGCCAGCAGCGATTTTTTCGTTTAAAGATTTGTTAAAATTTTTGCCGCCAATTTCAGCTTTTAACTTTTCAAAATCAGACATAAAGCCGTACATTTCAGTGGCGATTCTTGACATTGTTTCGTGATCGAAGTCGTAATCTTTGTAAAATTCGTGAGTTATTTTAAGCGCTTCCATCATACGCTTTTTTTCGGCGTCGTTGAAAGATTCACCGCTTTTTTTGCCAGTAACGATGTAATTCGGATTAACTTTTAAGACATTAGCAATTTTGCGCAAAACTTCTGCAGAAAGGCCATTTCGACCTTTTTCAAAACCTGAAATCAGCTGTTTGCTGACGCCAGCTTTGCGGGCCAATTCACTTTGACCAAAGCTTTTTTCTGTGCGAATTTTTTTTAAAAAGTTTTCTGACATATTGGTGAACTCCTTTAAGAGAGCATTGTGCTTAGGATTGTATTTTCTAGTGAGTCTGATTGTGAATCAGTAAATATAACATGTACAGAATTGTCTGGTAATTTTACAATACAATTAAAATTTTCTGAATTCTCTACGATCTCAATAAAGCCACCCTGATGCCATGTTAATAGATAGCAAATCAGCAAATTAACGTAGAAATTTCCGGCCGGCTTTTCTGGGTTTTGCGTAAAAATATTTTCGTTTTCTGGCAGAGAAAAATTTGACAAGCTTAATTTTATAATGATTTCTTGAGCAGAATTTTCTATTTCAATTGCTCCATTTCCAAGGCTTGCAAGGTGCAATAATCTTTTAAGAACTTCACTAAAAGAATATAAATTAACCTGAGCTTGAATTTGATTGGAAATTTTTATTTGAGTTGAAGCAGAATTTTCTTGTTCGATCAAAGATTTTATTTTTACAGAATCTATATTTTCGTTGAAGCTATAATCTTGTGAAAGTGGCGCTGCACTTTGAACTTTATCAATCAAGTTAAGCAAAAATTTAGTTTCCAAAACGTCGCTTCTGCCAAAGTCAAAAGAGCCCCAATCAGATTCTGCATTTGATTTTATTTCCGTATTAATGGCAAATTTTTTAATAAAGTTTTGTATCGCCAAATCTGAAAAGCGTAAAAAACTAAAAGTTTTTGCAGCGATCAGCAGCGATTTTGCCCGCTCAATTCTGGCCATTTTTTTTCTGACCATAATTTTTTCGTGCAATAATCTGCTGTGATCCAAACGCAGTTCGAACAAGTCAATTGACTGTTTCATCTCGGTTTTAAGCAAATTGTAATCCCAAGGCTTTTGAATGTAGCGAAAAATTTCGCCACTATTAACTGCATCAATTGCTTCAGTTAAATCTGAATAAGCTGTGGTTAAAAGTCGGATAATATGAGGATAATTTTCACGCAGATAGCGCAGTAATTTTACGCCATTGCCTCCGGGCATTCTTTGATCAGTCACCACAACGGCGATGTTGTGGTGATTTTCTTCAATAATTTTAGTTGCCTCATCAACGCTACTGGCAGTAAGAATGTTGAATTCATGTTTTAAACCTTTTTCAAAATATTTTCTGGCATTGTCTTCGTCATCAACAAACAAAATGTAGAATGGTGATTTGATTATTTCTTTGGTCATAAATTTAATTTAAAATTATTAGAAATTTCCGCGATCTAATCATCCTCCCCTTGAGGGAGGATCGAAGAGCGCAGCGATTCGAGGAGGGGTTTATTACAAAACTCTCGAACATTTTAAAAGCCGAAAATAGCCGTTTAGGCTATTTTCTCCCCTCACCGAATCGCCTTAACCAGGTTAAGGCTCTTCGACTCTCCCTCAAGGGGAGAGTGATTAGTCAGAACATTAATTCGGTAAATCAAAATAAAACTTGCTGCCTTTGCCAAGTTCGCTTGTAGCTGCTAAATTTCCGCCGTGATTTTTGATAATTGTATAACTTACGCTAAGCCCAAGCCCCATGCCTTTTCCAACTTCATTTGTGGTAAAAAAAGGATCGAAAACTTTGTTTAAAGTTTCTTCATTCATGCCAATTCCGTCGTCAGAAACTGAAATATTGACGCGGCCATTTTCGCTCTTTCTGGCATCAATCACAATCTCTCCTTTTCCTCTGCCAGTTTTATAAATTGCCTTAGCACCGTTAGAAATAAGATTGATCAAGACCTGCACAATATGAGTTTTAGAAGCAGTGACCATCAAATCTTTTGGCACATTTACAATTCTAACAATATCCTGACATTCGCTTGCCGTGAAACGCAAAGTGCTTTCAACCGCTTCATAAAATGCAAAAGAATTTTTCTTGTCAGCTTCTTCTGGATAAGCAAAAGCGCGCAAATCGGTAACAATATTTTTGATGCGCGTCATGCCTTCTTCAATATCGCTAACCGTGTCTTTTAAATCCGCATCAGAATTAACATGCGGATCCATTTTTATTAATTGCAGAGCCGTCATCGTATAATTCAGAGGATTATTAACCTCATGCAACAAGCCAGCAGAAAGACTACCGATAGCATTAATTTTTTCACTCTGGATCAATTGAGCTTGGGTTGATCGGAGTTTTATATTTTTTTCTTCTAATTCGTAATTAAGACAAAATTCTTTAAAGCGAAGTACAGCATTTAAGTGATTTGCAACTATACAAAAAACAGAAGTTGAAACAAGAAAAAAAAGATTGTTGACCAAAATTGCGTTTAGATACTCAGTTTTAAAAATTATGGAGTGCAATATCAGATTTAACATATAAGTGGTAATCATTACACAACATATCAAAAGTGTCTCATACAAAACCCATGGCAGTAAAGCAGACAAAGCTACGACAGTTAGCGAAAGACCAGCATAATAAGGTGATGAAGAGCTCTCCCCAGTAATAAAGATCAAAACATTAATCTGAATGAAAATTAGCGTGACAACAAAAACTCCAGCAAACTTTACATCTTTAATCCAATTCTTTCGGAAAATTGCATAGAAAGTGATTATTAAAAATAAATCCGAAACAGCTCTGGAAATTATCAGCTTTATTGCAACTTTAGGATAAAATGTAAGATCAAGAAAGCTGAATAGCATGATAAAAAGAGTGGCTAAAGGTATGGTAATTTTTAACCTTTTTGCTCTTAGTTCTATATCGTATTGGTTGTAGGCTTCTTCAATCTTTGACATTATTTGGTTATTTCTAAGCATAAATTAACGCCAGTTTTGTCGGTGAATAATCTTTGTTTTCCTAGCTCTGGTGCAAGTGATGACATTATTGCTTCGTCTCGATAAATTAAATGCCACTCAAGCAGCAACTCCATCAAATAGTTATCATAATTGTTAGAGTGCATGTTGGTAACAAAAACCTTTCCACCTGGTTTGACCATAGAGAAAAACAATTTTATCAATCTGGCACAAACTCGATTTGATAAATAATCAAATAATCCAGAGCAATAAACTAAGTCATATTTTTCTTGCTCATCCCTTTCTGCTACACTTCTTTTTAAAAGCTCATGTACAGAATTTAACTCTCCCTCAATGTTATAGTTGTTATTCTTTTTAGAGTTATTTGCTTGGCTTACTGCAAAATTTAAGGTTTCTTGATTGAAGTCTAGAAGTCTAAAATGGCATTTTGTTTTGTGAGAATTTTTCTCTAAAATTTGTTTTATTTCTAAAGCTGGTCCACAGCCAATGCTCACAGAACGATATTCTTCACCCTTTTTTTCAGCTGCTTCAATTCCTTCTTCAATTAATTTTACCAAGTTTGCGGTACGATTTTTAACCGAATCGGCAATTGGAATATTTGTGTAAAATACATTAATAAATTTAGCGAAAAGATTTGGCCCTTCAGCATTCTCTCTTTGAATCATACGCATCATTTCGTAATCCCCTGCATATCCTAAAGGTTTGTTATAACAGCGATAAGGGAATGGCGATGACATAAAAAATGGGTGCAGCATATTCTGAGTAAAAACTTTATAGTCATCGAGATCGCTTTTTTTGGCTAAAGCAACAAGAGAGTGGAATTCTGTTCCTAATTCAGATGCTTTTTCAAAAAGTGATTTAAAATTACTCAACATGAATTTGGCATCTATTTTTATTCCTAACTTTTCTGCTGATGGCTCGAGCTTATCAAGCCAATTTTTTGTATCTGATAGAAATGATCTGATGGCTAGAACATTCATTCTAAAAGCATAATCAATATTTTGAGACTTATCAAAATTGCTAATTAAATGCTCTATCTCTTTTTGAATGTCTTTTTGTGATCTGATATCAACCGAGCTTTTCCAGTAAGAGTCTGAAAGAGTCGCGGAAACTATAAGAATAATTCCAGTATTAACTATACTGGTTACAACAGCCTTGCCATTATAAATTTGTTTATCAGCCCTAGTTATTGTTAGATCAGATAATACTTCACTCAACTGTACAATTGAGTAAGGATTATAAATTTCAAAAACGATATAGTTTTGTGAAAGCTTCAGTAGCGTACCTCTGGCTTTTACACCTTGGCTATTATGAAAGGTTACTAATTCGCTATCTGCAAAAGAAGCTGCCTTTGTCATTTGAACTTGAACTTATGATGTTGATATATTGTGAAGTAAATCAATAGCTTCGAGAAGGATTAGATACGAAGAGCTGATATAAAATTTGAAACTGTTGGATTATGCAAGATATTAGAAACCAAACTTAAGCCAATTTTTATCTGAATTTAAATCAGTATTTTTTGACTGTCTGACTTTTTCCACTGGGGCTTAAGTTAAATTTCTGATTACTACAAAAGCTATTTTATTTTAAAGATGTTGCTATACCCAATCGGGGTATGTTCATTTATGCAACAAAGGTAATGACTTTTGGAGTCGATTCTATTGCTGATCTATTAGCTAATTTTTTGTAAATAAATCAAATAACTTCGAGTAATCTCCGCCATCAGCTTTATGAAGTGCTAAAATATAGTTTTTTCTTAGCTCTTTTGCAGAGCTGAAATTATTGCCCTGCCAGTCAATTTTTTTCGACGGTGCAAATTTTTAATTATACAATCAGATACCAATCTTGCCTGACGGCCATTGCCATTTGGGAATAGATGAATTTTTACCAGTCGATGATGAAAAACTAAAGCAAGCTGCTCAGTTGAGTAAGTTTGGTTATCAAGCCAATATCTAGCATCGCCACAAAGTTTTTTTAATTCAATTCGGATTAAGTTAGGATCGCAGCCAATATTTTTATCGCTAGTTCTGAGTTGCCCTGCCCATTTCCAAGTTTTATCAAACATTTTTTTGTGAAGCTTGAGCAGAAAATCGACATCGAAAATATCATATCGGCTAAGTACTTTTGGACTTAATGCCCATTTTCTGGCTTCTATGATGTTTTCGTGTTCCCAGACATTTAATTCTTCTAAGGTATTAATATTTGGAATTAGAGCTTGTTTCTCGTCATCATCAATTGGAGTTTGGCCAAGCTCAATGAATTTAATTTTCATCATCGTGCCACAAACTTTTTTTTAGATCTTCGGCAAATTCTTTAGCTAAAAATTTAACTGATCTTTTGGGATCTTTAATTTTTTGATCTTCAAGAGACATGGTGTTATTTACATCATTAACTATTGATCTTGCTTTTTGTTCAGAGCGTTTCTCGACAATTTTTTTTAAAGATTTTTGGTGTGGAATAATGGCGTAATGTAATTCGCAATTCATTACTGCTGCTAATTGTCTTAAAGATTTTAGGGTGATGCTTTCGTCAATTTCGTTTTTTTCTAGTCTTGCAACGCTGGGCTGTGAAATTTTTAATTTTTTTGCTGGAAAAGCCAAGGGCATGGACAGAGCTTCTCTGATTGTTTTGATCCAACCAGATTTTGGCTTTGGCTCAAAACGCATTTGATTAAAGCGTTTGTCTAGGTTTGTAAGTTGAATTTGTTTTAATTTTTTGGTCATTATGTTGTAATACAATCTAATAAAAATGAATTAATATTAGAATATAGTCTAATTATGCAAGATTATTTTTAAGTATAAATGCTAATAAAATTATTAGATTATGTGAAGTATTAGAAACCAAACTTAAGCCAATTTTTTTATTTGAATTTAAATCAGTATTTTTTGGTTGCCTGATTTTTTTTCTTAAGTCTAAGTTGAATTTCTGATTACTACAAAAGCTATTTTATTTTAAAGATGTTGCTATACCCAATTGGGGTATGTTTTATTTTTACTCAAGCAAGTATAGCGCTTTTGGAAATTTTGATGTCCACAAGTAAATCTTTAAAAAAGCTCTAAACCAAGAAGATACACGCCAATGACAGATAAAAATAACAATTCAAAATATTCTATTATTTTCGTGGACGACGAAGAAAAGTCGGTCAAATATTTCGAAAAACTTTTTGGTCAGCATTTCAATATTATTGCTACCACAAATCCAAGTGAAGTTTTGCAGATTATTGATGAAAAACATTTCAATATCGCTGTTGTAGTTTCTGATCAAAAAATGCCCAAAATCAATGGGGTTGATCTTTTAACAGCTGTCAGAGAAAAAAACCAAAACATCATTAGAATTATAACCACTGCTTACGCCAATCTTGAAGACAACATTTCCGCCATTAATAAAAGTAACGTTTTTGCTTATCTGACCAAACCTTGGGATGTGGTGCAGGTTTCAGCCTTGCTTAGAAAGGCGTTAGATGAATTTGAAGCCAGACAAAATTATTTGGGACTTAGCGGATCAATCGCTCATGAAATGCGCAACCCTTTAAATACCGTGCGTCAATCAACTGAGTTAGTAAAAGAAAAACTCAATCAAGCCAAATTGCTTGAGAAATTTTGTTGCGATGATGACAGCGAAAAAATCACGCCACTTAAAAAAAGAGAGTTTCAAGAAATTGTTGAGTCGCTTGATATAGCTGCTTCCTCAGCCAAGCGTGGTAATATTTTGATTGATATAATTTTGGACAGCATCAAGCAAAAACCAATCGATACTACAGCTTTTAAAGATTGTCTGATTTCAGAAATCATTAAAACAGTAATGAAAGAATATACTTTTGCAGCAAACGAAAAAGAAAAAATCTTTATTGAAATCAATGAAGAGAACGATTTCAAAGTGAAGTGTAATGAGACTTTGCTAAGCTATGTTTTCTTCAATTTATTTAAGAACACTTTTTATTACTTAAGATCTCATCCTAATTTAACCATCACCATCAGGGCTGAAATCAGTGACGATCGTTTCAATCGCATTTATGTTCGTGATGACGGGCCGGGTATTCCAGAAAGCAAATTACATAGTTTGTTTGAAGTTTTCTCTACTTCCGGCAAAGAAGGCGGCACCGGACTTGGCTTGGCATTTTGCCGCAAAACTATGAGTAGCTTTGGCGGTGCAATTTCTTGTAATTCAATCGAGGGTGAATTTAGTGAATTTATTTTAGCCTTTCCTAAAGAAACTAGAAAAGCAAAACAGCCGGGAACTAACAAAATATTGCTAATCGATGACCATAAATCGAGTGCAGAAAATATTAAAAAATTGTTAGAAAAAAATCTGCAATCAACAACTTGTGATCTAGTCGGTAATGGTGACGATGCCCTAGAAATGATTGGCTCCAATACTTATGATTTAGTAATAGCCGAAGTTGAAATGTCGGAAGTTGATGCAGTTTCTTTAGTACAAAAAATCCGTGAGTTTGATCGCACAACCCCAATCATTGCTTATTCCTTCAAAAGCTTAGAACCTATTTTTGGAAGATTGAAAAAAGCTGGATTCAGTAGCTATGTGGCAAAATATGCTCCGGCGAGTTTCTTTCTTAGAGAAGTTTCAAAATGGTCTCTAATCAAGTTAGAAAAAAACTTGCTTACAGAAAAAGAAATCAGAAAAAATCTTAAAGATAAAAAAATTCTCTTAGCCGATGACGAGAATGTAAATATTATTTTAACGGTAAAATATTTAGAAAAATTTGACGTTAAAACTGATGAAGTAAGAAACGGAGAAGAAGCTCTAAACATGGCTAAAGAGCATGTTTATGATTTGATTTTGCTTGATATTAACATGCCAGAATTAAGCGGAGTTTTAGTGGCAAAAAAGCTGCGTGAATTTCAAACTAATAATAATTTAGCGCTAACACCAATAATTGCTTTTACTGGTGAAAGTGAAAAAGAAAAAATTCACGAAATCTTAAACGCTGGTTTTGATGATTATTTTATTAAAGGCGACGATTACAAAAGGTTAGTGGAAGCAATTGTGTTTTGTAAAACTAAAGACAAATCGATGTGTTCTTAGAAAGAATCAGATCCCGTAAATATTGACGGGATCTGATTTGCAGAATGATTAACTTTTTTTCTCATCTTTTTTTACTTCCTCATATTCCGCATCAACAACTTTTTCGCCAGATTCTGCATTTGCTGATTTGGCTTGATCGTGAGATTGAGCGTCACCAGCGCCAGCTTGACTTGCTTTGTAAATTGCTTCACCAAGCTTCATTGAATTTTGCATCAAGCTTTCAGTTGCAGATTTCAACTCAGCGGCAGTCGCGTCAGATTTGGCTGTAAGATCTTTCACTTTTTGTACTTCTGTCTCAATTGCTGATTTAGTTGCAGCATCAACTTTGTCGCCGTGTTCTTTCAAAGATTTTTCAGTTTCGTAAACCGCAGCATCAGCGTGATTTTTAGCCTCAATAAATTCTTTCTTAGCTTTGTCAGCTTCAGCATTGGCTTCAGCGTCTTTCATCATTTTTTGAATTTCAGCTTCAGACAAGCCACCGGAGGATTGAATTCTGATTTGTTGCTCTTTGCCAGTTGCTTTATCTTTGGCCGAAACTTTCACCACACCGTTGGCATCAATGTCGAAAATAACTTCGATTTGCGGCATTCCGCGAGGCGCTGGAGCAATTCCTTCTAAATTAAATTCACCAAGGATTTTATTGTGAACTGCAATGTCGCGCTCACCTTGGAAGACTTTAATTGTAACCGCGGTTTGGTTGTCGGCAGCAGTTGAGAAAACTTGGCTCTTATTAGTTGGAATTGTAGTGTTACGATCAATCAAGCGAGTAAATACGCCGCCAGCAGTTTCAATTCCAAGTGAAAGCGGAGTTACGTCTAAGAGAAGAACGTCTTTCACGTCACCTTGCAGAACTGCACCTTGAATCGCCGCACCAATCGCCACAACTTCGTCAGGATTTACTGATTTATTTGGTTCTTTGCCAAAAAGTTTTTTCACAGTTTCAATCACTTTTGGCATGCGGCTCATTCCGCCAACCAAAATAACTTCGTGAATGTCAGAAGCTTTTAAACCAGCATCTTGCAAAGCGTTTTCACAAGGTTTGACGGTGCGCTCTATTAAATCGTCAACTAATTGTTCGAGTTTAGCGCGCGAAAGTTTGACATTTAAATGCTTAGGGCCCGAAGCGTCAGCAGTGATGTAAGGCAAATTGATTTCGGTTTCCATCAAGCTTGAAAGCTCGATTTTAGCCTTTTCAGAAGCTTCTTTCAAACGCTGTAAAGCCAAAGGATCTTTTGACAAATCGACGCCCTGCTCTTTTTTAAATTCTTCTGTTAAGAATTTCAGAATACGCATGTCGAAATCTTCGCCACCTAAGAAAGTGTCGCCATTGGTTGATTTTACTTCGAAAACGCCGTCGCCAATTTCTAAAATTGAAACGTCAAAAGTACCGCCACCCAAATCGTACACCGCAATTGTCTGTCCGCCTTTTTTGTCAAAGCCGTAAGCCAGAGCTGCGGCAGTTGGTTCGTTAATAATACGAAGCACGTCAAGGCCGGCAATTTTGCCAGCATCTTTGGTGGCTTGGCGTTGTGAGTCGTTGAAATAAGCAGGCACAGTGATTACAGCTTTGTCAACTTTTTCGCCTAAATAGCTTTCGGCGGTTTCTTTCATCTTCATTAAAGTGAAAGCAGAAATTTGGCTGGGAGAATATTTTTCACCTTTAACTTCAACCCAAGCGTCGCCATTTGCTGAAGGCACGATTTTGTAGGGAACTAGCTCTTTGTCTTTGGCAGTTGTTGGATCGTCATTTCTGCGACCGATTAATCTCTTGATACCAAAAATTGTATTTTGGGGATTGGTTACAGCTTGGCGTTTTGCAGATGCTCCGACTGTTCTTTCGCCATTCGCTAAAAATCCGATGATTGAAGGAGTGGTTCTGACACCTTCAGAATTTTCAATAACTTTAACATTTTTACCTTCCATGATTGCCACGCAAGAGTTGGTGGTTCCAAGGTCAATGCCGATTACTTTATTAGACATAAATTGTAATTATTTGGTTGGTTTTGATTGTTGAGTTTATTGCTTAGTGGTGCTTTTTAATTTGTAAGACCAACTTAAGAAGAGCTTTGGCGATTACAAGGTTTTGACTTAAATTTAAAATAAGCAGAAGTCGATGGTGGCTTTTACCTCGTGCACTCGCAGATAATCGACATTTTTTTCTTTCAGATATTTTGAAATAATTAGTGTTTTTTCAGCGCGGTTTAAATTTTCGCCGTAATCAGAAAAATCAATCGCTTCTAAAAAACTTTTTTTCGAGTGACCAACATAAATCGGGAGTCCTAAAATTCTGAAATCTTCAATGTTTTTTAAAATACGAATTGATTGCAAAGCGTCTTTAGCAAAACCAATTCCGGGATCAAAAATTAGTTGTGATTTTTTAACTTTCTTTTGCTCGAGGTAGAAAATTTTTTGCTGCGCCCAAGAAATTATTTCTCTAATCAGATTAATGTTACGATTAATTACCGCACCTTGAACAGCAGGGATTTGCAGGTTGTGCATCAAAATTGTTTCGATGTTTTTAGCGGCAATAAAATCAATAATTCTTGCATCAGACAAGCCAGTAACATCGTTAATAACATCAACGCCAATTTCGTGAGCTTTTTTTAAAGTTTCAAAATGATAGGAATCGATGCTGGTTTTGATTTTAGGCGCAGAGTTTTTTACCACTTTAATTATTTCGGGAAGAATTTTTTCCAATCTTTGCCATTCTTCTTCTGCAGTTATTTTGACAGCGTTTGGTCTTGTGGATTCAGCACCAATGTCAATTACATCAGCACCTTCATCAATCATTTTTTTTAATTGAATGAGAGCGTTGTCGAGAGAGTTAAATTTTCCGCCGTCAGAAAATGAGTCGGGCGTGACATTTAAAATTCCGACAATCTTTACCATTTTTTAATAAGAAATTTTGAATTTTCCGCTCGAGCGGAAAATTTGATTTTGATTGCTGTAGAGCTGATATTTACAAGGTTAGAAAGCTGTTTTTAAGAATGCCTAAATTTTCTAAAAAACCAAGAGTCTGTCGCAGGGTGAAATGACTACCATTTCCTTTCAAATCTTTTACGCAAAATAATCGCAACTAAGTTAAATAAAATCAGAAAACCAAGAAGAACCAAAATTGCCGCAGCAGTTTTTTCGGCAAAACCAATTTCAGGAGAATCTGACCACAAATAAATTTGCACTGGCAATACAGTTGTTGGATCGGTGAAATTTTGTGGAATATCGGCAATGAAAGCGATCATGCCAATCATCAAGAGTGGCGCGGTTTCGCCAAGGGCGCGTGAAATTGCCAAAATTGTTCCCGTCATGATTCCGGGAACTGAAAGCGGCAACAAATGATGCCAGACAATTTCAACTTTCGAAGCACCAAGCGCCATTGCTGCATCACGAATTGAGTTTGGAATTGAGCGTATTGTGTTGCGCGTGGCAATAATAATCACCGGCAAAACTAAAATAAATAATGTCATTCCGCCAACCAAAGCCGAAGAGCGCGGCAAATAAAAAAACTGCAAATAAACCGTCAAACCAAGCAAGCCGTAAATTATTGAAGGAATTGCAGCAAGGTTGTTAATACTGATCTCGATGATGTCGGTGACACGATTTTTAGCAGCAAATTCTTCCAAATAAAAAGCGCACATCACGCCAATTGGAAAAGCTAATCCCAGAAAAATTACCATTACTAAAAACGATCCAATCAAACCAGCGCCAATGCCGGCAATTTCTGGCTCGCGTGAATCAGCAAATTTAAGAAAACTGCCGTTAAAAAAAGTTTTGATTTCTTTGTTTGTAATTAATTTATCTGCCCAAATTTTTTGTTTTTCAGTCAAACTGCCAGATGATTTATGTTTGAAATAAACATCAATTTTTGACGAGGCAGAAAGCCAAAAAATATTTTTTTTGCCAAGCAAATCTGGATTTTTTTTAACCTGCTCTTCCAGCTCTAAAGAAGCAACTTTGCTTAGCATTTGGTACAAAAAGTTAATGTCAATCACCTTAGTCGCATCAGGAAATTTTTCTCGCAAAGATTTTTTGATCAAGCGGCGGTAGCCGATTTCATCATTTTGAGAATTTTCTGTGACTGCTTGCGCAGTTAAATCAATTTCAAGAGCAATTTTAGTCTGTGAAAAAGCTCCGCTACTTTTGATCAAAATCATGCCAAATAAAGCCACTAAAAAAGCCAGAGAAAAACCAATTGCCAACATGCCAAAAAATTGAAAGCGAGTCTCTTTAGCTTGTCGTTTTTTCAGATTTTTAATTTCTAATTTTGCCATTTTATTTTGTAATTTTTACGACTGATTTGGATAAAACTAATTAATTTTATTACTAATTTTATTAATAATTTTTCACTTTTTTAAAAAAATTAGCCCTTGATTTTATTGGCTTGAGGGTATTTTTACTCCTAATTTACTCCTAATTTACTCCTAATTTACTCCTAATTTTTTCCACTTAGGGAATCTGCTACTACCATAATTCTTAATAGCTTTGTCTTTGCTAGCCATTTCATATAAAATATTATCGATCTTTTTCTTTTTTTGTTGCTCTGACAAAACGTCGGATAATTTATCAGCTATTAAATCGTCTATTTCTTTTCTAGAGGCTTCTCGATACCTATCTAAAAAATTAAGAATCATTGTTTTGTAGTGGTCTTTGTCAAATGCCTTATTTTTAATGTATTGAGCCTTTTTTTCCAGGGCTTCTGCAATATTAATGGACAAAAAATACTGTCCTTTTCTTCCCTCGATCAAACCTTCTTTTTTTAGATTCTTCGCGTCTAGATCATTTATTGGTAATTTTTTTTGTACGCGATCAAGAATTATTATCTTCGACAATTCCAAAGATTTCCTACTTCCCAAAATTTTTGCAAAATTTTCATCAATAATTTTTCCAGTAAGTTTAACTTTAACCCTATTTCCTGAAAGATCATATTCTGGCAAAGGAAATAACCTTTCAATTTGATGATTAAAAACTTTTCTTATTCCGCCGCCGTGGGTTTCTATCATGTTTAAATTTTTCATCGCTTCTACCAAAAAGCGGTTGCGATATTTTTCTAAAGGAACATCGCTTAAAGCCACTTCTTCAACTGAATCTGGCAAGAAAGAGCCGCAATTCGAGAAAATTAAATGATCATCTTCATATTCTATAACATTGATTCGGCCTTTCTCTTCGTAGTCTTGATGGGCAATTGCGTTATTTATTAACTCTCGAATTGAAAATGGTTCGTAACGCAAAAATTCATCAGGAAAAAGTGTTCCGGTTCCGAGGTGAACATATTTCAAGTTGCGTATTCTTACCAGAACTTCGTCAACTGCTAGAATAAGAGGAATTGAAAAAACCTCTCCCGCTTTTTCTCTATTGTCAATTGTCCTGAGTCCCCAGAGTATTTTTACTGCAGAATCTAAGAAATGTGCTGACTCAGCTTTGCCAAGCAAAATCATAGCAGCATTGGTTATTGATCCTCTTACAGTTAATTTGGCTTTGTCTAAAAATTTTGTATCGTTCCAAGTTTCTATATCTTTTTTATATCTAGGGTTACGAATTACGAATTGCTCTCTGGCTTTTAATATTGCTTGCGGATCAATATCCTCTGATGTTGCTTCTGGAATTATTCTTGCACTCCAGTCGTTGCCTTCTTTATATTCATTTAAAATTGAATTTAGCCTTTCTAGTTTCATTTCAACCAAGCTTTCACCAATTCTTTGCCAAGCTTTTTTGTGGGCATAAACAGGAAGTCTTGGTTGGTGGCGAGGTATATTAACAATCCAAATTGTTTTTTTGCTGTCAGATGTTGTTACTGATTCAATTTCAAATTTTTCTGAGCTTAGATGACTAGTCTTATCAAGTATATCATGCTTTGCTTTTTCTGCGCTATATCCAGCAAAATCTCTAATTCCTAGAATTTCTAAAGTTTTATCTTCAACTCCAATTACGAGATGCCCGCCCTTCATGTTAGAGATTGCGGAAACATAGGAAATTGCATCATCTCCACATCTATTGGCAATTGAATTTTTTAGTGTTTGCCAAGCTTTCCATTCGCAGCTCTCATCTTCTTTTGGAAATTTTTTAGTGAGATATTTTCTTAACTCTTGCTCGGTCATTGGTGATTTACCCGTATTTTTTCTTGTAATTTTTAATCACGATCAAAGCGATGACGTTGAAAATAAAGGTGAAAATGAAAAGTGTTAAAGCTAGAGCAAAAGCGGCTAAGGTTTTTGGGCTGTTGAATTCTTGATCGCCAACTAAAAGTGTGACGATTTGGGCAGTAGCGGTTGTGACTGAATCAAGTGGATTGAAAGTGAGCTTAGCAACCAAACCTGCAGCCATCACAACAATCATGGTTTCACCAATTGCGCGCGACACCGCTAAAATTACAGCGCCAATAATTGAAGGCATTGCTGAAGGTAAAACTACTTTTTTAATCATTTCAGATTTAGTGCTGCCCATGGCTAAGGCGCCGTCTTTTAAGGATTGCGGCACCGAGTTAAGTGCATCATCTGTTAAAGATAAAACGAAAGGAATAATCATGACACCCATCACAAAACCAGCAGCTAAAGCGCTTTCAGAAGCGATGTTCAAACCAAATTGGGCAAATAAGTTTTTGAAAAAAGGTGCAACGGTGATTACAGCAAAATAGCCGTAAACAACTGTGGGAACGCCGGCTAAAATTTCTAAAATTGGCTTTAAATAGTCGCGAACTTTTGCTTTGGCGTAAAGACAAAGATAAATCGCCGCCATAATGCCAACAGGCACTGCAACCAGCATGGCAATCAAAGTGATTAATAGCGTGCCAAGAAAAACTGGTACAATGCCAAAAGAGCTTGCGCCGACTGATTGCTCGGCAGTGACTGCCATTTGCGGATTCCAGACAGTACCAAATAGAAAGTCGAAAGGATTAATGAGTTTAAAAAACTTCAGCGCTTCAAATAAAATTGAAAATGTGGTGACAATAGTAATTAAAATTCCAATACCAGCAGTGATTGACAAGACAAGTTTTGAAAAAGCTTCAATGTGATTTTTAGAGTGAAATTTCTTTTGATAAGCAAGCCGTGCTAAAACAAAAATTATGCTTAAAAAAAGTGCGATTGTTACGGCTTTAAAAGTTGTAGAGAAAGGTGTTAAAGCAATGAATAAAGTGATTAAAACTGACCACAAAATGAAGCAATAAACGTAATGAATTGGCAGTGAACTAAAACGCAGTTTTTTCGCGTTTTTGATTTGTGATTCTTGGCGTAGAGTTTTAATGTTGCGGTTGAGTTTTACCGCTAATATTAAAATCACGATTATTGAAATTAGCAGAAGTTGCACAATTATCTTGATTTTGAAGTTGATTTTGAAGGACGCGTCGCTGCTTTAGAGGTAATCGAAAGTCATTTTGCAAATTCCGATTTTTAAATCAATTACGACTTACATTTATGAAAGCTGGCGCAAGAAATTTTTTATTACTTCTAGCTCTGGCAGCATCTTGGGGACCATCATTTTTATTTATTAAAGTTGCGGTTAAGTATGTTCCGCCAATCGCTTTGACTGCAATTCGCATGGCAATAGCCAGCTTGATACTTTTTACAATTCTGAAAATTCGCGGCGTAAAGTTACCAAAATTAAAACCGATATTAAAACATTTTACTGTTTCAGCTTTGGTTCAAGGAGCAATTCCATTTACACTTTTTGGTGTGGCCGAAAAAACAGTGGATAGCTCATTCGCCTCGATTTTCAGTGGTGCTGCTCCTTTATTTGCAATTGTTTTGGCACATTTCTTTTTGCCAAATGATCGTTTAACCAAAGCCAAAGTTAGTGGTGCTTGTGTTGGATTTATTGGTTTATTTTTTCTGATTATGCCGTCTTTAATCAACGCCAAAGCTGATATTTTTGGAATTATCTTGTTGGTGATTGCGGCAAGTTGTTATTCAATTGCATTTATTTACGCTAAAAAATTTATTAATGTCGCTGCCTTTCCTCCGCTTACCATACCGACGATTCAGCTTTTTATTTCTTTTGTTATTTTAACTGCGGCTTCACTGATTTTTGAAAATCCTTTCTCGATAAATTATATTTCTTTGGAAGCGGTTTTATCACTCTTAGGGCTTGGAATTATTGGAACAGCGATTGCCTTTGTACTTTACTACAAATTAATTGCCGCAACCAGTGTCAGCTACATTTCAATGGTAAACTACATGGTGCCAGTTTTTGGCGTGGCACTTGGAATGTTGATTTTAAAAGAGCAATTAACTTGGAATTCTTATCTTGGCGGAATCTTAATTTTGATTGGAGTTATGCTGGCCAACGGCGTGATTAATTTAAATAAATTTATAAAAAACTAATGGCAAAAATTAGACTTTTCATTGCGGAAAAAAATTTAGATTTAAGGCAGAAAGTAAAAGTTTCTGATACTGATTTTGAATATTTAACCAAAGTGATGCGCCAAAAATCCGGCGACAAAGTTTTTCTGTTTAACGGAATAAATGGCGAGTTTGAAGCTTTGATTATCCAAGTTGAAAAAAAATTCTTGTTTGCTGAAATCGTAAAAAAAATCTCTGACTTAAAAAAAGTTCCAAACATTACTTTGGCTTTTGCTTTAATCAAAAATGTGCGTATTGATTTTATTGCTGCTAAAGCAACCGAGCTTGGAGTTCAAGCTTTTCAGCCTATTTTAACCAATCACACAATTATTGATAAAATCAATCTGGAGCGCTTCAAAGCTAATGTTAAAGAAGCTTGTGAGCAATGCGAAAGAAACGATTTTCCACAAATTTTCGAAGTAAAAAAGTTAGAAAAATTTTTGAGCGAAGTTACTTCTTCAGAAAAAATATTTATTCTGTGCGACGAGTCAGGACAAGCTGCAAAGGCTAGTGAAGTTTTAAAAAAAATTGATGTTCAAGAAAAAGAAATTGTGATTCTAATTGGTCCAGAAGGTGGCTTTTCTGAAAATGAGTTTGCCAAAATGCGTCAGCTAAAAAATCTTTTTGCAATTGCGTTGGGACCAAGAATATTAAGGGCCGACACCGCCATGATCTCAGCTTTAACTCTGGTGCAAGAATTTTTAGGCGACTTTAATCTAAAACCAAAATTCGTTAATTAATGAAAATCTTTTTTGTATTTCTTACTACAATTTTTCTTTTTCTAAATTCTGCTCAAGCTTTGGAAATAAAAGGACAAGAAGATTTAGTTTTAACAACTTTTACTGGTGAGAAGTTCGATCTAAAAAAAATGCGCGGCAAAGTTGTAATGGTAAATTTTTGGGCACAGTGGTGTCCCGATTGTTTGCGCGAGATGATTATTTTGGAAGAGTTGTATCAAGAATATCATCCAAAAGGTCTTGAAATTATTGGTGTTAGCATTGATCCAAAAAAACAAAAAAATATTGTTTTGCAGCGAATCAGTAAAACCAGCTATCCAAATTCGATGCTTGTAGATGCAACTGTAAACAGCTTTCCAGAAGTAACGTCTTTGCCAACAACTTATATTTTTGACAAAAATGGTGGGCTAAAAACCAAACTGCAATCTGACGGAAAGCTTAACAAAAAAGCTTTTGAAGACTTATTGTTGCCTTTGTTTTAAGAGAATTATCAACCAAAATTTCTAAAATTATGAAAACTTACAAAATATTTTTTGCAGTATTTTTATTTTTTTATTCAAGCTCGCAATCCTTTGCTGGCTTTACTTCTAAGAATGCTTATCAATTTTCTTTTACAGGCATTGATGGCAAACAAATTAATTTATCAGACTTTCGAGGTAAGTTGATTTTGGTAGTCAACACTGCTTCAAAATGCGGATTTACCCCACAATATAAAGGTTTGCAGGCTCTTTACAAAAAATATAAAAGTCGAGGTTTAGTAATAATTGGCGTGCCATCAAATGATTTTGGTAGTCAAGAATTTGGCAAGCTCGAGCAGGTAAAAGATTTTACGCAAAAAGAATTTCACGTAACTTTTCCGCTAACTGAAATTACTAAAGTTAAAGGCGATAACGCTCACCCATTCTATCTCTGGGCTAATAATCAGGCTGGTTTTCTCGCTTCACCGAAATGGAATTTCCACAAATATCTAATTGATAAAAACGGCAATTTCATCGCGTGGTTTTCTTCCGCAACCGATCCGCAATCAAAAGAAATCATTCAGGCAATTGAGAAGAATTTGTAAAGCAGCCATTAAGTAAAACTAGATAGACCTTCTAGCCTAAGCTCGTAAGAGAGAAGGATGGCGGATGGAGAGGGATTCGAACCCTCGTATGGTTTTACCCATAACACGCTTTCCAAGCGTGCGCCTTCAGCCACTCGGCCATCCATCCTAAGTAAAATTCGCGGGGCGAATTTTAGATTCTAAATTGAATTGCTACGCGAGCGAATTAATCGCTGCATTCGCAATAAACTTTTGTTTTTAAGGAAAATCTATTTCTTCAATCAGATTTGATAAAAATTATTTAATTTTTTTCTTTATTTAGTTTTTTACTGATTAGCCATTGTTGAAGAATTGAAAGCGTGTTGCTCCAAGTCCAGTAGATTACCAAGCCAGCGGGGAATGCGGCTAAAACAAAGGTTATAACATAAGGCATCCATTTTAAAATTTTAGCTTGAGTTGGATCTGAGCTAGTTGGATTTAGTTTTTGTTGCAAGATCATGGTAATGCCCATCAATATTGGCCAGACGCCGATAGTGAAGCTGTTACTCACATCAAAAGGAAGTAGACCAAATAAATTGAAAATCGAAGTTGGATCTGGTGCGGATAGATCATGAATCCAGCCGTAAAAAGGTGCTTGACGCATGTCGAGCGTTACATACAAAACTTTGTAGAGAGCAAAGAAGACAGGAATTTGAATCAAAATTGGCAAGCAGCCGGAAGCGGGATTAACTTTTTCTTTTTTGTAGAGCTCCATGATTTCACGGTTTAGCGCTAGTTTATCGTCTTTAAGTTTTAGGCGAATAGCATCGATTTTTGGCTGCAGTTTTTTTACTTTGCTGATTGCTGCGTAAGATTTATTAGCCATTGGAAACAACGCTAACTTGATGATCACTGTCATAGCTAGAATCGCTAAACCAAAATTTCCTAAAAATTTTGATAAAAACTCAATGATGAAAAAGAACGGTTTGGTTAAAAAATAAAACCAACCAAAATCGACAGCGCGATCGAAAAGTTTGGCATCATATTCTTTTGCATATTGATCCAGAAGCTTAACTTTCTTGGCTCCAGCAAAAAGGTGATGATTAAATTCTAATTTTTCGCCAGCTTGGATTTTAAATTCTTGGCCAACAAACTCAGAATTAAAAAAGTTATTTTGATTTGCCAAATCGTGGCTAAAGATTGCTTGATATTTCAAGCTTTTATCAGGCAAGATTGAGCTTAGCCAGTATTTATCGGTAATTCCTAACCAGCCGCCACCTTCAGAAGTAAATTCTTGGCGTTTTTCTTTGGTTAAATCTTTGTAAGTGGATTCGTGAAGAATATCAGAAAACACGCCAATTGCGCCTTCGTGAAGAATATAAACGGGTTTTTGTACTCCTGCTAGAACGCGATTAATTCTACCGTAGGAAGCAACTGCGATTTCAGATTTTGAATGGTTTTTAACGCTTTGAGTTACGCTGAACATGTAATTTTCATCAAGCGAAATTTTGATAAAAAACTCAACACCGCTTTTATTTTTCCACGATAAAGTTACAGGATTTTCTGGCGTTAGAATTTCTGAATCGCTTTTCCACAAACTATCAGGTTTCGGTAGCTCTAGGTTTGATTCAGAGCTGATCCAGCCGAAGTCAGCAAAATATCTCTCTTTACTTTGGCTTGGTGAAAAAAGTGATACTTCATCTTTGTGATCGGCTTTCTCAAAATATTTGGCCAAGGTTAAGTCATCAAAGCGTGCACCTTTTAAATAAATAGATCCGTGTAGATTTTCACTTTTAATCGTAATACGATTTTGAGCGCTTTCATTTAGAATTTCTTTGCGATTTTTTAGAGCTAAGATTGGTTCAACTGTTTTTGTTGCTGCTATTGTGGAAGTCGTGCCTTCTTTTGTTTCAGGCTTTTTAAGACTTTCTGATTTTTCAACTTGAGGATTTTGTGCTGCTAAAATTCTTCTTTGGGCATCTTCTTTTTCGATGCGTGGTTTTTCAACAAACCAAGTCCAGCCAATTAAAATGACAACAGAAAGAATAGTCGCCAGTAAGATATTTTTGTTATTTTGCATTCGATTCAAGATAAGATTAGTTGGTGAAGAATTTATTTTCTAAGTCGCGATGGAAGTCGTAAATCCAATGGTTGCCATTGCCGGCTTTGTAAGTTTTTAATTTAGCGGATTTTTTATGGATTAAAATGATATTGCCAGTGATTGGATAGAGTGCGTTATTTTGTCTTTTTGTACATTCTTCTGCAAGTAGGCAGAAATCGGATTCGGTAAATCCGTGTTCTTTTAACTCTGTTTCAAAGTCTTCGATCTCACTTTTATTAACTATTGCGGTTCTTATTTCTTCTTTTTTTAGTTTTTTTAGTTCGCCGTCAATTGCCCAAACGGGGACAATCCCTTTTTCTTCTAAATCGCGTATCAGTTCACGAATAAGAACTTTGTTGCTCTCTTTCATTCCTTCGGCGGTTTTTCTTAAAATTTCTTCGTTACGCATAAATTTCTTTCCACAATTTTTCGTTAAGAATTACGAGTTGACTCTCATTTTTTTTGACTATTTCTAAAAGCTCTGGACCGCTTGCTTCGTAAATTGAAGCGGTATCAACAACTGACAAATAATCTTTCAAATTGCTCAATCCCCTTTGAAACCTACGATCAATCACAGATGGCTCAATATTATGACCACCTTTGCTAACTCTATTTTGCACCCTTATTTTTGCAAGCTCTGCACTTTGCAGCTTTAAAAAAATCAAGTTTACTTTGTAGTCTCTTTGTTGAGCTTTCGCGATAAAATTAAGATAAGTCTTGGCCGATAGAGTGGTTTCAAGGGCAAAATTCATTTTACTTTCAAGTAAAAAATCCATTTTCTTGAGCATCAATCTACCAGCTTCGATGGCAGATTTTTCTGGATTTTCCGGAGATAGGATTTTTGCAATTTCGTCAGCATTTACAAATTCGTTGCTACTTAAGAAATCCGGCAAAAGTGTGATACGGGCGTGAGAGCTTTTGCCAGCGCCGTTAGGGCCTGCTATGATATGTATTTGATTATCTTGCGCCATTTTTCTTAGCTGATTTTTTAACCACCAAACATTCTTTTAAAGCTTCCAAAACATGCGAGATTGGTTTAATTGTCAGGCTATCTAAAACTTCTTTTGGCATTTCAGTTAAATCTTTTTTATTCGCTTCGGGAATCAAAACAGTTTTGATTCCACCACGAAGTGCGGCTAAAAGTTTTTCCTTCAATCCGCCAATTTCCAAAATCTTGCCAGTTAGAGTAATTTCACCAGTCATGGCAATATCTTTTTTGATGGCAACTCCAGTAATGCAAGACATCAGAGCTACGCACAAAGCAACGCCAGCCGAAGGTCCATCTTTAGGAGTTGCACCTTCGGGAACGTGAATATGAAAGTCATATTTACCAAACTTTTTTGCATCAACTTTAAAATCTTTAGCAATTGATCTGGAGTAGCTAAGCGCTGCTTGAGCTGATTCTTTCATAACTTCACCAAGTCGGCCGGTGATCTGAATTTTGCCATTGCCATTGAATTTCAAGGCTTCGATATCAAGTAAGTCGCCGCCAAAATCTGTGTAAGCCAAGCCAGTTGCAACTCCAACTGAATCATCAGTTTTGGCAATGCCGTAATGATGTTTTTCAACGCCAGCATATTGATGAATATTTTTTTCAGTAATGTGCAAAGATTTAGTTTTTTTGGTGACGATTTCTTTGACTGCTTTACGAGTTAGATTTGATATTTCGCGGTTTAAATTTCTGACACCGGCTTCAAAAGTGTATTTACGAATTAAGGTTAAAATTGCTTCGTCAGAAATTGTAAATTCTTTATCGCTGAGCCCGTTTTCTTCTAGCTGTTTCTTTAGTAAATGTTTTTTGGCAATTTGTAATTTCTCGCTTTCTGTGTAGCCCGAAAGTCTGATGATTTCCATACGATCACGCAGCGGAATCGGAATACCAGCAATGTTATTAGCGGTGGCAATAAACATGACGCGAGAAAGGTCATATTCAACTTCCATGTAATGGTCGGAGAAAACCGAATTTTGTTCTGGATCCAAAACTTCTAAAAGAGCTGCAGAAGGGTCGCCGCGAAAGTCGTTTGACATTTTATCGATCTCGTCAAGCAACATTAATGGATTGATAGTTTTAGCTTTGCGCATTGATTGAATAATGCGTCCCGGCATTGAGCCGATGTAAGTGCGACGATGGCCACGAATTTCAGATTCATCACGAACTCCGCCCAAAGAAACTTTGACATATTTGCGATTCAAACTTTCAGCAATTGATTTTGCTAAAGAAGTTTTACCAACTCCCGGAGCACCAACAAGGCAAAGAATTGGTCCTCTTAAAGCTTTGGTTTTTATTTGCACGGCGATGAATTCCAAAATGCGATCTTTCACTTTCATCAAAGCGAAATGATGCTCATCGAGAATTTTATGAGCTTTGTTTAAATCGTTGATTGGTTTACTTTTTTCACTCCAAGGTAGCGAAACAATCCAGTCCAGGTAATTGCGTACAACTCCAGATTCAGAAGAATAAGGATTCATCTTTTCAAGCTTGGCAATTTCACTGATACATTTGGCGCTGACAGCTTGGGGCAACTTTAATTTAGCAATTTTTTCTTTCAGCTCTTTGACTTCGCTTTCTTCATCTTGACCTAATTCTTTTTTAATATTTTTAAGCTGTTCATTGAGATAAAATTCTTTGTGATTCTTGGCGATTTTTTCTTGAATTGATTTGTTAATGCGCAACTCAGCTTGCGATATTTCCATCTCGGTTTTCAAAACTTCTAAAACTTTATAAAGTTTTTTTGACAGATCATCTTCGCTTAAAATTTCTTGTTTATCTTTCAGCGAGCCACCGATGTGAGTGGCGATTAAATATGCGATATCATAAGGCGAGCGCAGCTTGAGTATTGAGTTTAAAATCTCCGGCGTAACTTTTTTACTTATTTCGGAATATTTACTGAAGTTTTGTACACAGCTTTTTATCAGCCCCAGCATTTCTTTATTGTCGAGAGTGAATTTTTGATTGATCAGAATTTCTACTTCGCAAGTAAAAAAATCTTGCGATTGAGGAATGCTTATAATTTTGGCTCGCGCAATGCCTTGCAAAATTACTTTTAATGTTCCGTCAGGTGTACGAATTGATTCAACAATATTACACAAGACCCCAACCGGATAAACAGTTTTTTGGTCAAATTCGTCATTATCAGAGTTGGTTTGAGTAACTGAAAATATTGGCAATCCAAGTCTTTTAGCTTCTTCAATGCCCTTGATTGATTTTTCACGACCAACCAAAATTGTTGTAGTCATTTGCGGAAAAATTACCACATCACGCAGTGGCATAGCGCAAAAAATTTGCGGTTGAATTTGTTGTTCGGTCATGATTGAAATGAGATGAAGTTTAGCTAGCTGATTGAAGGCAGAGATTTAGTAACGAAAACACAAAATACAATGATGATGGCATTAGTTTTTACAATATTATACGGTCTTAGTGCTAGCACATTTTTTTATTTTTTAGCCAAGTTTAAAACTCAAAGCAATCAAGCTCAAAACGAAATCAACTTGCTGCGTCTCGAGAAAGAAAAATTTGAAGAAAAAATAAATTTTTTGCAGCAAAAAAATCTGGAATTTGAAAAGCAAAATGAAGTTTTAAAACAAATTGCAAATCAGGTAAAAATCGAAAAAGAAGAATGGCAAAAAGACAAAGAAATAGCTCTTTTCAAGCTTTCAGAAGAGTTGATGAAAAAAAATAATGAACAGCAAGTTATTTTGAGTTTAAATCAACAAGAAAATATCAAAAAAATTACCGAAAATCTGTTTAAAGATTTTGAGAATGTTACTGCAAAAATTACTGCGCTAAATGATGAAGTAAAAAAATCGACTGACGAAGGTAATTTAATTAAAAACGCTCTCTTAAGTCCGGGATCTTCAGGGAGAACGGCTGAAATCACTTTAGAAAATATTTTAAAAAGTTCTGGGTTGAAAGAAAAACAAGATTTAAATGCGGTTGGTGATTATGTTTTGCAATCGCATTTTAGTAGTTCGACTAACAGTGGCGAGCAAGAAGCAAAAAGACCGGATGTTATTTTATTTTTCCCCAATGATCAAATTGCGGTGATCGATAGCAAATCTTCGCCACATTTTTTGGAGCTAGAGCGCGCTAAAAAAAACAATAATATTGCAGAAGAAAAAATTATTTTAAGTAAAATAAAAGATAGTTTCAGAAGACATCTCGAAAGCCTGAAGAGAAAGGATTACACCAAATTTTTATTTGAAGAATTGCACAGCAAAAATCAGTCAGATTATAAAATTATTGTCGTGATGTTTTTGCAAACTGAAAAGATGATGGAAATAATTTCTGAAAATGATGAAGGCTTTGTTAGTAAAGCTTTAGAGGCTGGAGTTTTAGTGCTGAGCCCTGTTGGTTTAATCAACTTTTTATCACAAGCGCGCTTTGTAATTGATCGTGTTCGTCAAGAAAAAAACATTGAAGATTTAAAAATCCAAGTACGCAAATTACTCGATAATGTAGTATTAGTTTTCAAAGATTCACAAGAGATCGGAAAGTCTTTAAACAAAGCTCTTACGGCTTATAACAAATTAACTAAAAATTTGAATCGCGGTGTTTACTCTGCAGTAAAAAATATTTCTGATTTAGGAATTGCGGGGAAAAAATCTGCGGATTTAAAAATGTTGGAAGAGTATGAAGATGGTGAAAATTCAGAAGAAGGTATCGCTTAGACTTTCAAATCTAGGTTTTTATTAACATCGACATTTAGCACTAAGCCAAAGCCAATCAGCATTGAAGCTGTGATCGTTCCACCGTAAGAAATTAAAGGCAAAGGCGCGCCAACAACTGGCAATAATCCCATTCCCATTCCCATATTGATAAACATGTGGACGAAAAAAATATTTACTACACCCATCACCAGCAGTCTTCCGTATTGGTGCTTGGTGTTGGTGGCAATTGAAATACCGATGGCAATTATGGCGCAATAAACTGCAATGGTGAAAAAGCTTCCTACAAAACCAAGCTCTTCAGACAGCATCGTAAAAATAAAATCAGTTTGTTTTTCTGGTAGAAAATTCAGCTGACCTTGTGTGCCTTTTAGAAAACCCTTGCCAAACAAGCCACCAGAGCCAATAGCAATTTTAGATTGAATGATATTGTAACCACTTCCCAAAGGATCATTCGACGGGTCGACGAAGGTTAGGATGCGCTGTTTTTGATAATCATAAAGTATAAAAATCCATAAAAATGGAACGGCACTTAATCCTGCAGCACCAACAATCAGAAACTTCCATATCTTGACGCCAGCAAGAAATAAAATTGAAATTCCGACCAAAACAAGAATTGTTGCCGTACCTAAATCTGGTTGATAAAAAATAAAAAATGCTGGAACTGCGATGAGTAAAACTGGTATTATGACATATTTTACTTTGCCGATATTGTCGGCTTCGATACTATAAAAATAACGAGCTAAGGCAAAAATAGTGCAGATTTTCATAATTTCTGAAGGCTGAATTGTTAGCCAACCAATACGAAACCAGCGTGTTGCTCCCATAGCGTTATGACCCATGACGTCAACAATAATAACCATCGCTAAAGCTAGTGCGTAAGATATATAAGAAAGTCGAAACCAGATTTTTATGTCAGTGATTGCGATAAAAATCATCACTATAAAAAAGAAAGAAAAAAATCCCAATTGCTTGATCATCCATGGTCTAAAACTTCCGCCACCAGCAGAATACAACATTAAAAAACCCATCGATGCCAAGACGATTATTAGTGAAATTAATAACCAATTAAGTTGCTCTAGCTTTTGTGAAAGAGGAATTTTTTCTCGATCAATGACGGGCATAATTCTGATTTTTTTAAGAAAGTGATAATCGTGAGAAAGCTTGATAGAAGCTGAAGCAAGGCGGATTAAAACAACTTGATATTATTATTCAAGATAATTACTTTGCCGCGAAATTATAACTGTTCCAGCCAAAAATACCTAATCTCTGACTTCAAATTTTTAACAAAAATTCACTCGATAAATGATGTTGTGTTGCTTGACACAGCTTACGTTTTTTGTCGTGATTTTTGCCAAAAACTTCCTTGTCATAGCTAAGTATGTTTGGATGTAATAGACATAATTAAAATTTGCTTAAAATTTCTAAAAACCTGATAAGCCTTTATTTCTCAAGCATGCCAGAAGCGGACAAAACAAGCAAAAAAAGTAAATTAAAAATCAAAAGTTGGTATTCGAATCGCTACCAAATTGTTGTGGTACAGCGTAATATTCTTTTGCTTTTTACTTTCATCTCGATGTTGTCGGTTGCTGTTGCTGTGCTGTTCGTGAAAAATATCATGTCATCAAAATCGCTTGAGCCTTATGTGATAGAGGTTGAAAGCAAAACCGGAGTTGCCACGATTGTTAATCAATTAACCACACAAAATTTCACTGGCGATCAGGTAATTCGTAGATATTTCATCAATTCTTTTATTCAGTCTGCTAGCGGTTATGATCCAAAAACTTATAAGCAAGACGTTGATAAAGTTAGATTGTTTTCAACCCCAACAGTTTATTCTGAGTTTCGTAATCGTATAAATGCTAGAGAGCTTGGTACGGATTCTAAAATTGAAGTGCGAATAAAATCTGTGCAATTCACTGATGCAAACACTGCTCAAATTCGTGTTTTAAGATTGATATCGAACTCTGATAAAACAACGCAGAAAGATGAAGTCATTTCCATGAACTTTTTCTTTGCTGATTTAAATTTAACTATGGAAGAAAGATTGATAAATCCTCTTGGTTTCCAAGTAAGTAAATATTCAATCGCAGATGAAGTTTTCAGCTATTAGTTCTGAGTTTTTTCTGATAATAATTTTGTTAAACTTTGCCAACAAATGAAGCTAATAGAGTTTTCTCAATATTTAAAAAAATCTCTTAGCGCGTTGGCAAAAACTTTTTTGTTATTTTTTTGCCTTACCTTTTCTTTTAATTCGGCTTTTTCTCAATCAAATCCTGTCACGACTGATTCTAGAATTAGAACCCTAGTTTATAATCCTAACGAAGTTTATGAGTTAAAATTTTATTACGGATACCAATCTTTTATTGAGTTTGCTGAAGATGAAGAAATCGAGATGATTTCAATTGGTGAAGCTTTTGCTTGGCGTTTAACTCCAGCTGGAAAGAGATTATTTATTCGACCTTTGGAGATTGCTGGCCACACTAATATGACGATTATCAGCAATAAAAGAACTTATCACTTCGACATCAGATCTGGTGAATATGATGGCAAAGCTGACGAAGAATTAGTTTACACAATTAGATTTTTCTACCCGCAAGTTGGACAACCTTTGCCAATCCCGCAAATATTAACGGTTCCAAATCCAGCGCCGGCAGTAGGAGGTGTAAATAAAACAATTATCAAAACTCCGTTTCCGGGAGCTAATTCAGCTGAGGATTTATCAAACTTAATTGCTAGAAACCCTGAAAATGGTGAGTTTAATTTTGATTTTAGTTTGGCTGGAAAATCTGATAATATCACACCGACAAAAGTTTATGACGACGGTAAAGATACTTTTTTTCAATTTCCTAACGATAATTTGATTATTCCGACAATCAACTTGGTTGATGGTCAAGGTGGTGAGCAATCTCTTGCCTATATAATTCGCGATGGTTTTGTGGTTGTACCAACCATTGGCAAGCAATTTACTCTAAGATTGGCTGATAGTTTGCTTTGCATCTATAACAACAAAGCTCTTAATCCTGGGAGATAGTTAAAATAAGTTGATCTTGATAAAACTCATATTTTTTCAATCGCTTTAAAAAACTCATACCAAGTAAAGAATTATTCATATCTCCGCCATTTACCGAAGCTGTGAGATCAAAAAACTTTATTTCACCAACTTCCATTTCCTTTAAACTTATTGAAGCGCCCAAAGCTATGCCATTAGCGGTTTGATATCGTTTATTAAACTCTAGATTTTTAATATTGACTCCAATTTTCTTGGCATCTTTTAAGCTAATTGAAATATCGCTTGCACCAGTATCGATCATAAATCGTATCGCCTTGCCATTAATTTTGCTGTTTACATAAAAATGTCCGTCTTGGGAGGCGTTTAAGATAATTTGGTCAGATTTGTTTATTTCTGCAGCTGAAGGATTTATCTCTTTGAACGCCAGTTCGGGATAAGCT
>DENL01000045.1 GCA_002359655.1 Rickettsiales bacterium UBA2645 | reverse complement strand
CCCCATTTTTTTAATTATGCCCATTTTTTCGGACTATTCAAAGTAATAAGAAGCAAAGAACCTCGTAATTTAAAAATTTACTCCGCTCCAAAAACTTCAGCTTTTTTTACCCAGCCTTTTTTGCCGTTGACTTTAATTCCACACCAATCTTCCAAACATTTTAAATAATCGCCAATCACATTATTTTCTAAGTGAAAAATCACTCGCGATTTTTCACTATTTTTGCTATACATGTTTATAAAATCTTTGGCGGTGTAGATCATCAAAGTTCTTTTTTTAGTCAGCAAACTTTGACTAACCCAACCAGTTTGTTTTTCAAAATCTTCGACTTCATTCCAATTGTCATATTCGTTAACAACGCGTACAGGAATTCCCTTTAATTTGTAACTGAACTTCACAGGATAGTTTTGCCCAGGGCCGGCGCGAACATTGGTTTCAGCAGCACGAAATGAAGCATAATAATTTACTTCTTGGATTTTTTGCGTGGCATAGGTTGGAGTTGCAGAAAAAATCAGCAAAAGAAATAACGAGGTAAGTTTCGTATTTAAGTTTATGAAAATTTTAATCATTTCTCTTTTTTAATTTATTCTGGTGAAATTTTTTACCACCTTCGGCAATATTGATTTGCTTGGCTCTAGCCACTGCTAAATTATCAGCTTCAACATTTTTTGTAATCACGCTACCAGCTGCAATCAAAGCTCTGTCACTGATTTCAACAGGCGCAATTAAAGCTGAATTTGATCCAACAAAAACATTCTTGCCAATTTTTGTTTGCGACTTTTTATAGCCATCATAATTGCAAGTGATGGTTCCAGCGCCAATATTACTGTTTTCGCCAATTTCGGCATCGCCGATGTAACTTAAGTGATTTATTTTAACGCCTTTTTTTAGCTGTGATTTTTTTACTTCAACAAAATTTCCAATTCTTACATTTTCAGCAATTTTTGTTTCAGGGCGAATTCTAGCAAAAGGTCCAATAAAGCTACCAGAGCCAATTTCAGAACCTTCAATGTGGCAGAAAGATTTTATCTCGACATTTTTTTTGATTTTAACTTTTGCTCCAAAAAAAACTTGTGGATGAATAATGACGTCATTTTCAATTTCAGTATCAAAAGAAAAATAAACTGAAGATGGATCAAGCAATGTAACTCCTGAATCCATCATTTTTTTACGGATTTGATCTTGTTTGATTTTTTCAAGCTTTGCTAATTCAACGCGAGAATTTACGCCCAAAACTTCTTCAATTTCAGTTTTTAGAAAAGTACGTTTCAAGCCCATTTCGCCAGCAATTGCAACGATGTCGGTTAAATAAAATTCTTTAGCAGCATTATCGTTTTTAACGGCGTTTAGAAGATTTTTAATCTGCTTACCAGCAACAGCTATAACGCCAGAATTACAAAGCGCGATTTTCTTTTCCTCTTCTGTAGCGTCTTTAAATTCAACAATTTTTTCTAAATGACCTTTTTCGTCAACAACCAAGCGACCGTAAGTGTTTGGCTCTTCATCTTCAAAACCTAAAATGCACAAAGAGAAATCGTCTAGTTTGTCGATCATTTTTTTTAAAGTAGCGTGCGAAGTAAGTGGCGTATCGCCATAGAGAATTAGAAGTTTTTCGCCAAGATCATGAAGATTTTTGAGACCAGTAGAAACCGCGTGAGCTGTGCCTTTGCGCTCTTTTTGTAAAGCAAAAGAAATTTTTGCTTCTGCATGTTCTTTGATAATTTTTTCTTGAAAATTTTGCATCTCTTCTGAAACCACAATCGTAATATTTTTTGGTTGCAAAATTTTCGCCTCATCAATTACTGAATTGAGCATTTCACGATTAGCAATTTTATGCATTACTTTTGGTAAATCAGATTTCATGCGCGTGCCTTTTCCAGCAGCAAGAATAAGGATTGAAAGGTTGGAGGTCATTTTTTGTTTCTGATAATTATTTAACCAAAATTTTTGTGATCGTAATTTTTAAGCAAGTGCGAAGTCAAGAGAAGTTGCTGCTGATCTCGCTTTTGAGCATTGACAAGTTCGGCGGCATTAATATTTTTCGCGTCCCCGCTTTTAAATTCTAAGAAAGATTTCAACAAAAAATTAAAACAATGAAAGTCTATTACGATCGCGATGCTGATTTAAGCATTATTCAAAATAAAAAAGTTGCCATCATTGGCTACGGTTCGCAAGCTCATGCACATGCGCAAAATTTGAGAGATTCTGGTGTCAAAGAAGTAAAGATTGCGCTTCGCGAAGGATCAAACTCAATCCAAAAAGCCAAACAAGCTGGTTTCGAAGTTTTATCAAATGCTGATGCGGCAAAGTGGGCGGACTTGGTGATGATTCTTACTCCAGACGAACTACAAGCTGAAATGTATGAAAAAGATTTACATGCTAACATGAAGCAGGGCGCAACTTTAGCCTTTGCTCACGGACTTAACATTCACTTCAAATTAATCAAACCGCGCGAAGACTTAGATGTAGTTATGATCGCGCCAAAAGGTCCGGGACATACGGTTCGTGGCGAATATGTTAAAGGTGGCGGCGTTCCTTGTTTGGTTGCAGTTGCTCAAGATAAATCTAGCAAAGCTTTGCAAGTTGCACTTTCTTACGCTTCTGGAGTTGGTGGCGGTAGATCTGGTATTATTGAGACTGACTTTAAAGAAGAATGTGAAACTGATCTATTCGGTGAGCAAGCTGTTCTTTGTGGTGGAGTTACCGCTTTGATCCAAGCTGGTTTTGAAACTTTAACCGAGGCTGGTTACGCTCCTGAAATGGCTTATTTTGAATGTCTTCATGAAATGAAATTAATCGTTGATTTACTTTACGAAGGCGGCATTGCCAATATGCGCTACTCAATTTCAAACACTGCCGAATATGGTGATTTAACTCGCGGACCAAGAGTTGTCACGGCTGAAACTAAGGCTGAAATGAAAAGAATTTTAAACGAAATCCAATCTGGAAAATTCGTTGAAGAATTCATGGCTGAAAATAAATCAGGCAAAAAAAACTTCGATGCTTTGCGTGCTAAAGGCCGAGCTCACTCAATTGAAGCCACTGGTGAAAAACTTCGCGCCATGATGCCTTGGATTGCTAAAAATAAATTAGTCAACAAAGCCGCTAACTAATTTTGAAATAATTTTTACCATTTTTCGGCATAATTAAAAAAATGGGGGG
>DENL01000009.1 GCA_002359655.1 Rickettsiales bacterium UBA2645 | reverse complement strand
TTATAAGCTAAAAGTAAAAGATTTTGAGAAAGGTTTTCCAAAGTCTCGGGAAGAGCAACTTGTATGGTTTAATAGCTTATTGAGATGACTTGGTTGAGGGTTCGATTTTGCTTAAAATTAATTAGGAACTAAATTCATTCAAGGTGTAGGGGCAACAACCCCACTCTCTAGGGCATCTAGCAAAAACTAATAATGAAAGCAGAGTAAAATTAAGACCTTCTAATCAACAAATTCAGAAGAAAAAAGGGACGGGATAGAGCCTAGAAAACAAAGGGTTGAGAAGAAATTCAATTAGGAACTTAATTGAATGAATTTGGCTCAGTGCGGACACCTTTTCGAACTTTTTCTCCAAATGGTCTGGATGGTTGATAAATAAGGCTTTAGGACTTGGTCGGCAATTTCGATATTTTTCAACCGCTGGAGCGGGGATACCTTTCTCGAACTTGGTCTACAAAGCAATTTATGACAGAGAATCTAAATATAATATGTAGTCATAATATGTAGTCATATGGTTTAAATTCCAATTCGTAGGAGTTTTGCTTTATAGAGGTTGTAAAGAATTTTATATTTTTGTTTTTGCTTTGAGCAATTGAGCAAACTTCCTTCAAAACAGAAGGATCAACTTCTGATCCAAAATAAATGGCATCTAGCGCTTCGTCATATGTTTTTGTTTCGTAGGCACTTCTGCTAAAAATTCTAAATTCGTTTTCATAGCTCCATATTTTCGATTTATGAAATAGTGAATCAAAAATATCTGAACACTTGCATTCATCAATTACACATAATGGACAAAGCGATATTGGATTTTGACGATATGTAACCGACCTCATCTCATTTCCAAATTTTTTTTCTAGCTCATTTCTTTTAAAGGCTAGACACATTCCCTTGTGACTATCTGCATAATGTGACCACATTAAAATATTCGCGGGCGAGTTATTTTCATCACCAGTTGATGCGCACCAACAACCTCTACATTCACGTAACTCTTCTCGAATTTCTTTTAAACGTTTTTTTACTTTCCCTTCAAATAAAGATAATATTTTTTCCTTTTGGAAAGAGGGATTTTTTGTTTTTTGGTTCAGATCTTTCTCAGCTCCATTAAGTATAGATAACAAGTTAGTCTCTGTAAGCTGCCTTGTTTGCAAGATTAGCTCAAACGGATCATTAAATTTTTGTGGCGCATTAAAATAAATTTGCGCGTTAGCTAAGTTCTCACGAGAGTAAGTGTTTATTGCTTGGTACTTGTAAACAAAATCAGGAATTTTATTCATATTTTTTACCTAAACAATTTCACATATCCCTCAAACACAAAGTTCCGATTGCGTTTTTGGCCGGTAATTTCTTTCAAAATTCCTAATTTCACGAAATCGTCAATTAAGCGCAAAGCGGTTGAGATATTGATTTTAAAAAGCTTCACCACATCAGAACTATCAACCATCGGGTTTGAATAAAGATGTTGTAAAAACTCTTTCGCCATTTCTCGTTTTTTACCAAGTTTAGAAATTTTTTCTTCCACATCGCTGCGTAACTTTATGATGTTCTTGAAAGTCTGAATCGAGTTTTCCGAAGTTGCGCGCACGCCTTCTAAAAAGAATTTCAGCCACTGCACCAAATCATTATGAGTTCGAACACGCGTCAAATTATCGTAGTAAAGTGATCGGTGTTTTTCAAAAAAATCAGACAAATAAAGCGTTGGTTTTGCCAGCAAATCATTGCTCACCAGATAAAGCGTAATCAATAACCTTCCAATTCTACCATTGCCATCAAGAAAAGGGTGAATGGTTTCAAACTGATAATGAGCAATGCCGATTTTGATTAGCTGCGGAATTGCCAAATTTTCGTTGTGCAAAAATTTTTCTAAATTAGACATTAAGTCAGCAACTGAAGACTCGTGCGGCGGAATAAAAACCGCATCGCGCAAACTTGCGCCACCAATCCAATTTTGGCTTTTACGAAATTCACCGGGAGTTTTGCGATTGCCGCGAACGCCTTGCATCAAGCTTTTGTGGGCTTGTTTTAGAAGACGATTACTAAGCGGAAGTTTATCCAAAGATTTAATCGCAGCATTCATCGCATCAACATAGTTGTGCACTTCAAGCCAATCGTCTTTCTTTTCGGCTTCGATATATTCTTCCTTTTGCACCGCATCATCAATTTTAGTCTGCGTTCCTTCAATTCTGCTGCTCTTTGTTCCTTCTTTCAAAATGTGCATTTTGATAAAAAAATCGACATCAGGAATTAGCTGCGAAAAAGCGTTAAGCTCGCCAAGTTTAATATCCGCCTGACTCAATAGAAGCTGCAGCTCGGCGTTATCAACCAACCATTCAGAATTTATTAAATTCGGCTCAAAACTTTTATACTGAAAGCGCTGAACCAACTTGCCCGATTTGAAATTAGTAATACTCATAAATTGTTTAAAAATTAATTTTAGGCAATTATGAATGTAATTACTTGCATTTCAAGTGGTTTTATGCAATTATTGCGATCTATAAAATCTTTTTAAAAAATTAATGCGAGGTGTAAATGAATGAAAAACCAATAATTGAAAAAACGGTTATTGTTCTAGGTGCAGGAGCAAGTAGTGATTATGGATTTCCTGTTGGGAATACACTTATCAAAAATATTCTAAACGAAGAAGAGTATGGTTTTTGTGTTTTTGGTGAGCAAAACAATCTAAGTGATCAACACAAAATTTTTGATTTTGAAAATTTGACTCTTTTTCCAAAAGAGATCATGGGCGAGAATCTTTCTGAGAAGATTGGAAAAATTATTAATGACTCTGGAAGCCAAAGTATAAGATTAAGCCATTTTAAATTTTTTAGGGATTTTATCAGTGGTCTAAAACTTTATAGAAATTCTCAAATCGATTATTTCTTAAGAACATTTTCAAGATATGAAAAGTTTGGAAAGATCATGATTGCGCGAGAGATTTTGAAACAAGAAGCTATTGCAAGAGAAAAAATTGAGAGAGGTGGATTTTATGAGAAAAATCGCATTTCTAAAGCGGATGGTCGGGAAATAAAAGGTGAGCAAGATTGGCTTGGGGCTTTTTTTGCTAATTTGATTCAGAAAGCAAAAAAGCCAGAAGATCTAAAAACAATTTCTGACAACCTGACAATTGTTACATTTAATTATGATCTGCTGCTCGAGCATTATTTAAATGAGTTCTGCAAAGGAGATGATGAGTGGGGAAAGGCTTTAGAAGAGTTCAAAAAAAATCTAAAGATCATTCATATTTATGGAAAGCTTGGAAGATTTGAGTGGGAAAGTGAAAAAAACCTAAAAGAAATTTATGGTGAAGAGGTTTTTAAAACTTTTGCTCTTAGAGGAAATAATGAGTGCTTCGGATTCTTGAATGGAAAATATGATTACGAAAAAATTCGTGATTTATCGGAAGGTATAAAAGTTATCGGTGGTGAGAAGCATCGGGAAGATTTGCTTCATATAAAACAAGCACGAAACGCGATCTATCATCCACAATGTAAGAAAATATTTTTCTTTGGTTTTGGCTTTGACAAAAATAACTTAACTGATTGTCTTCAAGCTAGCAGAGACAAGTTTAAAGGTAAAAATGTTTACTGCACAATTTATAATGAAGGTGATCACGAAAGAATCAAAATGTCAGTAGATGAGCATATTAAAAACATCAGATATCTAGTAGGACTTGAGAAGGCAGCTGAAGAAGGTAATGCAAATCCGCTATTTGAATATGGTAAGTTTCAAACTGCTCAACAGATTTCGTCATTGTTGCTTTACATTTGATGGTTCGAAACACAAACCGCCTAGCATAAAAAAGTTCGAACTCGTTCTACTTTCAACTGGTATTTAACCAACCCCCACTTGGGAAGTAATAAAATCAAGACTTGGTTAGTTCGAAAAATGACTTGGTAGAGCGGTTGAGCAAAATTTGATAAAAAAATTCGGGCAAGTTTTTAGCGGATTTTGCTTATGAGAAAATTTTATCTCCAAATCTCCACCACTATCGAACATCAAGAAAATCTACAGAATCAGAAGCTCAAAGCACATCAATCTAAAAAATAAGATCAGAAAATTCTCCATTTCATGCTTTTTCTAAGCGTAAATTTTAGCTTAAAGTTGCTTGAACTTAATCTCCAAAGCCAAGTGGTAGAAACATCTAAGAAGTATTGATTTTATTGGTCAGAAGGAGGTGTATAAGGAGGAAGCGGAGATCAGTTCGAATTTTTAACGTTTAAATCAAAAACTGTCCGGAGCCTTGTGGCTGTAAGCTTCAAAAAAATGTGGCTCCCCGGGAAGGATTCGAACCTCCGACCAAGTGATTAACAGTCACTTGCTCTACCACTGAGCTACCGGGGAATGGAGTTTGATTAAATCTTTCTTTGAAGTAGATTTGATCTTTTAAGCCTTGTTTGGCAAGGCTTGAATTGATTAGGGCTTTTGATTTAAGCCTAAGCAAGGCGGCGCATGCTATTTTTGGGTGTTTGAAAAAGCAACTGGGTTTTTTGTGATACTATTTTTCACTTTTTAATCCTTGAATTTGTGGAGAAAAATCAAGGATTAAAGGATTCCAATAATATTTTATTTCCTACCAAAAATTACTGAGAAAAAAGAACCAATGCCAGAAGATTTGTTATTATGATCTTGGCGATTATCGAATTTTCTGCGATTATTATTGCGGCGATTTTTTCTGAATTTGTTGTCAAACTTTCTGCCGCGATTGCGATCAAAATTGTCGCCCAAATCTTCGTTAGAATAGTCATTTGAATAATTATCGAGATAGCTTTTTTCTAGGCCCAGCTGATTAACTTTTCCGGTTACAACTTCCATTTCAATTTCGCGTCTTTCTTCGTCATTCAAGCTTTTTCTTTTTTTAATAGTGAAACCTTGGCTGCCAACATCATCGCTTTGATGCATGAAGAGGTGAATTTTATAATTTTTTTCAGTTGAGATGATTTCGTTTTTCTTGAAGTTCATCATGTAAGTAATGACTTCCGGAGTTGTGTAAATATAGATCACACCAACTTGATTGTCAGTGCAGGCATAGCGAATTGAGCGCAAAATACTGACAGCTAGAATTTCAACTGAGCGCACATAACCAGTTCCGTTACAATGTTTGCAAGGTTCGGTGATGGTTTCGAAAAAGCTGGCGCCAAGTCTTTGACGCGACATTTCTAAAAGTCCGAACAAGCTGATTCGTCCCAGTTGAATACGAGCACGGTCATTTTGTAATTCATCGCGCAATGCTCGCTCGATATTGCGACGATGTTTTTGATCGTACATGTCGATGAAGTCGATCACTATCAAACCAGCCAAATCGCGTAAACGCAGTTGGCGAGAGATTTCTCGCACTGCTTCTAAGTTTGTGGTAAAGGCAGTTTCTTCAACGCCACTTTCTTTAGTAGAGCGACCGGAGTTTACATCGATTGCAACCAAAGCTTCGGTGTGATCAATCACAATCGAGCCGCCAGATGGCAAGGAAATTTGTTTTTCGTAAAGTGAAGAGATTTGTTGTTCGACGCGATATTTATTGAAAATAGGAATGCGTTCGTCGTGGAATTTTACATTATTTGCACTTCTTGGCATTGTAAGTTTGATGAAGCTGTTTACCTCAGCAAAAGCCTTCTCGCCTTCAACTATGACTTCGCTTACTTCTTCGTTATAAACGTCGCGAATGCATCTTTTGATAACGTCATCTTCGGCGTGAATGAAGGATGGAGCTTTAGAAGTGTTAGAAGCTTCTTTGATGCTATCCCATAATCTTGAGAGATAATCGTAGTCTCTTTTTATATCTTCAGGTTTTTTACCAACTCCGGCAGTTCTGATGATAACTGATCTATCGTTTGGAATATTGAGTTCATTCAGGATTGATTTTAGCAATTTGCGATCACGGAAATTATCAACTTTTTTTGAAACGCCACCTTTGTTTGGCGTGTTGGACATCAAGACGCAATATTTGCCAGCCAAAGAAATGTAAGAAGTCATCGAAGCGCCTTTATTGCCACGCTCTTCTTTTGCAACTTGTACCAAGATTAGCTGCCCTGGTTTGATGACATCTTGGATATTATATTTTCTGTAAATGTTGTGAATGTTGCCAGAGTAGTTTCCTCCGGTTTCGTCTTCAACGGAATAAGAGCCGACAGTGAAGGATTCACTGCTTTCGTCTTGTTGCTCATCGCGACGATTTGGGTTGTTTCCTTGGCGCTCAGTCTGCGAATAATGATCGTCATCATCGTTTTTCAATTGCTGATCTTTGGTTAAATCACGCAATTTTTGCTTTTCTGCTTCGGAAAGTTGGAAGTAATCAGGGTGAATATCGGCAAATGGCAAAAAGCCGTGACGATCGCCATCATAATCTACAAATGCAGCCTGGAGCGAGGCTTCAACTCTGGTGACTTTGGCAAGATAAATATTGCCTTTGATTTGTTTGATCGCAATTGCTTCACGGTCAAAGTCTTGTAAAATGCCGTCTTCTAACACGGCAACTCGAGTCTCTTCGCGGTGCGCTGAGTCGATGATGATTGTTTTGTTTTTCATGTGTTTCCCAATATAATTTAAAGGGAACAATTATTTCTTAAAAGATTAGACAAACACTTTGAAATTTAAGGGTTTGTGGGTTTCATAAAAATTTTAATTATAAAAATAAGGCCGCAAAAAATGCGACCAAAGAAGAAATAACTGTTCCTGCTGATGAATTCAAAATGTCGAATCGATCTAAATGTCTTTTTTAAGAAGTTGATTCCAAGGGAAAGAATCGAGTTTGATAAAATTAAAACTCCTGATTAGAAACCTTCGTTGGCGGACTTTATGAATCGGTAAATTATTATGCCAGTTTTTATTTGGTGGCTGTGGTATTTATATCAAGCCAAGCAAGGTAAGATTCTAGGCCATCTGTAATTTGGCTTTGAATAATTTGGGGAATTTTATAGCAATGATTTTCTAAAATGATTTTTTCAATTTTTTTGTAGTGCGATTTTTTGCTTTTGATGGTAATTAAAATTTCTAGCTCATGACAGATTTTTTCTTCCCAAAGATAATGACTTCTAACTTTTAGAAATTGGATACAAGCAGCTAGTTTTTTTTCGAGTAAAATTTGTGTCATTTTTTTGGCCAATCTTTTGCCTTGAAAAGAATAGGGATAAGTCGTCGTAATTATTACAAATTGATTTTTCATAAAATGGTCAAATTATTTGCTCATCGTGGTTTTGTTAAAGATTCGCAAAAGGAGAACTCAATTGCAAGCTTGCAAGAAGCGGTGCTGCAAGATTTCAGCGCCATTGAATTTGATATTTGGTTTATTGCTGAAAAATTAATTCTAAAGCATGATTGTCCCAAAGAAAACGAATTAGCCGAATTGCCAACCTTGCGCGATTATTTTATACATAAAAATAATCTTACTTATTGGCTGGATTTCAAAAATCTTGATGAAGAAAACGCCAGCAAGGTTTTGCTTTTAGTGAAAAAAGAAATTGAGTTTGCTCACGTAAATCTTGATCAAATTTATTTTGCGCCTTTCGTTATCGACAAAAAAAAAGCTGAGAAAATTTTTCTTGCGATCAGAAATATTTTTGGCGAGCAGGCAAAAATTGTTGCGGTTTGCGAAGAGCTAGAAAGCAAAAATTCTGTGCTAGATCTAAAACAATTTTTGCAGAAAAATAACATAAAATTTCTGTCAATTTTTCATAAATTACTTACAAAAGATTTACTAAATATTCTTTCTGGAATCGAAATTTTTGCTTGGACAGTAAATGATCCAGCGAGGCTTTACGAGCTTGAAAAGCTTGGAGTTGAAAATTTTGCAACCGATAAAATTACACCACGAATTTATGTCACAGAGAACTCATCAAGGACATCGTAAAAGAGTAAAAGAAAAATTTATTTCCTCACTTGGCAAAGAATTACATGATTACGAATTGCTAGAAATTCTTTTATTTTCTGCCAAGCAAAGATCTGATACCAAAGCGCTTGCTAAAAAATTAATCACAAAATTTGGTGACATTTCTGGCGTTATAAATGCTGATGTTGATGCGCTAAAAAATATTGAAGGTGCTGGAGATTCGGTAGTTGTTTCAGTCAAAATTATCGCCGAAATTATCAATCGCGTTTTAAAAAAATCAGCTCGCGCCAAAACGGTTTTAAACAATTGGCAAGCGGTTTTGGATTATGCTTATGCGATTTTCAAAAACTTAAATCACGAAGTTTTTCGGGTTTTATTTTTAGACAGAAAACATCAATTGATAGAAGATGAATTGATCATGATTGGTGAAAATGATCGAGTGCAAATAAGCCAAAAGCTGATTGCTAAAAAAGCTTTATTGCTGCAATCCTCCTCGGTTATTTTATTGCATAATCATCCAACTTCTAATCTGCGAGCATCAGCAGCTGATATTGCAACCACCAAACACATAGCGACAGCGTTGCAAAGCTTAGAAATTAAAATCCTAGATCATCTTATTATTTCTGACGCGGGGTATTTTAGTTTTAAGGAAAATGGGCTTATTTAGCTTTTTTTAAAAACTGTCTTTATCGATTTCTTTTATTGTGGTATCTTCTTCTGATGAGTCTTTTAGTGAATCGACTCGGTAAGAAGAGCGATATTTTTGGTTATTTTGCTCTTCAAAAATCTCAAAATATTCACTGAATTTATCTTCAACTTTAAAAAGAATTTTTGGATTTTTGTCCTTCTTATCAATCACGTATAAATCCCACAAAATATATTTCTTGTGACCGTTTTCATAAGACAAACTAACCAAAGTTTCTTTGTCAAAAATAACTTCAACTACGCTTAAATCCCAAGTCTCGCCATGTTTCTGAGCAATTGCAGTTAGTGAAGTTATATCGTTAAATTTTGATCCCAGATCAGCCTCTTTGCTGTCGCGAAGTAAATAAAGATTAAATACAACAGTTTGCGGATTTCTTTTTACCTTCCAAAAATAAGTTGTTGCAAGGTTGTCGATAGTATTTTGATCGACTTGACGATTGAGCAAAAAGCTTTCAATTTTTTTTATCAGCAGCGGAAATTTTTTAAAATCTTCTTTCCACAAAACTGGATAATTACGCGAATCAGCAGAAATCAAGCGCGTTTCATCGTTTTTAAATTCAAAGCTGCGTTGCCATTTGGTGATATAATTGCGATCAATTATTTTATTTTTAGCGAAGAATTTCATACGATTATCGATAATGACACCAATATTTTTTTTGTCGGATTCGTTGATATAATTTTTGCGTAAAAATTTTTTCAGATCATCAATGGATTTGATCGAAAATTTTTTTAGTGCCAATTTTTTTAAATCTTTATCTGCCTTAAGTTTTTCGCTAGCAAATTGCAGCGCTTCAGCATTTGATTGAACCGCAACCTTTACTAAAGATTTATTTTCTTTGATTTTTTGCGGCGCAAATTCCAAAAGCAGACCGTTACTTTGGAAAGCGTTTTTGGCAAATTCAGGAATTTCTTTTAAACGATCGGAAGCAAAAATATAATTTTTGGCATCAATTCTAATCATGTCGCGCATGAATATTTTATTATTCAGAAGCTTTGGATCAGCGTATTGCAGAGCTTGACGATTTATGTAAGTTGCGGCTTGCATAAAGTAAGCGTCAGATCTTAAAGAGCTGTCGGCGAATTCTAAAATTTCTGGATTGATCTCGATCAGCTGCTGTACGAAGCTTTCATCTTCTCTTAAATTGTCGGCAGCATATTGAAATTCTGAAGGATCGATAATTGCTCCACTCATTATTAATTTACGATTAATTTTTAAGCAGCTTGGAAGAGTTTTGAAAACGGCATTTTTTTTCTTCTGCACTTCAAAAATAATTTCTGCAATGCCGTTTTTATCAATATTGCAGCTGGCTTGTGAAAAATCGAAATTAACTTCTGAATCTTGTATTTGCTGATCAGGCATTTGGTTTTGTGGCGGAAAGAACTGTTGTGAAGCTAGCTGATTTGGTTGCGGAATTGCTGGAAAAAACCTTGGCGGAATCCCTGCTTGTTGAATTTGCTGTGGAGGTGATTGTTGCATCAAATTTGAATCTGGATTTGGTCTTTGCAAAATTTGATTTTGTGAGTTTGGGTTTTGGTTTGCAGGAAAATTTGGATAAAGATTTTGCTGGTTGGACTTTATCGATTCTTCTTGCGCAGGATTGGTTGAGAAATTAGGTGCTGCCTGAGCCTGAATGGCTGCTTGATTTTCAATAGGTTGATTTGGAAAAGGCGGGAAATTTCCACTATTTTTGAGGATATTTGGATTTGCAGGAGCGTTATCTTTGGAGGTCAAAACATCGGGAGCAGGTGGTCTTCCTATCGAAGATCCGGCGAAAGAATCAGAATTAAGAGCTTGATATAAGGGATCTTGTTCTGGAGGTGGAACAGAGTTTGAAGCGCAACAAAAAAGCAAAGAGAAAAAACCACAATAAAAAATACGAGTAATTTTTTGCAAAATTTTACCCTTTCATTGTTGAGATATCAGAAGTTTCAATAGTGCGACGATTTTGGAAATAAATGATCAATATGGCTAATCCAATTGCCGCTTCAGCACCAGCAACGGTTAAAACAAAAATAGCATAAATTTGTCCGACCAAATCATTTAAAGATGCTGAGAAAGCGACGAAATTGATATTAACCGCCAAAAGCATTAGCTCGATACTCATCAAGAGCGAAATAATATTTTTGCGATTAACAAAAATACCGCTAATGCCGATGCAAAATAAAATTGCTGATAAAGTTATAAAGTAATCAAGTGGGATATTGTTGATTGTGTTCATATGTTGATTCCTTCTCCTGATTTTACTTTGACGATTTCAAGCGAGTTGGCTTTGGTACGCAAAACTTGATCTCTGATTTTTTGTTTTCTGATAAAGCGAGTTTCTTCTTTTAAAGTGAGAACGATCGCGCCAATCATTGCCACAAAAAGCACGGCACCGCTGAGCTCAAAAGCTAAAATAAAGTTGGTGTAAAGTACTTCACCAATGGCATTGATGTTGTGTTGATCTGGCAAAATTTTATAAGTTGAAGCTGCATTGTTATAAAGGCCAGCGGAAGAGATTTTGATAGTGAACAAAATTTCGCTAAATAAAACCACCGCAATCAGGATCAAAAGTGGAATGTGGCGGTTGATTTCATTACTAATTTTTTTGCTGTCGATATCCAGCATCATGACCACAAACAAAAATAGAACTGCGATTGCACCTACATAGACCACAACCAGAAGCATGGCCAAGAACTCGGCATTTACCAAAACAAAAAGTCCAGCCGCGTTTAAGAAGGCCAGAACTAAGAACATTACCGAGTGAACCATGTTTCTAGAACTGACAACCATCAAGGCTGAAGCGATTAAAACGAAAGAAAAAAGGTAAAAAATATCGAGTGTGAAATTCATAAATTAACGATGTTTGGCGTCGGCTTCAATATTTTGGCGAAGTGCGTATTCATAACGGTCGCCATTGGCTAAAAGTTTTTCTTTGTTGTAGTAAAGCTCTTCGCGAGTTTCGGTTGAGAATTCAAAATTTTGTGATTCAACAATCGCATCAACAGGACACGCTTCTTGGCATAATCCGCAATAGATGCATTTCAACATATCGATGTCGTATTTAGTGGTGCGGCGTGAACCATCTTCTCTTTCTTCAGCTTCAATTGTAATTGCTTGTGCTGGGCAAACTGCTTCGCAAAGTTTGCAAGCGATACATCTTTCTTCACCATTTGGATAGCGACGCAGAGCGTGCTCACCACGAAATCTTGGGCTTATAGGACCTTTTTCGTATGGATAATTTATGGTAACTTTTTTCTTAAAAAAATATTTCAAAGTCATGAAGTGACCGTAAAGTATTTCTTTGAGAATAAAGGCTTTAGCGATTCTGAGAAATTTCATTTAAATATTATTTTAGATAAACGATGCAGGCTGAAGTTCCCACAACCCAAATAAGCGAAATTGGTAAAAACACTTTCCAACCCAATCTCATTAGCTGGTCATAGCGATAGCGCGGTAAAGTGGCGCGCACCCAGATGAAGCAGAACAATAAAACTAAAATTTTAATAATCAGCCAGATTGGGCCGGGGATAAAATCAAGAAACTCAAAAGGAGCTAACCAGCCGCCAAGAAAAAGGATTGAAGCAAAGGCTGAAATCAAAATCATGTTAGCATATTCACCAAGAAAAAACATTGAAAAAGGCATTGAGCTATATTCAACGTTATATCCAGCAACCAGTTCAGATTCAGCTTCTGGAAGATCAAAAGGCAAGCGATTGGTTTCAGCTAAAGCAGAAACAAAGAATAAAATAAACATTGGAAAATGTGGCAAAACAAACCAGTGATTTTTTTGTGCTAAAACAATTTCGCTTAAGTTTAGTGAGCCAGCAGAAAGCACGACGGAAATAATGATTAAGCCAATTGAAACTTCGTAAGAAATCATTTGTGCTGAAGATCGAATAGCGCCAAGGAAAGCGTATTTGGAGTTGCTAGCCCAGCCAGAAATTATGATGCCATAAACACCAAGAGAAGAGGTGGCCAAAAGATAGGTAACTCCGACATTAATATTGGAAACTGCAAAGCTTTCAGAGAAAGGCACAACTGCCCAGCCAATCAAAGCCAAAACAAAAGTGATGATTGGCGCCATCAAAAACAAAACTTTGTTAGCTTGCGCTGGCAAAATTACTTCCTTGAACATCAATTTCACTCCGTCAGCAAGAGGTTGCAACAAACCAAAAGGGCCAACCACATTTGGGCCTTTGCGAAGTTGCATAGCGGCGATTACTTTTCGCTCCATCAAAGTGAGATAAGCAACTGCGCCGATCAAAGGTGCAACCACCAAAATGATGTAGCCAATAGTTGGTAAAATCAAAGTTAGTAGAAGTTCAAAAAGCTGCTGAGGTATCTGATCCATTTTTGAATTTTATGAAAGAGGAAATTTAAAAAGATTTGCGCTGGCGCAATTTATTTAGCGAATCATCAATGTCAATTTTAAGAAAAAGAATGCCAAAATAGCGGCGACAAATCCACTTAACAAATCGTCAAACATTACGCCAAAGCCGTTTTTAAAGTTACGGTCGGCATATCCAATCAGCCAAGGTTTTTTAATGTCAAAGAATCTGAAAAGTGTGAAGCACAAAAGTAAATGTAAAAAGATAAAAGAAGTTTTGAAAAAATAATGATGGTGAAAAAAGCTAAATGTTATTTGTAAGGCTAGAATTTGTCCGACTACTTCATCGATTACGATTGATTGATGATCGATCTGATTAAATTGTTTGGCGTAAATTGGTGAAGCAAGACAGCCGTAAATGAAAGCAATAGTAAGAAAAATTCCCCAAAAAGTGTTTTGATTTGTAAGTGAAACTTGGTGATTAAAAAATATTGCAGTTAGTAAGAGCCAGAAAAATATTGAGACCAGAGATGCAAAAGTTCCCGGCGCTTTTTTAATTTTGCCAGAATAAAAAAATGTCAGAAAAAATTCGTGAAGTTTTAGCATGTTTTGTTTTTTATTTATTATGTTGGTCTCAAATGTTATCTTGTGATTGTTGAATCATCTTTACTTTTGTTGGTTGCTTTCAAAGCATCTTTCCACGATTTCTTTTGAGGAATTGGATCTTCTACTTCCGCTGATTTTTTTGATGAATATTTTTCGCTCCAACTTTGTTCTACTTTTGTTTCTGTCAAATTTTGCGGTAAAAAATGTAAGACGGTGCTGTCAATATCGGCAAGGGTTTGAAAGTCTTGCCTTAATTTTTGGTGATTAATTTTTCCGTTTTCATCGAGATAATTTTTGCGTAAAAATTGTGTCACAGATTCAGTGGTTGGCGCTAAAATTTTTTCGCATTCTTCGTTGCTAATATCTTTTTTGGCTTCGCGTAATAAATCTTCTGGACGCTGTATTATTGCGCTGATCAGCCCATCTTGTTTACTTAAAAAATTTTGTAAAATCATTTCGTCGTCAGCTTTCACGATCACCCGCATTTCGTTCTAACTCGCAGCAATTCCACCTTGCGCCAAAGCAACTTTGGCTTGGGCGCCAGGTGCGCGGTAAGCAATATTAACAGTGATTAAATTTCCGTTTTCGTCGGCGCCAACAAATTTCCCAACTTGATTTTCAAGCGCGTCAGGAAAGTCATATAAATCGCCGCTGCTCAGCATTTTGCATTTATCAAGAACGCGCGTTTGTAACTCTTGTTTGTAGCTTCCTGACTCAGAACAAAGTCCGATGATTTCTTCCAGCAAAACAAAGTTGGCGTTGGAATAATTGTGGCGGCCTTTCTTGTCGCGATGCAGCGCAAATTTTTCGTCAGCAATTTGCAGCGCAGATTTATTTTGGTAATTTGCAGCGTCTTTTATTGGATGGTAAGGAGGGTTGCCAGACCAATCTTCTAAGCCATCAGAAAGACCACTGCTGTGATTTAAAAGTTCAACAAGTTTAGCGTCTAAAATCTCAAGTTTTGCTGCGATTTGGCGTAGTTCTGAAATTTGTTCTCGGCGTTGTGGATAATTTTCTGTAGCTAGTTGAAGAGTCTCTTCGATTGTCGCATTTAAACGATTCGTACCAAATTTTCCTGCAACAGCAATAAGGGCTGCAGTTGCTCCACAAAAGCTTTTGGAGATGCTTCCTAAAGGAAAAACTTTTTCTTTTTCGATGTCCGAAGATGCAGAATCAATCATCTCAATAGTAGCAAGATTTGGCATATGGATTTAATTTATATTTAAGCGTTTTCTCTCAAAGACTCTTTCAAAAAGCCGCCAGCCTGCATATTCCACATTTTTTGGTAATAACCATTAGCTTTTAAAAGCTCTTCGTGAGATCCATCTTCAGCAATTTTGCCTTTGTCCAAAACAATAATGCGATCCAGATTTTTCAGAATTGAAAGTCGGTGAGCAATGGCAATTACGGTTTTAGAAGTATCTGCAATTAGCAAATTTAAACTTGTCTGAATATGTCTTTCAGTTTGTGAATCTAAGCTAGAAGTTGCTTCGTCTAAAATTAAAATTGGAGCGTTTTTCAACATCGCTCTGGCAATTGCAACGCGTTGGCGTTGGCCGCCACTTAATTTGATTCCGCGCTCGCCCACATAAGTTTTATAACCATTTGGCAAGCTCGTAATAAACTCGTGAATATTGGCCATTTTTGCCGCTTCTTCAATTTCTGCTTGAGTAGAATTTTCTTTGCCATAGCCAATATTTTCGCCAATTGAGCGATGAAAAAGTAAAGTGTCTTGAGGAATCAAGGCAATTTGTAAGCGCAAAGAATCTGAGCTAAACTCGTCAATGTTTTGATTATCGATTATTATGGCTCCAGAATCTGGTTTAAAGTTTTTCAGTAGAAGTGAAACAAGGGTTGATTTTCCAGTGCCAGAATGTCCAACCAAACCAACTTTTTCACCAGCTTTGATGTGTAGATTTAAGTTATCAAAAATTTTCTCGCCGTCTTCATAAGCAAAAGAAATATTTTGAAAAATGACTTCGCCTTTTTGTATTTTTAAATCTTTGGCATTTGGCTTTTCAATTGAGTCAATCTTATTTTGTAGAATTGAAAATGAAGATTTAAAATCTCCCATTTTGCCCAAAAAATCACCAATTTCGCTGACCAAAGCCCAAGTGTTGTCGATCAAGAAAACTGAAAGTGTCATTACAAAAACAAAATCGCCAATAGTAACGGCGTCGATTCGGCGCAGATGAATCAAGAAAAACAAAAGTGAAATCAACATTGAAGTGTAGAAAAAAATTCCCACAAAAGCCATTTTGAGTTCGTATTTTATCCAAGCATACTCTTTTTTTGCTGTGTCACTTTGTAAAAAGTTATTGATTTTTTTAAGCTCGCGCGACCTTGAGGCAAAAGAAAATAATGAAAAAATATTAGTAACATTATCAGCAATTAATCCGATTGATTTGTGTTGTGAATCGGTGGTTTCTTTAGCAAGTTTGCTGACTTTAAAAGACATTTTCAGCATCACCGGAAAAAATACAGCACACCAAATCACCATAAAAAAGAACAGCTTTAAGTTGATTAGAACTAAAGCGCTAATCGTTACCAATATTTCTAAAATCGGATTGGCTAAACGATGATGAGCGCTAAACCAAAAATTATTATAACCAGCAACTAAACCTTTGATTTTGCTTACAATAGAACCGCTGTGCGTGTTTTGAAAAAACTGATAAGAAGAGTTAGAAATGTGCTCATAAGCTTTAGAAGTAATATCAATTCGTACAAAAGGTTGTGACTTCATCCAAGCAAAATGACTGACACGCCAAGCCATTTCCATAAAAAGAATAGCGCCGATAAATAAAGAAATTGGCAGTAATAAATCTAAATATTGTGGAACTTGATTTTTGTTGAAAGCATCGACCAATAATTTTAGCGAAAAGGCGTTAGCGACTTTATAAAAAGAGCTGATGATTGGTGCTTGTATCATCAGCAAATACCACCATTTGTAAGGCTTGATGATTGACCATAAAAAAGATGGAATTGTGTTTTGTTGTTCTGTTTTCAATTTAAAAATTTTTTAAAATTTCCAGATAAGTTTTTTGCAATTGATGAATCTCAGAAACTTCAGAAAATTCGTTAATTTTATGAGCGGTTTGATTGACCAAACCAATTTCTACAACTTCAGCGAAATCTTTGATAAATCTGGCGTCGGAAGTGCCACCAGTTGTTGCCATTTCTGGTTTTGTGCCACAAGTTTTTTCAACTGCTTCACTAACAATTTTAGCTAAAATTTTTGGCTGACTTAAAAAACTTTCACCACTGCTAATGTAGCTCAGCTCATATTTAGCGCCCATTAGCTCGCCTTGGCCAACAGTTTTTTTGCAAGCATATTCAACTAAATCAACAATCGATTGTGAAGAATGCAAGTCGTTGAAACGCACGTTAAATGCTGCTTCAGCCGTATTTGGAATGACATTGTTGCCAAGATTTTGTGAAGTGATCGAAGTGATTTCTAAATTAGTTGGATCGAAAAATTTTGTGCCTTCGTCGAATTTATGATCTTTTAGAATTTTCAAAAGATTGATCAAAGTTGTAATCGGATTCAGTGCAATATCGGGATAGGCCACATGACCTTGGCGGCCAGTAACTTTCACTTTAAAGCAAATTGAACCGCGGCGTCCAATTTTTATCATCTCGCCAAATTTTGTTGGGCTGGTTGGCTCTCCAATTAAGCAATGAGTGATTTTTTTTTCGTGTTCCTTCATCCATTGCAGAACTTTTTTAGTGCCGTTAATGCTGTCAGCTTCTTCATCGTTGGTGATTAGAAATCCGATACCAAAATCGTGATTTTTTTCTTGCGCTAAAAATTCTTCCGCAGCTGATAAAAAGCAGGCAATGGCGCATTTCATATCAGCAGCGCCGCGACCAAAAAGCTTGCCATCAACTATTTTTGCAGCGAATGGATCGTAAGTCCAATGAGCACGATCGCCTTCTTTTACAACATCAGTGTGACCAGCAAAATATAAAACTTTGTCAGAATTTTTCGGATTAAAAACCGCGTGCAAATTATTGACTAGGTAGGAATTATCGCCGTCAAATTCTATAAAATCACAAGTGAAGCCTAAGTTTTTTAAGTAATTTCCTAGAAATTCTAAAACCTCGGAATTAACTCCGCTGTAAGATGGAATCTGAATTAATTTTTGCGAAAGCGTGATTGCGTCAAGTTTCATCGTTGAAATTTTTTGTTGTAGGTAAGAGAGTAGAAGAAGCTTATTTCTTCACTTAAATCAAATCAATTAAAACAAATGTTAGATATTAAATGGATCCGCGAAAACCCTGAGCAATTTGACGTGGCGATGCAAAAACGTGGTGCTGATTTTAAAGCTTCTGAACTTCTTAAATTTGATGAAGAAAAAAGAAAAAAAACTGCGCTGATTCAAGAATTACAATCCAAAAGAAATAAATTTGCTGGGGAAATTGCGCTGATAAAAAAAGCAAATGGTGATGTTTCCACGCTTTTGCAAGAATCAAAAAAAGTTAATCAAGAATTAGCGACGGCAGAAAATGATTTTTCAATCGATGAAAAACTAAACGTCATTTTAAGCACGATTCCCAACGTTCCTAATAATTCTGTGCCACTTGGAAAAGACGAAAATGATAATGTTGAAGTTGAAAAATTCGGCGAGCCAAGAAAATTTTCTTTCACACCAAAAGCTCACGATGAGCTTGGCGAAAATTTAAAAATGTTGGATTTTGAGCAATCAAGTTTGATGTCGGGTGCTAGATTTTCAACTTTGTCTGGTGGCTTGGCGCGTTTGGAGCGAGCGCTTTCAAACTTTATGCTCGATGTAGCTTTAGAAAATAATTATACAGAAGTTTCGCCACCAAATCTGGTGAAATCAAACGCCATGTTTGCTTCAGGACAATTGCCGAAATTTTCTGAAGAAGCTTTTGTTACAACTGACGGCTATTGGTTGATTCCAACTTCGGAAGTTTCTTTGGTCAATTTGGTTGCCAAAAAAACTCTGAGCGAAAGTGATTTGCCAATCCGTTTCACTGCCTACACGCCGTGCTTTCGTCGCGAAGCTGGTTCTGCTGGAAAAGATACTAAAGGTTTGATTCGTCAACATCAGTTTAAAAAAGTTGAACTAGTTTCAATTACAACGCCAGAGCAATCAAATGCTGAGCACGAAAGAATGACTAATATTTCCTGCGAAATTTTGCGCCGCTTGAATTTACCATTTCGTAAAATTTTGCTTTGTGCCGGCGATATGGGTTTTGCTGCGCAAAAAACTTATGATTTAGAAGTTTGGCTGCCAAGCCAAAATAAATACCGCGAGATTTCTAGCTGCTCAAATTGCGGTGATTTTCAAGCGCGTCGTGGTTTGATCAAATATAAAAATAAAGAAGGCAAAACTAATTTTGCTCACACTTTGAATGGATCAGCTTTGGCAGTTGGTCGCACGCTTTTGGCAATTTTAGAAAATTATCAAAATGAAGATGGTTCAATCAATGTACCACAGGTTTTGTTTGATTATATGGGAAAAGTTAACGTGATTAGGTATTAAATCGCGTTGACAAATTCGATCGCGCCAATATTTTTCGCCGCCTTCAAAAGATTTACTATTTTTTACAAGTTCTAAAATAATTTTAAAAAACATGGCTAATACCAAATCAGCGCAGAAAGCGCTTCGCTCTAGTGCTGCAAAAAAAGAAGCTAACAATTCTAGAAAAAATCGTATCAGAAGTTTTATCAGAAAAGTTGATGATGCTATCAAAGCGGGTGATCAAACTCAGGCTCGCGAAGCCTTTAAAGCTCTTGAGCCAGAAATTATGCGCGGCGTTACTAAAAAAGTTTACAAGCTTAATACTGCTGCTAGAAAGTTAACCAGAATTTCCGCTGCAATCCGTAAAATTAGCTCTAAGTAATTTTATCCCTAAGCCTTTTTGAATTTCCAAAAAGGCTTATTTTTTTAGAAATAAGATGCTCTCATATCTCCGCTCAGCTCTAAGTAATACCAAAATTGACTTCATGAAGTTTCACAAGCTGGCTTTGATAATGTCAGTTGTGTGCATGTTGATTTCAGCTATTTTGGTTTTTACTCGGGGTTTGAATTTTGGGATTGATTTTTCTGGTGGAATTCTAATTGAAGCCAGAATGCAAGAAATTGCAGATGTTTCTGAAGTGCGTAATTTATTAGAGAAAGAGGCCAAAGATGTTCAAATCCAAAATATTGATCAAAAAGATTTATTAATTCGTGTTGCCAAATCTGAAATTGAGCAAACGGTTCTGATTAAAAAAATCCAAGAAATTCTCAGTCAAAATTATCCAAATATCGAATATCGTAAAATTGATTATGTCGGACCTCAAGTCGGTTCGGAACTTATAATGAAAGGCGTGATGGCTTTGTTGATGTCATTTGCTTTTATTATGATTTACATCTGGATTCGTTTTGATTGGCAATTTGGTTTGGGCGGAATTTTTGCTTTGCTGCATGATGCAGTTTTAACTGTAGGATTTTTTTCGGTGACTCAGCTCGAGTTTAATTTAACCTCAATTGCGGCGATACTCACAATCATTGGTTATTCGATCAATGACTCAGTAGTTATTTATGATCGCATCAGAGAAAATTTAATTAAATTCAAAAAAATGAGTTTATCTGACCTGATAAATTCTGGCACCAATTCAACTTTAAGCAGAACAATTCTGACTGCTGGAACAACTCTAACTTCGCTTTTAGCTTTGATTATTTTTGGTGGCGAGACGCTAAAAAGTTTTAGCTTGGCCACATTTTTTGGCATTGTGATTGGAACTTATTCTTCAATTTATATTTCGGCTCCAATATTGATTTATCTGGATCCAAGGCAAAAAGAAAAAACTAACATTAAAAAAGTAAATGAGTAAGGAAGGAAAAAGAAATCGTTCTGAGAACGAGAATTTACAAAGTTATAACAACATTCAAGAAGAGAATGAGGATCAAGAAGTGACTGGAATTAATAATGAAACTAATAATAACAATTCGGAAACTGAAATCGATCGTCCAAATGCTCCAACTAACATCTCTAATATTAACATCATCCCTCAACTCTCTCTTCAACCAGAATTTTTCGGCATAATTAAAAAAA
>DENL01000003.1 GCA_002359655.1 Rickettsiales bacterium UBA2645 | reverse complement strand
ATGCTTGAAATCCTTGATTAGAAATTTCTGAATTCACCTCTTCAAGATTAACCTCTGAAATATCTCGAACAGCAGATTGGCAAAATTCTCTTAAATCAGCTAAATATCTGCTTGCGGCAATTTCTGGAACTAAAGTTTTTAAAATAATGTAAGCTGCAATTTGGGCAGATTTTTGATCAAACTCTGTAGCAGATTTTGAAGATTCTTCGAGAAATTTTAACACGCTAGGTTTTGCGCCTTCTTCAATAAAACCCCAAGCATCTCTAACTTTACCATCTTTAAAAAACTGCTCTGAAACTGATGTAACTAAACCTTTGGGAGAAATTAAGTTAAGATCAATAAAGTTATTTTGAAAAATATCGACTCCACTTTCTGATCCGCCAAGATTATCGCCGCCAGAATTTAGAATTGGTCTGACGATCTTTTCTTCGAAAGCCGAAAATAAAACTTGGTCGCAAGGATCTTCAATTAAAAGAGAATAAACCGCAATTTTAACTTGGGTTCCAATATTGGCAACACAGCCATCTCCAAGACCATGAATTGCTGAAGCAAATTTTTCTAGACTACCATTTTGTTGAAGTAGGAAAGATAATCTATCTCGATTGCCCTTAAAGAAATCTAAAAGCTTTGTCTGATCATATGTTTTTATTTCATTTTCAAGACTAAGAATTTCTTTGAAAAAGCTTGCCACTTCCAAAGTTTGTGGGTCAGGATTTCTGAGCAATTTTTTAAACCTTTCAGTAAACTCATCTCTTTTTTCAGCTGATAAAATTTCTGATTCTCCAAATTGAAATTGATCAATATTTACTGGAGGAATTTGCGGAATCTTTGGCGCTAAATAATCAGAAATAATTTTGACCTTTGGCAATTCTAAATTTGATTGAGGACGCTCTTGGCTATTAAAAAGCTGCTGCAACTTTTGATATTCCTCTTCTTTTAAATAAGTCGACTTGCTTGATGGGGCGTAAAATGCGGCAATTTCTGCTAAAACTTCTTGGCGCACAACTGACTTGAAATTGACAATCTCATTTTTGAAATCGTAGTAAGAAAATAAATTGGCCAAGGTTTTTTGGCTTAGCAATTGGTTTTCTTCTTCTAGTCCAAACAAGCTTACAACATTGTTCCATCCTTCATGTGTAAGAGAAGCTGGCAAACTTTTTTTACTCAGATTTTCTTTAATTGATTCATATTTAAAGCTTAGTCTTTCGCTAACTAAATCTAAGATTTCTAATTCAGATAAAGTCAGGGTTTGATTCTGGTTGGCAATTTCAACAATATTGAGAACATTTTCGTTGTCATGAAGTGAGGTTGTAAAAGATTTTAGAAGAGACTTCCCTTCTTCGCCTTGCAACATACCTATTTTAATAACTGCTCCAAATAATTCAGTTTGAAGAAATTCGTTATTTGGATAGAGCCTCGTGCATAGTTCTGGTAATCTTGAGGTTGGTATTTCTAGCTCAAGATATAAGGCAGAAATAGCAGCAGTATTGTACTTGCTTGGAACAAGTAATTTTTCTTCTACGAGTGTAGCAAAATTTTGAAATTTCTTTGGGGAATTTCCTTCTTTTTTTATACAGGATTTAGCTAAATAAAGTTTTTTATAATCCTCATTAATTAATCCCAAAAACTCTTTGAGAGAATCTAGATCGAGATTATTTCCTTGTTTTTCTAGCCAAGATTTAGCTAAAAAATATTTTTCATTATCCCCATTAATTGATGCCAAAACCTCTTTGAGAGAATCTAGATCGAGATTATTTCCTTCTATTGCTAGCCAGAATTCAGCTAAACAAAGTTTTTTATAATCCCCATTAATTAATACCAAAACCTGTTTGAAAGAATCTGGATTATTTCCTTGTTTTTCTAGCCAAGATTTAGCTAAAAAATATTTTTCATCATCCCCATTAATTAATACCAAAACCTGTTTGAAAGAATCTAGATCGAGATTATTTCCTTCTTTTTGTAGACAGGATTTAGCTAAAAAATATTTTTCATCATCCCCATTAATTGATGCCAAAACCTCTTTGAGAGAATCTAGGTTGAGATTATTTCCTTCTTTTTTTAGCCAGGATTCAGCTAAAAAATATTTTTCATAATTCCCATTAATTAATACTAAAACCTCTTTGATAGAATCTAGGTTGAGATTGTTTCCTTCTTTTTGTAGCCAAGATAAAATTGTCTCACTTTGCGAATAATTAAATTCCTCTTGAGCATCCCTAAAAGAAGAAATAACAGAATTCAGTTCTTCGAGGCTTGATGAAACAGAAATATTAAAAGTTGTAGGCATAAATTAAAGTTACTTTGTCAAGAAATTGAAGCTTTAAAAAAATTTAGTGGCGGCGTTTATAAAAGACAAATGACAGATTTTATACCGCTACTTTCTGGTTAAGAAATTATCAAACTATTCTAAACCCTTATCATTTAATGGTTAAAGAGGTGTAAAAAGTTTTTTGATCTACAAATGGTTTTATGAAATTATTTCTATTTTATTACTAATTTTTAGCAACTGATCGTCAGAAAGAACAAATTTTATCTTTTCAACTAAATTGATCGCCGCGATCCATACATCTTCAATTCTGGAATTAGTTGACCAATCGCTGGTTGCGGCTAATCCCAAATCTTGATTAAAAAACTTTTCGCGTTTTGTTTGATCAATCAAGGCGTAACGCCAGCGATGTAAGCTCACATAAGAAGCTTGTTTATAATCAATGCTGCTGACTTGGGTGAAATTTTCAAGCAGAATTTGCTGCACTTGGTTTTGATCTCTTTCTAAATTTTCTCGACTCCAACTATCGCGACTATGAATTACAAGAGAAGTTACATCATTATTGCGGCCAAATTTTGACGAATTAACCGCAATTAATTTGATTGGATTATTTCTAACTTTGGCAAAAATCCAGTCGCGATCCCACTTGCTTTTAAAGCCCAGCATCAAAGCAAAACAAGGCTGCATAAAAATTTCCTGACAGGTAAAATATTGGTGAAAAAGATTTTTGGTTTGAGCTGGCGGAGCAGTTGAAATTACTAAATCAAAAACTCCTAAATCTTCGTCTGCTTTGCTTTTTAAATGCCAGCCATCGCTTTGTTTTCTGTCTAATTTCTTAACTTCACTGTTTAGAGAAATATCAAGACCGACAGCTAATTTTTTACATAGGCTATTCATATTTGGCGCTGCAACTAAATGCGTTTCAAACCAGAAGCGCTGACTTATCGAACCATCATTTTCAATATTAATCACCTTGCCGTGCCAAGGCGCAACATCGTTTGACAAAAGAAATGGCTGAAGAAATTTTTGAAAACTTTTTGTACGCGCTGTAAAACATTGTGCGCCATGATCGAAAGCAAAATCTTCAACATAACGCGTAGACATGCGTCCGCCAACGCCGCGTGATTTTTCAAAAATTTTTACTTGCGCGACTTCTTGCAATTCTCTGGCTAAAATAATTCCTGAAATTCCAGCGCCAATTATGGCGATTCTTGGTTTGGTCATAATTTATTTGCTGCGATTTTTTCTAAATTTTTTTGTGCTTGCGCTAAAATTGCCGTAAGTTTTGGTTTTTCTATTTTGCGTAAATTGGCGTAAGCAAAGGTTAAACGCTGATTATCTTTCAGTTGAGTTTCATTTTCTTGTAAAAAATTCCAGTATAGCGCGTTGAAAGGGCAGGCGTTTTCGCCAACCATAATTTCTGGATCAAAGCGACAAGATTTACAAAAATTCGACATGCGTGAAATATATTTGCCACTTGCCGCATAAGGCTTGCTAGCCATCACGCCGCCATCAGCGTGCAGCGCCATACCAAGAGTGTTGGGAACTTCAACCCATTCGAAAGCATCAGCGTAAACTGCCAAATACCACTCATGAACTTGCTTGGGATTGATGCCGGCAATCAAAGCGAAATTGCCAGTTATCATCAAACGCTGAATATGATGCGAATAAGCGTGCTGTTTGGTTTGCTTGACTACTTCGCTTAAACAAAACATTTGAGTTTCGCCGCTCCAATAAAATTCGGGCAGAGCTCTTTTGGCGCTGAGAAAATTATTTTCTAAATATTGCGGCATGTTGAGCCAGTAGATGCCTCGCACATATTCACGCCAGCCAAGAATTTGGCGAATAAATCCTTCAACAGCATTTAGTGGTGCTTTGCCTGCGTGGTAAGCGCTTTCAGCCATTTTACAAATTTCTAGCGGCTCTAACAATCCAACATTAATGTAGCAAGAAAGCAGCGAGTGGTAAAGATAAGGTTGGCCCGCCACCATGGCATCTTGGTAATCGCCAAAATTAGTCAGCAATTCGTCAATAAAATGCTTAGCTTCGATTAATGCTTGGTCGCGAGTTACAGCAAAATGAAAAGGCAGTAAATCACCAAAATTTTTTTGAAATTTTTCGGCAACTAAATCCAAAACTTGCAAAGTGATCTTATCCTTTTTGTGACTGATTCTTGCAGGTGAGCGCATGCCAATTTTCGGCGCTTTGCGATTTTCAACGTCATAATTCCATTTGCCGCCAATTGGCTTGTTTGCAGCATCGAGCAAGATTTTATGTTTCTTGCGCATCTCGCGGTAGAAAAATTCTAAACGCAGCTGCTTTTTATCTTTTGCCCAGTTTCGAAATTCAGCTTGGCTGCATAAAAAACGTGTATCGGGAAAAATTTCAAAAGTGATTTTATAAATTTTTTGCCAGTGCAGAATTTTTTGCCAAACTCGGTATTCTGAAGGTTCAGTCACAGAAACTTTTTGTGGCTGATATTTCGCAATTGCTCTTTCTAACTCTGCATCAAACGAGCCAGAATTTTTTTCGTCATCAAGTTTTACGTAATCAACTTTGAATCCTTGGCTTTTTAATTCTTCAGCAAAGTGACGCATTGCTGAAAAAATAAAGGCGATTTTTTTCTTGTGATGTGCTGCATAAGTTGCTTCTTCATCAACTTCGCACATTAAAATCAGGTCATTTTTTTTATCAGCATGACGTAAATTAAGCAGTGAATGCGACAGCTGATCGCCAAAAATAAAATGCAGATTTTTTGTCATTTAAAATCTGTTTATTTTATTTCTTGAATAACTTCGTTTCTGCGATTCCAAGGCAGAGTGAAAGGGTCATCGTAATAAGCCAAAGTAATTTCGCCTTTGGTTTTTAAATTATTTTCTTTGATGAATTTTTCTAACTCGTGCTTTTTCTCACTAAATTTTTTATCAGACCAAGATCCAGAAAAAGTGATCGAAACTGTTTTTCTTTCTGCCACATTTTTAAATTTGATGCGCTCATCTTTTGCTTTTGGTAAAGTTTGCAAATCATATTTTTGCGGCATTTTGAATTGAATCAGCCATTTTTTTTCTGCAATAGCAATTTGATTTACTGGAGAAGTCATGCTGATTTTTTCAGATTTTTCTGCTATTTCTTTTTGTGTGACAGGAGAAGTCATGCTGATTTTTTCGGCAGAAATATTTTCACCAAAAATATAGTTAGCTAAAATCAAAAAACCTTTTCTAGCCGCTTCTTTTCTATCTCCAGCAACTTCCACTTCAGCAATTAGTTGCGGTTGATAAACACGAAATTCAACATCCCCAACTTTTTTTGTTACATTATAAGATGGAATTTCGTAACCACGATAATATCCATTTTTCGGAGCTTGTGAGCATGAAGAAATCGAGAACACTAAGCTTATCAAAAAAAATAATTTTGTCTTTTTCATAGGAAGAAAATTTTATTAAAAAACTTAACTGCAAAAGTAGATTTTATCCAAAAATTAGAATAAATAGTTTTGATTATTGCGAATAAAAAATAGTTAGAATTACGTGGGTTAATTGTTTTTACTTTATTCTAATTGTTTTCGTATTTGAAAAGCTGTTACAAATTAACCCGAACTCTTAATTATGCCAATCACTTCTCCATCAGAATCTGCTCAGAGAATATCTTCTCAATCTTATTATCAAAATGATGAGATTGATCTTCTGACAGAGTTATCTTTGCCAGCAAATGCTGCTCTGATTAAAACCGAACTCTCTCACAAAACTCATCAAGAAGGTTTGGTGGATATTTTAAAAGACTTTAAAACTTCAACTGAAGTGGAGCAGCTGGTTATGCCGATTAATATCAGCAATAATCACTTTGCAGGTTTACATTTAGAAAAAGATCAAACGGGAAAGATCAGAGTATCTTATTTTGATCCAATGGGCACAACATTTGTTGAAGAGGAGAAGCAGTCTGGAATTTTTGGTGCAATAACTAGAACTTTTTTTGGATCTAAAAAAGAGGGTGATGTTGATGGTTTACCTGCTTTAAAAAATAATTCTCTTCCAGATCACATAATTTCTGCTCTAGCTGATGCCTTAGAAATCGATCAACAAGACATCATAAAACGCAAGCAGATTTAAAAATTGTTGTCTCGTAGTATTTTTGCAAGGTGATTTTTAAAAACGGCCTAAATCAAAAGCTTGATTGAGATTAAAAGTTTTTAAATTCTGCAAAACTCCCTAGGTCTTTCATTAAAAATAACAAAACTAGATCTAATCACTCTCCCCTTGAGGGAGAGTCGACGAAACCTTCGGTTGAGTCGGTGAGGGGAGAAAATAGCCTAAACGGCTATTTTCGTCCTTTAAGGTACTCGAGGCTTTTGTAATAAACCCCTCCTCGAATCGCTGCGCTCTTCGATCCTCCCTCAGGGGGAGGATGATTAGATCGAGCTTTCTTATTTTTCATATGCAGGCTATGCAAAACTCCCTCGTCATTTCTCAAAAATTCCGCAGTAAAAATTTCTTGCAAAAAAAAATAAGATAATCTTTTTTGCGGCGACTAGACTAAAGAAATAAAACCACTTCTCGCCCTACAAAATCAAAAATAAATTCTTATCATGAAAAAAGCTTTCCTGATCGCGGCACTTTCTTTTTTTGCAATTCAAAATTCTGCTTTGGCTAAGACTGAAGGGTCTTATATTGGTATTGATCTTTTAAATTCAAAAGCAAAGTTTGTTGAGAAGTATACTAATGATAATAACAAAAACGAAGCTAGTAATACCCCCCATCATTCAAATAGTGGTTATGGAGCGGGTTTGCATTATAACTATGCTATAAATTTTGGTGGTTTGTTCATTTCTCCGGGAGTTTTACTAGAGCAGAATAATGTTAAAGTTAACGGATATAGTAACAATACTATTGATATCGACTCGCAAAGACTACAAATCAAAAATCGTTACGGTATAAAGTCTGACATTGGATATGATTTTACGGATAAATTTTCAGTTTATGCCACTGGTGGATATGCCTACATATCTTATCGTACCAAAGACTACTCTGACCTAGACGGAAAAGTGACAGGTATAAAAAATGGAATTGGGGGTAGTTGGTTTTATGGCGCGGGGATAAAAATTGATTGTGACAAAACAAGCTCTGTCAATCTTGAATTCAATACACAGAATTTCTCAGCAAAGACAAAAATTATAAACTCTTATCTTAATCTCAGCGCGAGATATCAAACTCGACTAGATGTAGTAAAAGTTGGCTACTCTTACAGATTTTAAAAATTTTTAATTTAATTATCTTATAATTTTAATAGAAAAATCTTATGAAACCAGATCTGTCTTTCCCAATAAATAAGTTAATAGAAACAAACCCTCTAGCAGGATCTTTCACAGATAGGTTCGCCGCATTTTTAGTGAACAACTCTAAAAGACCATTTCAAACCAGTGAAGAAGATGACAAAGAAGCTGCTGAGATAATTTCCAGACAAATTGAAGAGGGAAATTTAGTAGGAATCACCAAGAGAATTAGTCACATAAATTTAGAAGATAACCAAGAAATAAACAAAGCAAAAATCTCATTCGTAGAAGAAACTTGGAACAACACCAGAATTGAAGATAAAGTTGAAATTCTTCTTGAATATAAAGATTATCTAACCCTTCCAAGAGAATCAGAACAACCAATAGGATTTGATAGAAATTTTAGAGATGAAAAAACCACTGAAGTTAAGTTCCCAGAATTCTTCAAAAGTTTCTTACAAGAAAAATCACCCAACAAAAAAGAAGCAAAAGAATATTGGTCTAGCTTAAAGGGTTTAGAAAAGAACTCTCTTGTTCAAGAATATTTAAACAGAGAAGACCTAACCGATAATCAAGAAACTGAAATAAGTTGGTATATTTTAGAAAGTAAAGAGGGCGAAAAAAGACTTTTAGAAGAAATAGAATACACCAAAAGCAGAATTAAAGGTTCTGCAAAAAGTATTTATGCTAACACTTCTGTAAGTGAACTAACAAATGGCATACTCTCAATAACAAATGCTGGCTTGAGTAAGTTGTTTCTTGGAATGAGTTTTGTGGTGAGCTCGGCTTTTGCTCAGGGTGGAAGAGGAACAAGATTTCCAACCTCCGCTTCAACAGAAAGTCCAACATCACAGCCTTCAACCGCAAACCCTTCAAATTTTCCAACTAGCAATCCATCTTCCAATCCATCTCAAAATCCAACTCTAGTTCCAACTGCGCCAACCCAAAGTCCATCAAACTTCCCAACTAGTAATCCATCTGATTTTCCTACTATAAACCCATCTCAGTATCCATCTGTTGATCCTACTTTAAGTCCAACTGGCCCAACTGTGACTCCAACAATATCTTTTTTCCCAACTTTAAGGCCGACATCTATTCCAACAAATTCTCCAATCAGATATTCGCTAAGACCAACTGGTCAACCAACTTCTCAGCCAAGCGCAACTCCAACTAGCCAACCTAATCCCTACCCAACTTCTTTTCCTTCTGGAAATCCGACATCTAAACCTAGCGCTTTTCCAAGTCCTGAGATTTATAACCCAGACTATGGAAAGCCTACCAATGAACCAAGTAGCGTGATTAGTGTGTATGAGAATAATAACGCATTTTATAAGGATAATCCTTCAAATGATGGAGCGATTTCTGGAATTGCAATTGGAGGTTTTCTTGCACTAGTAGCTGGAATTGGGGCTGCTGAATATCTTGCTCCTCAAAACTATAAGCCTTCTAGCCTTGTTCGAATGGCCCGTGGATATATTCTACGGAACAACATAGAAGAAGAAAACATAGAAGCAGCACAATTATAGGAGTGTAGATATTATAAAATTCTCAAAAAAAATACAAAATTGAGACTTTACGTACCATTATTCTTTTATTTTTTAATGACCTCCGGCAAATCAATCCTGATAAATCCTTCTTCAAGATTTACTTCAGGAAAGATTTTGCCGGTGAAGGGTAGATTTTCGATTTCTGTAAAATCTTTGCCTGCCTTACTTTTTAAAAATTCTTTATTGAATTTGATTTCTAACATTCCGCCAGCGCCAAAATCTTGCACATTCAAAACTTGGCCAATTTCTTTCTTCGTTTCGTTAATCACTTTTAGGCCGATTAGATCAACATAATAAAATTCATCTTTTTTGGTTTCTTTGAAATTCTCACGACTGACAAAAAATTCAGCGCCGCGAATTTCTTCAGCACGATTGCGTTCTTCAACTCCTGAAATTTTTACAATCAGAATCGGATCATTCGAGCCACTTTTGCCAACTATTGTTTTGTTTTTATTGCTGATTTTGATTTTTACTAAATTGCCTTTGGCATCGAAAAGCGGATATTTTTCGATTTGTAAAATATCTTGGCAATAAGCAACAATTTTGACTTCGCCTTTAATTCCAAAGGCAGAAATAACTTTAGCGATAAGAATTTTTTTAGACATTTTTTATCCTGTTTTCTAATTTGTAATAATATGCTCGATCTAATTATCCTCCCCCTGAGGGAGGATCGAAGAGCGCAGCGATTCGAGGAGGGGTTTATTACAAAACCCTCGAGTATCTTAAAAGCCGAAAATAGCCGTTTAGGCTATTTTCTCCCCTCAAGGGGGGAGTGATTGGATCGACTCTTTACTTTTTCAAATTCTGCAGCGCGATAATGTTTGGCTAAATTTTCTAGCGTTGCGTTTAAGAAGGTAACTTTTTTTGTTTCAAAAAAACTGGCGGAAATATCGACATATTCGTCCAAAACAACTTTCAGCGGAACGTCGTGCATAAATTTCAATTCGAAAGCGCCAAGGCGCAGAATATATAGCATCACGTCTGGCAGTTTTTCTAAATCCCAACCACTTTTCAGTAGGCCAAAAATATCGTGATCAATTTCTTCGACTCCAAGATTGATGCCAGCAAGCAAAGTTTCTAAAAGATTGAGATCAATTTTTTTGCGATAAGAGCTAACAGTTTCTTCTTGCTCGAGAACATAATTATCGATGACATTATTTTTGACTTCTGCGAGAGGAATTTTTTTTTCGTAAAACTCAAATTGGTAAAAAATTTGAATGGCAATAAGTCGGCTTAAAGTGCGCTTGCGATAGGTTGGTTTTGGTTTTGATTTTTTCTGCATTTTATTAATTTTTTTAATTCCGCTGCGTTGACATTTTGCAAGGCGCGCTTTTTAATTAGCGGAAATTTTTTCGCTAGTTTTCATTTCATTTCCTCCTTCCATGCCAAAAAGAACAGACATTAAATCAGTCCTGATTATCGGGGCTGGGCCAATTGTTATCGGCCAAGCTTGTGAGTTTGATTATTCTGGCACGCAAGCTTGCAAAGCTTTGAAAGAAGAAGGTTACAAAGTTATTCTGATCAACTCCAATCCAGCCACGATCATGACTGATCCTAATCTGGCTGATCGCACTTACATCGAACCAATCAATCCTGATATTGTTGAACGCATCATCGCCAAAGAACGTCCCGACGCAATTCTGCCAACTGTTGGCGGACAAACCGCTTTGAACTGTGCGATCGCTTTAGCAAAAAATGGTGTGCTTGAAAAATATAATGTTGAGTTGATCGGCGCTTCAATTGAGGCAATTCACAAAGCTGAAGATCGCGCACTTTTTCAACAAGCCATGAATAAAATCGGACTTAAAACTCCGAAAAACGCTATCGTAAAAACCTTGGAAGATGCCATGGCGGCTTTGTCAAAAATTGGTTTGCCGGCAATCATTCGTCCTTCATTTACAATGGGTGGCGCTGGTGGCGGTGTGGCTTATACGGCGGAAGAATATCGCCAAATTGTTGAATATGGTTTAACAATCTCACCAACCAACGAAGTGCTAATCGACGAGTCAATCATTGGCTGGAAAGAATATGAGATGGAAGTGGTGCGCGACAAAAACGACAACACAATTATTATTTGCTCAATCGAAAATGTTGATCCGATGGGCGTGCATACTGGAGATTCAATCACAGTTGCGCCAGCTCTAACTTTAACTGACAAAGAATATCAGCAAATGCGCAATGCTTCAATTGCCGTATTGCGTGAAATTGGTGTTGAAACTGGCGGATCAAATGTGCAATTCGCGGTTAATCCAAAAGATGGCAGTTTGGTAGTTATTGAGATGAACCCTAGAGTTTCAAGATCTTCGGCTCTGGCCTCGAAAGCTACTGGTTTTCCAATTGCTAAAGTTGCAGCAAAATTGGCAATTGGTTACACGCTTGATGAAATCAGAAATGACATCACTGGCGGTGTGACTCCGGCTTCGTTTGAACCAACTATCGATTACGTTATTACTAAAATTCCGCGATTTACTTTCGAAAAATTCAAAGGTTCTGAAACCGCGCTTTCTAGTTCGATGAAATCAGTTGGCGAAGTTATGGGAATTGGTCGCTCATTTATTGAAAGTTTTCAAAAAGCTTTGCGCTCAATGGAATCAAATTTAAGCGGCATGGATGATGTTACGATTGCTTCGGAAGATCCAGAACAGCGTATCAAAATCATTACTGAAAAATTAAAAATTCAAGCTCCAAACAGATTATTGCTGATTGCACAAGCTTTGCGTGAAGGCATGTCAGTTCAGGAAGTAGCCTCAATCACAAAATATGATAAATGGTTTTTAGAACAAATTAAAGGCGCTTTGGATGTTGAAACTAAAGTTAAAAAAGAAGGCTTGCCAAAAAATGCCCAAGATTTTTTCAATCTAAAACGCATGGGTTTTTCTGATAAGCGTTTGGCAAAATTAAGTGGATTGACAGAAAAAGAGGTTCGTCAATTGCGCTGTGATCTTGGTGTTAATCCATCTTACAAAAGAGTTGATTCTTGCGCGGCGGAGTTTGATTCGGTGACTCCTTACATGTACTCAAGTTATGAAAGTTAAAATATCTTCATGAAATATCTCTCTTACAAAAATGTAAAAAATCGTGATGAACTTTTTATTGAAAATGTTGCGATCATTGAAATTGCTGCTGCTGTTGGTACTCCGTTTTATTGCTATTCTAAAAAAACTTTGAGCGAAAATTTTCAAAATTTTGTTGATGCTTTTGCGCAAGCAAAAATTTCTGATTACAAAATTTGTTACGCCATCAAAGCCAACTACAATATTCATTTGGTTGAAACTTTGAGCAAGCTTCAAGCTGGAATTGACGCGGTTTCAGCTGGTGAAGTTTTTCGTGCCATTAAAGCTAAAGTTGATCCAAAAAAAATCGTTTTTGCTGGCGTTGGTAAAACTCGTGAAGAAATAAAATTCGCTCTATTAAATGGTGTAGAAGAATTTTCGGTTGAGTCAGTTGCTGAAATGTATTTGCTCAATGAAGTTGCTTCTAACTTGAACAAAAGGGCAAAATTTTCTTTGCGTGTTAATCCAAATGTTGATGCCAAAACTCACAATAAAATTTCAACAGGTCGTAAAGGCGACAAATTTGGCGTTGATATTGAGCAAGCTCATGCAGTATATCAAAAAGCTAGCCAACTTCCCGGATTGGAAGTTTATGGAATTGCTATGCATATCGGTTCACAAATTACTACGATTGAACCTTTCAGATTGGCTTTTAACAAAATGCGTCAACTTTGTCTAGATCTGCGCTTGCAGGGTCATAAAATTTCTGCTCTAGACTTTGGCGGTGGAATTGGCATTTTCTACAAAGATGAAAACACGCTTTTGATCAACGATTATGTAAACTTGATCAAAAAAATTACTCAAGACTTGGATGTTAAAATTACCATCGCTCCCGGAAGAGCATTGGTTGGTAATGCAGGAATATTAGTCACAAAAATAATTTTATTAAAAGAAACGGGAGCAAAAAATTTTGCAATTATTGACGCCGCGATGAACGACTTAATGCGTCCCGGACTTTATGGATCTTATCACGAAGTTTTAGAGGTAAGAAAAAAAATTGGCACAAAAGTGGTTTATGATCTTGCAGGTCCTGTTTGCGAAACTACTGATATTTTAGGACAAAATCGCGAATTGATTAATCTACAACCAGAAGATTTATTAGTATTTTGCTCTGCCGGAGCTTATGGTTCTTCAATGTCTAATGAGTATAATTGTCGTCCGATGATTCCAGAAGTTTTGGTTGATGGTGAAAAATTCAGTGTGATTCGCCGCCGCCCAAGCTTTGAAGAAATGCTGCATTTAGAGATTTAAAAATTCTAACTTCAAAAACTTAATCCATAAAATTGCACAAGAAATTTTTTTGTTTGGATAAAGTTTTTTTACTAATTCTGCGTAAGTTTTTAGTTGGTCAAAATAATGCTTGGGAGCCGCTTCTGGCAAAGTCTCGTCTGATTTATAATCAACAATTAAAACCTCGTTTTCTTTCTCGATTAGCAGATCAATTCGTTTAAGAAATTTTTCATTTTTAATATTGCCAGCGATCTCAACTTCACATTTTATTTGACCGGAAAATATTTCTTTGAATTGCTCTGAAGCCAAAAATTCATTGATCTCGTCATTAATTTTATTTTTTTCTACTACTGATAAAAATTCTTCTCGAGCAATAATTTTTTTAGAAATTTCGCCTAACCATTTTTTTTCTGCGGCAGAATTTTTACCAAAAATTTCTAAAATTTTGTGAATCAATTTACCTTTTATTTGGGATTGATTTATTTGATTTTGTGAGCTTTTTATCTCGGTAAAAATATTATCATCTTTTGCTAGTGGCACTGAAGATTTATTTAGTTTTTTCTCTTTAGTCTTAAAAGATATTTGAGGTTTTTCATCAAAAACGATCGAGTTGTTTATAAAAAGATTATTCTCCGCATATTGATATTTTTTCTCCCCAATTCCTAAAATCTCGTTGCTAATTTCAAATTTATCTGAGTTTAGTTTTTTGGTTTTTTCGTCAAAAAATTCTTTCTGCCAACATTTATCAGCGACAGATTTTTTGATTAAATCATACCAAGATTCTGAGTCATTAAAATTGCCGCTTCCCGCGATATAAAGCTCGTCTTCAGCTCTGGTCATGGCAACATAAAGTAGGCGTAAATATTCATCTTTAGCTTGTTGTTTTTTTAATTCACGATTGGTTTTTAATAATTTATTTTCTTCATTTTTTGCGGCGCACCAAATTGGTAATTTATTTTCTGCGAATTCAATCCAAGAAATTTTTTCTTTAGTGCTGCGCAATCTGTCGGTATCAAAACAACAATCTGGAATAATAACAATTGGTGCTTGCAAGCCTTTGGCAGAATGGATTGTAGTGATTAAAACCTGATTATTATTTTCTGTTGTAACTGAAATTTCTGGATTAAAGCTTTCGATAAATTCTAAAAATTTTTGTAAACTTGCTGAAAAATTATTAGCAAAATCAAAAACTTTTAAAACGAATTTATCCAATATTTCAGAGCTTTCCGAGTTAAAGCGACTAATAATTTTTTGACGGTTTTCTTGACTTAATAAAAAATAAAAAAACTCAAAACAATTTGTTTGCACTGCTTTTTTTTCTAAAACTTCTAAATAAATACTGATGTTAGCAAATTTTGGAATTTGCTTCAAAGCCTTGTAAATGCTGGTTTGATTATTGTTTTTAAAAAGACAAATTTCTAACAACTCTTCTTCATTGATGTTGAAAATTGGTGATTTTAAAAGTGCAGCCAGATTCAAATCGTCAAATGGAGAAAGCGCAAATCTAGCTGCAGCAAGCAGATCTTGAATAATTATGTTGTCGTCGAATTTTATTTTATTTTTGCCACCAAAGGGAATTTGATATTGATAAAAAAAGCGGCTCAAAATTTGATCAAAACCATCAGTTCTTTTACGCAGTAAAATCATGAAATCGCTGTATTTCAGAGTCTCTATACGGCTTTGTAAAACTCTTTTATTTTCTACCCAATCTTTGATTTTAATTGCAATTAATTCGGCCAAAAATTCTTGTTCGTGATAATTTTCTCGTGGCACAAAATCTATTTTCCAACTGTAATCTTTATCTGCATTTTTAGTTTTTTCTTCTTTTTTGATTTTGATTTGTGGCCAAATTTCAAAATGTCCAACTCCTTGGCGAATTGCGCTGTGACCTTTAAAATCAGAGATTTTAGCAATCGCCGCTTTCTCTTTTTCGCCACTAAAAGTTGCATCAACAACGCCTAGAATTTCGCTAAGTGAACGAAAAGAATTATTTAGATCAATCTTGTGAAATTTATTTGGGTGATTTTTTAGTTTCTCGTCAAAGTAAAAAAAAATCTCACCACTAATGTGAGGCTCAGCGCCTTGAAATGAATAGATCGACTGCTTTTCATCGCCAACAATAAAAATTGTTCGGTTTTTATTTGCAGCGCTAATTCCTGAGAAAAAATCTTCGGTCAGAGCTTTAATAATATTCCATTGTTGGTGGTTGGTATCTTGCGATTCGTCGATCAAAATATGGTCGAATAAACCATCCATTTTCATTTTTACCCAATCAGAAAAATTTGGATTAGCCAGCAATCTGTTGGTTTCGATGATCAGATCGTTATAATCTAAAAAGGCATTTTGTTTTTTAAGTACGGCATAAATTTCTAAAATTGCGTCGGTAAATTTTAAAAGCAAAGCGCTGGAATTGCAGATTTTGTAAGAATTTATTTGATCACAAAAACTAGAAATCAGATTTATTTGATCCGTTGCAATTCTTTCTAAATCAGGGTTTTGCAGAACTTTGCCATTGATTTTTCTGATTTCATTTTTGTCGGTAAAAAAAGCTGACTGGTAAATTAAAAATTTTTCTTCGCTTGGATTTTGTAAAAATTTTCTGACTTTTTCAGCAATATTTTTATTGCTTATCAAGCCGCTTTCTTCCAGAGCTATCAAGAGCTTATCAACTTCTTGCTTATTTATTGATTTAAAAAATTCGTCACAAATTTCTGCTGCGTTACTATTTTTATTTACAGAAAAATTTTTGAAAATCTCGTCAATTACGCCGTCAATTCCAAAAAAATTTTCTTTTAAAATTGTTAGCTGCTCTTTTTTTGCTAGAAGATCAGAAACCAACTCAGAGAAGCTTGCTTCATGTAAGCGAGAGTTAATTTTAACAACCAGATTTTTTAACTCAGAGTTTTTAACAGCTTTTTTTAGAACTTCTTTTTGGGCTTTTTGTAATAATAACTTTTCTTGCGCTTCTTCCAAAACTTCAAAATTAGGTTTAACTCCAGCTTCAAAGGGAAATATTTTTACCAAGCTTTGGCAAAATGAGTGAATGGTTTGGATTTTTATTTTTGACTCTGCGTCTAAAACTTCGGCAAATAAAATGCGGGCTTTTTTAAGATCGGCTTTGCTGGCGATATTACCGGTTAATTCGAATAATTTTTTTGCTAGATTAGCTTCATCAACCAAAACCCAGTTGGCTAATTCTGCATTGATGCGACTTTGCATTTCGCTTGCTGCAACTTTTGTGAAGGTGAGGCAAAGAATTTTATCTGGTGCAACTCCCCTTAGAAGTAATCTTAAAACTCGATTAGTCAAAACTCTGGTTTTTCCTGAGCCAGCCGAAGCAAAAACCCAGCACGATATGTCTGGGCTAGAAGCAAATTGTTGGAGATTGATTGTTTGTGCGAGGTTGTTCGTCACAATGATTCAGCCTATAATTTATTGTGCTGCTTCAGATTGAGTTGTAGCAGTTTTCGAATCCACTGGTTTTGGTTGAGCAACGAAGCTACGATATTTTGCGACATATTCATTGTGTTCACTAATTGTGGTTGAGAAGTGATGCTCACCACGACCATTTGCCACAAAATAAATATAATCAGTTTGCGGTGGATTTAAAACAGCTTTGATTGCTGCAAGCCCTGGATTGCAAATTGGAGTTGGTGGCAAGCCGTAAATATAATAAGTGTTATAGACAGAGCTATTTCTGATATCACTCATTCTGATTGGTCTTTCCAAGTTTTTATCACCTTTGCTGAAAGAATAAATTATGGTTGGGTCGGATTGCAGCTTCATGCCTTTTTTCAAACGATTAACAAAAACAGATGCAACTTTTGGGCGTTCTGAATCTATGCCAGTTTCTTTTTCAACAATTGAGGCCAAAATCAAAGCTTGTTCTTTTGTTTTAACTGGAATGGTTAGATCGCGCTTTTCCCATAGATCATCAATAGCTTTTTCCATGGCGCTGCGCATTCTTTTGACGATACTTAGCTTAGTGTCGTTATAGGAATAAAAATATGTTTCAGGCAATAAAGAGCCTTCTTTGATGCCTTCTGGAAGCTGGCCAATAAGACCGGGAGATGTTTCAATAATTTTTAAAATACTTTTTGTACTAAGACCTTCGGCAACAGTTACTTTACGGAAAAAGATGTTACCGCGCACCATTTTGTGCAAAATTTTATAGTAAGAAGTATTTTTTTCGAAAAAATATTCGCCGTAACGAACTTTAAGATCGACACCTTTGATAAGTTGAGAAAGATGCAAAAATACATCAGGGTTCTTAACAATTTTTTCTTGGTTAAGTTTTTCAACTACCTGACGAAAAGTTAAGCCGCTCTCAATGATAAATTTTTTATCTTGAGTATGATAGCTGTTTGGAGCGTTAAAATACATGATGATGCTGAGTATTGTTACGATGTAACAAAACACTAGAACCGAAAATCCAGCACAGATATTGGTGATAATTTTTTTACGCATTCAACTTTAAATTCTTTTTAAAATCAGGCAGGCATTGGTTCCACCAAAGCCAAATGAGTTTGACATTACATAGTCAATTTTTTTTGCTTTGGCTGTTTTAGCGACCAAATCAATATCGCAACCTTCGGAAGGGTTTTCTAAATTCAAGGTTGGTGGAGCGATATTATCTCTTATTGCTAAGGCAGAAAATATTGCTTCAACCGCACCAGCAGCACCAAGTAAATGACCAGTTGCTGATTTTGTTGAAGACATTGAAAGTTTATAGGCGTGATCACCAAATACTTTTTTTACTGAGTTAACTTCGATTTCGTCGCCCAAAGGAGTTGAAGTTCCATGAGCATTGATGTAGTCGATCTGGTCGTTGTTGATTTGAGCGTGTTTTAAAGCAATCTTCATAGCATAAGTAGCGCCACGTCCAGAGCCTTCAGGGGCTGTGATGTGATAAGCGTCACCAGATAATCCGTAACCAACAACTTCAGCATAAATTTTAGCGCCGCGTTTTTTAGCGTGTTCATATTCTTCTAAAACAACTATACCAGCGCCTTCGCCCATGACGAAACCGTCGCGGTCTTTATCCCAAGGTCTTGAAGCGGCGTTTGGATTGTCGTTAAAATTGGTTGAAAGTGCTCTTAGTGCAGCAAAGCCGCCGATGCCAGTTTCGCAAACAGTTGACTCAGCGCCACCAGCAATCATTACATCAACATCGCCATATTCGATCATGCGAGTAGAATCGCCAATAGCGTGAGCTCCAGTTGCACAGGCGGTGACAACGGCATGATTAGGGCCCATAAAGCCATATTTAATTGAAACTTGTCCTGAAGCTAAGTTGATTAAACTTGCTGGAATAAAAAACGGACTGATTTTTTTAACGCCTTTTTCTTTGATGAAGAGAGTTGTTTTTTCGATTGAAGGAAGTCCGCCGATACCAGAGCCGATCATCACGCCAGTTCGGTATTTTTCTTCTTCGCTTTCTGCTTTCCAGCCCGAGTCAGAGATTGCCTCTTCAGCAGCAGCGATTGCAAAGTGAATAAAGCGATCCATCTTTTTTTGTTCTTTTACTTCAACAAATTTATCGAGGTTGAACAAATCGCCTTCAGTGCCAGATTTTACTTCGCCAGCAATTTTGCATGGAGATTCAGCAGCGTCGAAAAGAGAAATATAGCCAATGCCAGACTGGCCATTAACTAGTTTTTTCCAAGTGCCTTCAGCGTTTGCTGATAAAGGCGTGACAGCGCCAATGCCAGTTACTACTACGCGTCTTTTTTGATTCATATTTAAGGGATTTTCGAAAGGTTGGAAATTTATTTAGGAGAAGAACTGCTTTCTAGATACAAAAAAATATTTTGGAAGTTTTTTGATTTTTGCTTTAAAGCTGAATTTAGAATTTTAAGCGAATTAGCAAAATTATTAGACGATAAAAATTACGTATTATTCTTAATTTACTGGCGCCAACTTTTTTGCCGTAATCATAAGAAATTGGAATTTCGTCAATACGACAATCAATGCGCGATAATTTTATCAATAGCTCACAAGTATAGGTAAATTCAGGCTCGCAAATAAAATCATTTTTTTGTAGCGCAAAAAGTTTTTTTAATTTCTTAACTTTATAAATGCGATATCCGCTGGTAAAATCTTGCAATTTTTCGCCAGAAATTCGGCGTACTGAAAATAAATTTTGCAATAAAATTGAAGTAAATTTGCTAATGAATTTTCGATAAAGTGGAAATTCAGCCATCACACTTTTATCGCAAAATCTTGAAGCCACTAAAACATCGAGATTATTTTTTTTGAAATGTTCTAACATTTCAGAAATTTGCTCAGGTTTGTGAGTATTATCAGCGTCTAAAGAAATTACTAAATCATCATCAGCGCAATTACTTACTACATCTAAAAAAATTCTTTTGTAAGCCAGTCCCAGTCCTCTGGAATTTTGTGGTGGCAAGATTTTAACTTGGTGAAATTTTTTAAAAGCTTCAAGTAAGTCAATAGAGTTATCGGTTGTGCCGTCAATGCAGGCAATGATTTCAAAGTCAGTGTTTAAGCTTTGCATCTCGTGGCTAATATCAACTAGAAGTTTTTTGAGACTTCGCTCCTCATTGAAGGCGCAGAAAATAATTTTTATCAATTTTATTTAAGATTTAGGATTTAAGATCTGATCATGATTTTATTTTTAAGTTTTAAATCTCAAATCTAAACCAAATTTCTTACGAGTGGATTTTTCAATCTCAAAAAAACAATTCGACATAATAATTGTTGGATCTGGCGGCGCTGGTTTGATGGCAGCGATTTCAGCAATTAATTCTGGTGCAAAAAATATTGCTGTAATTAGCAAAGTCATTCCAACCAATAGTCACACAGTTTCAGCTAAAGGCGGAATCAACGCAGCGCTTAGCAATGTTAAAAACGATAATTGGCAATGGCATGCTTACGACACCTTGAAGGGTGCTGATTATTTGGCCGACAACGATGCAGTTGAAATTCTCTGTCGTGAAGCTGAAGCATCAATTCTAGATTTAGAAAAAATGGGCGTGGTTTTTTCGCGCAGTCATGACGGCAAAATTTCACAACGCGCTTATGGCGGTCAAACTACTAACTTCGGACAAGGCGAAATAGCCTATCGCGCTTGCTACTCAAAAGATAAAACAGGTCATACAATTCTGCACACTTTGTATGAACAAGCTTTGAAAAATGGCGTAAAATTTTTCTCAGAATTTTTTATCACCGATCTATTGATTGAAGATAAATCAAGTTGTCACGGCTGTGTAGCAGTCGATTTAAATTCTGGCGAGTTAATAATTTTTGAAAGTAAAATAGTGATTCTCGCAACTGGTGGCTACAGCCAAATTTATCAAAATACTACCTCATCTTTAATCTGTAGTGGCGATGGTTCAGCTTTTATTTTTGAAGAAGGGTTGGCTTTGCAAGATATGGAGTTTGTGCAATTTCATCCAACTGGAATTCATGGTTACGGATTTTTGATAACAGAAGCTGCAAGAGGTGAGGGTGGCTACTTGCTTAACTCTGAAGGCGAGCGCTTTATGCAAAGATATGCACCAAAAATGATGGAGCTGGCTTCGCGCGATGTTATTTCGCAAGCCATGGCAACAGAAATTTTTGAAGGTCGTGGAGCTGGTGTTAATAAAAATTTTCTTAATCTCGATCTACGTCATTTAGGCTCTGAAGTCCTAAATAATAAACTTCCCGGAGTTGTTGAGTTGGTAAAAAAATTCTCTCGTCTTGATGTCGAAAAAGATCTGATTCCTGTCAGCCCTTCAGCGCATTACACAATGGGCGGCATTCCAACTAATCTTGATTGTATTGTTATTGATGGCGAAAAAGAAATTTCTGGATTGATGGCAATTGGCGAAGCAGCTTGTGTTTCAGTGCATGGTGCTAATCGACTTGGTTGCAACTCACTGCTTGATTTAATTGTTTTTGGTAAGATCGCTGGCAAAAAAGCGGCAGAAAAAATAGCCCAGCAAGCAATTAAAAATTCAGATAAAATCGCTTCTGAAAAAATTGAAAAACTGAAAAATATTTTTTCTCATGCAGATAAAACTAAATTCGATCTGATCACTCTCCCCTTGAGGGAGAGTCGACTAAGCTTGCCTGAGTCGGTGAGGGGTGAAAAACTTTCAGTTACACCCCCACTCGAATCGCTGCGCTCTTCGATCCTCTCTCAAGGAGAGGATTACTACGCCGAAAAAATCTCTGTTTTGCCAACACTAAAAAAACTTTTGCAAGAAAATAACGAAAAAAACTTAGGCGTTTTTCGCGAAGAAAAATTATTGAAAAGCGGAATTGAAAAAACCAAAGAACTTTTTGCAATTTTTAAAAACTATAAAATCCAAAATAAAAATCTGATTTGGAATGAAGAGTTGGTTGCTTACTTTGAATTGAAAAATCTTTTTTTGAATTCTCTAGCAACAAATTTTGCAGCTTTGAATCGTCGTGAGAGTCGTGGGGCTCACTATCGCTCGGATTTTAAAAATCGTGATGATCAAAATTTTCATGCTCATAGTTTGGTTAAAATTTCTGATGCTTCAGAAAATAAGCTGGAATTTTCGCTCAAAGCTGTGAGAAACATATCTGCAATTCCTGATCTTAATTTAACTCTTCAATCAAGAAAATACTAATGCGCTATAGTGCCAACCTAAATATCATTCTAAAAGCCATAGAAAAAGCCACGTCTCACATGCCGCGTGATTTTATTGAACTAGAAAATTTGCAATCAAATCCAACTTCTGCCGTAAAATTTGCTGCAGCTTGTTATAATCGTGTCAAGCAAGTTTTAGCAGACGAATTTTCAAAATTGCGTCCCGAATATAACTTAATTTTTTCGGATGAGAAAAATCTAATTCGCAGTCAAGATGCTGAATACTCCTACATCATTCACCCAGTTGATGGTTTCGATAATTTAATTCGTGCTAACCCTGATTTTACAGTTGCTGTTGCCTTACAACATCGCGCTATAAATGGCCAGAAAGAATCAATTTCAGCCGCGATCAGCAAAGTTTTTGGTGGTGAAGCTTTCTACTGTGAAAAAGGTTTTGGCGCTTATGCTAATAATCGCCGCATTCGCGTTTCTAGAAGAAATAGCGGTGAACTTTTGATTGCTAGCGAAGAACCATCTTTGCTTACTGAAAAAAATCAATCGCTGCGCTCTTACGGCTGTCGTACTTTAGAACTGGCTTATGTTGCTTCTTCGCGTTTAGAAAAAGCAATTTTTAAAAATCAAAATTATGAGCTTTATAAACCATTTACTCTTTTAGCAAAAGAAGCCGGCGGCAAAATTATTGAAGAAGAAACAAAAATTATTGTAAGCAATTAGAAATATTAACTAGTTGCGAAGGCATGAATTTACTTCGTGCGTAGCAACTCAATTTAAAACCAAATTCAAAACATAGTTTCGAATTTAAACAGAATTTTATGCAATTTATCGATGAAGCAAGAATTCATTTAAAAGCAGGAGATGGCGGCAACGGCGCTTCTAGTTTTAGGCGTGAAAAATTTATTCCGCGTGGCGGTCCAGATGGCGGTGATGGTGGCCGCGGTGGCAGTATCATTTTTGAATGCGTCAAAGATTTAAACACTTTAGTTGATTTTCGTTTTCAACAAAATTTTATCGCCAAAAGTGGTGTTAAAGGTCACGGAGCCAACAGAAATGGTCCAGCTGGCGTGGACATGGTTTTGAAAGTTCCACTCGGCACACAAGTTTTTTCAGAAGACGGTAGTCAAATTATCGCTGATTTAACAACTCACGGCGAGACAATCGTGGTTGCCAAAGGTGGTCGTGGCGGGCTTGGAAATGCTAACTTTAAAAGCTCGACTAATCGCGCGCCAACCTATTTTCAAAAAGGTGAAGAAGGCGAACAATTTTGGGTAAATCTAAAATTAAAACTACTTTCCGACGCTGGTTTGCTTGGCATGCCAAATGCAGGTAAATCAACATTTCTAGCCGCCACAACCAGAGCTAAACCAAAAATTGCTGACTATCCTTTTACAACTTTAAAACCGCAACTCGGCGTGGTTTATGTTGATAAGCACGAATTTGTTTTAGCCGACATTCCGGGATTAATCAAAGGTGCAAGTGACGGCAAAGGTTTGGGCGATCGCTTCTTAAAGCATGTTGAGAGATGCGGAGTTTTATTGCATTTGATTGACATCAGCTCTGAAGATGTGGTTGAAAATTATCAAGTGATTCGCCAAGAGTTATCTGGATATAGTCCAGAATTATTGCAAAAGATGGAAGTCATCGCGCTTAGCAAAACTGACCTTTTGCCAGCAGAAGAGGTGAAGAAAAAACTGACTAAAATCAAAAATTTTTTGAAAAAACAAGGTCAAAAAAATCCGCAAGTTTTTACAATTTCCGCCGCTACCAGCCAAGGTGTTGAAGAAGTTTTGCGCGAACTTTACAAAAAAATTGTTCAATATCGTGAGGAGCAAAATGCAGCAGAAAAATCATAAAACCAAAGCGGCTTTAATAACTGGCGGCGCTAAAAGAATAGGACGCGAAATCGCTATTTTTCTGGCGGAGCAAGGCTATGACATTGCAATTAGCTACAATAAATCTGCACTGGAAGCTAAAGAATTTGCCAAAGAAATTAAGCAAAAATTTTCTGTAAATTGCGAAATCTTTAAGTCTGATTTATGTCAAAAAAATGCTGCTGAAAAATTAGCTAAAGATGTGATCAAAAAATTTCCGCATTTGAATTTGTTGGTGAATAATGCTTCAATTTTTAATAAATCAAATTTTATCACCAAATCAGACACAGAGCTGATGGAAAACCTTAATATTCATCTGATTGCGCCACTGATTTTATCTAAAAAATTTGCTGAAAATATTATCGATAAATCTATCGCAAACTCCCAAATCATTAACCTAATTGATAAAAATATTGTCCGCTTTGACACCAGCTATTTCTATTATCTTTTAAGCAAAAAATCTCTGGCTGATCTTACAAAAATGTTGGCAGTTGAGCTTGCTCCAAATATCCGAGTAAATGGCATTGCACCTGGATTTATTCTCAATCCAATTGATGAAAAAACCCCAAGCCAACAAACCAAAAACGTCATCAAAAAAATTCCGCTACAAAGAAAAGGTGATGCAGAAAATATCGTGCAAGCAGTGGAGTTTTTTTTGAAAAATGATTTTGTTAACGGCCAAATTATTTCAATTGATGGCGGTGCTAGCTTGAATCATGCTGGTTGATTTAGACTGGATCAACATGCACCATCACGTCTAGAACCTGCATTGCAGACATCACGCGGTTTTTCACATCTAAGACAATGTTGTAACTTTCTTTCACTGTAATATCGCCAGCGACTTCGATGTGAATATCCATCACAATCATGTCGCCCATTTTTCTGGTGCGCAGATCATGGCAGCCAATTACGCCGCTGGTGTTTTTTACAATTTCAATAATTTGTGAAGTTTCTTCCGCAGAAACTGAGCGATCCATTAAATCATGCAGTGCTTCCCAAGCAAAATCCCAACCAGTTTTAGCAATGATTGATCCGACAATTAAAGCGCCAATTGTATCTAAAATTTTATAACCCATTAAAGCGCCGATAATTCCAATCACTACAACTAAAGAAGATGCAGCGTCGGAGCGCGCGTGCCAAGCGTTAGCGATCAGCATTGAAGATTTCGTTTTTTTAGCCACTGCAATCATGTAGCGAAACAGAATTTCTTTTGAAAATAAAGTAACCAAAGCCACCCACAAAGCTTGAATTTGAACTTGCTGTATCGCGACTGGAAAAATAATTTTATGACAAGCATTCCATAAAATAGCCAAGCCAACAGCCAATAAAGAAGCGCCTAGAAATAGTGAAGCACCATTTTCGAAACGTTGATGTCCGTAATGATGATCTTCGTCAGCATCTTTTCGGCTTTGATGATTAGCGATCAAAACCACGAAGTCTGAAAGCAAATCGGATAGAGAGTGAATTCCATCAGCAACCAAAGCTTGAGAAGCGCAAAAAAGTCCGGTGATAATTTGTGCGGCGCTCAAAACAATATTCACTGCCACACTTACTAAAGTGCTATTTTTAGCGGCGCGATATTTTTGAAAATGACCTTGATGATTTTCTTCGAAGCTGTTCATAAAAATTATTTCTTTAAAATTTCGCGTCCTAATTTTTGTAAAGTTTTGCTCAAATCTGGGTCTGTAATTTGAGAAACTCTTTCTTGCAGAAATTTTTCTTCAAGCTCAGGAAGCTTTATTTCTGAAGTCTGTACAGAGTTAGTGGTTTTTGGTTCTTGTTTAATAATGATTTTAGAAATTGCTTTAAAGCCATAAAAGCGGGCGATTCTTTCAATAATTAGTTCTGAATTATTTTCTAAAAAAAATCCTACAGAAGAGTTGTAAACCGCTATTGTCAACTTGCCACCAACTGATTTGTCTTTATTAAAATTAACTGATTTTGGATAGCAAAAATTAAAATATTTCACGCCAACCACTTCTTGCCAATTCTTTACCAAATTATTGATTAAGATAAATTCTTTCTTACTGCCTTGGAATATTGGTTTTAAAAAGTCAGATAGTTTTTGTTCAATTGATTGTAATCCGTAAGATTTCATAAATTAATTTTATTGGTTTGCATTAATTCACAAAAATTCTTTACAAAAAAACTGAATTTTGAACACGTGTTCAAAATTCAGAGAAACGGTCCTCAACCCTTTAGAATCAAAGCGCCAAGCCTATAGGCAAATTACACTCAAAAATTACAAAAAATCAGCTTTTATTTGAGCAAGATTGCGGCATTTTTTTTAAAAAATTCAGAGGAAAAATTTAAAAAAATAAAATTGAGAAGGTCACTAAGCGAAGTAATAAGTTTGCTCAGAGAGCTTTCTGGAGAGAAATTTTTTTACTAACTTCTCCTAAAATCTTAACTTTTTTTACGAAATAATTCGAGAAGTTTTTTGTGAAAAAATCTTGGGTGGATTGTAGAGTTTTTTCGTTTTTAAAAATTGCAAAACAAGTTGCACCACTTCCTGACATTTTAGCGATTTCAGATTTGTGATTTTTCAGCTCTTGTAAAATTTCAGCAATAATAGGAAAGCTTGATTTTGCTGGTTTTTCCATGTCATTTGGAAAGTTTTTTATTAAGTCAAAAACATCTTTTTTTAGTAATGCCTCATCTGAAGTTTTGGCAGAAAAATTGCTGTCAAAATTAGTAAAAATTTCTTTTGTTGAAACTGCAATTTTTGGATTAATCAGCAATGCTGAAATTTCTTTAAAAGCTGGAAATTCTGTAATTTTTTCGCCGCGACCTCGCACAATTGCAGCTTTATTTTGCAGAAGAAAAGCAATGTCTGAGCCAAAGTTTAGTGAAATTTTTTGTAGTTCGGCAAGACTTAAATTGAGTGTAAAAATTTTATTTAAAGCATGCAGAAAGTAAGCCGCGTCAGATGAGCCGCCGCCAAGTCCGGCAGCAACGGGAATGTTTTTTATTATTTTAATTTCAAGATTTTTTGAGATTTGAAATTCACTAGCAAAAAAATCTAAAATTTTTACGAAGAGGTTATTTTTTAAATCAATTTTGTCGGCAAATTCGCCGCTGATTTCTAATTTAAATTGATCACCTTTTTTTACGAATAGCTCGTCAGATAAATCCAAAAAAGCAAAAAGTGATTCTAACTCATGATAACCATCAGACCTTTTGCCTGTTATCTTCAAAAAGAGATTAATCTTGGCAGGGCAGAGTGAAAAAAACATTAGCGAAGATAATTGGGAACAATTTCTTCAATTGATTTTGGGTTAATAGCAAAATCAGTTTTGAAATTATTTTCACTTAAAACGCTGTCTATTTTTAGCATTTTAACTTGATCGCGAGTGATAATTTTTTTGGTAAAAAACTCCAAAAAAAATGCTAAAATATTTGCAGCAAAAAAAGGTAAATTGATAAATAAAACTCGACAGTTGCAATAGTTTTCAACTAGCTTCATCAAGCTTTGGAAGCTGTATATTTTATCACCACCAATTTCATAAATTTTGCCAATTGCTTTTTTTGTTTGCGGAATTTTTGCGATAATTTCGCCTAAATCTTCGACATAAATTGGTTGGAATTTTGTCATGCCATTATTGATCAAAGGTAAAATTCTTTTCTGTTTAGCCATTTTGGCAAACTTGTTGAAGAAGTTATCATTAGCACCAAAAATAATTGAAGGACGTAAAATTGTGACATTAGAAAAGCTTGCTAAAACTTGTTTTTCGGCTTCCATTTTAGAAGCGGCATATTTGGCTTTTGAAGGTTTTTCAACTCCTAAAGCTGAAAGATGAACTAAATTTTTAACATTAAACTCTTGGCATTTTTCGGCGATAATTTTTGCTAGATCAGTGTGAATTTTAATGAAGTCGCCATTTTTTTCTTCAGCCAAAATGCCAACTAAATTTACAACTAAATCGGCACCAGAAATAAAAGAATCTAGCTTGTTATAATTTTGATAATTCCACTCAATTAATGATAAAAAATCTGGAGCGGCAAAAGTTTTTAAAGCTGCAGATTTTTCTTTATCGCGAGTGATAACTTTGATACGAAACTTTTGTTTAAGTAATTTTCTAATGACGCTCTTGCCAACGAAGCCGGAGCCGCCAAATATAACTGCGATTTTCATTTAAAAGATTAGTTAGTTGACAAAACGATAGCGTAATTTGTGTTTCCTCTCTTTAAGAAGAGAAAAAGTTTTTTCGTCGATTTTTTACTATCTTCGATAATTTTTTGCAGATCAGAAATAGTTTTGATCGGAGACTGATTTACGGATAAAATAATATCTCCCGACATGACACCTTTTTCAGCAGCTTCTGATTTTGCGTCAACTTCAACAACAAGTAAGCCTTCAATGTTGGATTCGATATTTCTTTCTTTTTTAATTTTAGTGCCAAGTTCGACAACTCCTAGTTTAAGAATTTGAGCCAGTGGTTTTGATAGTTTTTTATTGATTGGTTTGTTTTCAGATTTTTTTACTTCCTCATCTTGCATTTTCTCAATTTTAACTTTGAGATTTTTTATTTTGCCGCGTCTGATCAAAGTAACGTTAACAACCCTACCGACAGCTGTTTGAGCCACTGCTTTTGGTAGAATTTTCATCTCGCTAATATCTTGGTTGTCGAATTTAATAATGATGTCGGTTGGTAAAATTCCTGCTTTATCAGCTGGTCCATTTTTTGTTACATCATTTACAAAAGCACCTTTGGCTTTTTCCATTTTTATCGATTCGGCAATTTCATCAGTGATGTCTTGCACCGAAACCCCAAGCCAACCGCGAGTCACTTCGCCTTGTTCGCGCAATTGTTTGATAACTTGCGCGGCATTGGTTGACGGAGTTGCAAAGCCAATTCCGACATTTCCACCAGATGGCGAAAATATTGCGGTGCTAACTCCGATTACTTCACCTCTCATATTAAACAAAGGACCGCCGGAGTTGCCTTTATTGATGGCGGCGTCAGTTTGAATAAACTCATCAGACTGGCCATTATTGATATCGCGACTACGCGCCGAAACGATACCGACTGAAACTGATCCACCTAAACCATAAGGATTGCCAATTACGATCACCCAATCACCAATTCTGGCTTTGTTAGAATCGCCGAATTTAACAAATTTTAATTCTTTTTCGGCATTAATTTTGATCAAAGCCAAATCAGTTCTCTTATCGATACCAATCACTTTGGCTTTATATTTTGAAGAGTCGTTAAGGCTAACTTTAATTTCGTCTGAATCTTCGATTACATGGCTATTGGTAACGATGTAGCCGTCTTTCGAAATAATAAATCCCGAACCAATTGATGAAACTTTTCGCTTCAAATTTGGCTGATTACGAAATTGCTCCTCAAGCTGATTTTTAAATTCTTCAAACAGCGGACTCTTCGGCAAATCAGCAAGCAAATTAGAATCAATTGCATTGCTATTGTTAGATCCCAAATCTTGCATTGCAGAAATATTGACAACAGCGGGAAGAAGATCTTCAACTATGTCGGCAAAGCCTTCGCTGGCTAGTTGTTTTGGAGAAGCTGTAATTTCTTTTGTTGGTATTGTGTTTTTCTTTTGCGCCAGCGCTTGATTTTGCAGAGCAAAAACTGCGACAAAAAAATAGGCAAGAGGTAAAACTTTTTTCATGGTAATTTGGTAGTTTATAGGTTTGAATCATTCAAGTTAGATTAGCTCTAAAGTTAAGAAACCAATATAAGATATGAAAGAAAAAATTAAAATAATGCCAGTTAATGGCGTGAAAAAAATTATCGCCATCGCTTCGGCTAAGGGAGGAGTTGGTAAATCAACAATCGCCTGTAATCTGGCTTTGGCTTTTAAACAAGCTGGAATTGCTGTGGCTTTAGTTGATGCTGATATTTATGGCCCATCAATTCCATATTTGATGAATTTAAGTGGAGCGCCAAAAATATCTGAAGGCCTGATCTTGCCGATGTTATCGCACGATATAAAATGTATTTCGATTGGATCTCTGGTAAGTGAAAATTCCGCTGGTGTTTGGCGTGGTCCGATGGTTACTAAAATTTTGCATCAATTGATCAGAAGTGTGAATTGGACTTTTGACGGCAAAGAAGTTGATTTGATGGTTATCGATATGCCCCCTGGGACAGGAGATGTTTATTTAAGTATGGCCGAGAAATTTCCACTTACGGGAGTGGTGATTGTTTCAACGCCACAAAGTCTTTCAGTTATTGATGTGGTAAAATCGATTGATTGTTTTGCCAAGTTGCAAGTGCCGGTTTTGGGCTTAATACAAAATATGTCTTACTTAGAAATCGCTGGTGAAAAAAAATATTTATTTGGTCGTGATGGCGCTAAAAAACTGGCAGAAAAATCAGGGATAAAATTTTTAGGCGAAGTGCCAATCATGCAGGAAATATCTGATTCAACGGAAAAAAGAGTTTTATTTTTAGAAAAAAATTCCAACTCAGAATTAGCAGAAATTTCTAAAAAAATTATTCAATGTTTGTGATCGTGATGATGTTGATAAATTGCTAGCGAGCCTTTATTGCCAAATAGCGATAAATATTCTGGATGTTGATTTACCGACTCTGGTGAGCCATGACAACAAATATGATGATTCACACAAAACACAAAATCGGTTTTTTGCATCACCATGTGCAAGTCGTGCGAAACTAATAAAATAGCGCATTTCTGATCTTTTCTAATCTCATCAATAATTTGATAAAATTCTTCAGTAGCGCTGATATCCATATATTGAGTTGGCTCATCAAGCACTAATAAATCAGGCTTGTTAATGATTGAGCGCAAAAATAAAACTTTTTGTATTTGTCCACCAGATAGCTCGTGTATTTGTGCGCTTAAAATTTTTTCTAGCTTCAATCTTTCAATCAGGATAGTTACTCGCTCATCAAAAATTATCTTATTTTTCGATAGGGTTAAAAAATCTTTAACTGTCAGAGGAATAGTTTTGTCAATTACGATTTTTTGGGGCATGTAGCCAATTTTAATATTAAAATCTTTTTTGATCAGGCCAGAACTAGGGCGTAAAACACCAAGCAAAATACGAGCAATTGAAGTTTTGCCACCGCCATTTGGCCCAATTAAAGTTGTGATTTCGCCCTTGTTTAAATCTAATGAAATCTTATCAATAATCTTTTGGCCGTTTATTTTAAGGCCAATATTTTTCAGACTTGCAACTGACATAAACAATTTATTTTTTGTGACGAAAATTTTTCTTAAAGCTTTTTTACTGCTTTTGTTAGTTACTAAAACTGCTTTCTCGCAGGATTTTAGTCAAAGAAAACCACTGATTGTAGTATCGATAAACCCAATTTATCAAATAATTTCTGCAATTACTCAAAGTCAAACCAACAATATTTTAGTGGTTAATCCTTCTTTATCAGAGCATGATTATTTCCTTAAAAAACAAGATGCTCGAGCGGTAAGTGAAGCTGATTTAATTTTTTATGTTAGCGAAGATTTGGAAAAGAATTTTTCTAAGTTGGTTGCAAGTCAAAATAAAAAACCACAAAGCTTTGAGCTAATAAAGATAAAAGATTTAAAGCTTTTACAAAACAAAAAAAATCCAAAAAAAATTGATCCACATATTTGGCTTGATCCAGAAAATGCTATAAAAATTGCTGAATTTGTGATGCAAAAAATTGCAGAAATTGATCAAAAAAATTCTTCAACATATCAAAGAAATCTGCAGAAATTTAAAAAAGAAATCTTCTTAACTAAAAAAACTATCAAGTCGCAACTCTTTCAAAGTAAAGCTTCAAACTATCTTTTCTTTCACGATGGATATCAATATTTTGAAAATTATTTTGGTTTGAAACCGCTAAAAACTATTTTTTCAAATCACGATCAAGAGCTCAGCATCAAAGACTTAAGAAAAATTGATGCTTTAGCTAAACAAGGAAAAATCAAATGCGTTTTAGGCGAAAAATGGGACAAAAAAAACACCGCACAAAAACTAGCGCAGAATTATAAAATTAAATTTGTTAGCCTAGATCTGATTGGACAAAATTCTGGCTATGCGGATTTATTACTAAAAATCTCTGCGGATATATCGAGCTGTATGGAAAATAAAATTACTGATCAAAAGTAATCTATCGTTTCAATCTTTTAGCAATTTGCTCGCAAGCGTTTTCAGAAGTGATTTGGAAATGTTTGAATAAATCTTCGGCTTTGCCAGAAGCACCGAAAGAATTCATTCCGATGAAGATTCCGTTATTTCCAATATATCGCTCCCAACCTTGAGAAATGGCAGCTTCTATTGCAACGCGTAGAGTTGAGTTATCACCTAAAATTTCTGTTTTGTAGGACTCGTCTTGAGCATCAAAAATTTCTTGGCAAGGCATTGAAATTACACGAGCATCAATATTTTTTGCGGCAAGTTTTGTTTGAGTTTCAACTGCAACGTGCACTTCAGAACCAGTGGCGATAATTATCACGTCTGGTTTCTCGGACTTGCTTTTGGAAATTATGTAAGCGCCTTTTTTGGAATTTGGATTATTGGCTTGGCTTAAATAAGGCAGATTTTGTCTGGTCAAAACAATTGCTGAAGGTGTTGTTTTAGATTTCAAAGCGGCTTCGTAGGCCTCGATAGTTTCTTTAGTATCGCAAGGACGAAAGACATTTAAATTTGGAATCGCGCGCAACATTGCCAAATGTTCAACTGGTTGGTGAGTTGGACCATCTTCACCAACACCAATTGAGTCGTGAGTTAAAACATAAATATTGCGCAATTTCATTAAAGCGGAAAGGCGAATTGCGGGTTTTAAATAATCAGAAAAAACCAAGAAAGTTCCAGCATAAGGCAAAAATCCGCCGTGAAGTGTCAGGCCATTCATCAAGGCTGACATCGCGTGTTCTCTGATTCCGTAGTGAATGTAGCGTTCAGAAAAATTATTTTTGTTAATGGCTTTTGTTAAAGTCGTTTTGGTTAAAACCGAGCCAGTTAAATCCGCTGAACCGCCAATTAATTCTGGCAATTCTGCGGTTAAAAATTCTAGCGCAACTTGCGAGGATTTTCTGGTTGCTTGTGTGGTTTTTTCAGCAGCAATTTTCTCGATCAGGGAATTTAATTTTTCATCAAAATCTTTTGGTAAATCGTGATTTAAAATTCTTTCGAGTTCGTCTTTTTTAGAAGTATCGAGCTTATCAAATTTAGCTTGCCAATTTTTTGCAATTTCTGCCGATCTTTTTCCAGCGGCTTGCCAATTATTTTTTAAATGTTGAGGAATTTCAAAGGCGGCATGTGGCCAATTTAAAGCTTCGCGAGTTTTTTTAACTTCTTCAGTGCCAAGTGGAGAGCCGTGAGATTTTTCTGATCCAGCTTTATTTGGTGAGCCAAAAGCGATGGTAGTTTTGCAATCAATCATCACAGGACGATCTGAATTTTGTGCTTCGTTAAGTGCAGCGCGAATCTCGTCAAAATTATGTCCATCAATTTGTAAAACCTTCCAATTACAAGCTTCGAAGCGCAGCTTCATATTTTCGCAAGTGGTTAGCGAAGTGTCGCCATCAATTGAGATTGAGTTATTATCCCAAAGTAAAATTAGGTTTTTTAGTGCCAAATTTCCGGCAATTGAAATTGCTTCTTGGCTGATGCCTTCCATCAAGCAACCGTCACCAACAATACAGTAAGTTTTGTGATTGATAAAATTTCTGCCAAGTCTTGCAGCCAGAATTTCTTCAGCTAAAGCCATGCCAACTGCATTAGCAACACCTTGTCCTAAAGGTCCAGTTGTGGTTTCGATTCCCTCGATGTGACCATATTCTGGGTGTCCGGCGCATTTCGAACCTAATTGGCGAAAATTTTTTATGTCTTCAATTGTGATGTCTTGATATCCAGTTAAGTAAAGCAAAGAGTAGATCAGCATTGATCCGTGACCAACAGATAAAACGAAACGATCACGATCAAGCCAGTTTGGATTGTTAGCGTCGAATTTCAGAAATTCAGTAAAAAGAATTGTGGCGACATCGGCCATTCCCATTGGCATTCCCGGATGTCCAGAAGCAGCTTTTTCAACAGCATCAATTGATAAAAATCTTATACAATTAGCCATTTCTCTGGCTAATTGGTGATCGTTTTGTGTCATGTTTTTGTGAGACTTGAATGAGGGAAATCCTGATTTTAAAGCAAACAGGTTGAAAACAAAAATTAATCGTACATTTTGATTAATGCAAATCAAAATCCCCGCGAAAAATTTTACAATTTCTCAAAACGCAAAGCTAAAAAAATGCCCACAAGAATTATTCAAAAAATTAGAAGTGGCGAGGGCGGATATTTTCCGCTAATAAAGCTACTGCCAAACATAATAACGCTTGCCAGCCTTTGTATTGGTTTAACTGCAATTCGCTATTCGATAAATGGTGAATTTATGCGCGCTACTTCATTCTTACTTTTGGCAGGATTTATGGATGGAATTGACGGCAGGTTAGCGCGTTTTTTCAATTCATCGAGCGACTTTGGAGCTCAGCTAGATTCATTGGCTGATTTCGTAAATTTTGGAATTGTCCCCGGTTTTGTTATCTATATTTGGGTTGGCTCTTATGCCAATGTTGGTGGTTTAAATTGGGCTTTAGTTTTATTTTTTGCTGTTTGCAGTGCGATTCGCTTAGCGCGTTTTAATGTTGATTTGGGCAAGGCGACGGTCAATCCAATTTTAGAAAAATATTTTTTCAAAGGAATTCCAGCACCTTGTGGAGCAGCAATGGCAATGTTACCAATGGTTTTATTTTATGAATTCGGTGACGGTTTTTATGTCGATCCATTCTTGGTAATTACCTACACATCAATCATAGCCGTTTTGATGGCCAGCCGTATTCCGACAATTTCGATTAAAAAAATTCCCATCAAAAATGAATATGCTTATGTCACGCTATTGATTTTGGGATCAATAATCATTGGCCTTTTAGTTGAGCCTTGGCTTGCTTTAGCGGTGATTGGCATAACTTACTTTTTATCAATTCCCGTTACAATTTTTATATTTGTAAAAATTGAATTAGCCGCCAAAAAATCTGGAAGTCTCAATGTCTAAAAAAGTTCTTATTTTGAATGGTCCAAATCTAAATCTTTTGCACAAAAGGGACAAAGAAATTTACGGCGATTCTTCTTTAAAAAAAATCGAAGATGATTGTCGAGTTTTGGCAAAAGAGTTGGGTTTGGAAATTGAATTTAAACAATCAAATAATGAAGGCATTTTGGTTGATTTAATCCAAGAAGCTGTTGACAAATTTGACGGCATAATCATCAACGCCGCTGCTTACACGCATACTTCGGTTGCGATTCGTGATGCACTTGAAATTTTCAACAAACCAAAAATTGAGTTGCATATTTCCAATATTTTTAAACGCGAAGAGTTCAGACAAAATTCTTATTTAAGCGATGTAGTAACCGCAGTAATTTCTGGCTTGGGGGTTGATGGTTACACAATTTCTTTATTCGCGATCAACAATCTCTTACCTAAAAAATAGTTAAAATGCTGCCCTTAAAAATTTCTGAAATTTCAAAATCTTTTAATAATAAGCCAGTTCTCGATCAAGTCAGTTTTGAAGTTAAGCAAAATGATATTTTTGGTTTTATTGGCTTAAATGGAGTTGGTAAAACTACCCTGATTAAAATTGCTCTTGATCTTCTCGACCAAGAAAACGGTGAGATTGAGATTTTTGGAATATCTCGAGTTTTGCCGGAAAGTCGTAAAAAAATTTGCTACTTGCCAGAAAAATTCCAGCCAAGTCAGCATCTAAAAGGCGAAGAATTTATTAAATTCGTTTTAGATTTTTACGCTAAAAAATATGATGCTAAGAGAGCGCAAAAAATTTGTGAAAATCTTGATTTGCGCTTTGAAGTTTTAAAACAAAAAGTCACAAAATATTCTAAAGGCATGATGCAAAAACTTGGCCTTTTGGCGGTTTTTTTATCAGAAGCTGATTTAATAATTTTAGATGAACCAATGTCTGGCCTAGATCCAAAAGCTCGCATCGCTTTAAAAAAAGAATTAATTGCATACAAAAACTTAGGCAAAACTATTTTTTTTAGCTCGCACATTTTATCCGACATGGACGAAATTTGCGACGCAATTGCAGTTTTAAACGAAACCAAAATCGTTTTCGAAGGAACTCCAAAAGCATTTAAAGACAAGCATCAAGAAGACAGTTTGGACAAGGCATTTTTAAAAGAAATTAGGGCAATATAATGCAAAAAAATTCTAAAATTTACGTCGCTGGTCACCGCGGAATGGTTGGATCAGCAATTGTACGCGAGCTTAAAAAACAAGGATATAACAACATTATCACCAAAAATCGTTCTGAATTAGATTTGCTTAATCAAAAAGAAGTTACTGATTTTTTTGTATCTGAAAAACCAGAATTTGTTTTTTTAGCTGCAGCAAAAGTTGGTGGGATTGAAGCTAATAGATCTCAAATTGGCGCTTTCACTTACGAGAATTTACAAATTCAAAACAATGTTATTCACAACTCATATCTCAACAAAGTTGAGCGTCTGATTTTTTTAGGTAGCTCCTGCATCTATCCCCGCATGGCGCCGCAACCAATTAAAGAAGAATATCTTTTAACTGGTCAACTTGAACCGACAAATTACGGCTACGCTATTGCTAAAATTGCTGGCGTAAAAATGTGCGAAGCGTATCGCACTCAATATGATTGCGATTTTGTGCCAGTTATGCCAACCAATCTTTATGGCATTAACGACAATTTTGATTTAAACGGATCTCACGTTCTACCAGCTTTGATGCGTAAATTCCACGAAGCAAAACTACGCGGCGATAATTTTGTCGAAGTCTGGGGCACTGGTATGCCTAAGCGCGAACTACTTTATGTTGATGATCTAGCTGAGGCCTGTGTTTATATTATGAATAACAAAGAAGTAACTGGACTCACCAATATCGGCACCGGCGAGGATGCTACAATTCGCGAATTAGCCGAATTAGTTCAAAAAACTGTCGGCTTCACTGGAGAGTTGAAATTCGATTCAACCAAGCCTGACGGCACTCCACGTAAATGTTTAGACGTTTCAAAAATTAATTCCCTTGGCTGGAAAGCCAAAACTTCTTTGGAAGATGGTTTAAATATTGTTTATCGCTGGTATCTACAAAATAAGGCTTAGAGATGAACATAAATCTTAAAAATTTTTACTCTGGTAAAAAAATATTGTTGACTGGTCATACTGGTTTCAAAGGCGCATGGCTTTCTTTGTGGCTTGAAATCATGGGTGCAAAAGTTTGTGGTTTTGCTTTGAAGGCGGATTATGAAAGTCTTTTTAATTTAGCAAAAGTTGGTGAAGTATTGGAAAAATCTGTCATTGGTGATATTCGTCATGCTGATGAGATCGCTTCAGTGGTAAAAAATTTTCAGCCAGAAATTATTATTCACATGGCAGCGCAGCCCTTGGTACGCGACTCTTATTTTGATCCGCGTAAAACTTATGAAACCAACGTGATTGGCACTCTCAATGTTTTTGAAGCAGCAAGAAAATCTGGTAGCGTTAAGGTGATCACCAATATCACTACTGATAAATGTTACGAAAATAAAGAAATCGATTATTCTTATAAAGAAGAAGATTCACTTGGCGGCTATGATCCATATTCATCAAGTAAGGCTTGCGCTGAAATTTTAACTTCATCTTATCGTCGTTCTTTTTTTCAAAAAGAAGGCATTGCTATTGCTTCAGTTCGGGCCGGCAATGTTATTGGCGGCGGCGATTTTTCGGTTGATCGTATCATTCCCGATATTTTTCGAGCAATTCGTGATCAAAAAGAAGTTGAGTTGCGCTCACCAAAATCAATCAGACCTTGGCAATATGTTTTAGAGCCACTTTTTGGTTATTTAATTCTGACTAAAAATCTTTACGAAAAAAAAGATGCTTTTGCCAAAGCTTATAATTTTGGCCCAAATTCTGCGGCGGAAGTTAATGTAGAAAATTTAACGAAATTATTATTACAAAATCTTGAAACGGGTTCTTACAAAATCAGTGAAGATGAGAATAAATTGCATGAAGCGGGAATTTTAAAACTAGATAATGGTCGCGCTAAATCTGAATTAAATTGGCATCCAAAGTTATCTTTTGAAGAAACAATTAAATGGACAGCGGATTGGTATAAGAATTACTTAAAAACTCCTCTCGATGTTAAAAACTTCACCATTGCTCAAATCCAAAATTTTATAAAAGAATGATAAATAGAAGAACAAGTTCGCAAGTTTTACTGCCAGAAGTCACTATTAAGAGGGTATTACCATCAAATTATTCTCAAAAAATTTCTTATTTAGGAAAAACCAAGGAAATTAAACTATTTGATTATGGTGAAGCTTCGGTTGATTCAAATGGAGTAATATTTCGTGGCCTAAGATGGATGAAAGAAACTCTTTCTGACCATGAATCTAGTTTCTATAAAAAACAAAAGCGGTTAGTTAAATATTTGAAGGCAAAGTTAAAGGTCGAGAAAGATCCAGTGTTGGTGGTTTATGATAGTTTTCATGTGATGTATTATCACTGGTTATGCGATATGATGGTTAGGATTTCTTTGGCTAAAAAAATCATTAAAAGTAATTTTAAAATTGTCATTCCTATTAATTACTATAAGAATAATTTTTGTCTCTCATCTCTTAAGATGCTTGGAATAGAAGAGAATCAGCTCATTATTATTGATAAAAAAGAGGTGGTAAAATCAAGCCAAATGTTTTTTGTTTCTTGTGCTTTGGGAGGTAGTTTAATCAATACTACCCATGATTCAGCTATTATAGATCTAAGGGATGAGATGTTGAATTATTGTAAGTTGCATAACAAATTAGATTTTAATTTAGGGAAAAAAATATTTATTTCTCGCAGCAGACAGAAGAAGAGGATTATTCTTAATCAAAAAGATGTTGATCAACTATTGCTCAGATATGGTTTTGCAATTGTTAATATGGAAGATTTTAATTTCGAAGATGGTGTAGCGATAGTCTACAATGCTGATTATATTGTAAGTCAATGCGGATCTAATTTAACTAATATCATGTTTGCCCGAGAGGATACTAAAGTTTTAGAACTATATCCTAAAAAGGAATATGGAGATAAAAATGGTGGTACATGGTTTAGCGAATTATCGCAGGCTTGTGGTTTAGAGCATGACTACCAACATTGTGAGATTGATCAAAATAATTTCTATATCAATGAATTTCATACCGACATGATCGTTGATTTAGAAGAGTTGGAAAAAAGATTAAAATTATTTTAGCTATGAAATACTACAAAGAGTTGTTAACCATTGGTATTCCTGCTTATAACGAGGGTAAGTATATAAGAAAAACTATTGACAGTTGTATCAATCAGGCAGCGCGAGTGATTATTTCTGATAACGCTTCAACAGACGATACGCAAAAAATTTGCGAAGAATTAGCAAAAAAATACTCAAATTTGATTTATATCCGCCACCAAGAAAATCAGGGTGGAACATGGAATTTTAATTTTGTTTTGGCTCAAGCCAAAACAAAATATTTTATGTGGAGCGGAGGTCATGATTATCTTGATGAAGGCTATTCTAGTCACATACTTCACATGCTTGAAAATACTGATGCTGTTGGTTGTTATCCAGCCTGTCGTCATGTTGATAATGATGATTTAGAAATTGGAATTTATGATTTTTGGTATGCCGATCGTTTAGCTTCAGACTTTCCAGCTCAACGCGTTTATTGTTTGATTGCTCATCTTCACGATGTTTCTGCCTTGTTTGGAATTTATCGTACAGAAATTGCGCAAAAATATCCGATGAGAGCAATGCTTGGTAATGACCATGTTTTTGTTTGTAATATGGCGCGTGAAGGAAGATTACTTTACGCTTCTCGCTCAATTTACAACTGGCGCCAAACTAAGTTATCATTTTCTGATGCTGATCATGTTAAGGCTTGGCAAAAATCTTTAGGTAATGCTCAAAATAAAATTGATGCTTCAAGAAAGCAGATGCAGCTTGATCAAATTGATATTTTAAAAAAATGCAGTTCGCGCGGTTTTGGTGTTTTTGGTAAGATATTTTTAGTTGCTAAAGCGTGTAAAAAATTAAGAAAAAGATTCGGAGATTAAATTTGATGAAGATTGTTAAAATCAGCTGTGCTGGATCAACCTTATCATGGCCTGATCACAGTAACCCAATGGTTTTCAAGTTCTTACCATCTCGCAGTAATATCTGGAAAAATTGCCAATTTTTTTGGAATGATACGACAATAAAAAAAGCTGATCACTGGATCATAATTGGTGACATAGAGTTTGATGAAGAAGAATGCGAAGTTGATCCACGAAACATAATTTTAATGACTGGTGAACCCAGATCTATCAAATCTTACGACGATTCGTCAGATTTTGTAAAACAATTCGGTCGCGTTTATAGCTCGCAAGAAAATTTCAAACATAATAGAGCTTTTCCTTGTCGGCCCCCAATAAATTGGTGGATTGACGGTGGTAGTCCAATTAAGTCAAAAGAAGAATTTCAAAAATGGCAAGGTGATGGACTTGGTTATAACGATTTTAAAAACCTGCGTCAGATCAAGAAAGAAAAGCTTTTATCAGTTTTTTGTTCTAATAAAATCTTTACTCAAGGTCACAAAGCGCGCTTTAACTTTTGTCAAAAATTAAAAAATCACTTCAAAGACAAGATCGATTGGTTCGGAATTGGAGTAAGACCAATTGATAGTAAATGGCAAGGAATCGCGCCTTATAAATATCACATTGCTTTAGAAAATTCCCAATCACCGGATTATTGGACTGAAAAATTGATAGATCCTTTGATGGTTCTGACTCATCCAATTTATTGTGGTGCTACCAATATTAACAATTATTTTACTGATGCTCAAGTTACAGAGATCGATATTAAATATCCCAAAACTGCAATTGCTAAAATTGAAAAATTAATTTTTGAAAATTTTTATGAGAAAAATTTTGAGCAACTATTTTTAGCAAGAGATTTGGTGATGGACAAATATAATGCATTCAACCTGATTTCGGATATTATAGAGAATGATTCGGTTGCACTAAACCCAAAAAAAATGAAAGTAAAAAAAGAGCGGTTTTTCTTATTGCAAAAAGAAAATCTTGAAACAGCATGCCCCAAAAATCCAATGCAAAAATTTTTGAGCTCTTCAAGAAAAAGACTGACAACGCTTAAGAATTTTCTCACCGATTATTTTCTCCTGATCAAACTCAAAATTAGTTAAACAATGACTAGTCAAGATATTAGTGTTTCCTATGCAAAAACTGTTTACGGACAAAAAGAAATTGACGCCGTGGTAAAATGCCTGCAAGAAGGTACGCAAATGGGTAAATATGCCCGCGAATTTGAAGCAAAAATCGCTGCGCTTTTTGACAAAAAACATTGTCTTTATGTCAACTCGGGCTCTTCAGCGCTTTATATCGGTATGGAAGCTTTTGGTTTTAAAATGGGAAGTGAAGTAATTACGCCAGCTCTAACATTCTCAACCACTGTCGGCTGTATTGTAAAAAATGGTTTAGTGCCGGTTTTTGTTGATGTCGGTGTTTCTGATTACTGTATTGATGTCACAAAAATTGAAGAAATGATTTCGGATAAAACCGTGGCAATCGTTGCTCCCAATTTAATGGGCAATCTTTGTGAGTGGGACAAAATTGCTGCAATTGCTAAAAAATATAATCTGAAAGTCATCGAAGACTCGGCCGACACTTTGGGTGCAACTTTAAATGGCAAATCAAGTGGAACTTGGTCTGATATGTCTATTACCAGCTTTTATGGTTCACATATTATCAACTGTGCCGGCAACGGCGGAGCTTTATGTATAAATGATGATGAACAGCTGAGAAAATCTAAATTGCTGCGCTCTTGGGGCCGTAGTTCATCAATTTTTGATGAAAAATCAGAAGCGATTGAAAACCGCTTTAATGTTGATATTGATGGCATCAAATATGACGCGAAATTTGTTTTTGAAACTATCGGATATAATTTAGAAGGCTCAGAAATCGGTGCTGCCTTTGGTTTGAAGCAGTTAGAAGATTTAGAGCATAATATCGAAACTCGTCGCAAAAATTATCAAACTCAAACCAACTTCTTCAAAAAATATGAAGAGTTTTTCACGCTGCCGCAAGAAACCGCAAATTGCAGAACTGGTTGGTTAGCTTTCCCAATTATAATCAAAGATAGCGCGCCTTTCGAGCGTCGTGATTTCCAAATCTATTTAGAAAAAAGAAATATCCAAACCCGTGTAGTTTTCACTGGCAATATTACTCGCCAACCAGGTTATAAAAATCTTGAAATGAGAAAAGCGGCAAGTTTAGACAATTCTGATAATATTATGCGTGGTGGCGTTTTACTGGCTTGTCATCACGGGTTGAATGGAGAAATGATTGCTCATATGCACAACACAATTGAAGAATTTTTGAAGACTAAAATCTAATGCATTTTTCAATCGACAAATCTGATCTCGAGCTTTTTGAAACCAAGCTCTTTGACTTGCCTGGAGAATTAAGAGATAAGTCAATTCTTGTTTCTGGTGCTAGTGGGTTTTTTGGTCGATGCTTATTGGAATGTCTTCTACATCTTGATTGGAGGCATGGTTTGAATATCAAGATTTATGCTGTTTCAAGAAACTTAGAATCTTTTAAAAAGAAATTTCCTATTCTTAGTTCTTCAAAAATCAATTTGATTGAATCTAACATTTCTCAGTTAAAAGATTTTCACGACAAAGTTGATTACATAATTCACGCCGCTTGCGACACTTCCTCAGAAAGACTTAAAAATTCTCCCCACAAATTTTTAGAAGAAAATTACCTAGGCACTCAAAATATGCTGGAAATTGCTAGATCCAACAAGGGTTGTAGATTTCTTTATTTGAGTTCTGGCGCAATTTATGGTGCTCAAAATCTGGATATGAAATTGCGTTTGGAAAGCGATCTATCTGCTCCTGACTTGCAAAAAATATCTTCAGTTTACGGTGAGGCAAAAAGATTGGGCGAGATTTTATGCTCAATTTATTCCTCCTCTTACGCTGTTCAAACTAGTGTTGCTAGATGCTTCAGTTTTGTTGGTCCCTATATGAATTTTGATGGTCACTATGCGATCGGAAATTTTATTCGTGACGTTGCAAATAATAAAGATGTGATTCTTCAATCTAAATCCAAAACCTATCGCTCCTATCTTTACTCAATTGATTTAGCGATTTGGCTGATGAGAATTTTAATTTCTGCGCCAAACAATTCCGTTTATAACGTTGGTTCTTCGCAAGAAATTTTAATAGAAGACCTAGCAGGATTAGTTGTAAAAACCCTTTCTTCAAAATCAAAAATTGCCTTTTCTGACAATCAAGGTTTTAATACTTCATCTAGCTCGCGCTACATTTCTTGCAATGAGAAAGCTAAGCTGGAGTTGGGTTTGGAACAATATACCTCTCTTGAAAAAGCAATAAAAAGTACCTTTCTTTGGTATCAAAAAAATAACAGTTTATGAAAGCAGTGATTCTGGCCGGTGGTCTTGGGACAAGACTTAGCGAAGAAACAACTTTTAAACCAAAGCCGATGGTTGAAGTTGGTAACAAGCCGATTTTGTGGCATATTATGAAAATCTACTCAGCTCATGGCATCAATGATTTCGTGATTTGTCTTGGTTATAAAGGATACATGATCAAAGAATATTTTGCTAATTACTATCGTCACACTTCGGATGTCACTTACGATCTTTCCAATAATACTCATACCATTCACAATAATAATTCTGAAAAATGGAAAGTGACTTTGGTTGAAACTGGTGAAAATAGAATGACTGGAGCCCGCATTAAAAAAGTTAAAGATTATTTAAAGGGTGAAGAAAATTTCTGCCTAACTTACGGAGACGGGGTTTGTGATGTTGATATTGCCAAGACGATCGAGTTTCACAAAGTTCACGGCAAAGCTGCAACGCTAACAGCAGTGAAGCCAGCTGGCAGATTTGGAGTTCTAGAAATTTCTGACGACGATACTACGGTAAAAAATTTTCACGAAAAACCTTCGGGCGATGGCAATTACATCAATGGTGGATTCTTCGTTTTTTCACAAAAAATTTTCGATTACATTCCAGATGGTGATGATGTGATGCTAGAGCAGCAGCCTTTAAAAAATCTAGCCGCAGCCAATCAGCTAATGTCATACAAGCATGAAGATTTCTGGTATGCGATGGATACGCAGCGCGATAAGATTCATTTAGAAAGCCTTTGGAATGGCTGTAAGGCACCTTGGAAAATTTGGTAACATTAAACAATAAAAACTATGATTGGGGCAGAGTATATCGCGGAATTTTTTCGCCAAAGGGGTTCGGATAAATTTTTTCTAGTAACGGGTGGAGCCTGTGCTTTTATTGTTGATGCGATTGGAAGAAATCCGAATACTGACTACGTTTGTTTTCAACATGAGCAAGCTGCTGCAATGGCTGCAGATTCTTTGTGGAGAATTGATCGCACAGTTGGTGTCACGGTTGCAACTTCTGGTCCTGGCGCAACAAATCTTGTTACTGGTATTGCTTGTTCTTACTTCGATTCAATACCAACTTTTCATATCACTGGGCAAGTTAACCAAGGCGAAAGTGCAAATTTTATTGGTACAAAAGTTAGACAAGCTGGATTTCAAGAAACCAATATAGTCGATATTGTTAAGCCAATTACAAAATATGCGGTGCAGGTTAAAAACGGTGAAGAACTAAAAATAGAATTGGAAAAAGCTTATAATATTGCGATCTCTGACCGCAAAGGACCAGTTTTGATTGATGTTCCGATTAATGTGCAGAAAGAAGAAGTTGGTGATAAGATTATTTATAATGCGCCAGTAGAAAAAAAATTATCTGTGCAAGAAATACAAAAAATTTCTCAAGAAATTTTACACTTTTTTAAAGATTCAAAGCGACCAGTTGTTCTATTCGGTGCTGGCGTAGGTCTTGCTGGTGCCGAAAATGATGTGGTAAAATGGTTACAAGAAAATTCATCAGTTCCTTTTGTTTCAAGTTGGAATGGCATGACTTACTTCAATCACAATATGAAAAACTATCATGGTCAGATAGGAGTTTATGGCAATAGAGGTGCAAATTCTTTAGTGCAAAATTGCGATACTTTGTTGGTTCTTGGAAGTAGATTAGATAACAGACAACGCTCCGGAAATCCTAAATCATTTGCTCCGGTAGCTAAGGTTTGTGTGATTGATGTCGATGGCGAAGAGCTCAAAAAATATAAGCACGAAGGCTATAAAACCATCCACTTAAATTTAAAACATGTTAAAGAAATTTTATTAGTCTCTATTAATTCAAGCCAAGATTGGATTGATTACGCAGCTAGTTTGAAAAAAGAATTTTTTGGCAAAGACGCAAGTGAGTTTTCTAAAAATAACAATACCTTGTCACCTTATTTGGTGGTTCAAAAAATTAATAAAATGATTAGCGATGATGCAGTGGTCATCGCTGATACTGGGGCAAGCTTATGTTGGGTTTTCCAAATATTTCACAGAACAAATCAGGTCCTTTGCACTGCTGGAGGTAACTCTCCAATGGCTTATTCTTTTCCAGCTGCAATAGGTGGAGCATTGCACAAGCCCCAAAGAGAAGTTATTGCTTTCATAGGAGATGGGTCATTCCAGATGAATATACAAGAGCTTCAAACTGCATATTTTTATAACCTAAATCTAAAGCTTTTTATTCTTAATAATGACGGGTATGGGATTATAAAGCAGTTTCAAGATTTGTATTTTGAAAGTAGGTATGAAGCCACTGGAAAAGGCTATAGTACCCCTGACTTTAGAAAAGTTGTTGAGGCTTACGGTATAAAATATTTTAGAGTTGAATCTCTTGATAACATCACGAAAGAAATTTTTGATTACAAGGGACCGGTAGTGATAGAAATAATTCTGCATCAAAATACTTTGATTGAGCCAAAGCTTGAAATGGGAAAGCCAATTCAAGATCAATTCCCCTATCTTTCTGAAGAAAAAATTTGCTCTCTCAGTAAATTTAATAACTACAAAAGAACGTAAAGCTCTTACAACAAAGAAACATTTTTAAGATGTTTAAAAAAATCTGATTTAAATAAAATCAAAATGATTTATCCCATGACCGCAAAAATCATCAACGGCAAAGAAATTGCCGCTTCCTTAAAGCTGGAAATTGCCAAGCAAGTAGAAGAGATTAAAAAAAAATATCATGTAACGCCAAGTTTGGCGGTGATTTTGGTTGGTAATGATCCGGCTAGTGAAGTTTATGTCAGTAATAAAGAAAAGGCAGCGCACGCTGTGGGCATGAACTCGCTGCAATTTAAACTGGCGGCGGATATCTCTGAAGAAGAGTTAGTTTTAAAAATTGAAGAGCTAAACGCTGATAAAAAAATTCATGGAATTTTGGTGCAATTGCCTTTGCCAAAACATATCGATACTAAAAAAATTATTCGTACTATCGATCCAAACAAAGATGTTGATGGATTTCACATGGTGAATGTCGGCAAGCTTTCAGTTGGAGAAATCCAAGGAGGCGACGGAGCTTTAATTCCTTGCACTCCAAAAGGTTGCCTGCATTTAATTAAATCAGTAGCTGGTGAAAATTTGGCCGGATTGAAAACTTTAGTGATTGGCTCTTCAAATATTGTTGGTCGTCCTTTGGCCAGATTGCTGATGCTTGAAAGCTGTACTGTGACAATTGCTAATCGTTCAACTCGTGATTTAAAGGCAGAATGTTTGCAAGCTGACATCATCATTGCCGCAGCTGGCGTGGTAAATTTGATCAAAGCTGATATGATAAAAAAAGATACAATTGTGGTTGATGTTGGAATTAACCGCGTCAATTTAGAAGATGGTAAAACAAAATTAGTCGGCGATGTTGATTTTGAAAATGTGAAAAACATTGCAAAAGCAATAACGCCAGTTCCTGGTGGAGTAGGGCCAATGACTATTGCTTATCTGCTTAAGAATACTTTAGATTGCTGTTTGAGAAGTGTTGCAAACTAAAACTTATTTTAATCTAACTCACTTATAAATATGTCGAACAATAACGAAATAAACACCTTAATAAACCAAGCCAAGTCTGAGGCCAGAAGCGAATCAATTAAAAAATTTTTCAGCAAAAACAGTAAAGTTTTTATTGCTATTGCGGCTGTTGTTTTGGTTTCTTTTATTAGCTTTGCGGCTTTTAATTTTTATCAAAATTCACAGCAGGCAAAATTTTCTGAAATATTCCATCAAGCTTTGATTGATCAGCAATTGGGCAATATGGATAAAGCCAAAGAAAATTTAGCAAAAATTTATCAATCTTCAGCGCCAAGCGGCGTGAAGTCTCTGGCTTCTTTGCGTTACGCCGCAATACTTATTAATGAAAATAAAAAATCTGAAGCGGCAGACATTTACCAAAAAATCAGCCAATGCAGTGGTTGCGATTCTTACATTAAAGATTTAGGCGGATTATTGGCTGTCAAAACTTGGTTGTCTGATGAAAACGAAATCAAAAAAGACAATCTTCTTACAAGAATTGAAAAAATCGAAGCTAACAGCAAAGAGTTAAGATACCAAATTTCTGAGCAAAAAGCTTTTCTGCATATTCGAAAAAATGATTTGTCTAAAGCTTACGCAATATTGGATTCAATTTCTAAAAATCCTGATGTTCCGCAAAATATTAAAGCCAGAATTTCTGATGGCTTAAAAATAATTATTGCCAAAGGTTATGATCCAAGTGCTGAGGTTGTTCAATCTTCGGAAGATGTCGCTGAAAAATAACTACTAATAAATTTCTAATGTCTTTTTGTTCTCTGCAAAAAAGCTTAATCATTTTTTCTTTGCTTTTTGTTTTTTCTTGCTCGGACAAAAAAAAAGAATACGACAAAACAAAAGCGGTTTCAGCCTTTGCTATTATTGATCCGATAAAAATCGATCCAGCACTTGAGAAGGCAGAAATTATTTTGCCAAAACAAAAAGCAAATAGCTTTTGGAACGGCTCAAGTAGCGAACAAAATCAAAGAATAGAAAATTTTGCCAAAGATTTTTCCGTCAGCAAAAGTTTTTTTAGCGGTACTAAAAAAATTGCTTTAAACGACTCTACGCTTTTCTGGTCTGGTTTTGGCAATATAGGTGATGACGATTTTGTTTTTGAGCCAATTATCAATGGCGATAAAATTTATACTCTAAACACCGCGGGAAAGCTAATAGCTTACGATTTAACAACTCATAAAAAACTTTGGAAAAACCAAATCTTTTTAAAAAAGTTTTTAAAAAATTATCGTTCGCCAAAAATTTATTACTCTAAATCTGAAGCTGGTGAAAAAATCTTTGCCGTTGCCGGAGTCAATAAAATTGCTGCTGTAAATGCTTCTGACGGAAAAGTTTTGTGGTCAAAAGATATTGCTTCAATTCCAGTCTCAACGCCAGTTTCAGATGGCAAAATGGTTTTTGTCACAACTAACGACAACAAACTTTACGCCTTGAGCGCCAAAGACGGCGAGCTGCAATGGACAATATCAGCAATTTTACGCAACACGGCAATTCTTGGCGCGGCCGATCCAGTTTTTTATAAAGATCAAATCATCGCTTCATTTTCCTCTGGAGAAATTTACGCCATAAATAAAAAAACTGGCGAGCTAATCTGGTCACAAGATTTAAACTTAAACAAAGCTAATAGTTCAGATTTCTACTTAAACGATGTTGATGCAACTCCAGTAATTAAAGGCGATAAGATTTACCTGATTGGCAATGGTGGCTTGATGATGGCGCTAGATTTAAAAACCGGAAATTATTTATGGCGCAAAGAAATTGCTGGCATCACTGATTTTTGGGCAGCGGGAGAATTTTTATTTGTGATTGATAATGGCAATAAAATACTGGCAATAAGCCAAAAAACTGGCGGTATAAAATGGATTTCACAATTACCAAATTTCAAAAAAGAGAAAAAACCAGAAAGTAAATTCAATTACAATGGCGTGATAATGGCCGGCGATAAGCTATTGATTTCACGCTTTGACGGCCAACTTTTTATTGTCTCGCCATTTGACGGTAAGATTGAAAAAAGCGAATCAATCGGCAAAAGAATTTATCACGCACCAATCGTCATAAAAGGCAAAATTTACTTCCATAATCTTGGTGGATATGTGGTTGATGTGATTGAAGTCGAATAACGAAAGGACTCCTTCCAGTTCTTAAAAACAAAACAAAAATGTCTGAAAAAAAACTACCCGATCGCTATGATCCAAAAGCTCGCGAAAAATTCTGGCAAAACCACTGGTTAGAAAAACAAATTTTCGCTTTCAAAAACGATTTACCAAAAAACCAAACTTTTGTAATCGACACTCCGCCTCCTACAGTTTCAGGCGTTTTACATATGGGACATGTTTTCTCTTATTCTCAGGCTGATTTCGTAGCGCGTTTCATGCGCATGTATGGCAAAGATGTTTTCTACCCGATGGGCTTTGACGATAACGGCCTGCCAACTGAGCGTTTAGTTGAAAAAATTATTGAAAAAAAAGCTGGAGTTTTTGAGGCAGAAAATGGCCGTGGATCTTTTGTAAAAAAATGTCGCGAAGTTGTTGATGACGCGGAAAAAGAATTTGAAATTCTCTTTAACTCAATTGCTTTGTCAGTTGATTGGAAGCAGAAATATCAAACGATTTCACCTGAATCGCAAAAAATTTCGCAAGCGAGTTTTGTTGATCTCTACAATAAAAAATTAGTAGAAAAAAAATTCGAACCAGTTTTCTGGGACATTTCCGACCGCACCGCTCTAGCGCAAGCTGATCTTGTAGACAAAGAAGTTGAAGGCCAAATGAATTACATCTTATTTGGCATCGAAGGTTCAGACGAAAAACTTGAAATAATGACAACTCGTCCCGAGCTATTGCCGGCTTGCGTTGCTGTCATGGTTCACCCGGAAGATGAGCGCTACAAAAAACTCCACGGACAAAATGCCATCACGCCACTTTTTGGCGTGAAAGTAAAAATTATTCCTGACGATTTAGTTCAGCTCGATAAAGGAACTGGCGCGGTAATGTGTTGTACTTTTGGTGATGAAACTGACATCAGATGGTGGAAGAGGCATAACTTGGATTTAAGAATAATTATCGAAAAAGACGGCAGAATTTCTTCTTGCTATCAGTCTTTTAAGTTTGCTGATGATTTTACAGAGTTAGAATTTGGTTCAAATGATTATCAAAAAGGAAACATCATTGAAGTATGGAACTTAAAAAAATCCGAATGCGTTGATCTGAAAATATTTTTTAATTTTTATGAAAGTTTAGTAGCTGGCAAAACCATTAAACAAGCTAAAGAAGCAATAATAGAAGCTTTAAAAAACACTCGATCTAATCACTCCCCCCTTGAGGGGGAGTCGAAGGGCTTAAGCCCTTCGGTGAGGGGTTACGAATCTGAAGTTACATCGCAATCTAACCCCGCCTTGAAGTCGCAAGCGACTTCGACCCTCCCTCAAGGGGAAGGTATTAACTCGAGCATTCTACTTAAACAAGAAACCATCAAACGCGCCGTGAAATGCGCCGAGCGCTCTGGTGTGCCAATCGAAATTCTGGTAGTGCCACAATGGTTTATTAAAATTCTCGACAAAAAAGATTTGCTCAAAGCCAAAGCTGCTGAGTGCAATTGGTTCCCTGAATATATGAAAGTGCGCATCGATCAATGGATTGATGGTTTGCAATGGGATTGGTGTATCAGCCGCCAGCGTTTTTTCGGTGTGGCTTTTCCAGTTTGGTATTCCAAGCGGGCAGGCGAAGAAGGAAAAATTTTAGTTGCAGATGTTGATCAACTTCCCTGCGATCCGGCAATTGATTTGCCTCGCGGATACTCACGCGCAGAAGTTACAGCTGAAACTGACATCATGGACACTTGGGCGACTTCTTCAATTAGCCCACAACTTTCAAGCAAAGGAATTTCTGCTGAAATTTCTTTCGACCAACAGCGTCACGAAAAACTTTTCCCAGCCGATCTTCGTCCACAAGCTCATGAAATCATTCGTACTTGGGCTTTTTACACTTTAGTAAAATCGACTTTGCATCAAAATTCTGTGCCGTGGAAAAACTTGATGATCTCGGGCTGGTGCTTAGCTGCCGATAAAACCAAAATGAGTAAATCAAAAGGCAATGTGGTGACTCCAACTTCTCTGATTGAAGAAAAAGGTTCAGATATTGTGCGCTATTGGGCTTCAACTTCGCATTTGGGTGCTGACACTGCTTACATTGAAGATGTTTTTAAAATCGGCCAAAAATTAATTACCAAACTTTTTAACGCCGCGAAATTTGCTTCGATGAATTTTGAATTATTGCGTGAAGATGCAAAAGTTACGCAAGCTTCAGATCTTTGGATTTTGAGTCGTTTACAAGAAACCGTAAAACGCGCCACAGCCGAGTTTGAGAAGTTTGAATATGCCAAAGCTCGCGAAGCAATTGAAGAATTTTTCTGGCGTGATTTTTGCGACAATTATTTAGAAATTTGCAAAGTTCGCTCTTACGGTTTGGCAGCAGAAAAGCTTGTTGGAACTAAGCTTAGCGATTTACAAAAAGCAGAAATTCAAGCTAAACAACAAAGTGCAATCAAAGCTTTAGAAATTTGTTTAAACACAATTCTGAAACTTTTTGCGCCTTTTATTCCGCATATTTGTGACGAAATTTACTCAGCACTTTTTGCTGAAGAATTTACTAAAACTCAGTCGATAAATGCTAGAGGTAACTGGCCAAAACTTGATGAGAAATTTTTTGATCAAAGTTTAATCGAAGATGGAAAATTATTGTTGGAAGTGATTTTTGAAGTTCGCAAATTTAAGTCAGAAAAAAATATTTCAATGAAAACAACTGTTGAGAAGGTAAGAGTTGCAAGGGTTGTTGGCATTGAAAAATTCGTCGAAGATTTAGCTAATGTTTGCAACGCCAAAAAAATTGAATTGATAGCGGAAGAAAAATTGGTTGAAGTTATTATTTAAGCTTCGCAGATTTTTTTTACTAATTTTTGTACTTGTGGTGCTACAAAATAAGCAGTTGGAAACGCCACAAAGAAAGCATAAACAAATGAGTGCATCCATACGAAAAAGAAATTTTCAATCAAACCGCGATTGATTAAAGTCATAAATCCCGACATCACAAAAGCCATAATCAACGCCATAAAGAAAGGAAATAATAGGCGAGGGTTGCGAATTTTTTTCATTATTATTTATCTAAAAAATTGTTTAAGAATTGAACCATTTTTTGGCTAATTTGTTTATTTCATCAAGAATATTATCTAGCTGCTTGCCGCGCTTGGTAAGGCTGTAAGTCACTTTTGGTGGAATTGTTTCTTCCTGATGACGGCTGATAATTTTTTCTTCTTCCAGCATTCTTAATCTTTGTGTTAAAACTTTTGCTGAAATTTTTGGTAGATGTTTTTTTAGCTCACCAAATCTTTGCGAGCCTTGTGATTTGATCAGCCATAAGATATAGCTTGTCCATGGTCCGCTCAATATGTTGAGCAATCTGTGCATTGGGCAGCGTATTTTCCCATCGACTTCTTTATTGTTTTTAACAATTTTTTTGGCTGATTTTTTGCTCACAGTTTTTATTTTTTAATGGTTACTTTAAGGTACCTACTTGATTAAAGTAACTCTGAATTTACTTTGCAAGTCGATTACTTTTAATCATTTTTTTTCTCCAAAAATCAAATTTCTAACTTTATGTATAAATTATATTATTCTCCCGGAGCTTGCTCTTTGGCGGTTCATGTCGCTCTTCTTGAAGTTGGTGCTAAGTTTGAATTGGAAAATGTTTCAGTTCCTGCGGGCCAAACAAAATCGGCAGAGTTTTTAAAAATTAATCCACGCGGCGCAGTGCCGGTTTTAAAAATTGATAATTTTATTTTGCGTGAAGGCGCAGCAATTTTGACTTACATTCTTGATTCACACAAAAGTGATCTTTTGCCAAATTCTGGCTTGGAGCGCGCTGAAGCTTTGGAATGGTTATCTTTTGCTAATTCAACTCTACATCCTGCTTACTCAAGATGTTTTTTCCAACATCGTATTTTAGGAGATGCAGCCAAAGATAATCCGCTTTACAAACCTTCAATTGCAGCAATCCAAAAATATTGGGACGAAATCGAAGAGCGTTTGAGCGCTAGAAATTACTTGTGCGGTGATAAAATAACGATTGCCGATATTTTAATTACCGTGATTGCTAATTGGTCATTTGCTTTTAAAGAACCAATTAAATTTGGAGCTAAAACAAAAGCATTTTTTACTCGCGTTATTTCGCGTCCATCTTATCAAAAAGCGATGGAAATTGAAAAAGTGACTTACAAAGCAAATGCTTAATTAGATTTCTTGGAACTTCACCACAAAGCCTGCCTATCTTTAACAACTAACTTAAAAAATTTTAAAAAATGAAAAAACTAAAATTAATCTCATTGGCAATTCTTGCCTCTGTTTTTATTGCTCAAAATGCTTCTGCTGAAGCTGTGAAATATCAAATTGAATCTAATCACGCTTACGTGCTTTGGTTTGCTAATCATTTTGGCTTTTCAAATCAGTCAGGAAAATTTTCTGATGTTTCTGGCGAAATTAATTTCGACGAAAAAAAGCCAGAAAATTCTTCAGTTGATGTGACTATTAAAATTGACAGCTTGGTTACTGGTTTGCCGAAGTTTGATAAGCATTTAAAAAGTGCTGATTTCTTTGATGCAGAAAAATTCCCGACTACAAAATTTGTTAGCAAAAAAATTAAAGTTACTGGCAAAAATAAAGCTAAAATTGAAGGTGAGTTGACTTTGCATGGTGTAACCAAGCCAGTTACTTTAAACGCAAAGTTTAATAAATCTGATGTTAGCGTTGTAACGCAAAAACCAACCATTGGCTTTTCTGCAACTGCAACAATCAAGCGCTCAGAATTCGGAATTAACTACGCAGTTCCTGCAGTATCTGACAATGTTGAATTGGTAATTGAAGTTGAAGCTAATATTGCCAAATAAATAACTTTTATCTTCTTTAGAAAATTTTCTAAAATAATCCGATAAATCAAAAAACTTTTCTGAGATTTTGTTGTTGTCGCTACCGATGACAAAATCTTAGAATCAAATTGAATCGACTAATCTACTCAAGTCTAATAAATCTGACTTGACTAACTTCTCATTGATAGTATCTAGTTATAGCTGGTTAACATTTTTTAGATGTTGCATCGAGAGCTTATTTTTTTGGCAGTTTTTACATTCAACTTCAAAAACTCCTTTGGCGACATTTAAATAAAAAGTTTAATTTAATTAAATTTATTTATGACATTTGATCCGCTAATTCTAGCGCGAATTCAGTTCGCTTTCACAATGAGTTTCCACATTATTTTCCCTGCCTTTACCATTGGACTTGCGGGATATTTAGCCTGTGTTGAAGCGCTTTATTTGAAAACCAAAGATAAAACTTACAAAGAAATCTATAAATTCTGGGTCAAAATTTTTGCCATTATTTTCGGTATGGGTGTGGTTTCTGGTCTGGTTATCTCTTACGAAATTGGTACTAACTGGTCAGGATTTTCACTGCGTTTGGGCAATGTTTTAGGCCCTTTATTTGGCATGGAAGTTTTAACGGCGTTTTTTTTAGAAGCGTCATTTTTAGGAATAATGCTATTTGGTTGGAATCGCGTTTCACCAAAAATTCATTTTGCTTCAACAATTATTGTGGCGATTGGAACTCTGATTTCAGCATTTTGGATTATCGCTGCTAATAGCTGGATGCAAACGCCGCAGAGTTTTATGATTTACAACATCACTTTTTATTCCACCGATTGGCTAAAAACTATTTTCAATCCCTCTTTTCCATATCGCTTCACTCACATGGTTGTTGCAGCTTATTTAACTTGCGCCTTTGTAGTCTGCGGAATTTCTGCTTGGTTTTTGTGGAAGAAAAAATCGGCTCATCATGCCAAAGTAATGTTTAAAATGGCTTTATCATTCATCGTGATTTTTGCGCCACTACAAATTTTGATTGGTGATATGCATGGCTTGAACACGCTAAAATATCAGCCAATGAAAGTCGCAGCGATGGAGGGAATCTGGGAAGATGAAGTCGGTGCACCGCTGACTCTTTTCGGCTTTCCTGATCAAGAAAGTGAAGCCACAAAATACGCCATAAAAATTCCTAAATTGGCCAGCTTGATTTTAAAACACGATGCCAATGCAAAAATTTATGGTTTGAAGTCGGTTGCAAAAAACGAAAGACCGCCAGTTGCACCAGTATTTTTCAGCTTCCGCGTTATGGTTGCAATTGCAATGATGATGCTCACAACCGGAGTTTTAGCAGTATTTCTCAATTTCAGAAAAAAATTATTTAACAGCAAATGGTTTCAATTTTGGTGTATGGCAATGACGCCAAGCGGCTTTATTGCGCTGCTTGCTGGTTGGTTTGTTACTGAAATTGGTCGTCAACCTTACGTAGTTTATGGTTTTGTTACCACAAAAGACATCGCTTCTCCTGTGGTTTCAGAGCAAGTTACTTTTTCTTTGCTCAGCTTTGCTTTTATCTATTTTATAATTTTTGGTGCCGCAACTTTCTATATTTTGCGTTTGATCAGAAAAGGTTTTTAGACAAGTTAAATTAATAAAATTATGTTCAATATTTCTGCCTTTATTGACTTGCCTTTAGTCTTTGTTGGGGTGATTGCTCTGGCAATTTTTCTTTATGTTTTGCTCGACGGATTTGATTTGGGAGTTGGCATTTTATTTCCTTTCGCACCTTCGGATGAATGTCGCAGCAAAATGATGAACTCTGTCGCACCATTTTGGGATGGCAATGAAACTTGGTTAGTGATGGGAGGTTCTGCGCTTTTTGCTGCTTTTCCGATCGCTTATTCAATAATTATGCCAGCTCTTTACATACCAATTACTCTGATGCTTTTAGGATTGATTTTGCGTGGCGTAGCTTTTGAATTTCGCTTTAAAACCACATCAAAAAACGAGCAAAAAATCTGGGATTATTCTTTTCACTTCGGTTCATTAATCGCCACTTTTTTTCAAGGCGTAATGCTTGGCTGTTTTGTTTCTGGTTTAGAATGTTGTGTGAAAAACTATTTAGGCTGGTTTAACGGTTTTGCTTTAATGACAGGAGTTGCTCTGATTTTTGGCTACGCACTTATTGGTAGCACTTGGTTAATTATGAAAACTCACGGAAGAACTCATGATTGGGCACGTCAGAGCGCATTTTATGCTTTGGTTTTTGTTGGATTTTTTATTCTCTTAGTCAGTGCTTGGACACCACTTTTGAATCAGAAAATTTTGTTTAGATGGTTTTCGCTGCCCAATATTTTTTACTTAAGTCCAATTCCGCTTTTAACCTTGTTGACTTTTTTCTTTTTGATCAAAGCGCTCTTAAATAAAAAAGAAGTTCAACCCTTTGTGCTGACAATTTTGCTGTTTACTTTGTGCTACTTTGGAATTGCCGTGACTTTATTTCCTTATGTCTTGCCTTATGAAGTTCCTTTTTCAAAAGTTGCTGCTGCGCCAGAATCTTTATCATTTTTGTTTGTGGGATTAGTCGTCACCTTGCCAGTAATTTTGGTTTACACCATTTATTCTTATTATATTTTTCGTGGAAAATCTTCTCACGAAAGAATGTACTAGTGAGCAAAAATATCAGCAGAGCCAAAGCCTTGCAAATCAAGTTTGACGCGAGCTGGCAGAAATTCTAAACAAGCCTGAAAAATATTCATACGGTCTTCTCTGATTAGCATTTCATCAAGTTTTGCTTTCAATTTGTGCAAATGCAAAACGTCAGAAGCGGCATAATCAATCTGTTTATCACTGATTTGCGAATTTCCCCAATCAGAAGTTTGTTGTTTTTTAGAAAGCTCAACGCTTAGCAACTCTTCACAAAGAGCTTTAAGGCCATGTGAATCAGTGTAAGTGCGTACAAGTTTTGAAGCGATTTTTGTGCAATAAATATTCTTCACTTCCACTTTTAAATAAAATTGCAAAGCCGCTAAATCAAAGCGGGCAAAGTGAAATATTTTTTGGATTTTATCGTTGGCTAAAATTTTGCGCAGATTTGGTGCGTTGTAATTTCCTTGTGCAAAATTTACTAAATGAGCATTACCGTCACCAGAAGAAATTTGCACTAAGCACAGACGATCACGAAAAATATTCAGACCCATAGTTTCAGAATCAATTGCTACCACATTTCCTATTTCAATGTCTGAGGGCAGATCGTTTTTATGTAAGTAGTTCGTCATTATTTTATAAATTTATTACGAAAATCGTCGCTTAAATTTGGTAAAGCAGAATTGATTTCTGCCATTTCTTCCATCTTGCCGTTGCAATGCAAAACAATGTCGCAACCGGCTTCTAAGATGGCTTGTGATTTTTCAAAGAAAGTGCCTTTTAAGGCCTTCATTGAAACATCGTCACTCATCAAAATATTTTTAAAGCCGATTTCATCGCGGATTATTCTTACAGCATTTTTAGAAACCGTGGCACAATTATCTTTGTCGATAGCGCTAAATAAAATATGAGCAGTCATGGCGAATTTTTGTTGGCGTAATTCTTGAAAAGGCAAGAAGTCGCTGGCTCTTAATTCTTCCAAAGAAGCGTCAACAATTGGTAATTCTAAGTGGCTGTCAGAAGTTCCAAGGCCGTGTCCCGGAATATGTTTGATAACTGGATAAACATTTTGTGACAACAAACCTTCACAAACTTTTTTTCCTAAATCAGCAACTTGTTTAGCGTCTTTGCCGTAGGCGCGATCACCAATAACTCGATGAGTTTTATCGGTTAAAATATCCAGAACTGGAGCGCAATCAACATTGATTCCCATTTCTGTTAAATCACGACCAATCTCTTGGAAATTTTTAAATAACTCTTCGCCAGCTTGATCTTTGTTTGTTTGATAAAGATCAGCAAAATATTGTCCTGCTGGGTATTTTTTCCAATGCGGCTCTTTCAGGCGAGCAACACGACCGCCTTCTTGATCGATCAAAATTAAAACTTCGCCTTCCATAATTTCGCGAAGCGAGTCGGTTAATTTTTTTAACTGTGATTTATTTTCAATGTTGCGACCAAAAATAATAAATCCCAGCGCACCATTTTTAGAAAAGAAATATTTTTCTTCGTCAGTTAAAACAGTGCTAGAAACTCCGTAAATTACTGGTTTACGAGCTTTTGTATTCTGCGCGATTTTTTTTAAAAGAGACATTATTTATAAAACACCTTTTGTAGAATTGATGGCATCTTTTTTTCTTTCATCAATTGTTATTGCTTCGCGAAGCGCTCTTGCCAAAGCTTTGAAGCAAGATTCGACAATATGGTGATTATTAACACCGTAGAGATTTTCAATATGCAGATTGCATCCACAGCTTTGGGCAAAAGCGTGGAACCATTCGCGGAAAAGTTCACAGTCCATTTCGCCAATTTTATCGCGTTTAAATTCGCAATTAAAAATTGGATAAGCGCGACCAGATAAATCAATTACGGCGCGACTTAGTGTTTCGTCCATTGGAACGTAAGAATGACCAAAACGCGTGATACCTTTTTTATCACCCAAAGCTTGTTTGATGGCTTCACCAACTGCCAAGGCAGAGTCTTCAGTGGTGTGATGAAAATCGATGTGTAGATCGCCTTTAACTTCTAAATGAATATCAATCAAACTGTGGTGAGAAAGTTGTTCGATCATGTGATTTAGAAAACCAATGCCAGTTTCAACCTTATATTTACCAGTTCCATCAAGATTAACTTCGACTTTGATTTTAGTTTCTTTGGTGTCGCGTTTTATTGTAGCTGTACGCATTAGGGCAAATTATTTTAAATTTTGAGCAACAAAATCCCAATTAACCAAGTGATTCAAGAAGGTATCGATGTAAGTTGGACGGGCGTTTTGAAAGTCTAAGTAATAAGCATGTTCCCAAACATCCATTGTCATCAAAGGTTTTGCTGAAGTTGTGATTGGGGTTTCGGCATTGCCAGTTTTAGTAACTTTTAATTTACCATTTTCAAGAACCAACCAAGCCCAACCCGAACCAAACTGAGTTGCACCAGCGTTTTTAAATTCGGTAACAAAATTTTCGTAAGAACCAAAGTCAGCTTCAATTCTTGCTAAAACTTCTTTTGATGGTTTACCGCCACCATTTGGTTTCATTGAGTGCCAATAAAAAGTATGATTCCAAACTTGTGCTGCATTGTTGAATATGCCAGCTTTGCTTTTATCAGAGTGAGAAATTTTGATGATTTCTTCCAAAGATTTGTTGGCTAAATCAGTGCCGTTTACAAGGTTATTAAGATTGGTTACGTAAGCTTGGTGATGTTTACCGTAGTGGAAATTTATAGTGTTCTCAGAGATGTGAGGTGCTAAGGAGTTTCTTTCATAAGGTAGTTTTGGTAATTCAAATGGCATAGATGAACCTCTTTTATTGTTAGTTTTGGGTAATAGAGAACCGCCCTCGTTTTTTCTTAAGCTTGAGAAACTAGTTCTACAGGCGCTAAAAAATAGAGCTGATGATAGTAAAGCAGTTTTGATGAATTTTCTTTTTGACAATTGCATGGAAAAAAATCTATCTTTCGCAAGATAGCAAGTCAATTCTGAAAACCAATAACTGTCCAGACCAATTCATCACTAAATTAAATTAACAAATATCCATGAATAAAATTTCTGCTGTAGTTGTTGCGCATAATGAAGAAAAGAAAATTAAAGATTGCCTGAAGAGTCTTTCCTTTGTTGATGAGATCGTAGTTGTGCTTGATAAATGCACCGATTCAACAAAAGAAATCGTACAACAATTTACCGACAAAATAATAGAAGGTTCGTGGAATCTTGAAGGCGCGCGCCGCAACGTTGCTAATAAAGCTGCAACATCTGATTGGATTTTAGAAATAGATGCCGATGAAAGAATTTCTCCAGAATTAGCTGCAGAAATTATGCAAGCGACAAAAGACAGCAAGCCCTGCGCTTTTATTGTGCCAATTGCTAACTACATTGGAGATCGCCACGTAGAATATGGCTGGCCTCGCACTCTCGGCGTTAAAGCTCGTCAAACTATTCATTATTTAGGATCAAAGAAATATCACGAAGATAAAGAAATTCATCCGACAGCCGATCTTAATTGTGAAATAAAATATTTACAAAATCCGATAATTCATTTGGTTGATGATGACATCACTGATTTACTCAACCGCTTTAATCGCTACACTAGATGGCGCGCTAATGATCTCGCTAGAAATAAAAAATCTTCAACTAACTTACTAAAAGCAATAATTTCTTTTAAATTTAGATTCGTAAAATCTTTCTTCTTTAAAAGAGGTTACAAAGAAGGCGCTTTAGGTTTTTTGATTGCGGTGCTTGGTGGTCTTTATCCTGTAGTTTCTGACCTTAAGTCTGATGAAATAAAAAAATAAAATAATGAAAATCCTCAACATCATTCTTACTTCGCAAAATGGTGGTGCTGAGCAAGTTTTTGTCGATTACCTTGTTGTTTTAAAAAATTTAGGCCACGAAGTTCTGGCAATCGTCAAAGAAGATGCGCCTTATGCCGATCAAATCTCCTTTCTTGGAATCGAAGTTAAAAAAATCTCAAATCGCTTTGGTGATTACGACATTTTTGCCATCAAAGAGCTAAAAAAAATTCTGCAAGATTTCAGCCCAATGTCAGTAATAGCGCATGTTGGCAGATCGGTGGTTCTGGCAAAAAAAGCGATTAAAAAATTTCCCAATCACAAAATTTTTCTCATCGCGGTCAATCACAGCATGAATGTTAAGCGCTCAATTGGTGCTGATTTAATTTTCTCGGTTAATCGTGAAATTTTTCATCGCACTATTGATCTTGGTCAAAAAGAAGACAGCAGCTTTGTCATTCCAAATGCTGTTGATTTGAATGATGCGATCACAGTTGCGCCAAGAGTAAATTTACAAAAACAAGCCGTGATCACACTTGGCGCCATGGCCAGAATTGACGATAAAAAAGGTTTTGATCATCTAATTAAAGCGATCGAGAAGTTGCAAAAAATAGCAACGAATAAAAATCCGAAACAAAAATTTATTCTAAGGATTGCTGGCTCTGGGCCTTTCGAAAAAGATTTGCGGATCTTGACCCAAAAATTAAATCTGGAAAAACAAATCGAATTTTGTGGCTGGGTTAAAAATAAAAAAGAATTTTTTCAGTCAATCGACATATTTTGCAGCGCTTCTGATAACGAAACTTTTGGCCTTGTTTTGCTTGAGGCCATAAAATATCGCAAACCAATAATTGCCACCGATACTGACGGATCGAAAGAAATTTTACGCGATAAAGTTGACGGAATAATTATTGCCTTAAAACCTGTAGAAAGCCTTGATCAAAGGATTGCTGAAGTTGTCCTTGAAATATCAGAAAATCCACAATTGCTTGATGCTTTGGTTGAAAATTCTTTTTCTCGCCTGAAAACAAAATTTTCTTTTCTAGCCTTAGAAGAAAAAATGAAGCACATATTTGGCTAAGTTTTTTACGCGTAAGTTGCTGGATAAGAACGATTTAAATTGCAAATTTAATGACAAAAAAACTGAATTTTGAACACGTGTTCAAAATTCAGAGAAACTATCTTCAACCCTTTAAAATCAAGGCGCCAAGCCTATAGGCAAATTACACTAAAAAATTACAAAAAATCAGTTTTTATTTTAGATTCTTTATGACGAACTCTTCAAACGAATTTACTGCCGCTTTGTCATTTTTATGTTTAAGTAAAGAAAAATGGCTATCTTTTAGTTCTGGCAGAATAGGAGATCTAATGATTTTAATTTCTGACGGAATAATTGTGTGTGGAAAAACTGTAATTCCAAGCCCAGCTCGCAGGGCTGCTATTTTACCCGCATAGCTGTTGCTGGAAAAAGCTAAACGCCATTTAATTCTTTTTTTATCAAGAGCAGCTATTGCTTTTTCACGGTAAAGGCAAGGTTTTGGTGAAAGAATTAAAGGAATTGCCTCACCTTTTTTTACTAATCTGGAATCTCCTGCCCATTCAAGTTTTTCTGAAAGCAATTCTAACTCATTTTTAAATTTGTGTGGTGGTTTCATTTTAACAACCACCAGATCAAACTCTTTATGCTTAAACTTTTCGTATAAATTAAGAGTCAGATCACATTCTATATTAAGCAAAATTTTAGGATGTATTTGAGAAAATTCTCGTAAAACATCGTAAAGAAACACGCTGGCAAAATCTTCTGGCACACCAAATCTAACTTCTCCTTTCAGCTCAGGCTCTTTAAAGCAATCTATTGCTTCACGGTGCAGAGCAAATATCTGCCTTATATATCCTAAAAAAATCTCACCTTCATTGGTTAAGGAAAATATTTTTCCTCTCACAAAAAGCTGCTTTCCAACAAAGTTTTCCAATTTAGCAATTTGTTGACTAACCGCTGATTGAGTTCTGCCAACGCGACTTGCCGCTTTCGTAAAACTTCCAGTGTCGGCAACTGCAATAAAACATTGTGCAGATATAGTGTCGATAGCCATAAGATTTTTTAATATTAGTTATAAGAATTATGAGTTTTACTTTTATAGCGAGAAAAACTTATGTGATTAACAGTCAATATAAAATTTTCTAATAATTAAATTTGCTAAGTAAAGTATGAGCTCTCTTTTTTACATCGATGGTTTGGCAAAAGTTATAATATTTCTAATCATTTTTATTGGATTGGTTGTAGCACTTTTTGCAAAACAATATCTAAAAGGTGATTCTAGATATAATCTTTTTTTCTTCACACTTCCTCTAATTATTATATCGGTAATAATAACCGTATCGTCTGACAACATCTTTCTTTTTCTGACTTCTTGGTCCTTAAGTAATACAATCTTGGTCGTGATGATGATTCACAAATCAAATTGGAAATCGGCTTTTGCATCTGGAAAATTAGCAGCAAAAAATTTTCTGATTGGACTTTGCTTCTTGAGCCTTGGATTAGTTTTGCTATCTCATCAAACAGGTCAGACTTCAATTCAATCTATACTAGCTTTTGAGTATGAAGATCAAATACAGCCAATAATCGCTTTGTTGTTAATCTTGTTTGCAGCGATGACGCAATCAGCAATCTATCCATTTAATTCTTGGTTGACTAGCTCGCTTAATTCTCCAACTCCAGTATCAGCATTGATGCATGCTGGCCTTGTAAATGGTGGTGGAATTTTACTAGCACGCTTTGCGCCACTTTATTTTAACTCGCCAAAAATTCTGACTCTAATTTTTGTCATCGGAATCACGACAGCTTTGGTTGGAACATTTTGGAAGTTAATACAAAGCAATGTTAAAAGCATGCTCGCTTGCTCAACAATAGGACAGATGGGATTTATGCTGGCGCAATGTGGCCTTGGATTATTTCCTGCAGCAATAGCGCACTTATTTTGGCATGGCTGCTTTAAATCTTATCTCTTTCTAACTTCTGGTGCGGCGGCGCAAGAAAAGAAATTTGATCTTAGTTATCCACCAAGTTTTGCCTCTTTTGTCTCAGCTTTAATTTGTGGAATATTTGGGATTTTGAGTTTTTCTGCGATCGCAAATAAAAATTTACTCTTAGCTAATAGCAACAGCGTGCTGTTTACGGCTGCATTTATTGCCGCGACTCACTTAGCATTGAACGTCCTAAGAGAAAAGCCTGTGATAAATTTACCAATAGCAATTATCTTAACCTCAGTAGCAGGAATTTTATATGGTGGTAGTATTCGCATAATCGAATCTCAATTTTCAACATCTGAACTCCATAATCCTCAAACTCTCAATGCCTTTCATCTATTAGCGATTTTCATCTTCATTTCATTGTGGTTGGGGCGGCTTTTTATTCACAATCCCAAGCAAAAAATGTCACACTTGATGACAAAGTTTTATGTAAAAGCACTAAACGCCAGCCAACCAGCTTCAAGCACTATTACGGCTAATCGTAATCAATATAAATTATAGGAGAGATATGGAAAATCCGCTTAAAATTGCACAGCAAAATCAAGTTATCACAGAGCTATCAAAATCTGCTTGGAAAAATATCGCTCCGTTCTGGCCACTAGAAAATCTGATTGCCTGTAATCCTCTACAAGGGTTTGAAAATTTGCCTTTCAAAGAAGCTTTAAAAAAAGCTTCAGCTTATTTTGAACAAGAAAATTTACCTAAAGAAATTGAAGAGATAAATCGTCAAACCATCAAATGGTGTCAGGCTTTTTTTGATCAAGGTCAGGCAACAATCAAAATGCCAAATCGTCATTTAGGATTTTATAGATCTTGGTTGCCACTTGCTCAATTTGATAACAGATTACACAAAAATTCTGCTGCTAAAATTAAACAAATAAGTTTGCTGCCAAACTTAGCAGAAGAGGCAATAGCTTACTGTCTAAGTGAGTTAAATGTCGAAAAAAACAAGCAAGAAAAATTGCTCACGCTAATGCTAACAACTTTATCTGGCTGGGCTTCTTATGTGAAATATCTTGGCGAGTGGAAATGTGATGATGCAAAAAATGATAATAACCAAATTGACTATCTGGCCGTAAGATTAGCGATAACTCTTTTGATTTGGGATGATGCAAAAAATTTGTTTTCTTGGCATGAAAAAATTGCGCCAGAAATAAAATCAGAAATAGCTGAAATAGAAAAAAATGAAAAAATTTACCAAAAAGATTTAGTTCAAAAGCTGCTTATCTCATCAAAATCTAAATCAGAAAAAAATACAAAAACTCCCGACGCGCAATTTATTTTCTGCATTGATGTTCGCTCAGAGCCAATGCGTCGCGCCTTAGAATCAAAAGGAAATTACGAAACTTTTGGATTTGCTGGATTTTTTGGAATTCCAGTAAAAATAGAAAATAAAATTACTAAAGAATCTTATTCTTCTTGCCCAGTTTTATTAAAACCGCAGCACAAGATAGTTGAAAAATCTTCATGCTCAGAGCTGCAATTACAAAAAGAGATTGCGAGATTCAAAAAATTTGGCGTGGTAAAAAAATTCTACCAATCTCTTAAATATGGATTCACAACACCATTTGTTTTGGCAGAAGCAATTGGAGTGTGGAGCGGAGGTTGGATGACTTTCCACAGCCTTGCGCCAAAAGCTGCCAATAAGATAAAGCAAAAATTAAATGATCAGCTGAAGCAAACTTCAAAAACCAATCCTTCTCTTGAGGATTTAAGTTTAGAAGATCAGTTGGCTTATGCGAAGGGAGCTTTAACAACAATAGGTCTTACTTCTGACTTTGCTCCAATCGTTGTTTTATGCGGACATGGTAGCACAACAGAAAATAATGCTTATGCGACAGCTCTTGATTGTGGAGCTTGCGGAGGCCGTCACGGCGGAAGTAATGCGAAAATATTAGCTGCAATTCTCAACAATAAAGAGGTTCGCAAAAGACTGGCTATTAACTCTATATCAATTCCTGCTCAAACTAAATTTATCGCGGCACAGCACAATACTACAACTGACGATATTGAGCTTTACGTTGAAGAAAAAAATTTCGATTTAGAAAAATTAAAACTTGATCTCAAGGCCGCCCAAAAATCAAACAGCAAATGGCGCTCAGGTAAAATGGGCGAGAAGTTATCCGAGAAAGATTCTGTCAGTCATGTTGAAAAACGCAGCGTAAATTGGGCAGAAACTCGCCCCGAATGGGGATTAGCACGCAACGCTTCTTTTATTGTTGCGAAACGCGACTTAACAAAAAATATTGATCTTGACGGCAGATCGTTTCTTCACTCTTATGACTGGCAGCAAGATATTGATGGAAGCTCTCTAAATTTAATTTTAACCGCACCAATGGTTGTTGCGCAGTGGATTAACAGCCAATATTTATTTTCAACAATAAACAATGTTGCTTACGGAAGTGGCAGTAAAATAACTCAAAATATTGTTGGAAAAATTGGTGTGATGCAAGGAAACGCAAGTGACTTGATGCATGGGCTTCCTCTACAATCAGTTTTTAGCAAAGACAATCAATCCTATCACCAACCATTAAGACTAACAACATTAGTTCACGCTCCAACAGAACTAATTGATAAAGCGATTTATAAAAACGAAATTTTGCAAAAACTTTTTGGTAATAGCTGGGTTCATATTTTTTGTTTAGATCCAATAAGCAGTAAAATTTTTTCACTTCAAAAAAATTTAACTTGGCAAGAATATTAATAATAAATCCCCTTACAAAATACCGAATCCAAAACAATGGGATGGTAATTAGATCAGTTTTTTACGCATCAAAAGTTGCAATCATCAAAAAAACTTCTGCTTGATAATTTCTTCATTCTGCCAGAATATTTTTTTCGGAAATAGTGTGGGCGATTTGCTCTTTAAGCGGGTCAGATTCGAAAGAAAGCAGCTCATAATTTGTCAAGTTGGGTCATGCTATTTCCGCCCGCCTTCTTGGTTTTGAATCCTCTTTCTTAGCGCTACTGATGACGATAAATTCTTATCTTGTACTTGCTCGTAAATATCGTCCGCAAAATTTTGATGAGCTAGTCGGACAAGAGGTTTTGGTTACAACTCTGAGCAACGCCATTAAAAATAACCGTCTGCATCACGCTTACGTTTTGACAGGAATTCGCGGCGTTGGCAAAACTACAACTGCCAGAATTATCGCCAAAACTCTGAATTGTTTAGACAAAACAAGTGCCGCTACAGCTAAAGCCTGCGGGCTTTGCGACAATTGCAAAATGATCAGTGCTTCCAAACATCAAGATGTAATTGAAATTGATGCAGCTAGCAGAACCGGCGTTGACGACATTCGCGAAATCATCGATTCGATTGCCTACGCGCCAGTTATGGCCACTTACAAAATCTACATCATCGATGAAGTGCACATGCTAAGCAACAGCGCCTTCAACGCACTTTTGAAAACTTTAGAAGAACCACCAGCCCACGTTAAATTTATTTTCGCTACAACAGAAATCAGAAAAGTTCCAATCACAATTTTATCGCGCTGTCAGCGTTTTGACTTACGCCGTTTGGATGAGGCAGAAATTTCTCAGCACCTAAAAAATATTTTAAGCAAAGAAAATATTGCAGCTGAAGAGCAAGCTTTGGATTTAATTGCTAAAATTTCTGAAGGCTCTGTACGCGATTCTCTGTCGCTGCTTGATCAAGCACTTTCTAGCAATAATCATCAAAAATTTTTACCGGCTGAAATAGTCGAAAAAATGCTAGGTTTAAATGATAAAGCCAAAGTGATCGAGCTTTTTGAAGCAATTTTGCTTGGTGATTTTTCACAAGCTTTAGAAAAATTTTCACAATTTTATTCTTACTCGTCAGATATTTCGCAGCTGCTGGCTGACTTGATGGAAATCGTCAACAAAACCACTTCCGTAAAGTTGGTTAAAAATTATAAACTGGAAGGATATTCAAAATTTCAACAAGAAAAAATCTTCCAGATTGCTGAAAAAATCTCTTTCGCTGCTTTAGCGCGAATTTGGCAAATGTTGCTTAAAGGCAATTCTGAAATTAACTTTTCTTCCACGCCAAAAATGGCTTGTGAAATGTTATTGGCCAGAATCTGCTATTTAGTTGCTCTACCAAATTTAAATAACGCTCTGCTTGATTTGAATCAGTTAAAAAATTCTTTACCAATTTCAGCAGAAAAAATTGCTACGATTGAAAAGAGTTTTGATGCTTCTTCAAACAATAAAATAAACAGTGCCAACCAAGTTAGCGATGAAGTTGTAAATGAAATTTTACGCAACTTTGAAGGTGCAAAAATAGTTTAACCAATTGATTTAAAATTTATGGCTGAAGATAAAAAAATAAAAATTCTCTGCGTTGAAGATGAAAGCGAAATTCGCGAAAACATCGTTGAAATTTTGCGTGACGAAGGTTTCGAAGTATTTGAAGCTGAAAATGGCAAAAAAGGTTTTGCAGTTTTTGCTCAAGAAAAACCAGATTTGATAATATCTGATATTATGATGCCAGAGCTTGACGGCTATGGTTTTCTCAAGATGGTTCGTGGAAGTCGTAATGTAAAAAACAATACTGTTCCATTTATTTTCCTAACTGCTTTAGGGCAAAAAGATAATATCATTAAAGGTGTTGGATTATCAGCAAATGACTATTTGGTTAAGCCAATCGACTTCGATTTGATGATTGCCAAAGTTAAAGAAAAAACTTCTAACGCTTTGAAGGTCCAAGAAGTACAAAATCGTAATATCAAAAATATCAAAAATCAGGTTTCACTGGTTTTACCGTCTGAACTTTTCTCTTATTTAGATGTGATAACCCAAACTGCTGCAATTCTGAAAACTGGCCCTTACGGAGATTTTTACAGCAATCGCACAATTGACGATATCAATCGTATTTATCTCAACGCTACAAAACTTAGAAGCGCCATTATTAACTCGCTTGATGAAAGCGTTATCGATGCTAAGTTGAATTCTGACGAAGAAATTTTTTCGATGTTTGATTTTTTAAATGAATTCAGAAACGGCTTGAGCCAGCAAATTCAAGGTAAAGTAGTGGTTGAAGTTCCTTTTGAAAAAGACGCTTTACCAAAAATTAAAGCCGATAAATTAATCTTAATTGATGCTTTAAGAAGAATTATTTCTGCACTTTTAAAAATTGATCAAAGCATAAAAATCAACATTGATATCATGATTGATCACCTTGATCAAATGGCGCTAATTTTTTATTTAAAAACTGATGGCGAAGTTGCAAATTTCAAAACCAAAGTTGATGAAGAGCAGATCAATAACATTTTAAGCAAACAAAATTTTCTCTTCAAAGTCATCGATAACAAAGAAAAAAGCTTGGTGATAATAATTCCAAAATATCGTTTAATCAAATAGGGGAATTTTGATCCTTTTGCCAAATGTTTAGAAAAAAATCCCACAAAACAAAAAAAACCTCGCATAATTTTCCGCATGAAATTGGCGAGGGAATCAAAAACTTTGAAAAAAAAGTTGAAGGCAAAATAGAAGACATTGCTCATGAGATTGAGCGAGATGTCAAAATTGTAGCGAAAAAAATCAAGAAAAAAATCGATGCTTTTTACAAGGTTAGTTTTGCGCTTCTTCTTACTCTCTCAATTATTTTGGCTTACTTTGTAATTTTGGTTTCAACAACGCCAAAATCCTTTCCTTTTGTTACCAAAGAAATCCGCGAGCAGCTCAAAAAAAATTATGGCGATAAAGTCACACTTGAAGAGGCTTACATTAGCTTCACTCGTTACGGCACTTTAAAAGTCAGCGTTAATAATTTGAGAATTTTTAATCAAAACTCTGCTTTAAAAACAGAATCTGAAAGCAAAAACCAAGAATTTTTGATCCCCAAAGCTGAAGCCGAATTTTCTCTGCTCAATATTATCCATTCTAGTTTTATTCCAAGAACAATAAAAATTTCTAATCCTGAAATAGTCGTTAGTGATTTTTTAAAAACTACAAATGCTGCAACTGAAGATGCTTCGAATGCAAAGCAAATAGAGCTAATGGTTGCAGCTTTAGCAACAATGAAAAACGAAAAACTCTTAACTAAAATTTTTGAGATTGAAAATGCCAAATTGATTTTCAAAAGTGAAAATGAAAGCAGAGAAATTTTGATTAAAAAATCACAGATTCGCACTTTTACCAAAGACAATATTCTTTACATTTCTTCCACAAATAAAATTGGTTTCTCGAAGTCAGAAAATAGTGTCGATATCAATTCTTCATGCAATTTAGGCGGCTATAATGTTTTAAAATGCGATTTGTTTCTGGCTAATTTTTCTCCCAACTCAATTGCTGATTTAACTCATGAAACCAATGTTTTACAACAAATCGAAGCTAACTTAAATGCTGGATTTTCTTTTATTGTTGACGGCGGAAAATTTCATAATCTGACTTTCAAAATCGATGCAAAAAAAGGCAGCTTTTATCTGCCAAAACTTTTTCAAGAAAAAATGTTTTTCTCAGATTTTACTCTGAAAGGCGAATATGACGAAGGTTTAGGAATTTTGGATTTATCTGAAATCAAAACAGATTTTTATTTGCACGAAGATGCTGATATTTCTGATTTAAATTCGCTGACTCACAAAACAAAATTTAACATGTCTTTGCTGATCTCTAACTTAAAAGATTGGCAAAATTCTCGTTTTGATTTTCACATTAAACTAAAAGATGCTCCAACTAATGAGGTAGAAAAACTCTGGCCAGTTTTTCTGCATGATCACGGTATCAAAAATTGGGTCATTGCGCACATTACAAACGGCATGATCAGCGACGCTTACGCGCAATTTTCTCTTATTAAAAATAATGGTGTAACTGCTTTGGAAAAAATTAATTCTGAGCTAATTTTTTCTGATCTTGATTTGAAATATAGTGACGATTTCCCTGAGATCACAAATATTAATGGTTTAGCAAAATTCACTAAAAAAGGCATGGATATCGCTATTTTATCCGCTGATGTTTTGGGCAGTAAAATTTACGATTCAAAAGTTATAATCGATGATTTTTCTGCACCAACCACCATGCTAAAAATTCTAGGAAAATCCAAAGGCGATGCCTCCGACTCTTTGAAACACGCTGATAATAATAGTTCAAAATTTTGCGCCCAAGTTAAAAAATATTTAAACGGCAATTCACAAAATAATTTCGATATCAGAATTCCGCTTCATGATCAGATCTCGTTGAAACACACTTACATTGCGGTTAATTCCTCAATTACAGGACTTCGAAATGATTATGTTAATGGTGCAATTACCGCTGCAGTTAAAAAAGATTTGGGCAGTGAAAACTTTGTTACTTCAATCAATTTAAGTTCTGCAGAGCTCAATATCAAAGACTTCAGCATTACAAAAAAATCTGACGCTGAAGGTTATTTAAATTTAGTAATTTCATTTCCGCGACCAAAAACGCTGCAGCTAAAAAACATCGTCTTGTCAAAAAAAGAGCAAGTTAAAGTAGGAAATAAAACTCAAATCGTCTCAGCAAAAATTTCTGGCGAAGCTTTCCTTGAAACGGCTCCTTTGGCGTTGACCAGTCTTGATTTAAAAAATGAAAACTTTGGAAGAAATTCTTTTTCTTTGAACTATTTTACCGACAAAAAAACCAAACAAAAAATATCAATTCGCGGCCAAGTTTTGGATTTGGCGCCATTCATTCAAAACAAGCTTCTCAAGCTTCCTGAAAACGATGATAAAATTGACAGCTCAACAATTCAAATCGCTTTGGACAATCTTTTATTGGCCAACTCAAAGTCGATCAGATCTTTTTATTTTGGCTTGAAATGCGTCAAACAATTTTGCTACAGCGGCAATTTGAAAGGAAATTACAACAAAAAATCAGAATCTCTGAATTTACAACTTGTTAAAAAATCTGAAGAAAACTTTACCACAATTGACGGACAAATCACTGATGTTGGTTATTTGGCTGAAGCATTGGGCATTTCAAATATTGTTGCTGGCGGCAATGCTCACATCAAACTGAAAAATAAAATCATAAATCAACAAGCAGTTTTGGAAGGTGTGATTGATTTTAAAAACAGTATCGTAATCTACGAAAATCCTGCTGTGAAACGCCTTGCCAGCAATGATCTTTTTTCAAAAGTGCGCGATAAAATATTCTCTAATAACAAAACAATTTTTGACTCGATGAAGTTAGAAGTTTCTCTGAGCAATCAAATTTTGGACATCAAATCACTCATTGCCAATAACTACAAAATCGGCATCACCGCCAAAGGCAAAATCGATTTGAAAAATGATACCTACGAAATCAGAGGCATGATCGTTCCGGGATTCATCATCAATAATCTTTTTGGTATTGGTAATATTCCAATTATTGGCAATGTTGTCGGATTGTTGACAGGCGGCGAGGGCGGAGGATTGTTTGGAATCCGCTACCAATACATCAAGAAAAAAGGTGACCGCGAAGCCACCTTCACCACCAACAAAATCTCATCTTTCGTACCAACTACGATTAAGAATCTTTTTGATTTAATTTAGTCGCGGTCAAAATACTCGATCTAATCACCCTCCCCT
>DENL01000016.1 GCA_002359655.1 Rickettsiales bacterium UBA2645 | reverse complement strand
AATTCTCTTTTTTTTCTAATCTTTTTTTGCATTCTTATATTCCTCCCAAAAAAATTTTGCTTTTTTAACATCTCTACTCTGAGTATCTTTGTTACCAGCACAAAGCAGAAGAATTATATCTTTGCCATTCACTGCATAATATATTCTGTAACCAGATCCAAAATTTATTCTGAGCTCAAACACACCATCACCAAGATTTTTATAATCACCAAAATAACCAACTTTAACTTTTTCTATCCTCTCGTAAACTACCTCCTTCGTTGAGGGATCTAGATTGCTAATCCAATCCATAAAGGGCATTTTGTTGTTACGACTTTTGTAATAAGAGATACTTCTTGGAATAAGAATCATAATAACTGTGGTGAAGTTTTAACATTATTTTGTAATGTATACACGACAGTATTTTTCTAAGTCAAACAAATTTTATCACTTCTTGAACAAGAAATTTAGCCAAGCTAAACTACCCTCACCTTCATTTTCATATCTCAAAATCATGTTCAAAATCGCAATTATTGGTCGTCCTAACGTCGGAAAATCTACGCTATTTAATAAGCTAGTTGGCAGAAGTTTTGCCATCACTGACGACACTCCGGGAGTTACTCGCGATCGTAAAGAATCACGCGCCAAACTAGGGCCACTTGAGTTTATGGTGATCGACACTGCCGGACTTGAAAACCAAATCACCGACAAATCTTTAGAAAAAAGAATGGTTGAACAAACCGAAGCCGCGGTTGCTGATGCCGATATGTGCTTGTTCGTGGTTGATCACAAAGAAGGTGTGACCAACCAAGATTTTTATTTCGCGCAGTGGCTGAGAAAATTAAACAAGAAAACTGTCCTACTTGCCAATAAATGTGAAAACCTAAATGAAGAATCTTTTGGCAGCGAATATTACAAATTAGGTTTTGGTAAACCTACAGCAATCTCGGCGGAACACAAATTAGGCTTTGGCGACCTTTACGAAAAAATCGCACCCGAAATCGAAGAATACGAAAAAAACTTTGCTGATATTGCAAATAAAATGGACGAAAAATCTGCACTACAAATTGCAATTGTTGGCCGCCCCAACGCTGGTAAATCAACTTTTTTAAACAGAATTTTAGGTGAAGATCGCATGATCACCGGCCCTGAAGCTGGCATCACACGCGACGCAATCGCCATTGATTACGAATTTAAAGGCCAAAAAATTCGCCTTATCGACACTGCCGGAATTCGCAAAAAAGCCAATATCACCCAAAAATTAGAAAAGCTTTCCAGCCTTGACAGCTTTCGCGCTATTCGTTTTGCGCAAGTAGTAATTTTATTGATCGATTGCAATTCTTTGCTTGATCATCAAGACATGGCTCTTGCTGGCGAGATATTAAAAGAAGGACGCGGCTTGGTTTTTGCCATCAATAAAATCGATTCAGTTTCTGGCGACAAAGAAAATTTCTTACGCGAAGTACGTAAACAAATTCAATCACTTTTCAATGAAGTCAACGGCGCCGCAATCCTTGGCGTGTCTGGTAAAACTGGTTACAATGTTGAAAAGTCTTTAGACTTCGCTTTGCAAACTTACGCCCAATGGCAAACTTATATTCCAACCACCAAACTTCACGAATGGTTGAAAATAGCTGAGTCGCAGCATTCACCAAAACTTTTCAAAGGTCGGGCAATTAAACTAAAATATGCAACACAAATCAAAAAACGTCCGCCAACCTTTGCAGTTTTCACCAATCATATCAAGCCTTTGGAAGGTTCTTACACACGCTATTTAGTCAATCATCTGCGTGAATATTTTAATCTAAACCTCACACCAATACGTTTGGTTTTACGCAAAAGTGAAAATCCTTTTGCTGACGTAAAAGAAAAAACTTTCTCGAAAAAAACTCATCAGAAAAAATAAATTTATGAGCAAAAAAATTGATACTAAAAAAGTCTTTTCAGTGGCTTGCGACTTTGAAGTAAAAGCCTTTGAAGAAAAGTCAGAATATGTTCCAACAATTGACGAAAACTATCTTTTTGATCCAAAAACAACTTTAGCAATTCTTGCTGGATTTGCTTTTAACAGCCGCGTTTTAATTCAAGGAATGCACGGAACAGGCAAATCAACTCACATCGAGCAAGTCGCTGCACGCCTGAATTGGCCTTGTTTGCGCATTAATTTCGATTCCCAAATCACGCGCTTAGATTTAGTTGGAAAAGACGTAATAAAATTAAAAAGCGACAAACAAATCACCGAATTTCAAGAAGGCATAATTCCCTTCGCACTGCGTCGCGGCATTGCTTTGGTTTTGGACGAATATGACGCGATCAAAACCGATGTTTCTTTTGTAATTCAACGCTTGCTTGAAGAAGATGGCAAATTCGCCTTGCTGGAAGAAAACGAAATCATCACGCCAAATAAAAATTTTCGCCTCTTTGCCACTTCCAACACTCTTGGCGCTGGCGATGATTTAGGAATTTATCACGGCACCAATTTGATCAATCAAGCTCAGATGGATCGCTGGAACATCGTGGCTGCGCTCAATTATTTAAATGAAGAACAAGAGTTAGCAATTCTGCTAAAAAAACTGCCTTTTTTAAATTCTAAACTACATCAACAAACTGCAAAAATGATGGTGCGCCTTGCCAACTTATCGCGCGAAGCTTTTAAAAACGGTGATATTTCAACTTTAATTTCTCTGCGCACTTTAATTTCTTGGGGAAAAAACATCGAAATTTTCGGCTCAATCAAAACCGCCTTTCTACTAAGCTTCGTCAACAAAGTGATCGACGACGAAAAAGCAGTGATTGGCGAATTTTACCAAAGAGTTTTTGGTGATGAAATTTTTTAACAGCTTATTTTTCCGCTAAAATGGCTGTTGGAATTAGATTGATGTGCATGCGTAATTCTTGGCAGTTCTCCTAAGGCCTACTTATTAACTCAGACTAATCATCCTCCCGCTTTAAGGGAAGATCGAAGAGCGCAGCGATTCGAGGAGGGGTTTATTGCAAAGTTCTTGAGAATTTTAAAAGCCGAAAATAGCTGTTTAGGCTATTTTCTCCCCTCACCCGACTCAAACAGAGGTTTCGTCGACTCTCCCTTAAAGCGGGAAAGTGATTAGAACGAGTTTTAGAAAAATTAAGGTAATTATCCCTTGACAACAAGTAAATAGTTTTTATAGTTGGCTCAGTTGTTAATCAAACGAGTCAATTATGAAAAAAGAAAAATTCACAATTAAGCAGTTCAATAAAAAATATCCGAATGACGATGCTTGTCTAGATGAGGTTTTCGCTAATCGTTACGGACATTTAGAAAATTGTCCTAAATGCAAAAACTCTTTCAGCTACCACCGCGTTTCAGATCGTAAATGTTATGCTTGCGCTTGGTGCTCTTTTCAGATTCACCCGCTTGCAAACACGATTTTTCACAAATCTTCAACCAGTTTGAAAAATTGGTTTCACGCAATCTTTCTTTTCTCTGTTTCTAAAAACGGCGTTTCAGCAATGGAGCTTCAACGCCAAATCGGAGTTACTTACAAATGCTCTTACCGCATGGGTCAGCAGATTCGTAAGCTATTCGATGAAGATATTAAGAAGCTACAAAACACCGTAGAAATTGATGAAACTTACTACGGTGGAAAAGAAGCTAATAAGCACGCTTCTAAAAAAACTCCTAACACTCAAGGCAGATCAACCAAGAAGAAAACTCCTGTATTGGCTGTGGTTGAGAGAGACGGCAACATTATCGCTAAAGTTGTCGGCAATACTTCCAGCTCAACTATCCAACCTTTCGTTAGAAAAAATATCGCTCTTACTGCCGAAATCAAAACTGATGAATACCGTGGCTACAGCAACTTAGGCAAACTAGGCTACAACCATGACACCGTAGATCATGGCAGAAAGCAGTTTGTCAAAGGAACCGCTCACACCAACAACCTTGAGGGCTTTTGGTCTCAACTAAAAAGGTCAATCAACGGCACTTACCATTTCGTAAGCCCTAAGCATCTTCAAACTTATGTGAATGAATTTGCCTACCGCTACAACAGAAGAAAAGCGGCTACGCCTTTGTTTTCTTCTTTGGTTTCAAAGGTTTGGATGCTTTGCTAATTAGGGCGTTAAAAACGGACTTGTTAGCAGCATTCTGATCTTTTTCTGATTTAGGTTTTTTAGTCTTTTTCATGATTCCATATCTCATCTATGCCTTTCTTTATGCCGCTTTCTAAAGTTTTTGCACGTTCATAAAGTTGAGCTATTTCTTTTTGCTTTTTAACAAAAGCATCTTGCGCTTCTTTAGGAGGTAACGGGATTTCGATTTCTAAAAATACATCATCAGGAATGCTTCTTCTCCTATCTACGCTGCCTTGCATCTTTGCCTTATAAATCTCCCTCATGTTTTGAGATCGCAATATAATCCCTAAAAAATCTATGTTTATGTCAGTCCTCTTCAATTTCCATACTTTGTAAGCAGGACTTACTGCCGCAAACTCGTATTTGGTTTGAAATCCTAAAACACCTTCATCTATTGGAAAGCCAACAACTAGCTCATTCCTATAGACCTTTTTGTATTTAGAAATGTTCAGACTTGCTATTCTCTTTTTGAATTTTTCTTGCTGATCAATAAGTCCTCTTTCCATCGTTATAGACATAACTGGAGCATGAGTATCGTCGTTTATTTTGTCTTTTCCCGATAGCTCAAATAATTCATCAAACGTTATAGAATCGTGCTTAAAGGTGTTGAGCAGTTTTTTATAATAAATTGCGCTCAGTATGTAATCATTTTTTACAACATCCTTTAGGCTAATTTTGTTGATTCCGAGAGACATCAGATAATTAGAGTTTTGATCATCTAAATTATTTTCTGACAACACTAATTCCAAATCACTTCCTCCCTCAATCTTATTTCTTTTCTTGTCCAGCGTGTATCCGTCATTTTTAATTTCAAAAAACCAGTAGTAGTTTTTTGTTTTTAATTTCTTGACATCAGTAAAATATAGGATGCTTGCCTTCGCTCTGTTGTAAGGCTCAAAGGCTCCTCTTGGTAAAGAAATAATACTTTTTAGGTTAGCATTATCTAATAAATATTTTCTGACATCTGAATATGTTTTGCTGCTAGTATTTGATAGGAAACCATCAGGAGCTATCATAGCCATTCTTCCACCATCTTTTAGAGCTCTGAAACAATGTTGTGGGCTAATTATATCTCCGTTTCTATCAGGAATTGTATATTTATCTCCATATCTAGTTTTCTGCGCAAAAGGGTAATTTGTGATAACAACGTCGTGTTGATTATCTATCGGATTTGCAAAACTATCCTGACGTACAATATTGCTATGACCATCTCCAGCAAGAATCATATTCATCTTTGCAATACTTGCAGTTTTAGTGAGTTCTGAACCGTAAAAAGTTTGTTCCTTTAGCCTAGCAATGTTAGATGCTGTCTGTGCCATGCTATCCATAATATGTTTAAAGGCTACAATCAACATACCACCAGTTCCACAGAATGGATCATAAATAGTTTCACCTATCTGTGGATTTAGTAATTTAACCATCGTTTTTACGACATGCCTAGGGGTAAATATTTCTCCCAAGTCGGATGGATTGCTAGCACTGTATGATCGAATAAAATATTCAAACGCATCTCCTTTAATATCTGCATTTATGTCTGTTAATTGTAAACCATCTAACAAGCTTATGATTTCTCTTAGGTTATCTGGATGCTTTATTTGTAAGGACTGAAAAATATTTTCATCTTGATATTCTTTGGAGAACCACTTCAGAACAGTATCACTAATATAACTTAACAATTCTTGCCCGCTTTTATCTCTGAAATAATTCCAGCGATAAGCCATATCTATTTTAGATTTTTCACCCCTCTCTTCTTTGCCGTCTTCTATTTCGCTTAATACTTTTAAGAAAAGTATATTAGAAAATTCCGTAAATCTTTCCAATCCCTGCTGTAAACCCTCTTCTCTTAAAAGATTATTTACTGTTCCGAATATAGAAATGAGCTCGCCTCTCGATTTTATAACTTTTTTATCGAGGGTACTTATCTCATTAGTCTTGAGATATTTCAAAGCTAAGGTTTCTCTTATTAGCTCATCCACCTCTTCGCCGTTAAGCATTAGTGGTTTATTTACTTTTAGGTGAATGGTTTTTGTGAAAACTCCATCAGTTGCAAAAACTATTGGGGCGTTAAGTTTTTCCGCGTATTCCACGCCTTGCTTTATTGCATCATGTATATTCTGACCAGGTTTTTTCGCCTCTATGATCGCAATAGGAGTATTAGAGTTAGTTGGGTATAGTGTATAATCTGGACGCTTTCCTTGAAGCTTTTGTTTTTGCTCCTCTGTTTTTACTCTCTGTAAATAAACATTTCTATTTTGTGCGTTGGGATCGTTATTCCATCCAAGATTTTTTAGTTGATTATCTATAAGAATTTCTGTGTCTCTTTCAATTCTTCTCATTGCATAAAGTTCTGTTTTTGATAAAAGTTTTCCTCAAATTATATTATGTCTTAATCTCCTACTTGTTGTCAAGGGATAATTACCAAAATTAATTAATCAGATTTGTTCTAACTGTGCCTTTAGTAGCTTTCCGCTTTTCATCATCTCAATAAAATCTTTTAACAAACCTTGGGGATTCTTTCCATTCTTGATCAAAATACCGTAAAGTATTTTTGGAAAATAGTTTGCTAAACTTTTGCTGGCAAATTCTACAACTTCTTCACCTTCAAGACAAATGCTAGAAAGTATTCCTATGCCAACATCTTCTTTGATAAATTTTTTTAAAATTTCATAGTTTGCCATTTCAAATTCGATCTTGGTTTTTAAACCATAATGCTTTGCGACTTCGTCAAAATTTGGAATAGTAACAAATTTTTTATCCAGTCTTAAAAGCTTATACTTCTTGATGTCAGCCATTGTTACTTTTTTCTTTTTCGCAAGAGGATGATTTTTTTTAGTCAGCAAAATTGGTTGATATTCGACAATTGGAATAAAATCTAACTCACTTGGAATTTCACTTAGCTGCATTGAGTAAAGAAGCATATCAACTTTCTTGCTAAGAAGATCTTTTATCGCTTGATCTTTAGTAAAATTTTTAATTTCGAACTTTGTTTCAGGAAATTTTTTTTCAAAATTTTTAATATATTTAGGCAAAATATGACAGATGCAAACATTGCTACTCGCTATTCTAATGGTTTTCGATTTCTCGTTTTTGAGATTTGAAATAAAATCTTCAAACATTTCATCAGTCCCGTAAATATGAGGAACTGAGTGAGCGTAAAACATTCGACCTTCTCTGGTTAAAGAAGCTTTATTTTTGTCTCTTTTAAAAAGCTGAACTTCAAGATCTCTTTCCAGCGATTGAATTTGTAAGCTAACCGCTCCTTGAGTTAATCCCATCTTCTTTGCCGCAGCAGACATACTGCCAGATTGAACAGTATAACAAAATCCGCGCAGTTGCTGAAAACGATTATTTTTATAATGAAAATTTTTGGATATTTTCTTGGTCATTTTGCTATTAGTTTTGTTAATAGCAGACCAACTATAATTTGGATTTGCTATTAGCAACTCAAGAAAAGAATGCTCGCAAATAATTTTATTAGCGTATCAAAAATTTTAACCAAACACAAAGCAAAAAGATGAAGAAAATCTCAAACAGCGGAAGCTCAATCACCCCAACCCGTGTTGAAAACCTCACCCCTTCCGATTTCAT
>DENL01000036.1 GCA_002359655.1 Rickettsiales bacterium UBA2645 | reverse complement strand
ATGTTTTAAGTGGATCGAGTTGTACTGTATCAACATGTACTGTTCCATCTACTACAGGAATCACAACAGCAACTGTAAATAGTGGTTCTGGATCTTTAACCTGTGATTCAGCAAATAACTTCAGCACGGCTCTGGCTTTACCTTATACATGTAGTAATGGAACATTTACTTACACAGGAAATTCTACTTGTTCCTGCGCTGATGGTTATACATTAAGTGGATCAAGTTGTGTTATTACTTCAGTTTCCTGTTCGGGTGGAACTATTTCAACGCCGACAATATTTGGCACTTCTTATAAAGTTCATACTTTCACTTCTTCTGGAACCTTGACCTGCACAGCTGGAGGGAAAGCTGACATATTAGTTGTTGCTGGTGGCGGAGGCGGAGGCGGAGACGCCGCTGGCGGAGGCGGTGGTGGAGGTGTTGTGTATAAATCAAGTCAATCAATAGCTTCTGGCTCTATTTCAATTACTGTTGGTTCAGGAGGAATTGCTGGCGTTGGAACCAATGCTACTATTGCCACAAATGGAGGTAATTCTTCTTTTGGTTCTAGTATAATAGCTATTGGAGGTGGAGCTGGTGGTAGATACAATGGCGGTAGTGGATCAAGTGGAGGATCTGGTGGTGGAGGTGCTTATATAGGCGGATCTAGCGGAGCTGGAACAAGTGGACAGGGTAATTCTGGAGGTAGCGGAGGTAGCTCCAATGCTAAGGCAGCAGGTGGAGGAGGAGGAGGAGCTGGTGGAGCTGGAGTTGCTGGCGGCAATGATTCAACTAGCAGCTATGGAGGAAGTGGAATAGGATATTCAATGGTAAGTGAATCTATTTCTTATTATGGAGGAGGAGGAGGAGGAGGGAGATTCGATGGCAGCGGTCAGTCTGCTAGTAATGTAGGTAATGGCGGCGGTGGTCAAGGATCTACTGGCTGCTCTGGAGTTAGTGCTGTAGCAGGAACTTCTAATACTGGAGGTGGAGGTGGAGGTGCGGCAGCAGGATGTCAAAATAAAGGTGCTGCTGGAGGCTCTGGAATTGTTGTTGTGCGTTATGCTAATTAAAATTGTAAGTCAGACAATAATTGGTTCTAACCAAAGTTTTACTTGACTTGAGCAAGGTGGCAAATATTTTGCCCGCCTCTTTTTAAATCCCTTACAAAAAATAGGTAATACTATGGCTGGAAAACCAAAATCTTCGAAATCAAAAAGAAATTCTATTTTATTTAAATTAGTTAGCACTGCTGGCACTGGATTCTTTTATTTGGCACGCCGCAACCCAAAACAAAAACAGGAAAAAATGGTATTTTCTAAATACGACCCCGTTGTACGCAAACATGTAGAATTCAAAGAGCAGAAGCTTTCGAGCTAAGCTCTTAAAACAGGCGGACTCAAAATTGAGCCCGCCTTTTTTTTGCTCAAATTTTATCCCGTATGTCTCGTTGACATACGGGATGGGTTTCCCCGCAAGGCGGGGCGCGACTCATGTCGCGTTTCCGTATCCCAAAGGGATAAAAGACAATTTTATTTATCAAATTATGCTAACATCTCTTACCTCACAAATTATTGAAGTTGTAGAAAAAGCCGCAATTGGTTGTTATGATTGGATCGGCAAAGGCGACAATATGGCAGCTGACAGAGCCGCTGTTGAATCAATGCGCGAAAATTTAAATCTAATGAATATCAATGGCACCATCGTAATTGGTGAAGGTGAGCGTGATGAAGCGCCAATGCTCTATATTGGAGAAAAAGTTGGTAAAGGCGGCATTGAGGTTGATATTGCACTTGATCCTTTAGAAGGCACCACAATTTGCGCCAATGCTGGCGAGTCTTCTTTGGCAGTAATTGCTCTGGCTCAAAAAGGTGGATTTTTGCACGCGCCCGATGTTTACATGGAAAAAATTGCGGTGGGAGCTGGCCTGCCTGAAGGTGTGATCGATCTCGACAATTCTGTTAAAACCAATTTAAACAATATCGCGAAAGCCAAAAAATGCGTAATTTCAGATTTAACCGTGATGATTCTTGAGCGCTCACGTCATGAAGAATTAATTGCCAAAGTTCGTGAAGCCGGTGCTCGTATACGCTTGATTGGCGATGGCGATGTTGCTGGAGTTATCGCTTGCACTAATCAAACCGTTAGAATCGATGCCTATATGGGAACTGGCGGCGCGCCTGAAGGAGTTTTAGCTGCAGCTGGACTGCGCGTAATTGGTGGACAAATGATGGGTCGCTTGGTTTTTGGTGATAATCAAAAACAAATTGAGCGCGCTAAAAAAATGGGAATTTCTGATTTAAATAAAAAATATTTAGCACATGAAATGGCTAAAGGTGATGTAATTTTTGCCTGTGCTGGTGTGACTGACGGCTATTTACTAAATGGCGTTAAAAAATCTGATAACAAAATTTTAGTTAGCTCTTTGATCATGGATTCTGCCGTTAAAAAAGTTATCAAAACCAACTCTGAGTACCTTTTTTAAATCTTCTTTTGTGATAAATTAAACTCTCAAAATCAAACTCATGTCGAACATTAAAATACTCTCACAATACATTAAAGACTTGTCATTTGAGGTTCCAAATGCGCCGCAAATTTTTTTTAACAGCCAAGAAAAACCAAATATCGAACTCTCAATTAATATCGACGCCACAAAAATTGGTGACAATATTTTTGAAGTTAGTTTGAAAATTTCTGCCGATGCTAAATCCAATGAGCAAAGAACTTTTTTATGCGAAATAGTTTACGCCGCGGCCTTTTCAATTTCAGAAGCTGAAGGCGAAACTTTGGAACAAATTCTTTTAATTTATTGTCCGAATTTAATTTTTCCTTTCTTGCGCAGAATTGTGGCTAATCTAACTTCTGACAGCGGCTTTCCACCTTTAATGCTTGATTTAATTGACTTTGCAGCGCTTTATCAAAGAAGAAAACTAGCTGCAGATTCAACTCCAATTAACGATACAAGAAATTAATATTTTCTAAAAAAATGTTATCTCGCAACTTAACTGCAGGACGTAGCCATAAAAAACTCTGATAGGATAATTTTTTGATTCTCTAACAATTTCAAAGGTAAAAATGAAAAAATATCTTCTACTTTTTGCCGCATTTTTCTTCAGCAACTCTGTTTACGCCGCCAGTATTTATGAGTTTGATCCCAATCACACTAATATAACTTGGTCGGCTAATCATTTTGGCTTTTCTAATCCTTCTGGAAAGTTCACTGAATCTTCTGGTTTTATGATCATCGACGAAGCCAATCCGCAAAATAGTTCTGTACAAATTACCATCAAAACTGCTTCAGTGCAAAGCGGCTTCACAGCTTTTGATGAACGTTTGAAAACAAAAGATTTTCTTAATGTTGAAAAATTTCCTGAAGCAAAATTTGTAAGCAGAAATGTTATTGTTCAAGGTAGAACGGCAAAAGTTACTGGTGATTTCACTTTGCTTGGAGTTACTCAAACAATCACTTTAAATGTTAGATTAAATCGCATCGGCATTAATAGTTACACCCAAAAGAAAACTGTGGGATTCAGCGCCAAAACAAGCTTCAAGCGCTCTGATTTTTTTATGACTTTTGGTACTCCCGGAATTTCTGATAATGTTAAAATAGATATCGAAGCCGAAGCAATTTTATCTGATAAGCAATCAATCGAAAAGCCGGCGGTTAATTCAGAAGATGTCAGCCTGATCAAAAAAAATCTGTTTGATAAAAATGCTTGGCAAATTATTCCAAAAAACAGCGCAATTAATTTTGCCACCACTCGTGATAACAGCCCTGTTTTAGGATCTTTCAAAAAATTTAATGGCCTGATTTCTTTTGATTCCAAAGATATTAGTAATAGCGCCGTTTCAATTGACATTGATGTATCTTCAATTTCTGGTTCGCTTGGTGATGCAATTTCAATTTTAAAAACTTCTGATTGGTTTGATTTCGCGCAATTTCCTAAAGCAAACTTCACCGCCAATTCTTTTGTAAAAAATGGCAACAATCAATTTATCGCAAAAGGAAACCTAATTTTGAAAGGCCGCACAGTGCCAACTGATGTCTTCTTCAATCTTGGTAATTACACAGATGCTGGAGGCAGCGTGAATGGATACACTAAAATCAAGCGCAGCGATTTTGGCATTGGCAATCAAGATGCCAGAAAAGCTGGTGGCGTGCAAGACGAGGTTACAATAAAATTCACCATTAACGCCGCGAAAGTAGAATAGTTTCGGTTGCAAAAAATTAATCCCTCTTTAGTTTGAACGCCCTATTCCCGAGTTAATTTCCTACAAAAATAATGTTATATTTCTGGCAGATCTTGGCCTTGAAGACATTTTATTTTGCACGAAAATCTGCGCCATAAGCTAGCGCAAAATGCAGCTAAGGGCACTAGGGAAAGCGAGTCTCAGAGTTTAACAGTTATAATTAGTCCCGTATGTCCCGTGACATACGGGATGGGGTTCCCCGCAAGGCGGGGCGCGGGGCACGACTCGTGTCGCGTTTCCGTATCCCGAAGGGATAAAGGACTAATTAATTTTGGAGAGGTGGCCGAGAGGCTGAAGGCACCTTCCTGCTAAGAAGGTATACGGGTAAAACTGTATCAAGGGTTCGAATCCCTTCCTCTCCGCCAAAGCCCTAGTTTAAAGAGATCCAATAAAGTCCAAGAAGATCTTCTTCGAGGCAGGTGTTTCAAGGTTTTAAGCCAAAATCTAGTCCAAAATTGTCCAAAGAAATTTCTTGACATCCAGATAATTTTGGGGGTGAATTTGGGGATAAATTTTCCAAAATCAACAAAGTCAAAAAATCTTTACCCCCAATGCCACTTACTGATATTATTGCCAAAAACGCCAAGCTAAAAGACAAGCGTTACAAACTTTCAGATGAAAAAGGTCTGTTTCTTTTAGTTCACGAAAACGGCAGCAAATATTGGCAGGTGAAATATCGAATTGATGGTAAAGAAAAATTGCTCTCGCTTGGAGTTTATCCCGAAGTATCGCTGAAACAGGCACGCGATAAAAGAGACGAAGCGCGCAGAAAAATTCAAGATGGCCTTGATCCTTCGCAAGAAAAGAAATTGGCGAAACTTACCAACTCAATTAATAGTCAAAATACTTTTGAAGCAATCGCCCGCGAATGGCATAAAAAGAAAGGCGACAGCCTAACGACAAGGCACAGCGATTATGTGATTAGAAGACTTGAAGCAGATATTTTTCCGCACATCGGATCTCGCCCAATCACTCAAATCACAACTCCAGAATTACTTGCCACAATTCAAAAAATTGAAAAGCGCGGCGCAATCGACATCGCACATCGCGCACTTCAAACCAGCAGCCAAATTTTCAGATATGCTATTATGATTGGTAAGGCAGAAAATGATGTCGCCGCAAATTTAAGAGGCGCTTTAATCACCAGAAAACAAACTAACTATTCGCGTTTGAAGGAAAGTGAACTGCCAGAATTTTTAGAAAAATTAGAAAATTACGATGGCGAGCTTCAAACAAAATTAGCCATGAAATTACTGATTTTAACTTTTGTACGCACAGGAGAATTGCGCGGCGCACAATGGCAAGAAATCAATTTTGAAACTAAGGAATGGCACATCCCCGCAGAGCGCATGAAGATGAAAGAAAAGCACATTGTGCCACTATCAAAGCAGGCAATTAAAATTTTGAAGGAAATCAGAACCCTACACTTCAACGAAAATTTCGTTATACCAAGCCACATCAACCCAAATAAATGCATCAGCGAAAATACCCTACTTTATACCATGTATCGCTTAGGCTATCGCTCCCGCGCCACAGTACACGGCTTTCGCGGCACAGCTTCAACAATCCTAAACGAAAATAATTTTAACTCTGATGTGATCGAACGCCAACTCGCTCACGGCGAAAGAAACAAAGTCCGCGCCAGCTACAACCACGCACAATATTTGCCGGAGCGCAAAAAAATGATGCAATGGTGGGCGGATTATTTGGATAAGCTTGGAGGTAAAAAATGACCAACGAAATCATTCATGAAATATTTGCAGATCGTCCTCTTGGAAATGCAAAATTATGGCGCTATTTAAGCCTATCTAAATTGATCTCTCTTTTAGAATCACGAAGCCTGCACTTTACTAGAATTGATAAGTTTGATGATCACTTTGAAGGGGTGTGGCCACTAGAAGACCTAAAACAATTAAATAAATTGAAAGGTGCAAATATTCCTTCTTACACGGAATTCGTTAAGCAAAATCAAATTGCAGCCTGCTGTTGGATTAAAAATGAGTACGAATCAGTAGCAATGTGGAAATTATACTCAAACCATGAAGGTCTTGCAATCACAAGCACCTACGAACAGTTAGATAACTCGCTAAAGGATTCTCAAACCCTTGATGGTATAGGATTATTCGGAGTTGGGAAAGTAAAATATGTGGATCATGTCAAAGACAGCTTAGTAAGAACAAGTGAGCCATTACCCAATACTTTGCGGCCATTCATGATAAAAAATATCAGTTACGAACACGAAAAAGAAGTGAGGGCATTAGCGATGTCAGAATTTAATTTTACGATTAGCGAGTACGGGTTGGACATAAAAGTAAACCTAGATCACCTAATAAACGATATAGTGATTAACCCTCTAGCTTCAGATCACTATATTTCCACCACGAGAAAATTATTAGAGAAGTACCAAATGGAATCGAAGCTCAGAATATCAAGTCTTTCCAAACTTTCTTTTTATCAAAAAGTGATAAGCAATAATCCAAAATATCAATTTGGACGCCATGTAAAAGTAGGTGGTGAAGAATGAGCAAAAAAATAGATAAAACAGAACTAAAAAGGCTCAATGAAGCAAACTGCTTCTTCACAGGTGAACTAACCAAATATGGCTATTCTTACAATGAGAAAGAAAAACTAGCGATAACAAAATCTTTAGGCTTAAAAAAAGATGAGGTCGATTTTCAGAAACTAGAAGAAATTGTTTCTGAGCTTTTATGCTCGCTGAAATATCAATTTATCTTATCCGGAAAAGAGAAGAACTTAAAAAATAGCAATCAAACCAAGATCAAAAATGACTTGGTAAAATCTATTCAAAAATTCAAAAAGATTTTGTTTCAGATTGAAAAAGATTACCAACAAGTAGTGGATGAAATAGACCAGACTTATCATAAAATTATAAAGCAGCAACAAAGCGATAAATCTTCTTTGGTCAAAGATCTGGCCAAGATAAAGAACTATAATTCTTATGATTATTTTGACGACCTTTCTTCAGAAAATTTTAACGCGGATAACTCACTCAATTTTTTCAGAAATGTTTGCAGAGACTCTTTAATCAGAAACATTACAGAACTAGAAATTGTTCTGCATTTGAGCATCAAAAATAATAAAAAAGGTGGGCCAGACAAAAAAACAGAGCGACGCCGATTTATTTACCGCCTGAAAAAATTTTATGAATTTTATAGCAAGAACGAGTTTGGATATAACAAAGACTTTAAGCAGTTTTTTTATTTGGTAATAAAGCCAATAGAAGCTTTTAGAGAGTATAAAGGCTTAGGAATAGGAAAATCAACAATCGATGATCTATCCAGCACTTGGAAAGATCTAATTTTAGATGTCAGAAAATCTTGTTAGTTTTAGTCGTCTAACTTCATCAAAAAAATGCCAAGTTATACCAATGGATGATAGAGGGCTAGTTTGAATTATATTAGTCAAACAGAGACAAATGGTTTCTGTTAACTAAAAATAATTTAAACATGTCTACAAACGACAATAACCACTTGTCAGAAATAGGACTTCTTAGAATTAAAGAAGTTCTAAAAATCATCCCAGTTGGAAAATCAACTTGGTGGGATGGCGTAAAAAAAGGTCGCTTCCCGCAACCTATAAAAATAGGTTTAAGGTCTACGGCTTGGAGATCTAAAGATATAAAATCTTTGGTAGAAGGATTTAAAAAAGGAGGGCTGAACAATGACTCCTTATAACAAAATCCCAACAACATTTGATGAACATATCGCAGAAGCTGAGGAGGCTTTAGATCTTGGTTTCAATAACATTGAAGATTATCGAAAATCTAAAATAATCGCCGTTGGCATCAACGACTTTCTGTCAAAGAAATTGCCGCCAAGAGAATTTATCATCCAGCCCTGCTTACCAAAGCAGGGTTTGGTTATGATTTATGCTAAAAGAGGAGTTGGCAAAACTTACTTCGCTTTGTCTTTGGCCTGCAAAATTGCTAGTGGTGCAAGCTTATTTGGTGACAAGTGGAAGATTGATAAGAAGTGGCGAGTTCTCTACATCGACGGCGAAATGCCTGCAAACGCAATGCAAGAAAGGCTTAAAACTTTGATGGTTGATTCTGTCGAAAACAGTAATCTTTCAATCATCACTCGCGATGCGCAAATCAATGGCATGATGCCAAATCTGGCAACAGAAGAAGGGCAAGCAGCTTTAGAACCTCACATTCAAAATGCTGATGTCATCATTGTTGATAATCTTTCAACACTCACCAGTCACGGAAAAGAAAACGAAGCTGCAAGTTGGGATCCAATAGCTAACTGGGCTTTGCGACTTCGCTCAATGAAGAAATCAGTCATTTTTATTCATCACGCTGGTAAAAATAACGAGCAACGCGGCACGTCAAAGAAGGAAGATATTTTGGACACAGTGATAAATCTGAAACATCCATCCGACTATGACAGCAAGCAAGGTGCGAGATTTGAAATTCATTTTGAAAAATCGCGTGGCTTTGCTGGTGAGGAGGCTGAAGCTTTTGAGGTTAGGCTTGAGTTGAGTGAAGGCAAAGCAAACTGGGTAATTTCTGAGCTTGAAGACTTGGAGATGAAGAAGGTTTTAGAGTTGTCTAGTGATGGCCTGAGTCAGCGTGATATTGCTGACAAGATGGGAATTCATCGCTCAAAAGTTTACCGAATTATCAACAAACAAAAGGATAAAACTTAATTAATTTTGTCTCGCTGTCTCGTCCCTTAACAAATGAGACAGCGAATCAAACAGTCTTCATCCTGCTAACAAAAGCTTTCTAATGCCATACCCACCCCCCTATTTCGAAAAATAGACGAACCACCCCATGCACACAAAGCACTTTTAGGGTAGAGATTTTTTTCCAATTTTTTACTCTAACCCTTAAATCAAATCCCAAATTCACCACAACAATTTAACCAATCTCAACAATGACTCACGCTAGATTTAACATCAATAACGCTAAGAAATGCTTAGCCACCACCAAGAGGAGTAAAATTCTTTGCCAAGCTCCCGCAATGAAAAATGGCAGATGTCGATTGCACGGCAGAAAATCAACAGGGGCGAGAACTAAAGAGGGATTAAAGAAGCTAAAAACGTGAATTCGGGATAAGCC
>DENL01000019.1 GCA_002359655.1 Rickettsiales bacterium UBA2645 | reverse complement strand
AGTTTGAAAACAGGCTCTAGAAGAAGACTTCAATCAACAGCAAATAAAAGAGTTCTGCAATTATAAATTTAACGATGCCGATTTAGAATTTGTTATTTTCGTAATAAAAAAGATACTGCTTGCAGTTGAACCTAAAGCGTTTGATTGCGCCTTATTAAGTGCAATGATAGTGGCTTGTGTAAGGGATACCTCAAATATTCCAATAGCCCTAATTGCTGGCGATTTCACTTATAAAGGCTTGTGCCTTTTTAAAAGTGGAGACAGCAATCTTAATTTAAAGCTAACCCAGGGAAATATTATAAATGAAAAATTTGATGGTCATTTCTGGATTGAGGCTGGTGGTCTTGTTATAGATCCTTCAATCTTTCGCACATTGTATTCAAATCATATCCCCGAGGCTTTAAAAAGCGAAATAGAGCTCAGATTTGGAGCTGATAAAGGATGTATTATTGCAAGCCCAGAAGAGATGATAAGCAGCAGTGATTTCGATTACATACCCAAATACTCTTTATCAGATAATACAATAAATGGTTTAATTAGGGGATTTTTTGCGCATCGAGCCAAACAATAGTTCATTTCTTTCTCGCAACACCATCACTGTTTTTTAGGTACGGTTAATATGCTTGCTGATTAAGCGAATATTATTTGCAGATACGCCATACTCACTTGCTAAAACTTCCCAACTTGCCAATGCGTTTTGTGTTTTGTCTATAATCTCAGCAATACGCGCTTTGGATAGTTTGGCCTCATGTCCTAATTTAATCAGGCAATCAATGCTAGGGTTTCGTCCTTCACCCATGATCATAGTGCTTTGTTCACCACGCGGACCAGATGAAAAAGTTAAGTCATAAGCGGGCGATAGTTTCCATTCACCTTTTTCATCCATTAAGAAGCTGAAATTTTTAGAGTGATCATCTCGATTATGCGCAAGAACATTAAACACTGCTAGTTGATATAGCCTTTCAATTTCGCGTGCATCACGGGTTATAGCACCTGTTAGAGCAATTAAATCCTCATAATCAAGCGATGGTATTCTGAAGTCTGAGTGCAATAAACCGCAGGCCGTGTGCATGTGGAAACGCTGCTTACCATTTCTATCAAAACGCTTAACTGCAAAATAACCTGCACCTTTTTGGGCTGAAAATAGGTGAACATTAGGCATGGAAATTCCAGCTTTTTTAGCCATTAAAGCGTAAACATATTCAATCGCACCAGCATCCACGCTATCTTGTGTGTTACTAAATTTGACGATCCAAGATGTATATCCATCAGGCAAATCATGGACGCCATGAATAATATTTTTCTGATCATTATTCAGACCTATCAGAGCTTTTGGACGCGCGCCTGCCGATGAGCCGTTTAAAGCCAAAAGTTCTTGTAGGACTTCATCAGATGTTCCATCTAAAACTTCTTGCGCTTGTTCGGCTAGCTTATCCAAGTTAATACTATCGCTACTTTCTTGAGTGCTGTGATCTGGTTCATAAACAAGTGCGCCAAGACCATTCAACCCAACATGTGCCAATCGATCCAATGGCGTAATATCGGAAGGTAAAATACCAAGCGAGCGAGCAAAACGATCAAAAAGCAATCGTCCCCAACCATCAGGAAGGCTGTCGTTAAAAGCTCCGCAAAGTCCTTCAAACAAATTGTAATCGAAACTTAATACTCCTGATTTTAACGGCAGATGGAATGGTGAAATATTAAGATTTTGCTCAATAAATGAGTCGTGATATTCAAAATAGATCTGACGATTATTTATTGCTAAACGACCAACTGGAATGGTGTTTTTGCCAAAATTTAGACCAACTTTTATTTCTTTTACTTGTGCGTGATTTTTCATCTGCGACTTCCTCTTTTTCTTATTGGTTTCTTATCAGCCTTAAGCACCTCATCAATTGAAGAGAATTCAGTATGATTTAACTCTATCGCTTTAACAAAATTTTCCAGACCACCTAGAACCATTTGTAGCTTCAAAAAAGCCTCTAAAGAAATCAGTCCTTTTTGTTCAAACTTACGTAAAGTTGGCAAGGCAACTCCAGAACGCTCCGCTAAACCTTGTTGAGTTAGGCCAATTGTAAGCCTCTGCAAGCGGGCATTTTCAGCAATTTTTTCTTGAGCTTTAGCGACCGTAAGTAATAGCATTATATTAGATATAAGTTCAAAATAGAAAAAGTAATACTATAATATTAATATTTACTTGAACTTAAGTCAACAAATTATAAGTTTATCACTATTGATTTGAGCGATACATGATGGTGATTATTACACATAATTCTAGCACTGTTTTATGCTTAATTTTTCTTTTTTATTGAACTCCAACTGTTTCCAGAATGGAAACAGTTGCTAGCTTTGATTTAAGAAAATCAAAACTTTGATCAAAACTAAATTAGACAATTTTTTAAGATTTGCTGCGTTACTTCCAGATTTCCTAAAACAAAAATTAAAACTTAATCAGATAAGTTGAATTAAAATATGCCTCCTAAATCAAAATCTGGATCTACAACTAAGCAGCCTACTAAGGCTCTTCAACAACTAAAATTAGATTCAGATAATCAATCATCGGAATCTGAAGAGGAATCTCTAAAATCTGACCAAGATTCAGAAGAAGAGTTAGATGAAATCACAGAATCTTTATTTGAAACGTGAATTCGGGATAAGCCGAATTCACGTTCAAAAGAACTTTTCAACCAGCT
>DENL01000007.1:31971-40385 GCA_002359655.1 Rickettsiales bacterium UBA2645 | reverse complement strand
TTGAAAATTGGGGAGCATAACAAAAATAAAAGAAAGTTTAAACTTTCCTGAATTTGTAAGAGATAACCCTGAACCACGCACAACAAATTACGAATTTTCACAAGGTGTTATTAATGGTGAAAATGTTTGGCTGATTAAACCAATTGCTACCAACCCTGAAGACACTGCGACAATTAGCGAAAATGGTATCGAGACAGAAAATAAATCTTTTGGCTGGGGCGATATTAACAGCTCTGGAAGAGGATTGAAAAAGTTTCTGCAAGATCGTGAAAAAATGACAGGAGAAAAAATTAATAGCGAAAATATTAGCGTTTTTGTCGATGCTTTTTCGCGCGCAAAAAATCCAACTTTGCGTTATGTCACAGAAATTCTTGGTGAAGAAGAAAGGCACAATGGTCTGAAAAGCATTGGCAACGAGGTTGGATTTGGATTTAATACAATTGAACTTCCAATTGGATTAAACGGCAAATTTAGTGAAAGCGCTTATGTTTTAGGAAATTTTTCTCAAAAAGAGCTAGAAGAGCAGCAAAAATTTTCACAAAAAATTATTGCAAATATTCACGATTTAGCAAGAGGAGATCTGGCTGGCTTTAGTGAAAAAATTGCTCAACAAAATTCAACTTCACTCACAAGCAAAGAAGAAAAAAATTTAGCAAAAGAGAAAGAAAATTTATCTAAAATAGAAAATGCTCTTAACGCCGGAGAAGAAAGGGGGAAATATTATTGGGAAACTAAAAAAGGCAGCACCGAAGTAACTCGCGAAACTTTAGAAGAATACTCGGAAACCTCGCAAGCAAGAATAGCTGAGTATTCAAAGACTATCTCTCAAAGATTAGAAGATAAGTTGGATAAACTACCAGAAAACCTTAAAGAACAGGCTAAATTTTTAACCAAAGAATTAGTCGCAACTTTTCAAAATAAAAATTACACAAAAGAAGTTGCTTTTGGTTTAACTAAAATTGTTTTGCAGAAAATTAAATCGCATGGTTTGACTGAGCAAATTTTGGAAATTCAAGCAGATACAGCACTGTCTAAAGATGAAACAATATTACACCGAGATATTTTTAGTGAAATTTCTGACGCCCAGTTAGAAATTATTTTAAATAATGGTTTTGGTGCTTTGGCAAATAATTTGGTAAATGGCAAAACAGCACTGCAAAACAGCCTAGAAATTGCCGCGGAAGCCGCAGAAAATGCAGATAAAATTTCTGCATTAAGAAAATTTTGGCAAATTTATCCTCACAGCACTGATCAAGAAAAAATAAAAAGCACAATCAAATGGGCAAAAGAAAATAAAAGCAGTTTTATTCTAAGCGCTGAAGATAAGTCTTCAATTTTGGAAAAAGCCAAAATGCTGCCGCATCGCTTGCTAAAAAATCATTTAAAAATTTTAGAAAATGGCGGTCGTAAACCAGAAATTTCGACACCTTACTACGATTATCCTTGGGGACCTGCGGTCAAACAAGCTCTGCAAGATTTCGGTGCCAAGCTTATCAAACCAAGCTACGACATAGCTGATGAAAATTCAGATTTTTTTTCGTCGCCGAAGAATTTAGAAAAATTAAAATCAGAAATTAGAAATCAAATAAAAGCTTCTAACGGCTTAACCATTCTTGGTAATCGTGGCAATGTTGATGCAAAATTTTTTACAGAAGGCGAGCAAATTGATTTAAAAAGTTTTTCACAAAGAAGAACTTTTGTTGAAGCTTATGGTTTGCAAGTTGCTTTAGAAAATAAATTACCAATTTGGACGATTTGCGGCGGCACTCAAGTTGCTATTACAGCACTTGGTGGAAAAATTGAACAATTAGCAACACCGCAAGATTTGCGCGGCAGAGATGAAGAATCAATGACTGTCAAGGCGGGAAGTATTTTAGATTTAAGCACTCATTCGCAAAAAAAAGAGCGCGGTATTGATTTGCTTGAATTAACTCCAACTTTTAGCGCTCATTTTCAAGGTGCAAAGGTTAAGAAAATTTCTCAAGGATCAACTTATTTAGTACCAACTAAAAAATTTTCTGTTTTTAATTTTGCTCAAGATGAGTTTCATTTTACTGGCTTGCCTCAAGGTGTTGAAGTGATTGCAGTTTCCGAGAAAAATCCTGAAATTCCTAAAGCTTATGCGCTTTCAGTTAATTTAGAAAATGGTGAGAAAAAAGTTTTAGGATTGTTAATGCAAAGTCATTTAGAAACCGATCTTGCACAAAATCCAGTTTCGCGCAATACCATTCAGTGGTTCTTTGAACAATCTTTACAAGATTTAAACACTAAAGGATTGGCAAAAATTTTTACTCTCGAAGAGCAAAGTTTGATTCAACAAATCAAGAAAACATTAACAGAAAAAGTAAGTATTACACAACAAACTCCTAGCTCGTCACCTTTGAAAATAAGTTCTGCAAAAACAGCAGAATCTGCTAATAATCAGAACCGAGTTGGTTGGTAAATTTTTGTGTTAAATTTTCTAACCAGATTTTTTGTTCTTTTTCTAAATTGGGAGTAAAAATTTCTAGTAAGTTTTGGTGATATTTTTTTAGCCATTTTTTTTCTGGATAAGTCAGCATTTTAAAATCGATTAAAGACGCGTCAATTGGTGCTAGGGTTAGGGTACGGAATTGCAAAAAATCTTGGTTATGTTTTTCAACTAACATCAGATTTTCGATGCGAATTCCGTACCCGCCATCTTTGTAAAATCCGGGTTCGTTAGAAATAATCATTCCTTCCATCAGCTCTTGATGACTGCGTTTACTAATTCCGCACGGCCCTTCGTGAACTGATAAAAAGCTACCAACTCCGTGACCAGTTCCATGATCATAATTAAGACCAGCTTGCCAAAGGTGATTTCTGGCAAGAACATCAAGCTGTGCTCCCGTAGTACCAAGCGGAAATTTTGCTCGCGCTAAAGCAATGTGGCCTTTTAAAACTCGGGTGAAATTTTCGATCATTTCTGCACTTGGTTTTCCAATCGCAATTGTACGCGTAACATCAGTTGTGGCAATAAAATCTGTGCCAAAATATTGAGCACCTGAATCAATCAAATAAAGCGAATTAGCAGAAATTTTTTTGTTAGTTTTTTCATCAGCGTGATAATGAATAACAGCGCCGTTAGCGGCAAAACCAGAGATCGCAGCAAAACTTGGATAAAGAAAATGTGAATTTTTTTTGCGCAGCTCGAGCAATTTTTCTGCCGCCGAAATCTCGTCAATTTCTTGGTTTTCTGCTAGCGATTTTTCAATCCAAAATAAAAATTCAGTAAGAGCAAAACCGTCAGCTTGATGCGCTTTTATTGCGCCAGAAATTTCGGCGTGATTTTTGCAAGCCTTAGCAATTTCAATTGGATCGACTTTGTTGATAATCTCGAAATTATTTTTTTGCAGCAGCTGATAAAGCCAATAATTTGTAGAAGATTCATCGATTTGAATTTTTGCACAACTTTCTTTTAAAGATAAAATTCGTGATTGGAATTTTTCGGGATCAATAAAATTAACCTTTACCAAGTCAGCATCAACAAGGTTTTGCGCTCTTTGCTCGGCAACAAACAAATCGACATCACCATTTTTAAACAAAATTGCCTGCGCCAAAAGAAGCGGCGTAAATTCAACATCAGCGGCTCTGATGTTAAGCAGCCAGCAAACATTTTCTGGCTTAGTAATAATCATCGCATCAGCTTTTAAGCCTTGCAAAATCTGTTTGCGCTTTGCTTGAAAGTTAAAGCCACAAACTTCTTGGCTGAGAGAAAATATTTGAGAATTTGCTGGGTTCGCTCGATTTTTCCAAATTGCATCAACTGGGTTTTGCTCAAGAAATAGAAGGTTTAGAGAGTTTTTCTGACAAGATTTAATAAAATTTACACTCTGCAATTTTGCATCAACTGCCAGTTTTTTTTCTGCAGTTAAATTGTCTGCAATCCAAGATAAGACAGGCTTTTCAGCCATGTTGAAGACTTCAAACTCATTTAAATCAAGCTGATTTTTTGCCTGTAAAATATAACGACCATCAGTGAAAAAATACGACTTTTCTTGTCCAAAAATCACCAGCGCGTTAGAGCCGTTAAAACCAGTTAGATACTGAATTCTTTTCTCACTTTCTGGCAAATATTCTGAAAAAAATTGATCAGAATTAGGCAGCAAAAAAAAATCAATTTTTTGCTCTTTTAAAAAAAGTTTTAGCTTTGCTAACATAGGTCTGCTTTTTATTTAAATTAACACGCATGTCCCGTTTACATGCGTGTTGGGGTTCCCCGCAAGGAGGGGCGCGACTCGTGTCGCGTTTCCGTATCCCGCAGGGATAAGGACCAAATTAATTTTCACCACAAATTTTATGCCCGAGATCAGCCGCTTTTTTGGAATTATTATCAAAATGTATTTTGACGATCATAATCCACCACACTTTCACGCAGAATACTCTGGACACAAAGCCTTAATTTGTATTAAAAATTCTAAGATTTTAGAAGGATATCTTCCGCCAAAAGCTTATTCTTTAGTAGCTGAGTGGACTTACATTAATCAAAAAGAACTTTTGATTAATTGGGAAAGGCTACAAAAATCACGCTCCTTTGAAAAAATTAAACCATTAGAGTAGTTTTATGCATCTAGTTAATGTAAAAGAAGCTCAGTATAAAAAAGATTATCAAATATTTTTATCTTTTGATGATGGCTTATCGGGCGTAGTTGATTTTAAAAAATTTCTTTTTGAAGAAAGGCGTCCCGTCTTCGAAAGGCTAAGAGACATTAATCAATTTAAGAGCTTTTCAGTTGATGACACATTAATCTGGGGTGAAGACCTTGATCTGGCGCCAGAATACCTCCACTATCTGCTAATCAAGCAACACGGTAAAAAAAATCTACAAAATGACAAAAAATAAAACCGCTTATTCCTGCCAATCTTGCGGAGCTGTTCATTTTAAATGGGCTGGCAAATGCACTGATTGCGGAGCTTGGAATAGTTTAGTAGAAGAATTTGCCGAAGGCGGCGCTTCGCATTTTTCGCGCCTTAGTGAAGAAAAAAAATCAGATAAAAAATCAAGCAGCAAAAAAATCGAATTACTACAATTAAACGGTGAAGCACAAGATTTCGCGAGAGTACAAGTTGGCATTAACGAGTTTGATCGCGTGCTTGGCGGCGGTCTTGTACAAGGTTCGGTAGTTTTAATTGGTGGCGATCCCGGCATTGGCAAATCAACTCTGCTTTTACAAACTGCCGAAAGTTTGGCTAAAAAAAATAACCAAATAATTTACATTTCTGGCGAAGAATCTGTCGATCAAGTTCGCCTGCGCGCCAAAAGAATGAGTATCAATCAAGATTCAATTCAACTAGCTTCAACCACCAATGTTGGCGAAATTGTAAACTCAATTAAAGCTGAAGCACGGCCAACTATTGTTATTATTGATTCGATCCAAACTATGTTTTTAGAAGAGCTGTCTTCAGCTCCGGGAACAGTTTCACAAGTTCGCGCCGCTGCAGGCGAGTTAACTATTTTTGCCAAGAAAAATAACATCACTTTACTGATCGTTTCTCACGTCACCAAAGATGGCCAAATCGCCGGCCCAAAAGTTTTAGAACACATGGTTGACACTGTGCTTTATTTTGAAGGCGAAAAAGATTTGCACTTCAGAATACTTCGTACTGTGAAAAATCGCTTCGGCGCCGCCAACGAAATCGGCGTGTTTGAGATGAACGAAATCGGACTTTCAGAAGTTTCAAACCCAAGTGAACTTTTTTTAACTTCTTATGATCGTGAAACCAGCGGCTCGATTGTTTTTGCTGGAGTTGAAGGCACACGGCCAATTTTAGTTGAAATTCAAGCTTTGGTTTCGCCAAGTTTTATTCCAACTCCAAGACGCGCTGTTGTTGGTTGGGATACAAACCGTCTGGCCATGGTTATTGCAGTTTTAAGCAGTCGCTTCGGATTAAATCTTTTTGATAAAGAAGTTTATTTAAACATTGTTGGCGGTCTTAAAATCGAAGAAACCGCTGCCGATTTGGCCGTGGCCTGCGCTTTAATTTCAGCCGCTCGCGACATCGCCCTGCCCTCTTCTACAATTGCGATTGGCGAAGTTGGACTTAGTGGCGAAGTTCGAATGGTATCAAATCTGGAAGGTCGTTTGAAAGAAGCTGCCAAACTTGGTTTCAAGAATTGTTTGATTCCAAAAGCTAACGAGAAAAATAAAAATTTCTTGGCACTAAAAAAATCTCTGCCGGAACTAGATTTACAAATGATTGGCCATATTCGTGATTTGGCGAAATTTTTTAAGAAGTAATTAATTTGACCTGAAATAAAAATTTCTTGTAGAACAAAAAACAATATTTGCTTGAATAGTTTTTGTAATTTTCCAGCCCAATTTACATATGGGCTTGGTGCTTTGATTTTAAAGGGTTCAAGACTGTTTTGTTAAATTTTGAACACGTGTTCAAAATTCAGTTTTTTTCTGAAAGAAATTACCAAAAATTAAGCTTAAAAATGATTGGCCCCATTCGTGATTTAGTGAAATTCTTTAAAAAAAATTAGTGTACTTATGAAAAAACTTCTGACAGCAATTATCTCTCTAACTTTTATTTTCAGCGCTTCTCAAGGGTTGGCTCAAAGTAAAGAGTTTTTAGTGCAAATTAAAGACCATAAATTTGAGCCAGCAAAAATCGAGGTTCCGGCTAATCAACAATTCAAACTGATTGTCGAAAATCTTGATAAAACTTTAGAAGAATTTGAAAGCGCGGATTTGAAAAAAGAAAAAATTATCAATGGCGGCAAAAAAGCTGTGATCATCATCAGCCCTTTAAAATCAGGCGAATATAAATTTTTTGGCGACTTCCACCAAAAAACTGCGCAAGGTGTTTTAATTGCTAAATAAATTCAGTTTTTAGGAATTTATTTTTTTGACAATTTTTTCAGCAATATTTTCTGAACTCTTGATGACTTGCAGAGCTTTGTTTGCAAGCTCTTCAACCTTCATTTTATTTTCAAGCAACTCTTTTACTTTTCCGGCTAATTGATTTGACGAATCAATCATTATGCAAGCATTTTGCGCTTCTAGATCTTGGTAAATTTTTTTGTTGTTAAAAACTCCGCGACCAGACATCACAGCGCAACCCAACTTTATTGCTTCAAAAGGAGTGTGTCCGCCAATTTCAAATAAAGAGCCACCAATAAAAGTAAATTTAGCTAGACGATAGAAAGTTCCAAGCTCGCCCAAACTATCGGCAAGATAGATTTCAACATCATCTGTAATATTTTGATTTTTGCTACGTTGAGCAAATTTTACACCGCCTAGCGCTGATTTTATTTCTTCTGCGCGATCTGGATGACGCGGAATAATGATGGTTAAGAGATCAGGAAAATGTTTTTTTAACTCAAGGTGAGTGTTAATTACGATCAGTTCTTCACCTTTGTGAGTGCTTGCTACAAGCCATAATTTTCTGTCGCCAATTTTTAATTTTAGTTTTTCTAACTCGTTGTGATCAAAACTTAAATCGCGTACTTGCGATTTTAAATTTCCAAAAAATAAAACTTCATTTTCCGTAAGCTCAGAAAAATATTTTTTGTCATCTTCGTTTTGTACAAAAATTAAGTTAAAATAATTAAAAATTTTGAAGCCAAATTTTTGCGCCAAATACCATTTGCCAGCAGATTTTTTTGACATGCGGGCATTAACTAAAAAAACTTCAGCTCCTGAGTCGCGAGCTTCATAAATAAGGTTTGGCCAGATTTCTGATTCGACAAAAATTACTTTGCTTGGCTGCCAAAAATTTAAAAAATCTTTTACACAAAAATACGAATCAATTGGCAAAAATTGGTGAATTAATCGACCACGAAATTCTGGCAGTTTTGCAACAACGCTTTGAGCAGAAGTCAGAGTTGTGGTAGTAAAAAGAATTGTCACATCGCTGAAAGTTTTAAAGAGCTGATCCACCAGAGTTAAAACTGAATTTGTTTCGCCAACACTAACAGCATGCAGCCAGATTAATTTGCCTTCGGGACGATTTTGTGTTGGCTTGCCAAAGCGCTCTTTCAAGCGCTTTTTGTCTTCCTTTTTTTTGTAAACGCGGAAAAAAAGATAAAGTTCAAGAAATGGAAAAAGTAGAATTGAAATAGTGCGGTAAATTAGCATTTTGTTTTCTTAAATTGTAAATTGTTGGACTTTATACTTCCCGTATGTCCATTTGACATACGGGATGGGGTTCCCCGCAAGGCGGGGCGCGACTCGTGTCGCGTTTCCGTATCCCGAAGGGATAAAGGACTTATACTTTGTTGCTTTTATCGCTTGAGTTTCGCAAAAAATCCGTCCGGCGTTGCCTTTAAAAATCTCAAGCAGAATTCAGCTCTGCACCGAAAATAGCCGTTTAGGCTATTTTCTATGAAGACGACTCACGCCGGGGCGAGCGGCATAGCCTTCGCCGGTTTTAAGCTAAACGCTTCGTCG
>DENL01000007.1:0-31911 GCA_002359655.1 Rickettsiales bacterium UBA2645 | reverse complement strand
GCCTTCGCCCGTTTTAAGCTAAAATGTGCGTTAAGCACATTTTTTAACGCTTAAAACCCACCAGCGGATTTGATGAAAAATTTTTTTAGACGGGGTAATTTATTTACCAAGCTCAAACCAAGATCGCGCGCCAATCCAATTGAAAAACTTTTAGTCTCGAAAAGTGAATTTAAAATATCGGTAGCGATCAACATTTTTTTAGCACTTATTTTAGCTTTTTTATTGTAAGCTTTGATCAAATTTTGATCAGAAATATCAAGGCCGCAAAGTAAATTATTTTTTACCAATTCACATAAAATTTTAATTCCCGAAATCGCTAAATTAAAACCTTGGCCAGCAATTGGATGCACGCCGGCAGCGGCATCGCCAATCAATAGCATTTTTTTGTAAAAGAATTTTTCGGCCTCAATTAAGTTAAGCGGATAAGAAAATTTTTCGGTAATAATTTTAACTTCGCCCAAAACGCCTTCGGTTTTTTTATGTAGTTGCTGTAAGAAATTTTCTTCGTCTAATTGCAAAACCACTTGAGCAGTTTTATCTGGCGCAATCCAAACAATCGAAGATTGGTTCAAATCTTTTAGCGGCAAAATTGCCAGCGGCCCACCGGGTAAAAACTTTTCGTGAGCGATATTTTCGTGCGATCTTTCGTGCCAAATATTAAAAACAATAGCGGTTTGATGATATTTTTTGTGCGTTGCATGAATTTGAAAAAGCTCACGAAGATTAGAAAAACGCCCATCGCAAGCCAGCAACAATTTTGAATGCAGAATTTTTCCATCATCAAGTTTTACTGAAAAATTTTCTTCAAGTTCAATTTCTTGATAAAAATTTGGTGAAAAAATTTCGATATTTTTACGCTGCAAAATTTGATTGCGCAGCGCGTTATGAATTTGATAATTTTCAATTATTTGCCCTAACTGTCCATTTTTTGGATCGACTTCATAACCAATAAAATCAAGTAAGAACGGTGATTTATAATCAGTGATTTTGATGTCTTTTATTTTGCCAGCTTCTTTTTGTAGCTCTTCATAAATTCCGATTTCTGCAAATAATTTTAGCGAAGCTGCAGAAATTGCATAAGCTCGGCCATCGCGCTTTCTGTCTTGTTTCAGAATGTCTTGTTTTTCAATAATGGCGATTTTTAAATCAGCAGAAACATTGCTTAAACTAAGAGCTGTAGTCATTCCCGCGAAAGATCCGCCGATAATTATAAAATCAAAATTTTGCGACATCACAGACTATTATTTTTGTTAGTTAAAAAATTTTCTCCGCTAATTACTTTCTTACCAGTCTTTTTCTCAAGAGCTTTTCTGGCATCTTTTGCAATTTGGCCACCTTTTTTAGCAGGAAGTTTATTTTCTTCCAAACCTTTGGCGTCAATATTTTCAGCAATTTGACGAGTTGATAGTTCAGCAAGAGCAGTAAAAATTAACTCTGCTTCACTCATATGATCCCACAAATTTTGCGTCTTTAATCCTTTAAGATTTTTATGCTCAGTAACTTGATAGTTCTGACCATTCTTGGTGAATGATGTTTGTTAAAATTGCAAATTCATCACCTTTTTTTACGCCATTTTCTTGCCAATAATCGGTGAGTTTATTTCTGGTTTCTTGACCCATCATGCGCTGCTGAATCCACTTTTCACTTCTACCATGTTTTTGCCAATTTTCTCTGGCGCGATTTATTGATTGTTCAGGATCAGAAATTTCTTGGATTCTTTCATTACCAACTTTTGCTAACCACATTTTAATTGGTTCAGCTTTTGGACTTGGAACTGATTGAATGAGGCGAAAGACGGTTTCAAGATCGGCGACATCGGTTTTATAAAATTTACCATCGCTTGCTTGCATTTTCAGTTGGTTACAATCTGTAACCACCTGACTTCCTTCCTTTACTAGCCTATGTTTGAGAACCTTCTAATAGTTTCTTGAAAGATTAAAATCTGCCTGCTCAGTCAAAGCCGCAATAATATCAACCACCGAGAAAAACCACTTTTGTAGTTTTTCATCAAAGTGACGGCGGATTTTGAATTTATCGAAAATTGCTAGATTATTTTTCATGGTGAGATGGTGATTAAAGTTAGTAACATTTGAATTTATAATTTCTAAATCATGTTTTTTGGATTAACCCACTCGTCAAACTGAGCTTCATTTACCAGACCCGAAGCCAGAGCAGCAGCCTTCAAAGTTGTACCTTCTTTGTGAGCTTTCTTGGCAATTTTAGCAGCGTTGTCGTAACCAATGTAAGGATTTAGAGCCGTGACCAACATCAAAGATTGTTCCAGAAGTTGCGTGATGCGCTCTTGATTGGCAATTATTCCAACCAAGCATTGATCAATGAAGCTGTTGATTCCGTCAGCAAGTAAATTGATCGATTCAATAATATTACGAATAATCATTGGACGAAAAACATTTAATTCGAAATGACCATTCGAACCGCCAACAGTAACCGCCACATGATTTCCCATAATTTGGCAAGCAATCATGGTAAGCGCCTCACACTGCGTTGGATTTACTTTTCCTGGCATTATTGAGGAACCGGGTTCGTTTTCTGGTAAAGAAATTTCACCAAGTCCAGAGCGCGGGCCCGATGCTAAGAAGCGAATATCGTTAGCAATTTTCATGCAAGACACAGCCAAAGAATTTAATGCACCAGAAAAATTCACCAACTCATCGTTACAAGCCAAAGCGAAGAATTTATTTTTATTAGTGAAGAAACTATCAGCCTGCGCCAAACCTAGCTTAGCAAGATTTGAATCTTTAACTTTCCACATACCATCTGACAAAGTTGTGCGGCCCAAATCTAAATTTAAAAGTTTTTCGTGAAGAAATTTTAAGCCCGAAACTTCAGTAATTTTTTTAGCAAATTCTACAGCAAATTTTGGATGGCAATTAAGTCCAGTTCCAACCGCCGTTCCGCCTTGCGCTAGAGCCGTGACATATAAAATTGCCTGCGAAATAAAAACTGCTGCTGATTGAATTTGCACTTTGTAAGCCGAAAATTCCTGACCCAAAGTTACTGGCGTTGCATCTTGTGTATGGGTTCTGCCAATCTTGATGATGTCTTTAAACTCGGCTTCTTTTTTACCCAGTTCATTGGCGAAACGCACAAGAGTCGGCAACAATTTTTCGTAAGTTGTAAGCACTGTTGCAACATGCATGGCAGTTGGGAAAGTGTCGTTTGAGCTTTGTCCTAAATTTACATGATCGTTAGGATGAACTGGTGATTTTCCACCTTTTTGGCCCGTAACTTTTTCGTTGGCAACTCCGGCAATTACTTCATTAACATTCATGTTGGTTTGAGTACCAGAGCCAGTTTGCCACACAACCAAAGGAAAATGATTTTCATAAAACCAGTCGAATTTCGCTAAAATTGTATCAACTGCGTCGACAATTTTATCGGCTAAATCAGGCGAAAATTTTTTGAACTCGTCAGAGATTTTTTGAACTCCCATCTCGCCGCTAACGCCTTCGCTCGATCCCTCTAAACAGAGGGATCCTAATTCTTCCAGCATCAAGTCCTTGTTTGCGAGAGCCGCCGCTTTTTTGATCAGAAGCATTGCGCGCACAACTTCTTTTGGCATTTTGTGCCCTACATTATCAGTGCAGATCGGAAAATTTTGTACAGAGCGTTGAGTTTGCGCGGCGTAATAAGCGTCAGCTGGAACTTTAATTTCACCAAAAGAATCAGATTCAATACGGAAGTTTTGTGTCATATTTTTTAAAAAAGATTTTTGAATTTTAGGAAAGGCAAATTTTTAAAAATTCTTCACTATCAAGACTAGCTTTGCCAACCAAGAGTCCGTCAACATTTTCAACCGCTAAAATTTCTGCTGAATTTTGCTCCGTAACCGAACCGCCATAAAGCATAAAATATTGGTTGGCAACATTGCTCATCTTTTCAGAAAAGATTTTTTTAATCAATTTAGCCATTTCTTTAATTTGATCTGAAGTTGGTACAATACCAGTGCCAATTGACCAGATCGGTTCATAAGCAATTACTAATTTATTAAACTTTATGTCCAAAGGGACTGAATTCATGATTTGGCGATAAACAAATTCGAGATGTTTATTTTGATCACGTACTTCTTTATTTTCGCCAACACAAATGATTGGGATCAAATCTTGCGCCACAGCATTTCTAATTTTTTTTGCTACGATTTCATCACTTTCAAAATGATAAGCGCGACGCTCGGAATGTCCTAAAATTACATATTCACAACCAATTTTTTGTAACATTGCAGCGCCAATATCACCCGTGAAAGAACCAGAATTTTCAAAGTGACAATCTTGCGCACCAAGTTTGATTGGTCTTTCATCTAAAACAATTTTGGTAATTTCTTCTTCTGAAATTTGCGTTACATCTTTGCCTTGATATTTCAAAAGCATTTCTAATTTTTGAAAGCCACTTTCCATCAACTCGCTATCGATATAATCAATCATAAAAACTGGCGGACAGAGAACTATTTCAGTTTCAGATAATTTTGCTTTTTCTTCAGTCGCTTTTTTTAAAAAGAATTCTAACCAAGAATCAGCTTCTTCAAAAGCGTGATTCATTTTCCAATTTGCGGCAATAATTTTTTTTGTCATAAATTAAACTTCAGAAATTAACTTTTTTAAATGCTCCCCACAAACTTGATAGCGCCAGCCAACTAGTACTTCCTGAACTTGTTTCTTGGAGTAAATTAAATTTTTTAAATTTTGGCTAGTGATCAAAAGCTGCTCTTTTAAGTTTTCTTCACAAGCAATTTTAGCGATTAATTCTTTAGCTTTTTTGTAAAGATTTTTTTGTTTATCACTTGCAAAATTAAGCTCATCTTTGGCAAATTTTTTATTTAGTTTTTCAATATCGCAACTCATAATTTCCTTGATCTGATTGATTTTTTCTTGGTCTAAATTCAAGTCAAGGTTGTGAGAATAAACTATTCTTTCTAAGACATTATCTTTAATAAAATGTTGGCGCGGCAGGTCTAATTTTTTTGCCCATTCTTCGCGCCATAAAATCAGATTTTTGATTCTAATAACTTGTGACTCTGATTTACCTTTAAGAGAAAAGTTTTTAAATAAATTTTCTTGCGACTGGCTGATGGCTTTAGTGATAAAAATTTCTACTTCTTCTTCATACCATTTTTGACGATTTTTTTTTACAAGAATATTGAGCAGCTTTTCATAAATTTCTTCTAAAAAAATCACGTCCAGAATTGCATATTCAAGCTGCTGCAAGCTTAATGGTCGCTTTTGCCAATCACTTCTTTGCAAAGTTTTGTCGATGTTTTTTTGCAATAAAATTTCAACCAAATTTGAGTAGCCAGCATTAAAATCAAAGCCACAAAAATTAGCCATGATCTGCGTATCAAAAACACTTTGGGATAAATTTTTTAAAATATTTTGATCAACAACATTATTCTTTTGGCAAAAAATTTGTAAATCTTGCAGCGAAGAATGCAGAATTTTTATGATTTTTTTGTCGAAAATAATTTCAAGAAATGGCTCTAGATCAACACCAGAAAGAACATCAATGATGAAGAGTTTTTGCTCGCCAGATTTTTTGACAGCAATTTGTATTAAAGACAGAATTGGATAATAAGTTTTATCCCTCATGAATTCAGTATCCAAAGCCACTAATTTTTCTTGGCGGATAAGTTCAATGACTTCTTTTAAAGCAGCGTTGTCGTTTATGTAATTTTTTGAACTTATCATTGACGAGCTGTTCCGATTTCTGTGCCACGAAGTTTTGTAACTGTTAAGTTTTCTGTGGGAATTACTGTGCTTGGATTTCCAGTGCCTAAATATTTTTTAAGATTTTCTATTTCTTTTTCCTTCAGAGTAACTTCGATTCTTTTGGCGATTTCATCATCATTTTTAGGATTACGCTTATAAGAAATTTTTGATCTATCTGCTTCAGCAAAAATAAATTCTTGATCAAATTTTTCTTTGGCTTTTTTTTGCTTTTGCTGTCTTTCTTCAATTGAAGCTGGATCAGATAATCTTTGGAACTGCGCCAATGTTTCTGGCGCCTCAGATAAATCTATTACACCGTTTTGCAATATCGAAGGATCTATTGCGCTGAGTAATAAAAATTTTTCTCTGATAGATTCCTTATATTCATTGTAACCTTTCATATCTCTTACTTTCTTGGTAGCCTCTTTTAATCCTTCAAGCGACATAACTCCGTTACGAGAAAATTTTCCTTCATCAGCAAGATCAAGCATTGTTTTACCATTTAATTTATCATCGCCAAAAATAGCTTTGAGAAAAGGTTTTGAACTTGGTTTATAAAAATTTTCGACAAAAAATTTCTGTATTATTGAATCGATATTACCAAGCTTGCGTTGCTCTAATTGTTTAATGGCAAGGGCTTTGAGTATGTCGTTACTTCCCTGATGCTTTACTATTGATTTATCACTTTTTTCTTCCACCCAACCATCGGTAACCTCTTTTCCAAAGTCAGTAAATAAATCTTCCAGAGCTTTTCCATGTTTCTTCTCAGAATCTTTTTTACCTTTGCTGTGAGCTAGTTCTTCAGGAGCTCGACTTAAAGCATAAGATCCGCCAATTCCAAGTAATAATAAAGGCGAGCTAAGTAAAGGCGCTGCTTCAGCCATTACATTTTGACCAATTTGACTATCGGTTAAGGTATTAATGGCATCAAAAAATTGGCTGATGATTGGCGTTTTGTCGATGATAGTTTCTATTGCCACATCAACTTTCATTGCGCCCATAGTGTCGCCTAAAAAGCCAAATTTATCACTAGTTACCACGTCACCCATTCCCTCACCCATGCTTTTGTGAGCATCAAAAAGTGGGCCAAAAATTTCTGCTAGTGGATCTAGATAGTTAAGAACATGTCCAGCAATAGAAAAAGCACCAAAAGGCGTAAGGACCAGAAACATCGACAAAGCACGGTATTTCCACATTTCATCAGATTTATCTTCGTGATCTTGAATATCATCAAGCATTGCGCTATTAGCTTTTTGCAAATCATCATTTAGCTTATCGACCCTTTTTTTGTATTCCGCTTCGTCTTTTGCAATTTCTTTTAAAATATCATCTCGAATGCCGTTATAAGAATTGATATCAATTAAATCATTCGAAGCATCAAGTTGAGCAATTATTTTTCGCATCATGTTGCTGGCACTGCTGTGATTGAGATCAATTCTGCTTTTCAGATCATTAAATAGCTCTTCTTTTCTTAAATTATATTCTTTGCTATATCTTGTATCAACTGCCTCAGAATTACTTATAATGCCCTTACCAGCTTGCTTAACACCATAATGAGCAAAAGCACCAGCTGACTTAGCAATTTCACCGGCTTGTATTCCAAGACGAGCAGCGAAACCTTTCATAGTAGAAGGGGCATGCTTTTTGAGATATTCTCTTTGAGTTATAAAAACTTTTTTTTCGTCATCAGAAAGATCAACACCTCTATCAATCAAACTGTTTAATCTCGCCATATTTTTCTCAACCTCTTTTTGGGTTTCGATAGCAGCATTCATAACATTTTTACGATACCCAAAATTTGGCGCTGCCAAGCGCTCAATTGGATTATCATAATTCTTTATTTGATCGATTGTCGGATTTTCACCAAGAGTATTTTGTTGATCGTGAGCTCTGCGAATATCAACCTTTTCAGGATTTATCATAACAGCGTCAATTTCGCCTAGTTGACGAATGACATTTTTACGCTTTCTCACTGCATCTTGACGCTCACTAAAAATTTCTTCAGCGAGAGTCACAAAATTATCAATTTCACTTGGTTGATCTTGAAGAGTTTTGGCAAAACGATTTTCCAGATCTTGTTTGATTGTCAAACTTCTGTCATAAATTTTTCTGCCGTAAAGAAGATCAACGCGATTTATTAGATCATCAAATCTTTCTCTTGGAGTCTTGATAATTGTAGGAGAAACTGGTCTTGACATATTTAAATTTGGAGAAAATTTTTAAAAAACTTACAAGCACTATTGGCTAATTACAAAGCTAGATATCTCTGATTTCTAAAGGCAAAACATATATCTTAGATGAATCTTAATAATCATTGAAAAATTGACCCTCGCTTACTTGACATTAGGCAAGCGCTATTTAATTTCGCATCACAATAAATTATAATTTTCCCAATAAACAACGAGGATAAAATGATCAAAAAACTGTTTATTTTAGTTGCAATAGTTTTCCTTGCAGCCTGCCATCACAAAGCAAAAGAAGATTTAACAATTGAAAAACCTGTCGATCAAGTTGTTGTTAGTGAAAATCCTGATCAAAATTTCCAAACCATTGAAAATCAACAACAAGCCGATGCAATTAATCAGGCTCAAGCTGCAAAAGACGATGAGATTGAAGTTCAAGATCGTGTCTTTTTTGGTTACGATTCATCAGACATTTCTGACGAAGCTAAAAAAATATTAGATACTCAAGCTCTTTGGTTGAAAAGCGACAACTCAATCAAAATCACCATCGAAGGACATTGCGACGAAAAAGGTACCAGAGAATACAACATTGCTCTTGGTGATAGAAGAGCCAACGCCGCAAAAAATTATTTAGTAAAAACTGGCGGAGTTGAAGCCTCTAGAATCAAAACTGTTTCCTACGGTAAAGAGCGTTTAGCTTATTTTGGAACTGACGAAGCCACAGTTTCAAAAAATAGAAGAGCCGTTACTGTCATTCAGTAATTTTAGTATTAGACAAAAGCCGCTTTAATTAATTTTAGAGCGGCTTTTCATTTGCTCAAATTCGACTGCTTTTTTCTAATAAAAATTATTTTAAAACTCGGTCTAATCACTCTCCCGCTTTAAGGGAGAGTCGACGAAACCTTCGGTTGAGTTGGTGAGGGGAGAAAATAGCCTAAACGGCTATTTTCGGCTTTTAAAATGTTCGAGGGCTTTGCAATCAACCCCTCCTCGAATCGCTTCGCTCTTCGATCCTCCCTCAAGGGGAGGATGATTAAGATCGAGTTTTTTTGTTTTTCATGCGTAGATGCTGTGTAATTGCCGAGGTTTTTTCTTGTTAAATAAGCAAAACTCGAAATTCTAACCCAATAAAAGTAAAGGTTTTTTATACCTTTATTAAAAACAAATTATCTCAATTCTTATGAGAAAGGATATTCCACAAGTTGGAATGACTTATCACGTTCTTAACCGAGAAGGAATCTATAATTTAAAAGAAATTGCTAAAGAATATTACAATCAGCAAAAGTATTTGGATGAGTCAAACTCATGGTCTCACGACCGCTATCTTAAAAATTCTAGCGATGCCAGAGCAGAAGTTTTTACCCCGTCAAATCCCGTTCAATCCAACGATTGCAGCATCTGGTCAATCAACCATTATTTAGGTTTAAATCGTCACCCATATGTCATCGCCAAAGCCAAAGAGGCAATTGATATATATGGCACAGGATGTGGCACCTCAGCAATGTCTGGCGGGCATTCTCATTTGCACAAAGATTTACAAAAAAGATTTGCCAAAATTTTTGGCAAAGAAGAATGCTTGCTATTCTCAACTGGCTTTACTGCTAATGCTGGCACTATATCAGCTTTATGCAAAGGCAGTGAAACTTTTATCATCATCGATAAAGATAGTCATGCCAGCATAATTGAAGGGTGCAAAGCGTCTAATTCTAAATTTATACCTTTCAGACATAACTCGGTCGAAGATTTAGAAAGAAAGTTAAAGCAATATTCACCCAAACAAGCCAATACACTTGTGGTTGTCGAATCAGCTTATTCAATGGAAGGAGACATTGCTCCCTTGAGAGAAATAGTTGAGTTAAAGAAGAAGTATAATTTTTTGCTTTACGTTGACGAAGCCCACACTTTTGGTTTTTATGGTGAAAACGGTGCCGGTCTTTGCAACGAGCTAGGAATAGCAGATGATGTTGATTTTATTATGACCACATTATCAAAATCCACCGCCAGTATCGGAGGAATTATTGCCACTTCAAAAGAGTTTGCTTCATTTCTTAGATGGTCGTCCGCTTATTTATTTCAAGCTGCGATACCTCCAGCTGACGCCGTGGTAGTTGATGCTTGTCTGGATTTAATTCAAAATGATCCAAAAATTGCAGAATCCTTATGGGAAAAAACTAATTATTTTCGTAAAAAATTAGTTAAGTTGGGATTTGATGTCGGAAAAAGTGTAAATCCTATCGTGCCAGTTTTTGTTAGGGATTACAAAATTTTAAAATTAATGGAGAGAGAGTTATTTGAAAATAAGGTATTCGTAGTAGCTATCTCTTATCCAGCTGTGGGGACTTTGGAAGGAAGATTTAGATTTATTCTTAACAACTCTCACACCACAAAAGATATTGATGATCTTATTAAAATTCTTTGTGAGTTAGGGCTAAAATATAATCTTATCCCTGAGTACATAAATGAATGAAATTGCAATCACGATACTATTGTTTCTATCCTCTATTTTAGGAGTAGAAAGCTACCCAACCAATAATCAGCAATGGGAAATTGTGAATGATTGGAAAAAAAATTCTGAAGGCTATTTTCTTTTTTCAGCAACAAACAGCTCTATTGCAGAAGAGTGTAAAAACAATCCATCTTTTTATATCGAATTTCCTTCAATAATTCATTCCTCTTCACAACTTAAAATAAATGATAAAATTATTGCCAGTACTGGCTTACCTGATTTTACACATATCAGAGGATTTTACGGATCATTAATTGTTCCTTGTTTTCAGCTTCAAGGAAATGAAGTTTTAACTTGGGAAGTGGTTTCTTACACCAAATATTTTGCTAGATTTCATTATTTTCCGCGAATTGTAGAACATTATCCAGCAGCGAATTTTTTTAAAGAATCTCTGAATATTGCGGGAGCTTCCATATTGTTAGCGTTATGCGTTCTATATCGAGTACTTTTTATCAAAAAGATTTCTAGGGAAAAGTTAATATCCTTATTTTTTGCAAATTTTTTTACCTCGCTTTATTTCATTGGAAACAGTGCTGGTCTTATGGGAATCAGTATCTCGATGTTAACTGCACATAAAATTGCAGATTCGGGATTATGGCTTGGTTTTTTATTTTTTATAAATTTTTTATATTTAGAAAATCTTGTTTTATACTGGATGAATTTTGCCTATAAAATATCAACTTTAATTGCCTTAATAATTATATTCACATCATCGACAGGAGACGAAATTCAGCTAGGAACCACTATTCCTTTTATTCCTAGTTTGATATTGTTATCGCTTGCTATGAAGAACCTAATAAACAAAGACCTATATAAATCCAGAGCTAGGAAATTTCAGTTAATTGGTTTGATCTCGTTTTTAATATCATATCTTAATGATTCTTCCTTGGTGCTTGGCATTTTAGATGTAGTGCCAATTGCTCCGATTGGTTGGATTGGAAATTATATTTTTATACTACTTTCTGTGAATGAAAGTATCTCCAGCACTTATGCTGAAAGAGATCAGCTAAAAATTCTCACCAATCAACTAAAACAAACCAACGAGAATCTAACCAGAACTCAAGACGAGCTGATTAAATCAGAAAAAATGGCAGTGATGGGGCGAGCAGTTGCCAGAATTGCTCACGAGTTAAATACCCCAATTTATCTTGTCCGATCTTCGGTACAAAATATACAAACTCAAACTCAAAAGTTTTTAAAATCTCTAAATACACAAAATCCAGAAAATCTTTTTTCAAACACCAAACAATATGAATCTGATTTAAATAAAATGACCAAAAGCTTGATGGCCAGCGCTTCTAAAGCAGCAGAGCTGGTGAAGAATTTTAAAGAAATATCCACCGATCAAATCAATGTGAAAAAGAAAGATTTTCAATTGCTGGACTATATCAGAAAAAGCTTGGTGACAATGGAAGCTGAACTCAGCAGAAAAAAAATAGAAGTTAGATTAAAAGGAGATGAAGTTTTGATGCATAATGATCCGGGATTGTTTTATCAGGTGATACAAAACCTAATAACTAATGTACAAAAATATGCATATGATACAGGTGGCGTTGTGGATATTGAAATCAAAGACCTGAATGACAAAGTGAAAATTACTTTTGCTGATTATGGCAAAGGGATTTCTGAAGAAAATATACCAAAAATATTTGACGCTTTTTTCACTACTGGAGGCGGCTCTGGTGGTGTTGGGCTTGGATTGAATATCGTTTACAAAATTATCACTCAGACATTAGAGGGAGAAATTATTTGCAGTAGCGCTGTAAAAAGCGGTACAATTTTTACTATTACAATTCCTAACATTAAAACCAGTTAATAAGAGAATTATGCTTAGAGAATCAAACCAGTGGAAAGTTTTTATAGTCGATGATGAAGAGCTAATCCACGATAATTTAGAAATGAATCTTCGCGATATAGAATATGAGAATAAGAAGATTAAATTCTTGCATTCATTTAGCGCCAGTGAAGCTAGAAATATTATAAAAAATGATCGCGAAATTACGGTGATAATATTGGATGTGATGATGGAAGAAGATAGTGCCGGCCTTGATTTTGTCAGGTTTGTGCGAGATGAGATAAAAAATGATAATGTAAGAATTTTACTGCACACTGGTCAACCAGGAATTGCTCCGAAAAAAGAAGTTGCCAGCCAATATATGATCGATGCTTATCTTGATAAAAACGTTACTGACAATGATGATTCATACGCTGCTGTCAGAGTGGCTTTGAGATCTTATAAAGAAAGATTGGAGCTTAAAAACTCCTCGGTAAAAACTGATACTGATTTAATGAAAGAAATAGCAGATCACTATATCCATCTGATGAAAAACTCTTACCAATTAATAAAATACGAGGAATTGCTGTTAATCATTAACTCCATGCTACAACTATCGCAGCAAATTTTAGCCTCTTATGCTATGCAGGATTTGAATGACAATTTAGTTCGCGGCACCACTAAATCACAACGCCTATCTTCTGATGATTATTCTTCACTAATTTATATTCATAATCTCAAAATCATTTTAGCACATACCCCAAACCAACAATATCAAAAAGAGAAAGTAATTATATTCGACACCATTACCAACGCTGCCAGAAGTTTTGCATCTATAAAAATATTGCCTGAAGCATCCAAAAAAGAGTTGGAAAAATATCTACCAAAAACTTCAGTGCATTAAAAAACATAAATCATGACAAAACCAGATTCTGCAATAGATGGTCAAGTATGGAAAATTCTAACCATAGACAGCATTCCCTCATCTAATGAAATAATCGAATTATTATCAAAGAACCTATCTTTCCAAAATAGAAATTTATTGGTCTTCAAATCATCTTCATTAGAAGACAGTAAAAATATTCTCAAACAACATTCAGATATCGCGTTGATTTTGGTCGATATAATGATTGAAGGTAAAGATTCTGGTTTGGAATTTATTGAATTTGTCAGAAATAAACTAAAAAATCGTGAATCAAGAATTGTACTTCGAACTGGCTATCCAGAATGCTTGCCAGAAAAACAAGTCATCCAAAATCATGAAATTGATGGCTACATTCCCAAAGCAATAAAGTCACAACTGCAAATTGAAGTTGTGATGATCACTGCAATTCGCAGCTATCATCAAATTGTATCCACCAAAGAAGCTTTGCAGTCTTTAGCTGGCTCTATAGCACATGAAATTCGCAATCCACTAAACTCCATCAATCTTGCCCATACTCAAATTAAAGAATTACTATCAGATTCTAATCATGATGCCAAGCAAGAATTAAAAGGAAAATTGACTGAGTTATCTTCACTAGTCACCGACTCCATCGATCAAGCCAACCACATTATCAATATCATTCTATCTGATCTAAAGGACAAACCCGTTGATCCAAGCGATTTTGTTTGCCTTAGTGTTAATCAAATTTTACCAGAAATAGTCCAGAAATTTGGCTATAAGGAAGAATCGGAAAAGCAAAAAGTAAAACTAGATTTAAACCCAGAAAATAATTTTATTTTCAAAGCTATAAAGGATCGCTTTACCTTCATCATTTATAATCTGCTTAAAAATGCTCTTTATTATTTAAAAGAGTATCCAAATTCAATTGTAACAGTTGGCACTGAACAAAAGGTGATTGAGGGAATAGAATATAATTCTATTTATGTTTTTGACACTGGTCCTGGCATTCCTCCTCATATTATTTCTAAATTATTTGGCGATTTTTTTACCTCAGGAAAAAAAGAAGGAACCGGCCTAGGTCTGGCATTTTGCAAAAGAAACATGCTGATTTTTGGTGGTGATGTGATTTGTGAATCTGAGCTTGGTCAAGGGAAAGCTGGTTGGACTAAATTTTCTCTGTTATTTCCCAAACTAAATGAAGCAGAAACAAAACAAGCCGAGATTAAAAAACGAAAAATTTTGATTGTTGAAGATGAGAAAAATGATCTGTCCAATGTTAAATCCGCAATTGAAGAATCTTTGTTGGGAATTTCCTGCGATACCGCTTTAAGTAACAAAGAAGCGATAAGAATGGTCGATGAAAAAAATAAGTACGACTTGATTTTGATGAATGTAAAGACGCCAGAATTAACCAGCATTGAAGCAACTAAAGAAATCAGAACCATCAATAAAGATATTCCTATCATCACTTATTCGTCTAACAGAAAAGTTTTGTGTCGTACCATATCAAAATGGATTACGGATTATAAAGATGATTTCTTCTATCTAGGCATAAAAGAAGATTATCTGAGAACATTAAAAGACAAAAAAATTCTTCTAGCTGACGATCAAGATTTAACTCGCATTATCACCAAACGAATACTGGAGGCAAAAGGAATAAAAGTAACTGAAGTGAAAGATGGAAAAGAGCTGTTACAGCTTTATAAAGGTAGCTTAGATGAAAATGGTATATCAGAATTCAGTCTGATTGTAGTCGATATAATTATGCCGCCACATAATGGAGATGAAGCCGCAAAAGAAATCAGAATTCTTGAAAAGAAAAATAACATCAAAAACCAAAATCTAATCCCAATAATTGCACTTAGCGGCAATGGCGATAAAAAAGATATTCATCATTATTTTGATTGCGGAATTACTGACTATTTTATCAAAGGAAGTAACCCAGAATTATTGATTAATATTATAGCCAGCCACCTCTCCTGAAATAATTGCAGGAATCAACTAATGTCATAAAAGCAGGCTCAAATTCAAGTGTTCTATCCAAGCCTTAGAGATTTTTTCTGACAAAGAATTTTGTTCACAACGGTTGTGCAGGTGCAAAAAATCAAGCTTATCAGTATTTTGATCTTGATTAGCGCAGGCATAAAAATATTCCACTTCACCTTTCTCATCGATTCTTTTTTGCAAACATTGCGAGCAGACTCCTTTCAACATACATTGCATCGGAGCGTTCAAACTTGTGATGGCAATTTTTGCTGCACTGATTGATGTAACTAAATTTTCATGACGAATCTTGGCGATTTCATGCATCATTTTATCATTGCCAATAGCAAAAATCCGATCGATTTTTTCTGGATTTTTAGTAAAATAATTTTTCATCGCCTCAGTTACTGATCCTTGAAAAAAGCCATCTTCAGCCTTCTCTTCTTCAATTGCGATAAATAATTTTTCGCAAGATTTTTTCATTCTCTCTTGGCGAACTATAAAAGATTTTTTGCGATAGCCAGCGAAGAAAAAAACACGACAACCATTTTTAGTAAATGCCTCAGCAATCACTGTTAAAGGTTGATTACCACGTCCGCCACCAACTAAAACTACAGTTTCATTTTTAGGAATTTCAGTTGGCTTGCCTGAAGGACCCATAAAAACACAAGGCTCACCAACTTTAAAATTACTAATCAAAGTTGTTGAACCGCCAGTATCAATAACTACGCCACTAATAATTCCATTATCGCGATCAACAGATAAGGCAGTAACTGCAACTCCTTCCATCGCCATTAATTGATCGTTAATTCTTATTGCCAAAACATGATAATTTTGTAGGCGAAAAATATGTCCGATTTGCGTTTGTTTTGCCAGAAGCGGGGCTTTGACAAATATCTCAAAAACATGCTCTGACAGCTTTTCAATTTTTTCGATTTTAACTAAAAACTCTGCGTTAATTTTAGCTAAAAATTCAGAATCTTTTTTACTTTCAACTTCCTGTAAAATTTTTGTAATTTCTTGGTAACCAATCTTGGCGCTCTTCATCGCTTTGACAACATTGCCTTCAAAATTTGGATGTAAATCTCCAAAAAAACTCACTGCTTTTTTAGTTTGATCATCAATTTTTGTAATGACGCTGAAATCCTTTGGGCGCGCGCTGTGAGTTACTAGATAATGTTTGTGATGCTTATCAATTTCAGCGAAATATTTCCCCTCAATTTCAAAATCTAAACCATCTTCAATCTTAGCAGAAATATTTGGGGTTGTACCAGCAGCAATTAAAAGCGATTTACATTTAATAATTTTTCCTTCAGCGCATTTTAAACTTTTGATGTGATTAAATTGATCAATTTCAATTTCTTGCGGAGTAATATTTTCGATAAACTCAATCCCTTCTTCAAGGGCTTTGTTAAGCTCTTGATGGTTTAATCTGTAAGCTGGAGAATCTTGAATTTTTTTTCGATAAAGAATTTTTACTGCTGCAAAATCTGATTTTTTTTCTGCATCGCGCAAAAATTCTTCAGCAATTATTTTTTCTTCTTCATTTAAAATTGGCCAAATTTTTTCCTTACCTAAAAGAGAAAATTTCTTGGCAAATTTTTTCACCTGAATTTTGTAATAGGCTTGCGCTTCACATGCCGTATCAACAGCAGTAAGGCCGCCACCAATTACACAAATTGGTGTTCTGATTTGTAAATTAGTAAATAACTCTTCTTTAAAACTTCCCGTCAATTGCAGCGACATCAAAAAATCTGATGCCGATCTAACACCTTTGGCAAAATTATTTTTTAAATTAATAATATTAGGTCGACCAGCTCCAAGACAAAGAGCTACATGATCAAAGCCATATTGCTTGAAAGCAATTTCATCAGTGATTGAAGAACCAAAACGAATACCGCCAAACATGCGAAAATTATTTCTACGCTCCAGAAGTAGGCGAATAATTTTTAAAAAGTTTTTATCAAAACGCACTGTAATTCCATATTCAGCAACGCCGCCAAAACCTTGAATCAAGCGCTTTGAGAGTGGCTCATAAATCTCATCTAAAAATTTTATTGGCTTAAATTTTTTACGATTTCCAATTTCATCAATGCCAGAAATTTCTGAATTTAGCGGTTCAATTTTTAGCCCATCAATTGCAACTACTTCATGACCATCATTTAAAAGATGATGCGCTAAAGTATATCCAGCAGGGCCTAAACCACATACTAAAATTTTTTTAGCAGAATTTTCTCTGGGTAAATTACGCTCTAAATTCAGTGGATTCCAACGCGTTAAAAGTGAATAAATTTCAAAACCATAAGGCAGGTTTAAAACATCTTTCAATGTTCGCGTTTCAATTTGTGGAATATCTACGGGATCTTGTTTTTGATAAATACATGACTTCATACAATCGTTACAAATACGATGCCCAGTGCCTGCAATCATTGGATTATCAATGATTGCCACCGCCAAAGCTGCGATTGAAAAACCTTCTGATTTCAACAAATTCATCTCAGAGATTTTTTCATCTAATGGGCAACCATGAAGCTCAACTCCAAGCGAATCTGTTTTTGGAATTATGGAATCTTTTTCAAAAATTCCGGTGCGGCAAGAATCTTTTTTTTGTTCGTGACAAAAAATACAATAATGACTTTCAGCCAGCGTTCGGTTGAGTCCAAAGCCTTCATCAGTTAAGTTAAATCCATCACGTTTTGATTTTTCTTGGCAAGATGAAACTAAATTTTCTCGATCAATTTTTTGTGGCAAAATAAACAGCGCACCTTTTTTGTGAAGCTTACGACCTTCTTTTGAATAAAGCGCCCAAGCTGAATAGTTTGTTAAAATTTCTAATCTTTCTGCGGCAAGAATTTTTTGCGCTAACTGTTTTTCAAGGTCATCAACATCATCAAAAGAAATTTCTAAATCTTGCAAAAGCCTTATTCCATCAATGTCAGGAGCTACTTCTTTTATTTTTTTTGCCACATCTCTTTGTACAAATTCTCGACGCGCTACATAAATTTTTTGTAAATCATCGTGATGTTTTTTTAGCTGTGCATTTTCTTTTTCAACACCAAAAAGCTCGACCAAAAAACTTTCTAAAACTCGTGCCTTATCAATCAAAGATGTGCTTTCTAGGCGTGATCTTGTCAACAAATACTCTAAAAATTTTTGATCTAATTTTACTAAACCATCGCGCTCGTAAAGATCTTGGAAAGTTAGGCCAAATTTGGATTTAAGATGATCTTGTAATGACATTTTTTACGATTTTTTCTTCGTCAAATTCAAATTTTTTATCGCCGATTATTTGATATTTCTCGTGTCCTTTGCCAGCTAAAATCAGTACATCTTCAGCTTTGAGCATTGTAATTGCTTTTTCAATAGCAGTCTTGCGATCAGTAATTTCAATAGTTTTTGTCATGTCACAAGCGGCAAGAATTTCAGCGCGGATTATTTCGGCTTTTTCAGTGCGCGGATTATCATCAGTCACAATTACTAAATCGGCTAGCTGACAAGATACTTTGCCCATTAGCGGTCTTTTTTTTGCATCACGATCTCCGCCACAACCAAACAAAACAATAACTCGCGACTTAGTAATTTTTTTTGCCAATTGCAAAACATTAGATAAAGCATCAGGCGTGTGAGCAAAATCAATAAAAATTTGTGCTTTATTAGGCAAGGTCGCAACACTTTGCATTCTGCCTAAAGCTGAATGCAAAAGGTAGAAATTTTTAAGTAAATTTTCTAACTCGGTTTCACTTAAATTATTTTTGCTTAAAATATTTCCTAAAGCGCAAAGTGTGTTGAAGACTTGAAATTCGCCTTTTACCGATAGTTGAAACTGATAATTTTTTTCTCTGAATTTGAAAAAAACTTTTTGTCCAATATCATTTTGCTCGATTTTTTCTAAACGTAAATCATGTGCTTTAAAGCCATATTCAATAACTTTGTGATCCTTCTTAGCGCAAAGTTTTTTGATTTCTTGGAATTCAGAAATATCAGAATTAATTACTGCAGAACCTTGGTTTTCTAGGACTTCGCTAAATAAAAGCATTTTACAGCGAAAATATTCAGCCATTGATTTGTGATAATCTAAATGGTCTTGCGTAAAATTTGTGAAAGCAGCAACTTCAATTTTTAAACCTGCAATACGTCGTTGCTCTAGCCCAATTGAGCTTACTTCAATTGCCACATCATCAACACCATTTTCTTTTAAAATGCGCAGATTTTTATAAAGAGAAACAATGTCAGGAGTTGTAAGATTTGAATTGTGCAAATGTTTTTTGATATCGGCTGCACAGCTAACGCCAAGAGTGCCAATTGATGCTGATTTTTTTTCCAAAAACTCAGCAATTTGACGAGTAAATTCTGCTACCGAAGTTTTTCCATTAGTGCCTGTAATAGCATAGATATTGGCTGGAAGTGGCGAGTAAAAAATTTGCAAAAACTCAACCAAAAGAGCAAAGGGATCTGACGTTTCAATAAACAAACATTGCTCGGAGACAATTTTTATATTATTGGCAACTATCACGGCAGCACCATTTTTTATGGCATCAGCAATAAAATCTTCACCATTTTTTGCTTTACCTGCGAGTGCAAAAAACACTGAATTTTTTTTAACCAAACGTGAATCAAGAGCAATATCATCAAGCACAATTGACTGAGCTAGAATGTTGCTTGGCAAAACTTTATGACTGGTTTTGATATTAGAAATTATCGAAGAGAACTTCACGAGAAATTAGCAATTAGTTGATTAAATTTTCTTGCAGCTTCTTGCGGATTTGGATTGCGAGTTATTGGACGGCCAACAACTAAATGCGAAGAACCATTTATCAAAGCTGTTTTTACATCAGCAACACGTTTTTGATCGTCATTATTTAAAGCTTCCAATCTTATTCCGGGACTAACAATTAAAAAATCTTGGCCGAATTTCTGTCGTAAATTTTGCGCCTCTAAAGCCGAAGCCACAACGCCATCAAGACCTGATTTTAGAGCTAGTTCAGCTTTTTTTAAAACCAAATTTTCTAGCGAAATATCTGGATCAAAACCCATTTCGTCTAAATCTTTTTTATCTAAATTTGTTAAAACCGTGACACCAATCACATGCATTTTACCCTTACTTTGCGAGGCTTGCTCCATGATTGATTTGCTTGCAATATGAATAGTTAAAAGATCAATTTCATATTGTGCTAAATTTGCAACAGCGCGCGCGATAGTTTCAGAAATATCGTAAAGCTTGAGATCAGCAAAAACTTTTTTGCCTTTGTTTTTCAGCCACTTAATCAACTCAAAATAAGAGCCGCTCATCATTAACTCTAAACCAATTTTATAAAAATTTGCTGCATCACCGATTTCATTAACTAATTTTTTTGCCGCCTCGAAATCGGGAACATCGAGCGCAATAATCAAGCGATTGCTATTTACAGGCATTAAATTTAGGAAGAATTTTTATTGTGATTGGAAGCAAACGATTTTTCTTGGCCGATGATAAGTCGGGTAATATTTTCTTTATGTCTTATTAAAATCAAAATTGCCAAAAACCAACAAAGCAATATTTGTGAAAGCGGAGCTTCGTAATGATTTGATAAAATGATTGAAGAAAAAATCGCAACTATTGATGCGATAGAAGAGATTCTAAAAAAACAAAAAATGATTATCCAAAAACAAAGAGTTAAAAATCCAACATTAAAATCAATGGCAAACAAAACTGCAATTGCAGTTGCAACACCTTTACCACCTTTAAACTTTAGGTAAACTGGATAAATATGACCCAAGACCGCAACAGCTGATACGGCAGCTAAAAACAAGTGCAAGTAAGAAACTTCAGAGAAATTAAAACGAGCCAAAATAACCATCAAAGCACCTTTCAAACCGTCAAGAATCAGCGTAAAAAAACCTAATTTTTTGCCCAAAATTCTAGTAACATTGGTTGCACCAATATTTTTTGATCCCACTTCTCTTATATCAACATCGCTGTAGAGCTTTGATAATAGTAGTCCGAATGGAATTGCTGAAATGAAGTAGGTAAGAATTAAAAATAAAAATTGATAAAGCAGAATCATGTAGGATTTTTGTCTTTGTTTTTACGAAAGGCATCTAGGGAAATTACTTTCGCTGACAAATCAATAGTTTCGACTTTCTTTTCTAAATCCTCAGAATTGTTGGCTAGATTTGATTCCCCATAATCAGAAGTTTCAAAACTTTCAATTTCATCATAATTAACGCTGAACTTCAAACCAAAATTTATCGATGGATCTGCAAATGAGGTGACTGCTTTGTAGGGAATAGTCATTTTTTCATTATTGCCAGAAAAGCTCAGATCGATCTTGAAATGCTCTTGCTCAACAACCAAACTTTTATATTGATACTGAATAGCGATAGTCATTTCTTCAGGATATTTTTCGACTAAGTGCTGTGGTAAAACAACTCCAGGAAAATGCGTTAAAAAAGTGATAATAAAATAATGTTTGCCGGGCAAACCAGTTTTTTCGACTTTTTTCAAAGTTTCGTAAATCACCAAACGCATTGAGTTTTCAATGATGTCATCATATCCGATTAGATCTTGCATGGGGAACTTTTTTAGATGGAAAAATTGCCTTGGTTTCTGTTGAAAGGCACCAAGGCGAGCCCCGATAAAATCACTTATGCTAAGCAGCTAAAGCCACTGGAGCAAATTCGAAGTTATCATTAGCAAAATTGTCATTTGCGTTTAGTTGTTTTGAACGATGCCAAAGACTTGCGTCCACAGCCGGCAGTATCTCAACCGAGTAAAATCATTTCCTTTATCGCATGTCGAAAGCTGTTTCACCCCCTAGCTATTCAGCGAGTCAGCTGCTGATGCCCGCCTTCACCAAGTCTAAGGCGCGCAGCCTTCGCTCTAGCAATCTCCAACCGATAGTCCTGCCTTTAAGGCTGGCCTGCCAGCCGAAGCTCGCAAGAGCGAAGGCTGGAGGTGCTGGGTTCTGCCCCCAGGTCCATGTCGTTTATTGCGAAATGCATTTATCACCATAGCTTAGCAGACTTGCGACTGAGAAGCGCCAACTAAAGTAACTATGAAAAAAAATTTGACAAGCCTTCAAAATATTTAGATAGGAAAAAACTTTAGAAATTAAAATTTACCTTCTCTAAGCTGCGAAAGATCTCCTTTGAAAAACTTCCAATTTTGTTAAAAATTTCGATGCAAAACCTATCCTCCTGCGAGTCAAATCCTACCAATCGTAAAAAAGTTGTAATTCTTGGATCAGGTCCAAACCGCATTGGACAAGGCATTGAGTTTGATTACACCTGCGTTCATGCTGCTTTTGCTTTCAGAGAAAATGGCATCGAAGCTATTATGGTTAATTGCAATCCAGAGACAGTCTCGACTGATTACGACACCTCTGATCGCCTTTATTTTGAACCGCTGACTGCTGAAGACACTATCGAGTTAATCAAAAAAGAAATGTCCAACGGCGAATTACTTGGTGTTAATGTGCAGTTCGGAGGCCAGACACCGCTTGGTTTGGCAAAATTTTTGCAAGACGAAAATATTCCCATCATCGGCACTTCACCTGACATGATCGACTTAGCTGAAGATCGCGATCGCTTCAAAAAACTTTTACAAAAACTCGGACTTAATCAACCGCAAAACTACATCGCTTACTCTTCAAAACAGGTGATTGATCAAGTTAACGAAATTGGTTTTCCAGTTGTAGTTCGTCCGTCCTACGTACTTGGTGGGCGAGGTATGGCAATTGTTTATGATGAAGCTTACTTGATGAAATATTTAGTTGAATATTCCGATGTTTTTGAAACTGGCCCTTTGCTGTTAGATAAATTTTTAAGTGACGCGGTGGAAGTTGACGTTGACGCTTTGTGCGATGGCAACGAAGTTTTTGTCGCCGGAATTATGCAGCATGTTGAAGAAGCTGGAATTCACTCTGGCGATTCTGCCTGTTCAATTCCGCCTTACTCTTTGTCAGAAGCGATGATCAAAGAAATTAAAATCGCCACCGAAAAATTAGCTCTAGCTCTAAATGTAAAAGGCTTGATGAATGTGCAATATGCCATCAAAGATGAAGTAGTTTATGTTTTAGAAGTCAACCCGCGAGCCTCGCGCACCGTGCCCTTTGTTGCCAAAGCAACTGGTATTCCAATCGCTAAAATTGCTTCATTAATTATGGTCGGAAAAAAACTTTCTGAGTTCCAATTAAAAGAAAAAAAGTTCAATTATTTTTCTGTCAAAGAAGTAGTTTTTCCTTTCGCACGCTTCACAAACACTGATACAATTTTAGGACCAGAAATGAAATCAACTGGCGAAGTTATGGGCATTGATATCACCTTCCCTCTCGCCTTTGCTAAAGCACAAGTTGCAGCTGGCGTAAAACTTCCCACTTCTGGATTAGCATTTATTTCAGTGAAAGATTCTGACAAAAAATATTTACCAGAGATAAGTCAGAAATTGATTTCTATTGGCTTTAAAATTGTTGCTACAAAAGGCACGGCGAAGTTCTTAGCAGAAAACAATATTGCTGTGACAATCGTCAATAAAATCACTGAAGACAAGCCGCATGTGGTTGACATGATTGAAAACAAAGAAATCTCTTTAATCATCAACACAACCGAAGGGGCGCAAGCAACCAAAGATAGCTTTTCAATTCGTCGCACTGCTTTGATGAAAGGCACAACTTACACCACAACAATTTCAGGAGCCCGCGCTTTAGTTGATGCGCTGGAAGCTTACAAAGAATTAGATTGCCACTTTGAAGTAAGGGCTCTGCAGGATTTAAATTAAACCTCTATCGTCACACAAACTGGACAATGATCCGACGCTTTTTCTTGATCTCGAACTCCACGATCCTCGATAGTCGCTGCAATAATTTTATCAGCTGCTTGCGGTGAAGTTAAAAGATAATCAATACGCATTCCCTTATTATGTTGCCAAGATCCACCACGATAATCCCACCAGCTAAATGCTTGGGCGGAAGGATTAGCAGCACGGTAAGAATCAACAATTCCCAAATTTAAAATTGAGCGGAATTTTTCACGTTCTAAGTCGTGAAAACAAACTGTACCGCGCAAACTTTTGGCATCAAAAACATCAATTTCTTCTACGGCGACATTGTAGTCTCCGCCAAAAATTTGTATTTCATTAAACTCAGCAAGCCTAGAAAAATGGGACTTTAAACGTTCAAAGAATTTTAATTTGTAAATAAATTTTTGTGAGTTTTCTAAAGTTTCATTTAACATTAAATCGCCGCCACCGTTTGGCACATAGATTGATGCAACACGAATTGCTTTTCCTGAAATTGAAATCACAGCTTCAATATAACGTGCCTGCTCATCAGAATATGAATCCCCCATCGTTGCGCTTCGCGTCAACTCGCTCCCCCTTAACAAGGGGTAGCCTATTTCTCCTTTTTCTGCCTCGATATTTGGCAGAGCTTTAACAACATCTTCAATTTTAAATTTCGATAGGATAGCCACACCATTGTAACTTTTTTGTCCAGCAACTGCAGAGTTATAACCCGCGTCATACAAAGCTTCGAAAGGAAATTCTGATTCAATACATTTCAACTCCTGTAACAAAACCACATCCGGATTAGAATTCTTTAACCACTCCAAAAGCCTTGGCAAACGGGCCTTCACAGAATTTACATTGAAACTAGCGATTTTGATTTTTTTTACCGTCATGAAACTATTTGGCCATAATTCTTGTTATTTACCGCCTGATCTCTGGAAGTAGAAGTTATCCTTGGATTAGAACTTGGAGTATTTGATTTTTCACCATTCTCTGTTGGCTGAACAATTTCAGACTGAGTTAAAGATTTATTAAAAATTTTTTTCTCAATTTTTTTGTCAGCTTCCTGCAATCTGGAAACCAAATCTTGATACCAAAATTTATTGTTATTCTCATTTATATTCAATTCTTGCAGATCTTTGATATAAACACCAATTAAGGATTCCTTAAAATCTTTATAAATTTTATAGCCGTTGCCTTCTGGCTTTCCGTCAACTTCAAAGACTAATTCAGGATAAATTTTGTTCAACACCGCTCTTAAAAGAATATTGAAAGATTTTAACACACAATTGTCACGCTTTTGTGGCTTAGTGGGAATTTTATATTCGACTGAATTTGTCTCATCTGAATCGGTTAAATTATTTTTAATTGATTCTATAGCTTGGTCTATAGAAGACTTTTGTGCCCGATGATTAGTAATTTCCGATAAATAAATTTTCAATTTTTCTACAGGATCTTTCCCCATATTATCCAAAAGACTAACTTTATTCTCAGATAATTTAAAAATTATCTCACCATAACCATAAATCTCTGAATAATTTTGATTGGGAGCATCGCAATAAGAAACTTTTATTGGATTACTTTGTGCGTCAGACTCAATAATAAAATAAGCCGAATGCGCTCCCCAAGAAGCCTTAAAAATTTCAATATTATTTCCAGAGCTAAGTATAATTTTTTTGTCATAAATTATTTTTTTAGCTGCTTCGCAAGCGATTAAATTTTCCTTAACACCTTCTCTCATGATGGCAGCGCCAATCACTTTTTTAGTTAAAAAGTGAACTCTATCCAGCTTCTCAAGACCTTCAAAATTACCACCTGAGATATGTTTGTATTTGTCTGAATTATATATTTCTTCTGAGCGCGCAAGACCAATAAAAATATCGGCTCTGGCAAATTTTATAAAATCATTCAGGTCTTTTTTGTCCTTAAACAAATTACCTTCTTTTGAATCAGAGAATTTAAACTCTAGCAATAATTCTTTTTTCAGATCTTTATCTGCCTTATCTTCGATTGTTATTGCAAAATGAGATAGAATGACCATTTCATTTTTTTTCAAAAATGGATTTTTTAGATTTCCTTCAAAAATTGCATCAAGAATACGCTCATCTTCAGTCGTTTTATAATCTTTCAGATCCTCTTCTTGTTTTATATTTTTAGCTCCATGTTCCAGGAGTATTTCATTTAAGACTTTATCTCCTCTTTCATTGGCAATTTCTAATGCCGTTTTACCATTTTTATCAATTTTATTGATATCAGCGCCATACTTTATTAGAGCCTCAATAATTTGCGTTGCTATGTTTTGCTTTTCTGTATTTAGAGCTTCCTGAATTTCTTTTTTAGCTTTTCTTAAATCTTCTTCATCAGCTATGTAATTTGCGTAAAAAACATATTCTTTTATTTTTTTATAAGCATTTTCATTGTCCTCTTCTCTATTTTTGGCGCTAATATATTCTTTATATTCAGCTTTGCATTTTTCGTAAAATTCCTGACCTTCTTGATAAATTTTGCCATCAAAGCTGAGGCTCTCAATCTTCCTCGACCTAACGCTTTTATATTTCAAATTCTCCTCAACATATTGGCAATCGAAGCCTAGCAAAGATAGTTTCATCAAGGCTGTTCTTCCTGCTTCATCTGCAATTGAAGGATCCGCTCCTTTTTCTAAAAGAAGCTCAACAATCTTAGTACGATTGTAAATTGCAGTTGGATAAAAATCCTTGGTAACATTTTTACCATAAGGCATACCAGCATTTTTGCAGGCAATCATGAGAAAAGTTTCACCAGAAGAGTTGGGGGTATTAATCTCTTCAGCAGTCATATTTTCCAGAAGTTGTTTCACCCTTTCTAAATAACCTCTTTTACAAGATTCTGCCAGATCTGATTTAGCGTCTTCCAAAAAATGCATTGGCGGCTGATGTTTGTAATAAAGGTCTTTTGTCATAAATTAAGATTTATTTGGCTGCTGGAATTTTCACTAATTTTTCCTGAATTTAGTACTCAGTTTTTATGATTTTTAAGTCTACAAATTTTTCATAAAATGAAAACCACGAATGTAAAAATCTTCGCGGTAATAAAGTGCGTGAGATTTTTTATTTTCGGTGAAGGAGTCTAAAACAATTTTGTCGCAATTTTGTTTTTTGCCGATTCTTGCAACTTCTTGTAAAATTTTTTTACCAATTCCGGCACCTCTTTTTTCTTCATCAACAATAAAGCTGGAAAGTTGAATATAGCGGCCGCAATAAAGCATATGGGCAATAAAATAGCCGGTGACGCCAACTATTTTTTCATCAATAAAAGCGGCGATCATTTTGAAATCGCTAAATTTAATCATCTCAGAAATTTGCTCTTTGAAATTTTCTAAACTCATTTCTTGGTATCTTTGCTTAATTATTTCGTAAGCTTGCAACATTTCTTCTTTGGTACTGAGTTCTTTGATTACAACTTTAACTGAAATTTTTTCGACCATCAGTTTTAAGAGTTTTTAAGTTGATCAGCTAAAGCTGCAGCCCAATAAGTAACTGTTCCGGCACCAGTAAAAAATACAATATCGCCAGCAGAAATTTGTGGCTTTATGATTGCTGCTAAATCTTTTTCACTGTTTAACTTAATAACATTTTGGTGACCCGATTTTTTAATTTCGGCAATCAGAGTATCTTGATTTATTCCTGCAATTGCCTCTTGTCCTGCTGAATAAATATCAGAAACAATCACACAATCACAGTCAAAAAAAGCTTGGCCAAATTCTTTTAATAAGTCGCGCACTCTGCTATATTTGTGAGCCTGAAAAACGCAGATTACTTTATGTTTCAAAGCCACTTGGCGCGCTGCTTTAAGAGTGGTCGAGATTTCAGTTGGATGATGTCCATAATCGTCAATTATTGCAGCACCTTGATACTCTCCAACTTTAGTAAAACGACGCCTAACACCATTAAAAGCAACCAAAGCTTTTTTGATTTGCTCCTCATTAAAACCAAAAAAATCACCAATTGCAATTGCCACTAAAGCATTGCTGGCATTGTGTTTACCATAGATTGGCATTTTGATATTTTTGATTTCACGACCCGATTTAAAAACAACATCGAAAGTTAAACCCGAAATATCCATCGAAATATTTTTTGCACGAAAATCCGCATCCTTATTGATTGAATAAGTTACTAAATTTTTTTTCTGCGACTTTAACTTATCGTAAATTTTTTCAACTTCTGGACTGTCAATACACAAAACACAAATACCCTCATTAGGTATCTGATTGATGTATTGTTCAAAATAGGATTTTTGTTTTTCAAAACTTCCGCCGTAACCAGAAAATTCTAAATGCTCTGCTTCAATGTTGGTAACAGCTCCGATAAAGCTTGGCAAGTTGACAAAACTAGCATCAGACTCGTCAGATTCAGCAACCAAATATTCGCCTTTACCAACTTTGGAATTGCTGTTAAAATAATGAATTATACCGCCATTAACAACGGTTGGATCAAGTCCGTTTATTTCCAACATCAAAGAGACCATGCCAGTAGTGCTGGTTTTGCCGTGAGTTCCAGCAATTGTGATGCCTTTAAATTCGCGCATAATCATCGCCAAAAGATTGGCTCTGGTAATGATTGGAATATTTCTTTTTTGGGCTTCGATAATTTCAGGATTACTACTTTTTATGATTGAGGTTTCGACAATCAGAGAAACGTCGTCGGAAATATTTTCCGCCTTATGGCCAACGAAATAGACGGCTCCTTTGTCGCGCAGCTTTTGCGTTAGGTAATTTTCTGTTAAATCTGAACCTTGAACCGGAATTTTTAATTCACGCAAAATAAATGCTAAAGCGCTCATACCAATGCCGCCAAGACCAATAAAATGGATCTTGCTTTGCGTTTTTAAGTCTTGAAAATTCATGGAAAGATGTTGTGAGAGATGATACAAAAACAGTGCTGTCAAGGCGCGGTGAAGCTAAAATCAAAAGTTTATTTGTAAAATTAAAATTTGGGCAAAATGCAGAAAAAAAATATCGATCAGATTTTTGAAATTTGGCAAAAACAAAATCCGCAGCCAAAAACTGAATTAAACTATAGCAACAATTACACACTTTTAGTTGCCGTTGTTTTATCAGCGCAAAGCACTGATGTTGGAGTTAACAAGGCCACTAAAGCACTTTTTAAAATCGCAGATACACCAGAAAAAATGTTGAAACTGGGCGAGAAAAATCTGAAAAAACACATCAATACAATCGGACTTTTCAACGGTAAAGCAGCTAATATTATCAAGCTTTCTCGTGATTTAGTCGATAAATTTAACTCTGAAGTTCCCTCAAATTTTGAAAGCTTGAAATCTCTTGCTGGAGTTGGCCAAAAAACTGCCAACGTTGTTTTGAATTGCGCCTTTGGAAACAAGACAATCGCAGTTGATACTCATGTCTTTCGTGTTGCAAATCGCATTGGTTTTGTTAGCGAAACCACGCCAGAAAAAACTGAGATTTCTTTACTAAAAAAAATTCCAGAAAAGTGGCAAACTCATGCTCATCATTGGATGATTCTGCATGGGCGCTATGTTTGTAAAGCTAGAAAACCTGAATGTGAAAAATGTAATATCAAAAAACTTTGTCAATTTAAGGAGAAAAATTATGCAACTAAAAAATAAAAAACTTTTTGAAGAAAGAAATTTTATTGGTGGAGAATTTTTTGAGAAAGAATCAAAAATTAAAGTTCACAATCCAGCCAATCAAAATCTGATTGGAAGTGTTGCAAACTGCGATGAAATTGACACTAAAAATGCTATTGAAAAAGCACAAATCGCTTTTGAAAAATGGAAAAAATTAGCCGGAAAAGAACGTTCTAAATTACTAAAAAACTGGTACGACTTAATTTTACAAAATCAGGAAGATCTAGCAATTATTCTTTCAACCGAACAAGGTAAACCCTTGGCAGAAGCGCGCGGCGAAGTTATCTACGGTGTACAATTTGTTGAATGGTTTGCTGAAGAAGCGAAAAGAAATTACGGCGATACAATTCCTTCTCACAAACAAAATCAAAAAATTATTACTTTCAACGAGCCAGTCGGAGTTGTAGCTGCAATCACGCCATGGAATTTTCCTTCAGCAATGATAACACGCAAAGCTGCTGCAGCAATGGCTGCAGGCTGCACAGTAGTTTTAAAACCTTCAGAACTGACACCATTTTCTGCAATAGCTTTAGCAGTTTTAGCAAATGAAGCAGGGATTCCTGCTGGCGTTTTCAATGTGATCACAGGAGATGCCGGAAAAATTGGTGCAGAATTTTGTCGCAATAAAATTGTCAGAAAAATCAGCTTCACTGGATCAACTCGTGTAGGAAAATTATTAAACCAGCAATGCGCTGAAGATTTAAAACGTGTTTCGCTTGAACTTGGTGGATCAGCACCTTTCATAGTTTTTTCTGATGCTGATTTAGAAAAAGCAGTGAAAGATTTAATGCACGCCAAATTCAGAAATGGTGGCCAAGCTTGCACTTGCGTAAATCGCATTTTTGTCGAAGAAAAAATTCACGACGAATTTGTCAAAAAATTTGTCCTCGAAGTTGCCAAATTAAAAGTTGGTAATGGCTTGGAAGGTTCACCAAATATGGGCCCGATGATTTCTAAAGCAGCGATAGAAAAAGTTGAGCGCCTAGTTATGGATGCTATAAAAAATGGTGCTAAATGCGAAATCGGCGGCAAAAAAATTCTTGAATTAGGAGAACAATTTTTTCAGCCAACTGTTCTAACTCAAATCTCTAAAGACATGGCAATTGCTCAGGAAGAAATTTTTGGCGCGGTTGCTGCAATCCAAAAATTCAAATCTGAAGATGAAGTAATTCAACTAGCTAACGACACTGAGTACGGACTTGGTTCTTATCTTTACACATCTGACAACGCTAGAATCTGGCGCATTTGCGATGCTCTGCAATTTGGTATGGTTGGAGTTAACGAGCCATCTTTTGCCACCGAAGTTGCACCTTTCGGCGGCATTAAAAATTCTGGAATGGGACGCGAAGGATCACATTTAGGAATTCTAGAATTTTGCCAAGTTAAAACTTTGCACATTAGTTTTTGATTCAGAAAAGCTGTCAGAGCTTGATAAAATAATCTGTTGAATCTTAATTAATTCTCTAAAAAGAATAGCATAGCCGTTTGAAGGCTGCTATATTAAAATAACAAACACTTGTAAAAATTTTAATTTAGTGATCTTGGATTTATAAAAATGAGACGAAGAATTTCTGCGCAACTAACAACATCTACACATCTACTTCAAGATTTATTCTTCCTCCAAACCCCAATAGAGCATCCTTGTTAGAAAAACAAACTCCATCTCCTACTTTTACACCTCACCGATTCCAAGATAACACAAAAATTAATAGAGAGTAATCGTTGCATTGGAAATAGTCCCCAGCCAATAAAAAATAGTAAGCCAAATCCATTAGCAGGGAAAGTTGTTACTTTTCTAAAACCTTGGGAACCAACTACTTTAGATCAAAATGATGCCCAAGAATTTTCTACAATATTATCTTGCGGTCTTGGAGGTGCTAGTTCTGTAGATAGCTTATATGAATCATTTCACCCAGTTAGCCAGCTAATTAACGATAGAAATCGTTTGATGGTTTACTCATCTTTAACTGATAGCGATAGAAGAGAAGAAAGGTTCAGAAAAGGTATTCCTTACTATTATGATGAATCTTACATCAATCAGGAAGAGTCAGAAAATTTCTTTAATCAAGTTCTGAGAAATAGATTCTTTGATGAGAATGATAAATTAAAAAATCCCGATGATGTAAAAAAAATAATTTTATTTGGCTTCAGTATTGGACATCGAGAAAACAAATCTCATGTTAATTTTTTGCATCAAAAAATTTCTCAAGCGTTAGTAAGAGAAGGAAAAGATGTAAAACAAATTTCAGAATATTTTAGTAAGTTAGCGCTGGTTAATATAGCCAGTCCAGTTAATTGGGAAGGTAGAAAATTACCAAAAAATATAATTGAAGGATTGGACAATGGAACCATATCTCCAAAGGATGCAGAAGATTATTATAATCAACAAAAAGAAGCTCAAAATTTACATTCTAATCCGCATTTGCAAATAGTTAGAACGCCAGTTCGGGATAAG
>DENL01000021.1 GCA_002359655.1 Rickettsiales bacterium UBA2645 | reverse complement strand
AAGAGGTTGTAAATGGTTTTGGGAATTACGCCATATTCACGAGCTAAATCAGGAACTCTTTCGCCTTTATCACTAACGCGATTAATAATTTCTGATTTTTGAGTTTCGTTTAAACTTGGATAACCTCTTGGCATAAATACTTCTCCTTAAATTTGATGATTAAAAATTATCAAACTGAAATCACAAAACTTCAGCTGATTTTACATCAAATTTAGAAGGTATAAAGTGTCTTAAATTTGGGGGGCATTGCCCTAAGAATTTCTGGGAGTGCATACATCAAAGTAGCTCTTAATAAAGATAATCCGCATCTGATTTCTTTGTTATTAAGAGAAGAGATTTTTAAGTTCAGAATTATGCCACCAAAAGTGCTGTGGTAGCGATAAATCATCGTCGTGTAAACCGCTATTATGGTTCCGGCAGCTCCACTTGAAGCTAAGTATAAGAATATTGATGAAATGCATTAGGCAACAAGAAAATCAATGGTTCCAGATGCTAGTCTTTTTAAGAAGATATGTTTCTTTGACATAGTGAAGTAATGTTAAGTGTGGAAGTTTTGGTTCTGCCAAACCAAGAATAGATAAAATATGGTAGGGCAGAACTTGATTAGATAAATCGCAAAATGGTTGTTAGCCGTCTTTTTTGCTTAGAACTTTCTCCAACAAAGCTTTGCCTTGTTCACTTTGTACAAAGCCTTCTAACATTGATCCTAAGCTAGTTCCTCCTTTTGAAGAAAAAATGTCAGTCACTTTGTTAATGCCGCTTACAACATCGCCGCCATTAGCGATAATTTTGAGATCGGCGTCTTTTAAAGCTTTGGCTTGTTCAATTCCAATTGCTTGCTCAGCTTCAACTTTTCGAATGGTAACCAAATAATTTTGGTAGTTTTGATTTTCGCCAATTTCTTTTGCTAAGGTGATTTGAGCTTGAATTGGAGCCAGTTGCATTAATTTTTCTGCTTCGGCTTTGGCTTTACCTTCAGCCTCAATACCTTGAGAGCCCAGCTTCTGAGACTCAAGATTTGCTTCGGCTTTTAAGATGGTTTGTTGTTTTACACCTTCAGCTTCAACGATATTTTTTTGCTTTTGACCTTCGGCAAGAATTACGTTGGTTTGTTTTTGTTGTTCGGCCAATACCACTTGTTTTTCTCTCTCGATTTCGGCTTGTTTTACTTCTTGAACGCGAAGTATATTCATTTCTTTTTCTTTGGTGATGCGCTCTTGTTCTTTTATTTCTTGGAAAGAAATTTGCTCGGTAATACCAATTTCTTTTGAAGTTAAAGCTTTGCTTTGTCCAACTTCCTGATCGGCTTGTTGTTTTCTGAGCTCAGTTTCTTTTTTTGCTTCAATTTCGGCGATCTGTGCCGAGCGCTGGTTTTTAGCCACTTCCATGCGTGATTCCATCTCGATGTGAGATTTCTTTTTGTCCATGATGTTCTTAATTACCAAGCTGTCTTGATGATCGCGAATATCCATCATCTCAATATTTTTAACCGTAGCAACGCCCCAATTATTTAGCTGGGCGCTTACTTCTTTGGTGAAGTCTTCGCCAAATTTAGATCGGCCTTGCATAATTTCTTCAATCTCGCTGCTGGCAAGAATAGTTCTCACAGCACCTTGTACAACTGCTTTAAGTTGGTTTTGTAGCTCTTCAAAAGAAGCAACTCTTTGAGCAGCAACGTTGCTGTCAACAATACGAAAGAATGCTTTAACATCTATTACAAACGGCAATCTGCCTTTGTCGTAAGCTTCGTAAGAACTTAAGTCGAGGTCAAAAACGCTAACTGGTAAAATGGTTTTACATACGCCAATAAGCGGAACCCAATTTGGCCATTCATAGTAAGTGTTTCCGTTGGTCATGTCTTTGCCGTAAGACACGGTAGTTTTTGAAGATTGTATGATGTGAACTTCGTTAGTTGGGACAACTTTACGTAAGAAGTAAGGGATTACAAATGCAGCAATTACTATTAATGCAACAAAAAGATATATGATGTTTTCCATGGTAATTTTTGGTTGGTTGAAGGGAGTTTTAATAGCAGAGATCAATCAGCTATATTGGCTAAATTTTAACATATTTGCTTTATGTCCAGAAAAAAATGGCTGCTGTGTGAAATTTTTTCAGAAGTTTGTTGACTCAAGAAAGGATTGAATAGCATAAAATACAATTGGCAAAAGTATTAGAGCTAATGGTTTTAAAGAGTCCTTTTCGGTGATGTAATTAATTGCAGTAAAGCAAGATATTGGAAGTAAAAGTAGTGTTACTATAAAAAAGCTTACTCTTAACACACTACCATGACCATCTTGTAAATAACCTATAGCTCTAAGATTACTATTGAAAAACAAAGGATGCCTGATGAAAAGCCAATCAAGGCCAAAAGAGCTTTGATTACATTTAACCCATATCTTTGTCTTTTGGAAAGAGGTGAAATAGCAATTTTGTTTTCTAAAACAAAATCAATGGACAATTTTTCTGATTGAGTTTTTTGTACCGTTTCTAACTTTTTATTCTGGATAATAGTGCGATACTTTTTGACCGAAAAATAAAAGGTTACAGAAAAAATAGTTGCCAAAAATAATTCGAAATGGGGCTGCGTTTTGTTTTCAGCGAACAAGACTAATAAAAGGAAAATAAAGGCTACAAAACCAGAAATAATACAAAAAAAATCTAACCTTATCAAGATTTTGTAAACTGATAAGTATGAGTGTGGTGTGAGTTTTGGGTTTGGTGGATTTTGTGTGGTGATCACAGTCAATTTTGACTGTGGATTTAATATCTCTGCATTGAAAAAATACTCTACTAATCCCAGATTGATTTAAGAAAAGAATTTCTATTCTGAGTGGAAATTAACTACGGACGGTTAGATTTTTGACTTTTATTGATTTCCTCAAAAACTACTGAATCAAACTTAGCTCCGGTTTTTGGGTGACGAATTGTACGCTTCAAAACATAGTCAAAAAGCAGCGGGTTATATTGATAAATCTCATTCAAATACTGTCTTTCTTGTTTGGTGATCATGCCATATTTTACCAAGGATTTTGTTTGAATAATGACGTTAATTGCGGGAAGAGGATAATCGCTGCCATTGACTAATCTTTCGTGTAAATTGGGATTTTCTAAAAGAGTGAGAATTGGAGTTGGCAAGCGATTGAATTGTGTTGTTGCCGAGATTTCTCCATAAAGCAGACCGTCATATTTTTTCTCATTCATCAGGCGCATGAAGAGTTCAAAACTTGGAACTTTTTTATTTCCATTATCTAAATCTTCATCACTGCCAAGACTAGCGCAATGTGCCATCACAACTTTCACTCCCATATCAAGTGGTCGTCTAAATAATAAAGGATTTCCTAACTTTTGATCCTCTTCGGCCTCAACTGCTTGTTCTTCTCCAACATGAGTTAGCAAAATCATGTCATGCTTTTTCATCATTTTATAGTATTCATCAATTAGTGGATCTGAAGCATTGATGCCTTGGGCGTTTGGTAACCACTTAATCCACCTAACACCTTTTTTTGCCCATTTTTCTAATTCTTGAACTGCATCTTTGCGATAAGGATGAACAGAAATTACAGGAATAAAAAGATCGGGATATTTTTCATAAACTTGAAACATGTAGTCATTAGAAACATAAAATTCGCTTTTGGCATTGTTAATCATTCCACTGGAATTGTAGTGATGATCAAAAGCCAGCATATGAAATTTGCCGTGATTTTTGTTGCTCTTAATCAGTCTAGCCAAGCGATCAATATATTCAGCGTTAGCATTTTTTATATCATCAACCCCAGCGGCGCTTAAATAAATTTGAGTTTTGATTCTGTGAAGTGGATGAAGCCAAGAAAGCATTTTCGGATTTACTGCGGTACCAACTTTCTTATCAAGCCCAACAAGATGAACGTGATGATCGTGCAGATTTTGTGGATCAACATCTGCGTAAGCATTCTTGATCAGCCTCTTTGCACCATCGCTGATATTTTTTTCCATCTCTTCAGGATTGCCAGCAAAGTCACCGCCTAAATTGGCAAAATTGCAGCAGAGTAAAATTGTAAATGTGAAAAAAGTTATTCTTTTTATCATGGTTTGTAGTGTTAGTTTTGTGTTTGTTTTATAAGCTTATCAACTAGTGTGAAAACTTCTGGACATTCATAATATTCCAAATGTCCACAATCAGGACGATAATTTGCTTTTTTGCCATTCCATAAGATTTTGCTCCAAAAATCTCGCTTTCCTTGGACAATGTGTAGGTCATATAAATCCAGATTGATCATTATATTTTCGCCGACTGGACCAAGAGCAATAATTTTGATATAACAAAAATTTGTTTTTTGGTATTTTTTCAAAGCGCAAAGAATATGCTGTATACCGCAGCTACCAGTTATAAACACTAATTGTTGATTTGTGATTTGAATTGCATGATGGATTATTCGTCTCACACCTTCTTGATATTTGGTATTATTTTTTAACCATAAATATTGCATAGCATTTCTCACGCAGGACATTGCGAAGGATGCTTTTTTCTTCCGAGTATTAAATTCATAGTTCCATGGAAAGCCGCCAAAAGAAGTGTTAAAATTTTCATTATTGGCCGCAATTTTCTGCAAAAAGACCCGCTTATTATCATCCAAAACACTACTGACAAAAGAAGATTGTCCAGTAAGCATTACTAATCGGTAATCACATTCTTTTAATTCTGATCCTTCCAATGAAAGAGATAAGATTTTTTTGATATATTCTGATCCGCTTATTTCTTCTGAAATCTGGAAAAGTTTTTTACTAATTTTGTAAGAAACTAAAGCCAGTAAAATTCCAGCCACGACATCTAAGACTTGATGTTGATGAGTTAGAACTATCGACATCGTCACCAAAATTAGCCAAAGAAAAACTAACACTCTTGAGATAATTCCAAAATTTTTGCGACAGAAAATAACAAATAAAATTGGATAAGTAATGTGTAGCGAAGGAAATAAATTGAATGGCCTATCTACCGCAAACAAACCTCGATAAAGAATAGAAAAATTTTGCGGTACTTCACGAATAAATCCCAGCTGACATGGATAAAAATAAAATATTAAACCAGCACTAATTGTTGAAATTATGCAGGCCATTGACAATTGGGAAATTTTCTTAGTTCTAATAAAAAACAACGGAACCAAGAAAAATAAATTCATCGACAGATAAGGTAATATCATCCAATCAATTAGAGGTATTGAAATCTCCCAAGTGAAATACATTCTGTTTAATTCTCTTCCATCGGAATAAGAATTGAGTGTGGGATAAACTGCAAAAAAGATTAAAAAATTTACTAAAGTTGCTTTGCTAAAGCTTAATAAATGTTTTTTATCAGGAATTATTTTACAGATCATTTTTGATTTTTCCTGATTGACTTAAACTAAAATTATTCTTTCTCCATATGATTTTATCATGATGAATTGAGGCCAATAAGAAATAAAATGGCGAAATAATCTCAGCGATAACCTCAAAGAACATATCTGTTTTCTTAGTTTGAAATCCAAGTTTTGAGCGCAACATTTTTAGAGTCATAGCTTTTATCAGCATAACAAAAAAAGTTACTGGAATAAAAAATAGCGGATCAATTACAGCTGCAGTTATAATCAATAAGAGCGGCAAGATTGATGGAACAATTATCAACAATGACAAAGATAAGTTTAGATTTTCACGAAGATAAATTCTGGCAAAGACCATCCATCTTTTCATCAAACTGTTGTAATGGTGAAAGGATGAAATCGTCGTAATGATTGGATGCGTAACAATTGTTTGAGCAATTCCCAATCCTTTGTTTTTAAAAATTTTAGCCAAAGCATAATCATCAGTAGCTCCCGACATAATAGATTCAAAATCATTCAATTTTATATCACTAACACGCATGACTGAAAACATGCCGTTTATGGTGTTAGACATCTTAAAATAGCTGGTTGGCAAATAAGTAATTATTGAGCTATAATTAACAAAACCGCTAACCAAGCGCGATAAAATATTTTTATGCGAAGAATATAGTGGCAATCCTGTCACCAAGTTTCCACGATCCGCAATTGCTATACATTTGCTTAAACTCCCTTTTGGTAACATTGTATCATCATCAAGAAATGCTAAGAATTTCGTTTTTATATTTTTGATTCCCAAAGCCAGTTTCCACATTTTTGGATTGAGATTTTTTGGAGGAAGTGGGTTGATTTGTAATTCAACATTTGTTGCTCCGCTAGAAAGAATTGCCTGCTTTGCAGCATTGATTCCTTCTTCATCATTTTCATCAAGAAGCCATATAAACTGAGCCAACGGAGCATTTTTTAAATTAGTCTCAAGACAATAAGATAAAGCAGGATCCCCACCAAGAATTGGCTGTAAAACCGTAACATTTTTTTCAGATATTGTCGGTAAAGTAGAAATAAACTTCTGTTGTTTTCGTATTTCTAAAAAAGCGATAAGAACACGAAAAAGCGATAGAAGAACATAGACAAAAATCAAAATCACAAAGAAAGCAAACATACTAGCCACCAATTTTATTATCGTTTTTATACCACTTAATGAAAGCGTTTACACCTTCTTCTGTTGTGTATTTAGGCATACCAAGAACATTAAGCATTTTTTCAACATTGAAAGTTTTGCTATGAACCAGTGCCGAAACTCCAAATTGAGTAATTGGTGGCTCTTTCCAGCCCGCCAATGTTTTTGATAAAAATTCTGCAGTTTTTGCAACTTGCATTGCGGTATTTACACTCAAATTGAATATAGGTTTTGGATAATTAAGCCTTTTAAAAATATCTGATAAAAGCTCGTCTATATTCACAGTATTATTATCAGTAACGTTAATCACACCACTAAGGTTTTTATCAATTGCAGCTTCAAGAATGTTAACCAAATTGCCGATATAAATCAGATCGCTACGCGGTGAAAGTCCGTCGCTTCTGATAATTTGTGGTAACATACCGTTTCTTGCCGCACGTAGTAAGCGAGGAAGTAAAACAGTATCTCCAGGTCCATAAATTGCTCTGGGTCTTACACTTAAAGAATCGGTAACATTTTTAAGTACTAAATTCTCTGCTGCCAATTTTGATTCTGCATATTGGTTTATCGCTTTTTTGGGAAGCGGAGTTGCTTCTGAAATATCATATTGATCACCCATTATGTAGTGTACCGAAGTTGACGAAATGTTAATCAAACGCGGTATTTTATTTTTTCTTACATAATCAACTATATTCCAACTTGCTTGCTCAATATTAAGACGAAAAGCTTTTGGGCTTGCCCATGGAGATGCCAAAGCTGCGGCATGAAATAATACGTCAAATTTACCAAGATTGCCCGGTAAAGGATTTGCCAAATCGTGAGTCACATGCAAATCAACTGATCCTTCTCGTGATTTTCTGCGGCTTATTCCAGTAATATGATGACCGCAGCTTCTTAAATGCTGTCCCAAAGCTCCTCCAAGAAATCCACTGGTTCCGGTAATCAAAATTCTTTTACTCATAAATTTTCTGAAATTTTGCATCGGTTTTCGATGCGTTTTAGTTTTTGGTTAGAATCTAAAAATTGATATTTCGTAAATTGCAGCTCTGGAACTTTACAAAATTGCCTTTCACACATTCTTGCAAATGATTCTCGGATATTTTTTTGCAAAATCATATCCGAGATTGGTTCTAGCATAATTTCAAATTTACCCGCTGAATGTTGAATTATTTTATATTCGCTAAAATCAGATTTGTTTGTAACAAAGGCGTTACGCAAAATTTCGGAAAAAATTGGAATTGATTGATGGTCTTTTTTTGATTTAAGAAAACATATGTCATCACAGCGACCTTCAATTTCCTTTAGATAGGTAAATGGTTCATCGCAGAAATCTTCAATTAACACATCGTCTAAACGGTATCTAACAATTGGCTGAGTAGTTCTGCTAAAATCAGTAATAATTGGAACAAATCGTCCCGATTTTTTGTCTATCCACTCTTTCTCAATATAAAGGTATTCTTCGTTAAGGCGCAGTCTTTGGGATTTATCGGTAATAGCTAAAAATCCTTCTGTGCATTGATAAATTTCGTTCAAGCGCTGTTGAAAAATTCTTTCGATATATTCGCGGTCAAAAGCATCGAGTACTTCGGCAGCGGAAAATATTTTAATCGGAGAAATATTGATTTTGCCTTGTTCTTGCGCTCTTGCCAGTTGAAGCAAAACACTTGCTGGCGCGATTAGAAGATTTGGCTGATATTTCTGCAAACTATCCAAATGCTGCAAAAATGGCTTGGTCAAATCAAAGAAATTAAAATCTATGTTACGACTTTTTCTAACTGAAGTGTAGAGGCGATTATTAGCACGCAGAAAAAAAGCCACTTTGCAAGAGGAAAAAATCCCATTTGGCAAAGCTTTCGCCAACATAATTCCTGCCCATTTGAGACGTTCGGAGCTATTTGCCATAAAGATGCCACGACTGCCCGAAGTTCCCGAAGATAATCCAACGCTAATATCACCAATCATCGGAGAAAAATCACGACTTTCTTCTGCTGCAAAGGCTGTTTTTAAAGCCTCTTCCTTATTGATTTTCGCCGTGTTGATGTAAGTAAAATTTTCCATCATTATTTTTTTATTAATGATTGGAAATTCACTAAAAGGAAGGTTGAGATATTTTTGATAAAATGGTGATTTTGATAGAGTTTTCTTAATCAGAGAATCAATTTTTCTTTGTTGCCAAATTTGCAACTCTTCTTTTGTTTTGAAGTTTTTTTCGAGTCTTTTGGTGTTAAAGAAATGATACAATATTGTTGTGATGTCTTTCATTTTTCATCCCTCATAACTTCTTGCCAAATTTCATCGCAATGCGACGGGATAATTTTGATATTTTGATTGTTCTTATAAAGCAGATGCAGCTTTTTTAAAGTTGTTTGATAGGCATGTTTGTTAGCGTGAATCAGATAAGTTATAAGGTGTGGTAATTTTAATTTCTTGTAAGCTTCGCTTGACCAGCAGCTATCAGCGATCAGAAAAATATCTTGTGGTTGCTGCTGGAAAGATATTCCCATTTGTCCAATTGCGTGTCCTGGAAGTTCAATTGCAATTAAACTTCTATCACCAAGTAAATCATATCCCGAAGTGAAAGGGTGCAATTTTTCATCAAGACTAATTGAGGTCTTATCTTCAATAAATTCAGCCCTGTTAAGGAAGTTGTTGGGTAGTAAATTTTTTAAATAGCCTTTCTGTAAAGCCAAAAACCCTTTTTTATTTTTTACTGCATCGAAAGCATTTTTGCTGCAGATGATTTTAGCATTCGAAAAATCTTTAACGCTGCCAATGTGATCGGCGTGAAAATGAGATAAAATAATTAAAGATATCTCATCTTTTGAGATACCAAGTTTGGTGAGTTGCGATTCTATTTGATCTTCTTTTTCAATGGTTACAGGAGTGAATCTTTTGTATAGCGAAAATGGCCATTTTCTAGTTTCATCAAAGAATCTTTCAGAGTAGCCGGTATCATACAAAATATAACCATAGCTTTGGTGTTTGATTAAGGCACATAAAGCTGGATATTTTTTTGCACACCATTTTCCGCCTTTAATCGTTATAAATTCTGGATGTTTACAGTGTCCAACGGCAATTAGTTTATAATCAAGAATCATGGCTCTATTCAGTTTGATATTGTAACAACATGCCACCAACAGAAATTCCGGCACTGGTGCCTAAAAGCAAAATTCTGTCACCGTTTTTTATCTTATTGTTTATAAAAGCGTGATGCAAAGCACTTGGGATTGAAGCTGCAACTTGGTTTCCATTTTCTGGAAAAATATTGATTAACTTTTTTTCTGGAATTTTTATTCTATCCTGAAGGTAGCGAATAGCTAATTTGCTTGCTTGATGAGGTATAAATAAATCAATGTCAGAAATTTTTAGACCAGCTTTATCGAATAAATTTTTTAGAAATTTTGGAAGTAATTCTGCAGTAAATTTATAAGTTGCTTTTCCATTCATTTCAAAAAAGGCATATTTAGCATAGTCATCTCCTCCTTTGTTGGGATGTAACTTAGTGCCACCAGAGCTGATTTGACAGTGTTCAATTCCGTCACTATAAGTTGCAAAATGTGATGATAAGACCTTAATATTATTTTTAGATTTTTCTGAAATATTTGTAACCACTGCTGCAGCCGATCCATCTCCAAAAATAGTACAGCTTTCCATATCTCGCCAATTCATGCTAAGTGATGGAATTTCGCTCGAAACAATTAAAACATGATTAAACCTTCCAGCTTTAATCATGCATGAAGCTATATCCAAAGCTGACAAAAAGCTCAAACAGGTACTGTTAACATCAAAGGTGGTAATCCCGGATTTTTCTAATCCTAAAGTTCTGCTAATTATAGAAGAAGTGCTTGGAATTGCCTGTTCCATTCCTCCAGATGCACTAATAATACAATCAATATCACTCATTTTAATGCCAGAATTCTCAACAGCTTGAATAGCTGCTTTCATCGCCATAAAAGAAGTTGTTTCATGGTCTGAAGCAAAATGTCTTTTTATTAGACCAGATTTGTTCCTAACCCATCCTGATTCTTTACCAAGTTTTTGGTCTAAAGCTTCAGAAGTTATAATTTTTTCTGGTAAATATATTCCAGTTCCAGCAATTGATATGGTGAGTTTGGTCATGGTTTTACGTGGTTTGATTTGTGATGAAATTTTTCACGGTAACATAATCGATTTTTCCAGTTCCAAGTAGTGGTAGTTTTTCAACAACAATAATTTCTTTTGGAACCGACAATTCGGTGATTTGATTTTCTTTGAAATAAGCAGAAATGTCAGTGCGTTTCAAACTTTGGCTGGTGGTCATTAAAATTAATTGTTCGCCTTTTTTAGGATCTGGAATTGCCACAATTGCGTGTGCTGATTTTGGATCGATTTTGGCGATATTAACTTCAGTTGCAGTTAGTGAAACCATTTCGCCAGCGATTTTGGCAAAGCGTTTGGCGCGGCCTTTAATTGAAATGTAACCTTTGTCGTCAATTGCAACGATGTCACCAGTATCATACCAGCCATTTTCAGGCGGCGTGATAATGCCTGGGTTTGATGCCAACAAATAGCCCTTCATTATGTTAGGACCAGAAACCAAAAGTTTTTTGCCATCCAAAATTCCGGGAATTTCTTCAAATTTGGTTTTGATTCCTGGCATTAATCTACCAACGGTTCCTGGTTTATTATGCATTGGTGTGTTAGTTGAAAGCGCTGGTGAGGTTTCGGTTGCACCATAACCTTCAAAAATTCTCACGCCAAATTTTTCTGACCAAACTTTTCTTGTTTCTTCATCAAGTTTTTCAGCGCCAGCAAAGACATAACGAATTGAATAAAAATCGTAAGCGTTGGCGAAGCGTGCGTAGTTTGAAAGAAAAGTGTTGGTTCCAAACATGATTGTTGAATTGGTGTCGTAAACCAATTCTGGCACAATGCGATAGTGCAAAGGCGATGGATAAAAGAAGGTTTTAATGCCAGCTAAAATTGGCAATAAGGTTCCGCCAGTTAAACCAAAAGAATGAAAAATTGGCAAGGCGTTAAAGACAGTATCTTTGCTTGAAAAATCAACTCTTGACGCAAGTTGAAAACGATTGGCTTGAATATTCTCATGACTCAAAACTACGCCTTTTGGTGTTCCTTCTGAACCAGAAGTAAAAAGAATTATAGCAGGATTTTTAGCAGAAGTTGGTTGGTAAAATTTTTCGGCAAAACTGGCTTTTAGAAGTCCGCAAATTTTGTCTAAACTTCTGATTTTTTTGGCCGTCTCTTCCAGATAAATTATTCTGATTTTTTCATTCTCTGCAGCTTCAACAAGTTTTTGTAGCTTTGCGCCTTCGATAAATTTTTTAGCAGTAAAAATGGTTTTAATTTGAGCAACTTGGCAAGCTGCGATAAAGTTTGAACCACCAGTTGAAAAATTGATCATTGCTGGCACGCGATTTATTGATTGCATCGCAAAAAATGTGACAATGCTGCTATTCATATTTGGTAACATCAAACCAACATATTCTCCTTTTGAAGTTTCTTTGGCTATTTGTTTTCCAAGAACAAAAATACGAGTGATTAATTGTTTGTAAGTGAGTTCTTTACGTTCGACATCGACAATAATCGGATGATTTTTTCCGTGGATTTTTTTGGCATCAAGCAACGAAGAGAATAAAGTTTTTTTGTAATCTGAGCTTTCAAACAACATCTCTGTCATAATGTCGTAAAGCTTATCAGCGTTGGCAGCACGTCTATCTTTCCCAGTAATTTCTTTTGCGACATCAAATTTTTGCGGGGATAAAATTGTGATCGTGATTTTCGGGAAAGTGTGAATTTTGACTCGACCTTTCAAACGCGAAAATGGTGAAAATTGTGCGCCGTCTAAACGAATTGGTAAAATTATTGCATCGGATTTGTCAGCAATCATTCCCGGACCTTCATAAATCTTCATCAAAGAACCAGTTACAGTAATTCTTCCTTCAGGAAAAATTACACATTTCTTATCTTTTTTGATTTCATGAATCAGGCTTTTAACTGCCATCGGATTAGTTGGATCAAGTGCAAAAGTGTCTGCTAAAGCAAGAAAAGGCTTCATCCACCATTTTCTAGAAATGAAAGTATTAACCGCGAACATCGGTTTGTCTGGCAAAAAAACTGCCAGCAAAATTGCATCTAAAAATGATAAGTGGTTGGCAACAATTAGAACACGATTTCCAGCTTTTTGGTAGTTTTCCAAACCTTTGATTTCAACTTTGTAAAGTTTGGTTAAGGTAGTGCGAAGTAAGTTTTTAAACATGGCGATTAAGATTTTGGTTAACAATTTTGCGGATGAAGAAAAACACAAAAATATTGAAAATTCCAACCGTGAGGAAGATTTGTAGAAGTGTTAGATTCGCTTTGATCAAAGCGATGATTATAAAGCTCGATGCAACCATGAACAACGAATTCAAAACATTGTTTGCGGCAACAATGCGCGAGAGATATTTATTATCGGAACGATGTTGCATTATTGCGTAAAGTGGCACGATATAAATGCCGGAAAAGATAGCGATTGCAAGCAAGCTGAGTGTGATAAAATAGCTGTGATAAGAGGCAGAAAAAAACTCTGCCAGACCTATGATGTTTTCTGGAGTTTGATAAAGATTGCTGGCGAGACAGAAAAATAAAATTCCAATAGAAATGCCAATTGAGCCAAGCGGAACAAGTCTTCCGTTAATTTGTCCTTTAAGTAATTTATTACACATTACTGATCCCAAACCAATCCCGACTGAAAAAATGGAAAGAAAAAGTGTGACGATAAATTCATCGCCATTGATGATATTTTTTGTGTAAATCGGAAATTGAGAAAGGAAGGTGAGGCCAATAAACCAAAACCAAGAAATGCCAATTATTGAGAGCCAAACTGTATTTTCTTTTTTGGCATAGTTAATGATTTTCCAACTTTGACTAAAAATATTCAGACTAATTTTTAGTTCGGGATCGCTGATTTTGGTTTGTGGAATGAAGCGGCTGGCAACATAGCCGATTATAGCAAAGAGAACTACAGATGCACAAACAATTTCGATGCCATTTTGTGATCTGATTACAACTCCACCAAGAATAGTACCAAGCAAAATTGCTAAGAAAGTTCCACCTTCGATTAAAGCATTTCCGCTGACTAATTCGTCATCTTTTAAAGTTTCAGGCAGTAAGCTATATTTTATGGGGCCAAAAAATGTTGAATGAATTCCCATCAAAAAAACTAGGAACAAAAGCAGGTAAATATTTTCGAAATAAAAGCCGATGAAAGAAAACGCCATGATCAAAATTTCAGCGATTTTTACGATGCGTGTAATTTTTGATTTTTCGAATTTATCGGCAACTTGACCAGCAAGTGCAGAAAAAAGAAAAAATGGCAAAACAAAAAGACCGGAAGCAACTGTCACCATTGCCTGAGCGTTCATATTCAATTTGGTAGCGATGTCATAAGTAAACCAAATTAGAAAAGCGTTTTTGAAAACATTGTCGTTAAAAGCGCCAAAAAATTGGGTAATAAAAAGCGGTAAAAATCTTTTTGAATTGAGTAAGTGAGATTGGTTTTTCATAGTTGATTAATGTTTAAAATTACCGTTTTTTAGGAAGTATAAAGTCTGGTTTTGCACTTCTTTGTTTGATGGAAAGAAAGTGTGAGATGCGCTGACGACAACGTGATCTTTCATTCCCTCTAATTTCGTTCTTTCAACTGCAACCTTGCCATCATTCTCTCCAGGAATTATTACCGATGAAATTGGATCAATAGTTGCATTTCCAGCAATAATCCCAAGCTCGTAATTCACTTCACCAAAAAGATGTTTTAACGCACTTTGATCAGTAATTAACTGCTGACCAGCTGGTCCAAATATCTTTTTGTAAGGCCAAAAGTTTTTCACGAAATCTGCAACTTCACTACCTTGATTTGGAGGCGCTAGCTGAACAACTCGTCCAAGATTTTTGTAGTTATATTTATGGATTAATGCACGAACCATTAATCCGCCCATTGAATATCCAATGAAATGTATTCGTTTGTCTTTGGTAGTTTTTTGGGAGATTTCTTTATTTATGATTTCTGTCAGATCTTCAATTGTATGAGTCGTGGAGGGGTAACTTAAATTGATCACATCAAATCCATCTTTTTGTAGGTAGGTGGCAAGTTTTTGCATATGCTTATTTGATCTTGCGATGCCGTGCAAAATCATAACATAATCACCATCATTCTTGAGTTCTGAAGCTTGAACAGTGTTTGAAACCAAAAACAGATTACATGTTAAAATAGAGAAAAATTTGCGGATCATTTTTCAATACCTCGCAAATAATTTTCTATTAAAGAATTGGTTAGAATTTCAACAGATGCAGTTCCTGCAACATTCAATTTTTGCGTTAAACTCAATACGCAAATACCGTGAATACTTGCCCAAATTACTTTTGCATGTTTTAAAGCTTCTGATTTTTTGCTGATAAATTCTGACAACAAGCTTTCGGTAATACTAAAAAGTTTTTCTACTTTTTGATTGTAATGTTCAGGTAAATCTAACTCAGATGGTATGTTATATTCAAATATGGCACTCCATCTATTGTGATTATTATGAGCAAAATCTAGGTACAGTTTTGCAAGCTGCTTAATCGCTTTCACGTTTCTTAACTTGGGATTCAAGCCCTCTTCAATGAACTTTCTCATGTCCTCAAGTGTTGCTGCGTTAATATGTAAAACGATGTCATCGTAACTATCAAAAACATTATAAAGAGTCCCAACTGTATATCCGATTTCTTTCGCGATTTGGCGAGTACTGAAGGCAGAAAATCCTGATGTCTTTATGAGCTCAGATCCAGCATGAATAACCATCTCTCTGATCTCTTCTTTTGTGTGATCATTTCTTCTTGCCATTTTATTTTACACTGTTTAATTAATTCAATTGAACACCGTTAAATTAATTTTTATTTTTTTCTAAATCAACAACTAATTCATGATTATGAATCATATAGATCGACATATTGGAAGTAGAGTAAGATTACGCAGAAAGGTTTTGAATATCAGTCAATATTCATTATCACATGATTTAGAAATATCGTTTCAGCAGCTTCAAAAATATGAGAGTGGCGAGAATCGTATATCGGCTAGCAGACTTTATGAAATATCAAAAATCTTAAAAGTGTCGCCGTACTTTTTCTTTGAAGGACTTGAGGGTATTATGGTAGATCCAGAGATGCCTAAAGATCTAAAAACTCTTAAAGCAATACACGTAATGGAAAAAATCAAAAATCAGAAAGTTAAGGATAAGATTATTAACTTAATCATGGAGTTGGGGGTCTAAAATATGGAACTTTTCATCAATGTAATTTGCGTAATTTTTTACAGTTATCTCCTGGGATGCTTTTGTAGCGCATACTATCTCGTTAAGATATACAGTAATCTGGATATAAGAAATATTAACAGTGGAACTGTTGGCGCAAGAAATGCCGGAAGAATTCTTGGCAAGAAAGGATTCATTATAACTTTTATCGGTGATTTTCTTAAAACCGTTTTAGCGCTTGGTGTAACGATTTATTTTTTTAGGTCAGATACAAATTTTTCCATTCTCTTTCTCTCAAGTTCAATGGCTGTGATATGCGGTCACTTATTTCCTGCGCAACTTAAATTTAAAGGCGGCAAAGGTGTGGTTGTTTTTACCGCAATAATTTTTGTGATAAATTTTTGGGTTCTGCTGATTTCTTTAGGTGTTCTTTTCTTGCTACTGCTAGTTACCCATAATCAGAAACTTGGTATTTCTGCAGGCTTGTTAACCACAATACTAGGCAGCTTAATCTTGATAAATCATTATCCACTCTTTCTTGATTCGATCACAATTCTGGCAATTTTTATTGCGATTATTTTGTTAATAATTTCTCACCTAAAGAAAGCACATGTTAACCTTTAAAATAGCTAACACAGAAGAAGAGTTTGAGCAAATCTTTTGTCTAAATTACGAGACATTTGCCTTAGAAATTCCGCAACATCAAAAAAACGAATCGCGTAGACTTGTAGATAAATTTCATCACGAGAATACCTACTTCATCTGTAAAAAAGATAACGAGTTGATTGCGATGATTGCTTACTGAAATCAAAGACCATTTTCTCTTGATCACAAATTGCCAAATCTCGATTCATATTTTCCGCATGGCAAGACCAAACCTTGCGAATTAAGGCTTCTTAGCGTCAAAAAAGAATATCGTGGCGGTAAAATATTCCTCCAAATTGCGCTGCAACTGATGCAATATGTTCTGAAACAAGATTGCGACATCGCCTTGATATCAGGAACCACAAAACAAGAAAAACTATATAAACATATCGGTTTTGTTCCTTTTGCTCATTTGGTTGGTGACGAAAAAGCTAAGTTCCAACCAATGTTTATAACTCACGAAACAATTGCGCTTAAGATATGAAAACACCAATCAGCTTTCTTTCTGGTCCTGTAATGATATCATCAAAGGTTTCCAAGGCTTTTAAAAAAGCTGCAATCTCACATCGCTCTCCTGAATTTTCTAAATTGCTAAATGAACTGCAAAACAAGTTAAAAATTATTACCAAAGCAAAATATTCCACTTTGATGATGGGCAGCGGAAGTCTTGCTAATGAAGCAATTATAGCAAATTTGTCGACCCTAAAAAACGAATTTGGCTTGATAATTTCTAACGGAGAATTCGGAGAAAGACTTATAAATCAAGCAACGCGCCACAATTTAAAATTCCATAACTTAAAGAAAAATTGGGGAGAAGTTTTTGATTATCACGAAATCGCAGAAATCTTGCTGAAGAAAAAAGTTGATTGGATTTGCTTTGTTCACTGCGAAACCTCAACTGGCATGATGAACGATTTAGAGAAAATTTTAACGATAGCTAGTAAAACAAATACCAAAGTTTGTGTCGATTGCGTCAGTTCAATTGGTATTTATCAACTTGATCTATCAAAAATTTACTTAGCTTCAGCTTCTAGCAACAAAGGATTGGAATCACTAGCTGGCATTGCGATTGTCTTACATAATCATCAGCCAAAACCTCAAAACACAATTCCTCAGTATCTTGATATTGGGTTTTATCACGCAAAAAATGGCATTCCTTTTACCTTCTCTTCAAATTTGATAAATGCCTTGAATGCCTCGCTAGAATTGATGTTGCAAGAAGATAAAATGCCAAAAATTAAAAAACTAAACGATGATTTGGTTAAGTTTCTAGAGCAGCAGAAAATCAAGATTATGATTAATGAAAAAGTAAAATCATGCGCAATTACCACTATCCAATTTGATCAGGCTAGGCAATCAGAAGAGCTTGGTAAGTTCTTGGAATCCAAAGGAATTTTAGTCCACTATCAAAATAGCTATTTAAAGGAAAGAAGCTGGCTACAAATTACTTTTTTTAGCGGCTCAATAAAATTTTCTGACTTAGAAAAACTAAAAAATCTAATTTCAAAGCTTAGAAATTCTGATAACATTTAGATCATATAGAGTTTATTGATGAGGCATTCCTTGTTTTTTACGCTAATAAAATCTTTCTCCTTTTTGTCCATCTTAAGCATCCACTACGTTTTAACCTTCTGCCAAGTCTTAATGTATTCGCATTGATATTTCTTGTTAGGCGGCAGCCAGTCTGATGGGTCTTTGTCACCCTTGGAGCGATTACACTTTCATCAACTTTGGCCACTCATGGCCACCGCTTTTGTCAACTTCTCCAAGCGTAACAAAATGATCAATGTCTAGGTCAACTGGATTGCTAAAGTATTTGTCGCTGTAAGGATCATACCATTTTCCTTTAACAACCTCGCAGCCTTTTTTATCCAGCTTCACTTCCTCTAAACTTTCGACAATCAAAACTTCTTGCCGGGTATTTTGACAATCTTTGTCAGCAAGCAAAAAATATTTTCGAACTTCTCTGTCCTCTTGTCAATTAATCTGGAGTCAATAGAACTAAGGCTTTAGAATTCGAAGGACGGTTCGCAAAATACCGCACATGGATCACCAATCCTCTCTTTTTGTAAATCATATTCAGAGCTTAAGAGAGGTATATTCTATGTTTAGTTCCCTTGAATAATGGACAGAGAACTTTTCTTAAAAAATTAATGACATTCTCAGAGCTACAAAAACAAGCCAGCCTGCGTTTGCTTAAAATGCATTTTGAAAGTGGCGTTGGTCATATTGGCGGCAATTTATCGGCGCTTGATGCAATTCTTTATTTGCATCACAATATTTTGAGAAAGAAAGATCGTTTTATTTTATCAAAAGGCCATGCTGCTGGTGCTCTCTACATTGCTTTGTGGAGCATGGGAAAAATTTCCGAAGATCAGTTAAAAACTTTTCACAAAGATAATACTAAACTTGCTGGGCATCCTGCAGTTAATTGGATTGATGAAATTCCTTTCGCAACTGGAAGTCTGGGTCATGGCTTGGGACTCGCTTGCGGAATGGCGATGGGAAATAAATTACAAAATCGCGATGAGCGGATTTTTTGTTTGATGTCAGATGGTGAGTGGCAAGAAGGTAGCAATTTCGAAGCGTTAATTTTTTTACATCATCAGCAATTAAAAAATGTTACAATAATTATCGATTGTAACGGACTTCAGGGCTTTGGAAGCACGCAAGATGTGGCTTCGCTTAATTCTAAAAATTTGGGCAATATTTTTTCTGCTCTCAATTTTGAAATTTCTGAGATCAGTGGCCATGATGAAAATGATCTAAAAAAACTTGCTGAAAAAAAAGATCGTCCACAAATTTTTTTGTTGCGAACTATAAAAGGTAACAAAATTTCTTTTATGAAAAATAGCATGCAGTGGCACTATTTACCGCTGAGTGAAGATCTCTACAATAAAGCAAAAAAGGAGATCGAAAACTTATGAGAGAAATTTTTTGCGCTGAGATGGTCAAAGCTTTCGAGAAAAAACCTTTTGTTTTTTTAACTGGTGATCTTGGCTTTAGAGCTTTAGAACCTTTGCAGGAGAAGATGCAAGACCACTTCATAAATGTTGGAATTTCTGAACAAAATATGATTTCAGTTGCTGCGGGAATTGCCAAAACTGGTTTGCAAGTTTTTTGCTACAGCATTGCGCCATTTGCTTTTGCACGACCTTTTGAACAAATTCGCAACGATGTTTGTTTACATAGTTTACCAGTCACAATTGTGGGAAATGGTGGTGGATATGGTTACGGCGTGATGGGCGCAACTCATCATGCAATTGAAGATTACGGCGCGCTTTTAACTTTACAAAATATGCACGCCTTTATTCCAGCTTTTGACGAAGATATTGCTGCGATAATTCAGCGTATTAGTTACTTAAAAAAACCAAGTTACCTGCGTTTAGGTTTGGCAAAAAAATCCGAAGAAATTTCCTATGCATCTTGGCGTAAAATTCTTGATGGCGATCTTGGTGTTTTGATTATTTGTGGTTCGATTGCTAGCAATATTTTGCATGATTTTAAAGATGAAGATAAATCTATGCGCCCTTCAATTTGGCTGGTTTGCGAACTTCCTCTGCTTGAAGATTTCCCCGCGGAATTAACAAAAGAAATAAAAAATTTATCAAAAGTTTGTGTACTTGAAGAGCACGTAGCGCAAGGTGGAATTGGACAGGAAATTGCTAAAAAAATTCTTACAAAAAATATCGCGCTTAATTATTTTTCGCACCTTCACGCTCAGGGTTATGTTTCTGGATTTTACGGATCGCAACAATTTCACCGCGTTGAATCAGGCCTCACAAAGGAATCGGTAATCAATCAATTTAGCAAAGCTGCATGACAAAATCTTTTGCCGAAAAAATTATTACTCTTAAAGGCCCGATTTTAATAGTTGGAGCTAGTGGTTTTATCGGGGCAAATTTATTAAACATGTTGTTGAAGTATCGTAACGATATTTTTGGAACTGTTTCGCATCTACCAAATTGGCGCTTAGAAAATATTGACTCAGCAAATATTATTGAAGGCGATTTATTAGCTGAAGAAAATTTAGAAAATCTGCTTAATCGCGTAAAACCAAAAACGATTTTCAACTGCGTTGCTTACGGCGCTTACTCTTTTCAAAATGATATTGATCTGATTTACAAAACTAATGTTACTTTCACAGCGCGCTTGATCGAAGCTTGTTATCAGCGTGAAGTTGATTGTCTAATTCATGCAGGAAGTTCTTCCGAATACGGTGATAATGCTGCTGCACCAAAAGAGGAAAGCGCTTTAAACGCCAACAGCCATTATGCTGTGACTAAAGCGACAACTTCAAATCTGATTTATTTTTATGGAAAAAAGAAAGGCATGAAAGTTGCTAATCTTCGTCTCTATTCAATTTATGGACCATACGAAGATTCTTCACGTTTAATTCCAAAAGTTGTTCTGCGCGGACTGGAAAAAAAATTTAGTGACTTTACTAATCCAGAAATTTCACGGGATTTTGTTTATATTGACGACGCTTGCGAAGCCTTTATCGACACAGCTTTTAACCTTACGCCAAATTTTTATGGTGAATCTTTTAATATTGGTTCAGGAGTAAAAACTACAATAAACGATATCGCAAAAATCTCGAAAGAAATTTATCAAATTGCTGGCGAGCCGCAGTTTAATTATCCAGCACATCAATGGGATGTAAGTAATTGGTATTCAAATCCAAAAAAGGCTCAGGAAGTTTTGGGTTGGAGAGCAAAAATTTCTCTGCCAGAAGGTTTACAAAAAATGACTGCTTGGGTGCAAGAAAATTTCGCAAACTATTCGCAAGCCATATCAACAAAAAAGCCTGTTGATGATTTAGATCGTGTTCATTCAATATCGGCTATTATCGCTTGTTACAAGGATGCGCAGGCTATTCCAGAAATGTATCAACGCATTACCAATGTGATGAAAAAATTAAAACTCGACTATGAAATTATTTTTGTAAACGACTGCTCGCCAGACAATAGCGAAGAAATAATTGCTGAAATTTCCAGAAGCGATTGGCGAGTTATTGGAATTAGTCATTCGCGTAATTTTGGTTCGCAAGCCGCTTTTAAAAGTGGTCTCGATTTGGCAACTAAAAATAGTTGCGTTTTGATGGATGGCGATTTGCAAGATCCCCCAGAAATGATTGAACAATTTCTACAAAAATGGAAAGAAGGCTTTGAAGTTGTTTATGGTCGTAGAATAAAGCGTGATGCACCTTTTTATATGCAGATTTTTTACAAAATTTTTTACCGTCTTTTTGCAGCATTTTCTTATATTAATATTCCAAAAGATGCTGGTGATTTTGCCTTAATGGATAAAAAAGTTGTTGAAGTTTTGCTTTGCTTTCCAGAGCGAGATTTATTTTTGCGTGGTCTTCGAGCCTACGCTGGCTTTAAACAAGCCGGAATTGATTATGTCCGTCCAGAGCGAAAGTTTGGACGCACTACAAATAATATTTTCAAAAATATTGGCTGGGCTAAAAAAGGAATTTTTTCCTTCAGCTATGTGCCGCTGAACCTTCTTAGCGCTTTTGGCTGGCTGACATTATTTTTATCAGGAATTTTAATGATAATACAAATTTCTCTGAAATATTTTTTCCCCGATTCAATTCCTCATGGCGTTACCACAACTTTAATTTTATTAACTTTTTTTGGCTCACTGAACCTTTTTGCCGTTAGTATTTTGGGCGAATATATCGCTAAAATTTTTGAAGAAGTAAAAGGTCGACCGCATTTTATTCGTAATTCTATAATCAGGCGCGGCAATATTTCTGGTACTTCAGGTTTGAAAAATATTCTTGGAAGAAAATAACATGAAATTAGCTCCGCGTCATTGTTCGATTTGTCGAAAAGATAGCCCTGATTTATATTTGGAAGGAAATTTTAAGCAGGAAAACTTAAACCAATTTAGCTTTGCTTCGCGCAAAGAGCCCGAGCCGTTTCATCTTCGTTTATATATTTGTAAGTCTTGTGATTTAATTTACGCCAATCCAGGGCTTGAGCAATTTACAACTAATCAGGAATATGAAAATGCTGCTTTTGATAGTGATATTGAAGCTGGCTATGCTGCTAAAACTTACGCTAAATATTTGCTGCAAAAATCCGCAATTAATTCCGCTCTCGATATTGGAACTGGCGGTGGAGAGTTTTTGTTTGAATTGAAAAAGTCTGGTACAAAAAATCTTTGCGGTGTTGAGCCATCAATATCAGCGATAAATACTGCTCACAGAGAAATTAAGCCATTTATTAAACAAGGATTTTTTGACAAAAATTCTTACTCAGAAAATCAGTTTGATTTGGTTAGTTGTTTTCAAACTCTGGAACATGTTTTTGATCCGCTGCAACTTAGCCTTGATGTAAATTTTTTGCTAAAAAAAGACGGTAGATTTTTTGTTGTAGCGCATAATTTTCGTGGAAAAATTAATCAAATTCTAGGTGAAAAATCTCCGATTTATGATGTTGAGCATTTACAACTTTTTTCGCCAGCAAGCTTGCGCAAAATACTTGAAAATGCTGGTTTTAGGAAAATAGAGATTTTTCCGATAATTAATACTTATCCGCTTTTTTATTGGTTAAAATTATTGCCAAAAATTCCAGCAAAGAAATCTTTGATTAAGATTCTAAGAAAAACCAGAATTGGTTATTTGCCAATTTCTCTTACGATCGGAAATCTTGCTGCGATTGCAGTTAAATAATTTATTTTCAAATTAAATTTGGTAGAAAACCAAGTTTTTATTTTTTGAGATCAAAGCTGGAGCTTTAGAAAGCAGCCTTAAGCCAGATTCTAAACTCATTAATTTTTTAGTATTATTTTTTTGAAGATACTGTTCTTTATCAATGTAAACACCAACAAATCCAGCAGATTTAATTGTCTTAATAAATTCATCAAAAGTACTGCCAACTGCTTTTTCTTGCCAAAAAAAACTTTCTCTTCCATTTACAGTAGGATATGACCAGCGCAGGTTTTTAGAATGTGCATAAGCAATTATCGATCTATAATCATCATCAGTATTTTCAGGAAAACCAAAATTTGGCAAAATGAAAATCTGTGATTTTGCTGGAATGGAATTTTCGATTGCTTCAATAAAATCTCGATCGCTGTAGTATTTATCTTTCATCGATTGCGTCTGAATAGTTTCTGCCGACACTTTTCCTGACTGGTCAAAAAGCGCCACAATCATTACAAAAACAAAAATAATTTGAGCGTAGATTTTTTTACCAAATAGCTTTTTCTCAATCATTTTGTCAAAAATAATCGCGACTAAAAATAATGAAATGAAGGCAATAAAAATCGCAAAACGAGCATGACTACGAAGAGTTGGAAAAGGAATTGCGATAAACATTGCTAAGCCACCAACCGTTGAAAACAGGACTGATAGAATATTTATTCCAGCAAGATCAGAAATTAAATCCTGCTCTTTTTTGTTAAGAGAAATTTTCTTAATTGTTTTATTTACAAACGAATTTTCTTGCAAAAAATTTTTGCCTACCAACCAAATCAATAAAAACAAAAATCCTACCGAGCCAATAAAGCCTAGACTTTCAGAAGCTCTTTCTGCTCCAGCATTAACTGCAAAATTAAAACTCAATCTCAGATTAGAAAAATATGAAATATAGTGATTTGCAACTGGCATAAATAAATCAATTATTTTTAGACCAAAAGTTTCACTGGACGAAATATCTCTTCCAGCTATGTAAGAGTTGAATCCATGCTGCAGCTGATAAAATAAAGTTGGCAAATAAAGGTAGAGCAAACTGATAAAAGTACTAAAGCACAAAATCATAACTTCGAAGCCAGTGCCATCAAAAAAACTTCCTTTTTTTAAAGCGTGAATCAGCCACGCGAAAATAAAAGTTATGCAAGAGTAGTAGGCGTAGTAGATGTTATTACCAGCAGCAAATACCGAAATTAAAAGAGCAATAAAGAAAAATTTATTGGCGTGAATGCAATATTGCTGCTTAGAATTAATGCCAAATATTTTGATTTTGTCAGAAGCGATCCAAAGCGCTACCATCACTGAAAATGGTATCTCCATGTAGTTAGAAAGAAAAAGATGGGAAACATTGCGCTCAAAATGGTAAGGCATGAAAGCGTATAAAACACTAATTGACAAAGCGGTAATTATACTGATTTGAAAATGTCGTAAAACTATGAAAGATGTAGTCGAAATCATCATGAAAGTTGTGATGAAAAAAAGATTTGCCACCAAAAAAGGATTGTCAGTGAAGTAAGTAAAAAACTTTACGATCAGAATATGAAACATGTCTGATTCCATAGGAAAATCATATATGCAAAATCTTTCGCTTAAGTGCGGCAAGCCAATATTATCAGAACACTGAAACCATCCGCTGGAGATAATATTTTTGATGATAAAAATCGAAAACAGCGAGTCATTATTGTAGCTGAAAGCTGGTAGAGAGACATCGATTTTCCAGATCTGAAACATCAAACAAAAAACCACCAAAGCTATAAGGGGAGCAAAAAAATAAGGGAGAATTCTGTTTAATAATTTCATAATTTAGCTCTTGTGCTTGATCTGCTCTTTCGCCATAGTGATAAATTCTTCAACACTGAACACACTTTGATTTTCCTCGCCAAATTTGCGTACTGAAACCGATCCATTTTGCGCTTCTTTTTTACCAATTGCTAAAATGTAGGGAATTTTTTGCAGAGAATGTTCGCGGATTTTATAATTGATTTTTTGTGCATCAAAATCGCCTTCAGCTCTAAATCCTTGTGCTTTTAGTTTTTCTAAAACCTGTGCGCCATATTCGTCAGAATCGTTGGTGATTGTAGCAACTACCATTTGCACTGGTGCTAACCAGAGTGGAAACTTTCCAGCATAGTTTTCGATCAACATGCCAATGAATCTTTCAAAGCTACCCAGAATTGCGCGATGTAACATAACTGGACGTTGCTTAGAGCCATCGGTTGCGATGTAGGTTGCGTCTAGTCTTTCCGGTAAAATAAAATCGACTTGCAAAGTGCCGCATTGCCATTCGCGTTTGATGGCATCGATTAAAGTAAACTCAAGTTTTGGTCCATAAAATGCGCCTTCACCTGGATTTATTTCGAAGTCTAATCCCGCAACTTTTACGGCTTGAGATAAAGCATGTTCGGCACGATCCCAAGTTTCGTCAGAGCCAGCGCGTTTTTCAGGACGAGTTGAAAATTTTACTTTCACATTTTCAAAACCAAAATCGCGATAAACTTCTTTTAGTAATTCGCAAAATTTTACGGTTTCTTGGTTGATTTGCGACTCTTCGCAAAAAATATGTGCATCATCTTGAGTGAAAGCGCGAACGCGCATAATTCCATGCAGCGAACCCGAAGATTCATTGCGATGACAAGAGCCAAACTCTGCCATTCTTAAAGGAAGTTGGCGATAAGATTTTAATTCTTGATTAAAAATTTGAACATGGCACGGACAGTTCATCGGCTTGATTGCAAGAGTTTTATCTTCGCTTTCAACGGTGAACATATTTTCGCGAAACTTTTCCCAGTGGCCGGATTTTTCCCACAAAACACGATCAACCATTTGCGGAGTTTTTACTTCAACGTAACCATTTTTTTCTAATTTAGCGCGAATATAATTTTCAATCTCGCGATAAATTGTCCAGCCTTTTGGGTGCCAAAATACTGATCCTGCAGCTTCTTCTTGTACATGGAATAAATGCATTTGACGACCAATTTTACGATGATCGCGCTTTTCAGATTCTTCTAACATGTGCAAATAATTCTTCAGACTTTCTTCGCTTTCCCATGCAGTACCATAAATGCGTTGCAGCATTTCATTTTTGGAATCGCCACGCCAATAAGCGCCAGCTAATTTCATCAATTTAAAATGCTTGATGTGCGAAGTTGCCGGAGCATGTGGCCCACGGCAAAGATCAATAAAATTTCCTTGGCGATAAAGTGAAATATCTTCACTTGCAGGAATTGCCGCGATGATTTCAGCTTTGTATTTCTCACCAATTGAATTGAAAAATTTCACTGCGTCATCGCGCTTCCAAACTTCACGAACTAGCTTTTCGTCTCGCTTCACGATCTCATGCATTTTTTTTTCGATGAGTTGTAAATCTTCTAAAGCGAAGGGAGTTTTTCTGGCGAAGTCGTAATAAAAACCATTTTCAATTGCTGGCCCGATTGTGACTTGAGTTTCAGGAAACAGCTCTTTCACCGCTTCTGCCATAATATGTGCTGCGTCATGACGAATAATTTCTAGTGCATCAGCACCGGATTTTGGTGTGATGATTTCAATTTTAGCATCTTCTGTAATTGCTCGCGATAAGTCGCGCAATTCGCCATTTACCTTAATTGCTAACGCAACTTTGCCTAAAGAAATTGAAATTGATTTGGCAATTTCTGCGCCAGTAACATTGCTATCGAATTCGCGAATTGAGGAGTCGGGAAAAGTAATTTTAATAGCTTGAGACATTTTAGTAATTTTTAGTTTTTGTTTTCTTCAAGAGCTAAGGCCACATCAAACATGTTTTGTTCGTCAAAATGTTTAGAAATTATTTGTAGTCCAAGTGGTAAACCGTCATTGTCAAAGCCAGCAGGAATCGACATCGCAGGCAGGCCAGCTAAATTTACTGGAATTGTAAAAACATCGTTTAAATACATTTTTACAGGATCAGAATTGCCAACTTGTTTTGACTGATTGATTGGAAATGCAGCGCTTGGAGTGGTTGGTGTTAAAATGACATCAACTTTTTTAAACGCTGCAATGAAGTCTTGGCGCACAAGGTTACGAACCTTCTGAGCTTTTTTGTAATAAGCGTCAAAATAACCAGCAGATAAAACATAAGTTCCGGTTAAAATACGGCGTTTAACTTCATCACCAAAACCTTGAGCGCGGGTTTTTTCGTACATTTCTTCTAGTGATAAATTTTCTCCTGCGGCTCTAAAGCCATAACGCACACCATCGAAGCGTGCTAGATTTGATGAGCATTCAGCCGAAGCTAGAATGTAGTAAACTGCTGGAGCATAGCTAGTGTGAGGCAAAGAAATTTCGACAATTTCAGCGCCACATTTTTGTAAAATTTCTTGGCCGCGATTCCATAGTTTGGTGATTTCTTCTGGCATTCCTTCGACAAAATATTCTTTAGCGATGCCAATTTTTTTGCCTTTAATATTTGAGTTTAAAAGCTTTTCAAACTGAGGAACTGCGAGATTCATCGAGGTAGAATCTTTTTCGTCAAATCCTGAAATTATACGCTGTAAAAGTGCGGCATCATAAACATCTTTGGCGAAAATTCCGGCTTGATCCAGAGAGCTGGCAAAAGCGATCATGCCATAACGCGAGCAACGTCCGTAAGTTGGTTTTACTCCAACAATATTAGTATAAGAGGCGGGCTGTCTGATTGAGCCACCAGTATCAGAGCCAGTAGCACCAGCGCATAAATTTGCTGCAACTGCTGCTGCTGAGCCGCCAGAAGAACCTCCAGGAACCAAATCTTCGTTAGAATTTTTCTTTTTGTAAGGATTAATCACAGCGCCGAAATAGCTGTTGGTATTGGCCGAGCCCATGGCAAATTCGTCCATATTAAGTTTGCCAAGAGTTACTGATCCAGCATCCAGAAGTTTTTGTGAAACTGTTGATTCATAAGTTGGTACGAAATTTTCTAACATTTTTGAGCCGCAAGTTGTACGCAGATTTTTGGTACAAAATAAATCTTTAATGGCCAAAGGAATTCCCTCTAAATCACTGGCATTTTTGGCGGCGATTTTTTCGTCAGATTTTTTGGCTTGAGTCAATGCCAAGTCAAAAGATTCGGTAATAAAAGCATTTAGATTACGATTTTGCTCGATATTTTTTATGTAAGCAGAAGTTAGCTCAAGGCTTGAAAATTCTTTTGCTTGTAAGCCTTTTATTGTTTGGCGAATGGTTAGTTTTGTAATATCGTTCATGTTGTTATTTTGCTTTTTCGATTAATTCGAGAAGTTCTTTTTTGCTTAAAAGCTCGCTGGTAGGAAGGCCTTTTTTGGCATTTGGTCCATAAACTGCGTTAAACGGAATAGCGAATCTATTAAATTTGCGCAAAAACATCATCGCTTCTTCATTTGGTTTGGTGATGTCTGCTCTCATGGTGACGATGTTTGGATCATTTAACTTTTCAATAATCTCTTTGCTGTTTAAAACTGTTAACTTGTTGATTTTGCAGGTGATACACCAATCAGCGGTTACATCAACAACCACAACTTTTCCTTCCATTACTAGTTGATGAATTAGTTTTTCGTCAAATTTAATACAGATGCTTGCAGGGATTTCTTCTGGTATTTCTACTGTTTTTAGAATCTGTCTTGGCATTGCAAAAGTTGCAGATAGGACCAATGCAAAAGCTAAAAATTTGATGAACTTCAATTTCAGTTCAAAGCAAAGCAGCAACAATAAGGCTAATATAACAACGCCTAGAGCTGGTATAAATCCAATGTTGTGAGATAAAACATAAGCCAGCCAGAAAACCGTAATGACAAGCAAAGCCGCCATTAGTTTTTTTATTCCAAGCATCCAATTTCCGGGTTTAGGCAAAAGATAAACCAACTTTGGTGCGATTATCAAAAAAATGTAAGGCAAAGAAAAACCAATACCAATTGAGCAAAAAATAAAAAAGACCGCAAACATATTTTGCGTCAGTGCAAAAGAAATGGCTGATCCTAAAATTGGTGCTGAGCAAGGAGTTGCGAGCAAAACTGCTAATATTCCCGAAAGAAAATTTGGAATAAAAATATTTTTTTTGCCTTCGGAATCAGTGATTTTTTTGTTTAAGAAATTAAGTGCTAATTGATCAAAAGTGATTTCGAAAATTCCAAGTAAATTGGCGGTAAATAAAGTGAGAACTACAATTAAAAAAATCAGGAAATAAGGGTTTTGGAATTGCAATCCCCAGCCAAAAGAATTACCGACAAATTTTATCAGCGCTGCACAAACTGCAAAAATAAAAAAGCACGAAATAATGCCGCAAATTGTGGCAAAGAAAGCAAATCGAATGCGTGATATTTTGGTGTCTAAGTGATTTATTATTGAAAGTAATTTGATCGACAAAACTGGTAAAACGCATGGCATAATATTTAAAATTGCGCCGCCAATAATCGCAATTAATGACCAATAAAAAATGCTTGAAGACATTGGAGGTTTTTGATCTGAAGCAGATTCAACCAAAGTGCTAGAAATTTTTTCTGGATAAAATTTTTGAATTAAACTCAAAGCTTCTGGATCAACTTCATCGATTATTTTTGCTGTGAAGCTTTCATTTACAGGAATGCAAACTTCTTTGCAGAGCCCGTAATTAAGCTTTAAAACAAGTTCTGATTCTTTGCTGTTATCTTTTAGATCGATGTTGATTGGCAAAATAACATCGCCGTGATAGGCCGAATATTTAAAAACTTCGTTGCCAATTTTTTCTTCCTGCTCTTCTGCTTTTGGCCAGATGATTTCATGTTTGAGATAGTTTTTTGATTCACTCAAATCAAAGCTGGGAGGTAAGCCAATGCCGTCAGAACCCTGACCATAAATTTTCCAGCCATCTTTGATTTTAAATTCGATTGCGGCGATTAATTTTTTTTCGCCATTTTCATTCTGATAAAAACTAGTCAATAATCTGGTTTTAGCACCTTTGCTTTCATTTTCTTTCCAATCAGAAATGGCGCAGTTGGCATTAGTTATTTGCAAAAAAAGCGCTGCAAAAAGCAGAGCAAAAATCTTTTTCATTTTTTATTTAGGGTTGATTAAAACTTAGATTGAAAATCTGGTTGCGCTCGAGTAACTTCGAAATAATTTTGCTGACATTGTCTAGCTTCAAATGCTAATTTCTTAAGTTTTTAAAATGAATCTTCAAATTAATTCTAAAAGTAATCCCCTAGAGATTTCTTACGTTGATTCCAAAAAAGTTTCTTGCCAAGGTGAAAAGGGCGATGAGTCTTCTGTTTCAGGACATCCGCTTGTTTATCTTGATATGGGTAAAAATGATTTCATCGCCTGCCCATATTGCAGCAAATATTTTACAATCAAAAAAAAGACCGCTGTTAATTCAGTAATTATTGGCATCAAAAATCAAATCAAAGACGAAAAATAAAATGTCTAACACAGCAATAATCGGCCTGCAATGGGGCGATGAAGGAAAGGGCAAAATCGTTGACTTTTTAGCAGATAGATTCGACGCAGTAGTTCGTTTTCAAGGTGGCCATAATGCTGGTCACACAATTAAAGTTGGCGACAAAACTTATAAGTTAAGTTTGCTGCCTTCTGGCATAATTCGTGGAAAATTTTCAGTGATTGGAAGTGGTGTAGTTGTTGATCCAATCGCGCTTTTTCTTGAGATCGAAAAAATTGAAAATGCTGGTATAAAAATTGACGCAGAAAACTTAAATATTGCTGAAAATTGCTGCTTGATTTTGTCGATTCATCGTGATTTGGACCAGCTTTTGGAAAGCAAAAAAGGTGAAAATAAAATAGGTACAACTGGTCGCGGAATTGGACCAGCATATGAAGATAGGGCTGGGCGCAGAGCACTTCGTATTTGCGATTTGATCGATGAAAAAATCTTGCGTGAACGTGTAGAAAATTTGTTATTTTATCACAATCTTTTGCGTCAAAGTTTAAATGCAGAAATTGTTACGGTTGAGCAAATTATTGCTGAGCTAAATCCAGTCCGTCAGCGTTTACTTTCTTATTCAAAGCCATCTTTTGAAATTGCCGCTAAATTAGCTTTGAAAAAAAATATTATGTTTGAAGGGGCGCAAGGAGCTTTGTTAGACGTGACTTACGGCACTTTCCCTTTTGTTACTTCCAGCAACACAATGGCTGGGCAAATCGCTTTGGGCTCTTGTCTTGGCGTTGCTGATTTGCACCAAACGATTGGTATTTTAAAGGCATATACAACGCGAGTTGGATCTGGTCCTTTTCCGACTGAACTTAGCTGTGAGATCGGAAAATTTTTGCGTATTGAAGGCAACGAGGTTGGAACAGTAACTGGTCGCGATCGTCGTTGTGGTTGGTTTGATGCGGTTTTGGTTCGTCAGGCAATTCAACTTTCTTCCGTTAAAAAAATTGCTCTAACCAAGTTGGATGTGCTGGATAAATTAGAAAAAATTAAAATTTGCGTTGCCTACAAAATCAACGGCGAAACCTATAATTACTTGCCTCAGGCTAATCATTTGTGGCAAAATATTGAGCCAGTTTATGAAGAGTTCGAAGGCTGGCAACGAAGTACAGTAGGCGTTAAATCACTTACTGAGTTGCCACAAAAAGCTTTGAACTACATCAAAAAAATAGAAGATTTGTGCGGTGTGAAGGCTGAAATAATCTCAACTGGTCCTAAGCGGGAAGAGACAATAATTTTAAAAGATTCAATTTAGTGATGACTACTAATAACAAAAAACCCGTGGTAATGCAAATTCTACCAGCATTAGAAAATGGCGGTGTAGAAAGAGGTACAGTCGATATTGCTCGTGCACTTAAGAAGGCTAATTTTGAGCCAATAGTAGTTTCAAAAGGTGGTATTTTAACCTACCAATTGCGCGAAGCTGGTATTACTCACATAACGCTTCCAGTCGATAGCAAAAATCCGCTAACTATTTTTTTAAACATCAAAAGAATCATTCATTTAATAGCGCAATACAAAGTTGATCTGATTCATGTTAGATCAAGAGCGCCAATGTGGAGCGCATATTTTGCCTGCAAAAAAACCAAGACAAAATTGGTTTCTACGGTTCATGGAACTTACTCTTTAGATCTAATGAATTGGAAAGTTTTTCCACTGAAAAAAATTTATAATTCTATGATGCTAAAGGCGGACCGAGTCATCGCTGTTTCTAATTTTATTAAAGAATATTTGGTAAAAAACTACGGTGAAAGAAATCAGCCTTTAGATGCAAAAATCATAAATAAAATTAAAGTTATTCAGCGTGGAGTTGATCTTAAATACTTTAATTTAGAAAAAGTTTCGCAAACCCGAATCGTCAACTTGATTAATCAGTGGAACATTCCGGAGGATCATAAAATTATTTTATTGCCAGCTCGTTTCACCGCTTGGAAAGGGCATGAGTTTCTGATTAAGTCTTTGGCAAAAGTCAGAAATGATTTTTGTTGTATCATGCTTGGCTCTGATCATGGTCACAAAAAATTTAGAAAAAAAATCGAAGAAATGGTCTTGCAATTTGGCTTGGAAGGCAAAGTCAAAATTGTTGGTCTTTGCAAGGAAATGCCAACAGCTTACGCCGTGTCGCATATTGTGATTTCTTCAAGTGTAAGGCCAGAAGCTTTTGGTCGCGTCGCTATTGAATCGCAAGCAATGGAAAGAATTACAATTGCTACTAAAATTGGCGGCAGTCTTGAAACCGTAATTGAAAATAAAACGGGATTTTTAGTCGAAGTTGATGATCAAGAACACCTTGCAGAATTAATTGATCGTGCTTTGGAACTTTCTCAAGAAGAAGCAAAGGCAATGGGCAAAAGTGCGCGCGACCATATCGTAAAAAATTTCTCTAACGAAAAAATGTGCGATGATACCATCGCAATCTATCGTGAATTAATTTGGTAAATCTCAATCAAATCTTCTTTTAGTTCACGAATTTCTATTCTGATAAAGTTATCCAAAATCTGGCTAATTGAAGAAAATCCCATCTCGCCAATTGCGCTGATGCCGTCGCTTCCAATAATTTTTTTATTTCTGATCCAAACTAACTCATCGACTAAATTTTCTTGTAAAAATTGAGTCGCAATATTTTTCCCACCTTCAATTAAAACCGAGTTAAACCCATCTAGGCAAAGTTTTTTTAAAATATTTTCAGGTGTTCCTTTAAGTATTATTGGCGATTTTTTTTGTTTAGAAAAAATTTTTAGCTCAGGATCAAAATCATTTTTATTGCTTATAATGACTGGTTGTGGCGAGTAATCTTGAAGACCTAAAATACGGCAATCAAGACTTGGATTATCTTGACGAACTGTGTTTGCACCAACCAAGATCACATCATTTTTAGCGCGCAAAAGGTGAGAAAATTCTCGTGCTTTTTCGCTGGTAATCCACTTGCTGTCGAAATTTTTAGTAGCGATTTTACCATCTAAACTGGTTGCTAGTTTTAGCGTTACGAAAGGTAGTCCAGTTTTTTTTGCTTTAAAAAAACCACGGTTAATTTCTTGCGCAGCTTTTTCTAAAACTGGAAAAACTACGTTAATTCCTGCCTCTTGAATTTTTTTCAGCCCATTGCCATTCACTCTTTGGTCTGGGTCAAGCGTGGCAATTACTACTTTCTTGAATTTATATTTTATGATTTCATCGGCGCATGGGCTGGTTTCTCCGAAGTGTGAACAAGGTTCGAGCGTAATGTAAATTTCTGCGTCTTCTAAAGTTTTTTTGTTACTGATATTTTCGATAGCAATTTTTTCTGCGTGAGGTCTGCCATTTTTAGCTGTGATGCCAGTTGAAATAATTTGATTGTCCTTAACTATAACGCATACAACGGTTGGGTTTGGAGCTGTAATTCCAATATTTTTTTTTGCTAAATTAAGTGCGTAAGAAATAAATTTTTCGTCGCGGTTTTCCATATTTTTAAAGTTTGGAATTGTTACTTTTTAAAACAAACTCAAATCAATGTAAAAATTTTGCAATAGATTGTTGTTTTTGCGTCTTTGATATTTACTTTGCGCGGCCCTCGAAATTTTGGTATCCTAAAATGAAAAGTGGCAAAATTCTTGAAGGACTTATTAAGTGGTTTTACTGCTCGATTTTTTGTTTTGCCTTGCTTTCTTGCGCAGGCACAGAAGTTAATAGCGAGGCTTATGATTATGCAGTTCCGAAGCAATATTCTCCTGTTGTACCTTATTATCCGCAGGAATACGCTCCGCGAAATTATCATTATTCGAGATATTACAGTAATCCATATTCTTACTCACCACAAAATTATTATCCATATTACGACTCTGACCAATACTATGTTGCACCATTGCCATATTCAGGCTATGAGCAGGATAATTACTATCGAAATAATAGAGCCATAGCCACAGGTAATACTGTTCGGAATCCACATAATAGTAGTTCTTCTGGCGATGGCGGAAAATACTGATTTAATTTTTGTAAATGCTTTTGTTAAACCTGTTGAACAGTTCAAATAAAATTGCTTGTTGTAAAAGGCTTCTAAATATAATCATCTGCTTTTGCTTATTACTTCTTGCTGCTTGTATTAATAACGATCCATATCTTTACGATAGAACTGGTTTTGATGAAGGAGCTAGGCCAGTTGTAGCACCAAATCCCAAAGCTGCCAGTGCTGCCCCGCCAGATTACTATTATCGTCAACAGCAACAATCTTATCCAAGCTATGTTATGCCACAGCCTGTTTATGGAGCTCCACAAGTTCCTTACCAACAGAATTATCCTGCGCAGCAATATCCCCAAGGTGGAGGATCGCGATATTATGCCAATCCTTACGCAATTCCACCTTCACCAAACTATTACCAGCGTTCTGATGTTGACCAATATTATATTCCTCCTAATGCTTATTATAATAATAACGAGCAACCAAGATCGACTGGTGCCCAAGGTAATTTAAACTACTGATATTTATGCTAAAAATAATAATTTATAGCAAAGAGGTTTGCCCTTATTGCGTGAAAGCCAAAGCGCTTTTAAAAAGAAAGGGCGCCGAATTCACAGAAATAAAAATTGTTGACGATGCGACAAAAGAAGAGATGATAAAAAAATCTGGTGGTAGAATGACAGTCCCACAAATTTTTATTAATGAAAAACACATTGGCGGTTGTGACAATCTTTACGCTCTCGACGCTTCAGGAAAACTTGATGAGCTGCTACATTAAGATGTGCTATAATATAATTTTTTGAGGGCTTCCTCATGCTAGTGACAAAGACAAAAGTTTGCCAAATTATCTTTTATTTTTCGGTAGCTCTATCCCTGTGCTCTTGTAAAATATTTGCAAAAAAAGAAAAAATTCAGCCTTATAATAATTATCAGCCATACTATCCACAGCAGGCTCCGCAACAACAATATTATTACCCTCCGCAAAACCAAAACTATTATTATCCTCCACAAAATTATTATTCACCGCAGCCAGTGCCAAACTCGCGCTATTATAATAACTATTACGATACACCGACACAAAATCATTATTCTGATTATGACAATTATTACAGTTTACCTGCTAACCAAAATGGATTAGCAGAGCTTCAACACGAAGTTGAAAAAGCTATTGAGAGATCAGTCGGTGCTATAGACGATAAACAGTAATTTTAAAAATTTTTTACTTGAGTACTCTTGTCAAAAATTCAAACCTCATTATATTGAGGCTTAACAAATCTAGATTTTTTAATTTCCCTTAAACTTTATTTTAAACTAAACATGAAAGTCAGACCTTTACATGATCGCGTTCTTGTTGAGCGCATTGAAGCCGAAAGCAAAACCGCTGGCGGCATCATCATTCCAGATACTGCAAAAGAAAAACCAGCAGAAGGAAAAGTCGTTTCAGTTGGCGAAGGTGCTCGCGATGATTCTGGCAAAAGAGTTCCTTTGGATGTGAAAGCGGGTGACCGTATTCTTTTTGCGAAATGGGGCGGAACTGAAGTGAAGCTCGATGGTAAAGAACTCATCATCTTGAAAGAGTCAGATATTTTAGCGATTATCGAATAATAAATTTAACAACAAATACAGGTAACAAAAATGGCAGCAAAAGAAATTCTCTTCGGAGTTGACGCGCGTACAAGAATTCTTGAAGGCGTGAATATCATTGCAGATGCAGTGAAAGTTACATTAGGACCAAAAGGTCGTAATGTCGTAATTGAAAAATCTTTTGGCGCACCACGCATTACAAAAGATGGCGTAACTGTAGCTAAAGAAATTGAATTGGCTGACAAGTTCCAAAATTTGGGCGCTCAAATGATCAAAGAAGTTGCTTCCAAAACCAACGATATTGCAGGAGATGGCACTACAACTTCAACTGTTCTTGCTCAAGCAATTGTGCGCGAAGGTGTAAAATCAGTTGCTGCTGGCATCAATCCAATGGATTTGAAACGTGGTATCGACCTAGCTGTGGAAGCTTTGATCAAAGAAATCAGCAAGATGAGTAAAAAAGTTAATGGCAAAGAAGAAATCGCTCAAGTTGCGACAATCTCTGCTAATGGCGACGTGGAGGTCGGCAACAAAATTGCTGAAGCAGTACAAAAAGTTGGGCCAGATTCTCCGATCACAGTTGAAGAAGCCAAAGGTTTAGAATTTGAAGTTAACGTAGTTGAAGGTATGAATTTCGACCGTGGTTACCTATCACCTTACTTCGTAACCAATGCTGAAAAAATGACTGTCGAAATGGAGAATCCTTTCATTTTATTGTTCGAGAAAAAAATCTCTAACTTGCAACCAATGGTGCCACTTCTTGAAGCTGTAGTACAATCAGGTCGTCCACTTTTGATTGTGGCTGAAGATGTTGAAGGCGAAGCTTTGGCAGCTTTGGTTGTCAATAAGCTGCGCGGTGGTTTGAAAATCGCTGCTGTAAAAGCTCCAGGTTTTGGTGATCGTCGTAAATCAATCATGGAAGACATTTCTGTCTTAACTGGCGGACAATTAATTTCAGAAGATTTAGGAATGAAGCTTGAAACCGTCACACCAGCTCAGTTAGGCCAAGCTAAAAGAGTCATAATCGACAAAGAATCAACAACTATTGTTGACGGCAATGGAACTCACGACGATGTCAAAGCTCGTTGCGCTTCAATCAAATCTCAAATCGAAGAAACTACTTCGGATTACGATCGCGAAAAACTACAAGAAAGATTGGCTAAACTTTCTGGTGGCGTTGCCATTATCAAAGTTGGTGGTGCAACCGAAGTTGCTGTGAAAGAAAGAAAAGACCGCGTTGACGATGCTTTGGCTGCAACTCGTGCTGCAATGCAAGAAGGTATTGTTGCTGGCGGTGGATCAGCTCTTCTTTTTGCTGGACGCATTTTAGAAAACTTAAAAGGTGTTAATGAAGACCAAACTGTTGGTATTAATATCATCAAAAAGGTTGTTCAGGCTCCGATTCGTCAAATTGCTGAAAATGCTGGGTTTGACGGTGCTGTTGTTGCTAATGAGGTGCTCTCTAAAAAAGATGCTGCTTATGGTTACGATGCACAAAACAATAAATATGGCGACATGTTCAAAGCTGGTATCGTTGATCCGGCTAAAGTTGTCAGAACTGCTCTTGAAGATGCTTCGTCAATTGCTGGTTTACTGATCACAACTGAAGCTGCAATCATTGAGAAAAAAGAAGATAACGCTGGCGGCGGTGGTGGAAATCCAATGGCCGGAATGGGTGGCGGAATGGGTTTCTAGCGACCGATCACAGATCGGTAAAAACATGCTAAACGCATGTTTTTAGCTAGAAACGGGCGGAGGGCTAAGCCCCCCGCCTCGGCGCAAGTCGTCTTCGAGCCTAGCGAGAAAAGCAACTCCGCGTTGCAGAACTTAAAATCTATTTAAAATAAAAAAGCCTCGTTCACAAAATGTGAGCGAGGCTTTTTTGTGATTAAAAATCTAAAACTATTCCCAGCCCAAAACCTCATAACCTTTTTGTGATAAGCAACGGGCAACGAATCTTTGTTTCATTTGGTCGGGCTTGACTTTGTCTTCGCCAGCTACCGAAAGTGCTCCCATTGCCGCCCCAAAACCAGCACCAATTGCAGTTCCAATCAAAGTTGATTTTAAGGTACGGCCAAAAATTGCGCCGCTTGCAGTTCCAATCACACCACCAATAACAGCATTGCGACCAGCTTCTTTGGCGGCGCGACGTGCTTTGAATTGTTTTAAATATTCTTTTGCTTCGCTATTGCAACGTTCGACTTCTTTGTCGGCCACTTCTTTGCCATTTTCTAAATAAGTTTGGTTTTGATAAAGAATTGGTTTGTAGGAAGAGCAGGAAGCAAGCGAGATAATTGTGAAAAAAATAGTTAGAATTTTTAGCAGATTTGCACTTTTCATATTTTTAAATTTCAATTATTTGCAAAGAATCGTCATTTAAATATTGCTGCGGAATTAGTTCTTTACTGGTTGCGCTAAAAAAAGCTGGTAGGCCAGACATTTTAACTTCGGCAAATAAATCGGTTTTTCTTTTTTCGTCTAGATGCGAAACCACTTCGTCGAAAATTAGAATTGTTGGTTGATTTTTGTAAGTGGCAGAAATTTTAGCGCGCGCCAAAGTAATGCCAATCATAATTGATTTTTGTTCGCCAGTTGAAGATCTGATTGCCGACATATTTTTTTCTGAAAAAATCGCATCAAAGTCTGAGCGATGAACGCCAAAATTAGTTTTAAAATTTGCTAAATCATGCGAGCGATTTTCGCGTAATTTATTTTTATAAATCTCTTCTAGCTGTACTGCGCTTTGTTTCATCACGCTTTGCTCAATATCGCCGCTGGCTTGCAATTTTGGTTTAGGAAAATTTGAAGTAAAAGAAGAAATGGCACGATTGAAAAAATCTACAGCTTCAATTCTAGCTGATGCAATTGCCATTCCTAGTTCGACAATTTGAGTTTCAATAATTTCTAGCCATTTTTCGCCAGCCTTTTGGGCGTTGTATTTTTGCAGAATCAGTAATCTTTCTTTGAGCAATTTCTGATAATTATTAATGCGGGTAAGGTGATTAGAATCAAGGTCAGAAACAATCTTGTCGAGGTAATCACGGCGCTCGCTTTTGCCTAAAATAAAAAGCTGTTCTAGTTGTGGAGTTAAACAAATAAAATTAATAAGATGACTTTTTAAATCGCTTTGGCGTTTGCCAATCATGGCTTCACCATTTATTTCAATAATTTTTTTCTTCTGTGTTGCCAAAAAAGAAATGCCAATTTTTTCGATAAATTCGTGATCAGAAAGTTCGGCATAAATTGTGAATTGTGATTTTTTTTCTGATAAAATTTTACTATCAAAAATCATCTCTTCAAAATCTGAACCACGCAGAGATGAGCCTCTGCCAAGTAAAGTCAGGCCTTCAAGAATATTGGTTTTACCAGCACCATTATTTCCAGCGAGCAGAACTAACTGATGAGAAAATTCGATTTTTTTGGAAAGAAAGTTGCGGAAGTTAGTCAGAATAATTTTTCTGATTTGGCTCACAACTAAACACGAACAGGCATTATAACAAAAACCGAGTTCATATCTTTGGCCTCGATAATTGCAGGGGAAGCGTTGTCTTTGAAGCACATCAATAATTCTTCTTTGTCAATTTGGCTGATGACATCAAGCAAATAGCGCGAATTAAAACCAGTTTCAATTCTTTCACTGGTGTAGTTCACATCAAGCTCTTCGTAGGCGAAAGAGCCATCATTGGTGTTGACTTGCAAATTCATTTTACCGTTCTCGATTGTCAGTTTTAAAGATCTGTGCTTATCAGTAGCAACTGTAGAAACGCGGTCAACGCAATCAAAGAAAGATTTTTTATTGATGACAGAAATTTGGTTATTGGCTCTGGGTAAAACTTTTTCGTAATCAGGAAATTCGCCGTCAATTAGCTTTGAAACTATTACCGTATTGTCAGCGATAATTTTTATTTTAACGCGAGAAACAGAGATTTTAATTTTTTTGCTGCCGTCAATTATGCGTCTGATTTCGGCGACTGATTTTTTTGGTAAAATTACGCCAAACTCAGAATCAAGATTTTCTGATGGCAGGTAAGACAAGGCCAATCTGTGTCCGTCAGTTGCAACTGATCTTAATTCAAAACCGGAATCTCTTTTGATAGATTGCAAAAACAATCCGTTTAAATAATAGCGGGTTTCGTCGTTAGAAATTGCGAAGCGAGTTTTATCGATCATTTTTGCCAAGCCTTCAGAATCAACTTCGATTTCTTTGCTAAGTTCACCTTCGGAAAGATTGGGGAACTCAGCAGCATCGATGCAAGGCAGATTATATTTCGATTTGCCAGATTTGATTTGCAGGATTGTTGGGCTTTCTTGCGAAATTAGAATTGCTGAGAGATCAGGAATTTTTCTGACAATATCAAAAAACATTTGTGCTGGAACTGTTGTGGCGCCGCCATTTTTTATATCAGCATCAAAATTGACTGTGACTAAAATATCCATGTCGGTTGCGGTTAGATTTACTTTGCCGTCTTTGACATCGATTTTGATATTTTGCAGAACTGGAATGGTGTTCTTTTTTTCAACTGCACCATTAACATTTGAAATTGCTTTTAACAGCACTGGTTTGACGACTTCGAATTGCATAAATTTAATAATTGTTGGAGGGTTTTAATCTATAAGTTCTACGCCGAAAAATTAATGAAGGAGCGGCTTAAATTCAACTAATTACTTGAAATCTTCTTCATTTTAGCAGCAATCCCTCGTCAATTGGATAGAACTTAGATGAGGAAGCAATTAGCGAGTCGGCGGTTAAATCTTTTACGCCGTAAATTTCAATTTCTTTGGAAAAATCTCGAATAATTTTTTGTGCCAATAAATCAAAGTCACCATCGCCTGAAACTAAAATTATCACATCAGATTTTTTTGCTTCATCAATTATGTCCAAGGTAATTCCAACATCCCAATCGCCTTTTGCAGAGCCATCAACGCGCTGAATAAATGGTTTTAATTTTACCTCAAATCCGATGCCGCGCAAAATATTTTGAAACTGTTTTTGCTTTTCATCATTACGACTAATTGCATAAGCGTAAGCACTTATGACTTGACGATTTTTTGTAGCTTGTGCAAAAAATTTATTATAATCGAAATGCTTGTGATAGGCTTGTTTAGTGGTGTAATAAACATTTTGAACATCGACAAATATTGATACTTTTTGCATTTTAAGAAATTGTAATTCCCCATTTTTTACTTAAATATGATTCAACTTCTTTTCTTTCTTCATCTAATAAAACGCGATCAAAAATAATTATCTCGGCAATATAAATGGAAGTGTATTTGCTGTTCACTATATCTCCTCCAATTGTTGTGCTGGAGTTTGCTTCCATAATGCCAGAAGAAGTGATGCTGTCGCTAACGCTTGAACCGCCATCAACATAAATAGTCTTTGTGCCAGTCGAATAATTGCGTGATACAAAAACTATGTGAGCAAGGTTATCATTAATTTTTTTGCTGCCAACCAAGGTGTTGGTGCTTTCTGATCCGCCAGTTGCATTACCAACAAAAGTTTCTGGATAACCTCCGCCAATTGCTAAAGGAATTATGTCGTTAGTTATTCCACTTTGATCGGAAGTGACAATTGGAAATCCATTATAAGCAAAACCAGTTGTGCCAACTGCGCTAGTTTTTATCACCACAAATAATGAAAAGTGTCTTCCAACCAAATTTGTCATGGTAAAATAATCGTCAACACCATCAAACTTCAATACAGGTAAGCCATTGATTATGTTGGTTTTATAAAGTGGTCTTTTAGTTGAAGTGGATTGAGTTAGGCGATATTGTGAGTTAGATTGCGAAGTGTAGTTATTCCAACTACTGATACTATCACCATCATCGATATAAGTTTTTAGTGTACTTCCAGTAGAAATATTTTCGCTAACTGTGGTTTCAAACCAAGCAACTAGATCCTTAATTGTGGATACATCTGAGCTTTGAGTTAAAGTTGCTGCAGAAGAAATACGAGATTCTAAAAATAATCTATTTCCCATAATTGTGCCGATAATCAAAACCCCAACGATTAAAATAACCATCGATAATTCGATTAGGGAGAAAGCTGTGATTTTATTTTTCATTTTTTTTGTAAAAAATTAATCTTGTTCAAGAGTTTAGCATTTTATATTTTGACAAATAAACATCCGATGATTTTTTATAAAATTTCTACTTGATCAAATCTTGCAATAACTCGAACAAAAAACTTCAATGACTGAATCAGAGATTTTAGAAGTAACTTTCAAAGAAATTACAACTGATAATGAGTTATTTTGTCAGTTTGATGATCATCACGGCGTATTGCTGCTTAACGTAAAAAACCCTTTTTCTGCAGATGATTTTCAAACAATTTCAAGTATCATTAATCCATATTTTACAGAGCATGGCGAGCTTAAAGGAGTGATTATTAATTCCAAAAAATTTCCTTATTGGTCGGGTGCAAAAAACCGCGCCGAATATCTAGATTTTGCGGGCAATAATCATCACAAATTTCAAAAAGCAGCACTTGGCATGGGAGGATTTTTTACAAAAATTGTGGCGCGAATTGCACGAGGTCGCGTCCATCCCGAAATAAAAATTTTTAAATATAATCAAATCGAAAAAGCGCAGGATTGGATTTTGCAGTAAAAACTTTTCTTCCACATTTCTCACATAATCAGCTTTTATCGCGTTACGATTTTGAAAATTTGTGTGATTTTTTACGCAATTTTTCTTGTAGTAGCATCAGATAATTTTTCATTTTAGAGCCAAAATCTTGCTTAAATAAAAACTGATTTTTTGTAATTTTTCAGTGGAATTTGCCTATGGGCTTGGCGCTTTGATTTTAAAGGGCTGAAGACTATTTCTCTGAATTTTGAACACGTGTTCAAAATTCAGTTTTTTTGTGATTAAATTCAGAATTTAATTGCCACTAATTTTGCTGAAAAAAGAGGGAGTAATTTTAGAAATCCTTACCAAAGCTATTTAAGCAAAATAGTTTTTGCATTTTACCATCTTCGGCCTGCATTTTTAGCTGTCCGATTTTTTCGGACATTTGGCTGCCCTCCTGTCTTAATTTGGATTTTAAATCGCTCCAATATTTTCAAGCCCTTACAAGAAAAAGCCTGTCAATAATCAATTCCAATAATCAATTCACAGATTTTAACTCTTCACTTCTCCAGCCACCACCAAGCGCTTTGTATAAATTTACGTAAGAGGTGAGTTGTTGTTGTTTAACTTCTGTTAACTCTATTTGAGATTCCAGATAATCTCTTCTGGTTAGAAGTGATTCAAGATAATCAACTCTGGCGGCTTTAAAAAGAATATTTGAGATGTCGAATGATTCTGAAAGCGCTTCGGTTTGCTTTAATTTAAATGCGTAAATCTGTTTTAAATTTTCTACCGAAGCTAATTGATTTGAAACTTCAGCAAAGGCGTTGATGAAGGTTTGTTCGTAATTATAAATTGCTTTTATCTGACGATTATTTGACGAAAAATAATCAGCTTTTATCGCGTTACGATTAAGTAGCGGAGCAGTAAGATTTCCGGCAATGTCATAAAAAACTGATGCCGGATCAATAAAATGATGCGAGTTAAAAGATCGATAACCAACATTAGCATCAATATTTAATGACGGATAAAACTCGGTTTTGACAGCTTTCACATCAAGTTTAGCTGCTTCAAGTTTTAAAGAAGCCTGTTTGACATCAGGTCTATTATCAAGCAACGCCGAGGGAATATCAGTTGCAAAATCTTGTATTGCAATTTTTTGAAATTTTTTTGAATCACGTTCAATATGTTGAGGCAAGCGTCCCAAAAGTGTGTTTAAGTGATTTTCGGTGATAACGATTTGCTGCTGAATTTTATATTTGCGGCTCTGATTTTTCAGCACTTCAGCGTCAAATCTTTTTACCGGAAGCGAAGTGTTGCGGCCAGCGACTTGTTGCCATTTTACGACTTGCTGTGCTTCTTGTAAGGTCTTGGTGTATTGTTCAATGATTTCTAACTGGTTATCAAGTGACATTAATTCGTAATAGTCACTGGCGACTTCGGCAACTAATTGCGTCACTACAAAATTTCGTCCTTCAATAGAAGCTAGATATTCTAGGTAAGAAGATTTGGCGAAGTTGCGTAATTTTTTCCAAATATCTACTTCCCAAGAAGTGTTTAAAAGCAGCTGACGATTATGTAATTTATCTGGTAATCCAGCTGCTGCATCATCAGCTCCGCTGCTGGTGAATTTATTAGTTTTTTCACTTTCATAGCCCGCAGCAATTCCTACTTTTGGTAAGTACTGACCTTGGCGCGCCATAACTTGGTTGTTGGCGATATTAATTTCCTGATCGAGAATATTTAAATTCTGATTATTTTTCAGAGCCGTTTCAATCAATGTCACCAATTGCTCGTCTTTAAAAAAGAGCTGCCAATGTTTTTTGATGACTTCTTCTTTCTCACTTTCTTGACCATAGCTTGGGAAACTGTTTGGAGTTTCAATTTTATCTTTTGGAATATTTTTATATTCAGGCAGCTTTGGAACGCAGCTTTGTATCAACAAGCACAAGCAGGCAATATTGGATAAGAGAAAATTACCAGATTTAAACATGGTTTATTTGTGAACAAATTTTTCAGTTAATGGCTCTTCATCGGCGTCTTGAATCAGAGATTTACCTTTGGCGATCGATCCAAAAATATAATAAAGTCCCGGAACAATCAGCACGCCAAAAAAAGTACCAAACAACATTCCACCAAGTGCGGAAGCGCCAATCGTATTATTAGCAACTGATCCAGCGCCTGAGGCAAAAGCCATGGGGATAAGTCCGGCGATAAAGGCAAATGATGTCATCAGAATTGGTCGAAAACGCATGCGCGCTCCTTCAATTGCAGCGCGTAAAACTGATGCGCCTCTTTGTTCTTTTTGGCGGGCGAATTCTACAATCAAAACGGCGTTTTTGCCTAAAAGCCCGACAAGCATGATCAAGCCAACTTGGGCGTAAACGTCATTGGCGAGTCCCATTATTTTTAAAAGTAAAAATGAGCCAAAAATTCCCGGTGGTAAAGATAGCATTACGGCCAATGGAATGATGAAGCTCTCATATTGTGCGGCGAGCACGAAATAAACGAATAATAAAACTACTGCAAAAATATAAATCGCTTCATGACCGCGAGAAGCTTCATCAAAAGAAAGACCTTCCCAAGCCACATCATAACCGCTGGGCAATACTTGTTTGGCAACTTCTTGAACCGCTTGAATTGCGTCGCCAGTGGTATATCCATTGGCAGGTGTTCCGCGAATCGAAGTTGAATTGTATAAATTGAAGCGAGTCAATTCGTTTGGTCCTTGGGTTTTATTGATCTTCATAAAAGCAGAATAAGGCACCATTTCACCCTTACTGTTTTTAGTATAAAAATTCAAAACATCAGTTGGAAGGTCACGAAACTCAGGCAGTGATTGCACATAAACTTTGAAGAATTGACCAAAGCGAATAAAGCCTTGTTGATAAGTACTTCCAATTAGGATGTTGAGATTTTCCATGGCGTCACCAATAACGACACCTTTTTGCATGGCTTGTTTGGTGTCGATTTCAAGTTCATATTGTGGGAATTTGGCTGAGTAAAAAGTAAACAAACCGCTTAACTCTGAACGCTTTTTGAGATTAGAGATAAATTCCTGATTCAAGCTATCAAATTCACGATAGTCAGTGGTATTGGTTTTATCGAGTAAGCGGAAAGCAACCCCTGCAGTTGCACCGTATCCGGGAACTGTCGGTGGTTCGAAATATTCAATTACGGCGCCGATATCTTTGGTTTTTTCTTCCAGCTCTTCAATGATTTGATGGACAGTTTTGCTTCTTTTGCTCCAGTCTTTTAAATTGATAAAGCAAGTTCCAGCATTAGAGCCACGACCTTCGGTTAGAATTTCAAATCCGGCCAAAGATGAAACTGATTCAACTCCGTCAATCTCTTTAGCAATTTCTCCAAGCTTGGTTGAGACATCATAAGTTTTTTCTAAAGTTGATCCCGGAGGAGTTTGCACAATGGCGTAAATCATGCCTTGATCTTCACCTGGAATAAATCCGCTTGGGAGAATCTGGCTCATAAAAAAGATAGCGACGCTAAAAAAAACAAGCACGCCCATGGTAAGAAATTTGCGTCTTATGATGCGATGAAGAAACCAGACATAACCTCGAGTTACTTTGTCAAATATGATATTGAACTTATCTAAACTTGAGGAGATTAGCGCTTTTTTCTTATCTTTTTCTCCGTGTGAATGTTTTTTCAAAATCATTGCGCTGAGCACTGGAGTCAAAGTAAGGGCGATCACACCAGAAAGCACAATGGCAGAAGCCATGGTGATCGAAAATTGTTTGAGTAATATTCCAACTGGTCCACTCATAAAGGCGATTGGCACAAATACCGCGGTCATCAAAAGCGTGATGGCAATTACCGCGCCGCTGATTTCACCCAGAACTTTTTTCACTGCGCGATAAGGCGAAAGATTGGTTTCGGCCATTTTGGCATGCACTGCTTCGACTACTACAATTGCGTCATCAACAACAATACCAATGGCCAGCACCATGGCAAATAAAGTGATGAGGTTGATCGAAAGTCCAAAAATCTGCATCGAGAAAAAAGCGCCAATCAAAGAGACGGGCACTACTAAAACCGGAATCAGCGTGGAGCGCCAATCTCCCAAAAAAATAAATACTACTAAAGAAACTAATATAAATGCCTCTACTAGGGTATGTAAAACCTTGTGAATTGAAGCTTCTAGGAAGGTTGAAACATCGTAGCTGATTTTATAATCCATCCCAGCGGGGAAGTCTTTACGCAATTCTTCCAACTTATTTTTAACATTTTCAATCACCTCATTGGCGTTGCTGTTAAAAGTTTGTTTTAAAATTATGGAAGCCGAAGGGTGACCATCAACGGTTGAATAAATATCGTAGAATTCGCTATCAAGCTCTATTTTGGCGATGTCTTTTAAGTAAAGAATTTCGCCTCTGGCATCAGCGCGGACGATTATATTTTCATACTGTTCAGGCTGATTGTAGCGACCTTTGTAAGTTAAAGTATATTCCAGCGATTGGGCCTTTTTGCCTGAGCTGCTGCCAATTCTGCCTGGATGACCAATCACACTTTGCTTGGCAATTGCCTCCATCACATCTTCTGTGGAAATATTGTAAGCGCGCATTCTATCGGGATTAAGCCAGATGCGCATGGCATAAGTGCGAGAGCCGAGATTTTGTACTTGGCCGATACCTTTAATGCGTTTTAGTTCAGGAAGCAGACGAATATTGGCGTAGTTAAAAATAAATTTTTCTTCTGCTTCTTTATCGGTGCTGTAAAGATTAACATACATCAACATGCTTGGCTGCACTGCTTGCACGATTACGCCTTCTAATTGAACTAAAGGCGGCAATTTGTTAATCGCCTGATCGACGCGAGTTTTTACTTGTACAACTGCGTTATTTGGATCGATATCCATGTCGAAGAGAACCTGAATTTCTCCTTCGCCGGCACTACTTGCTGAAGAAGTCATATAACGCATTCCCGGTACGCCATTGATAGCTTGTTCAAGTGGAATCAAAGCTGACTGCACCACTACATCAGCATTGGCTCCGGGGAAAGTAACAAAAACTGTTACCCGTGTTGGCGCGATTCTTGGAAATTGTGATACTGGCAATGTGAAAGCCGCCAATATTCCTAAAAAAACAATAACTAGTGAAATGACGATGGCTAAAACTGGTCGGTGAATAAATTTTTCAAACATTTTGCTAAAAATTATTTAGTGGAAAGTGCCAAGCCTTTGCGCACAGTTTCATGATCTTGATTTTGTGTTTTTATTACATCGCCAATATGCACCTTGCCAAGTCCTTCAAGTAATATGTGATCATTTTCACTAACGCCGGAAGCGATGATAAAAAGATGCGGCACTTCGGCTGCTATTGTAATTTGCTGTGAATGAATTTCGTTTTTTTCATTAACGACATAGACAAATTTTTTGTCCAAAACTTCGAAAGTGGCTTTCTGCGGAATGACCAAAGCATCTTTATATTTTTTTGTTAGCAAGACGCTGCCAGTTTCGCCATGTCTTAATAATTTATCTGGGTTGGGAAAAGTGGCGCGAAAAGCAACATTGCCAATTTCGTTATTGAAATCTGCCTCAATTGTATCGACCTTACCTTGATGCGAGAAAAGGCTGTTATTGGCTAAAAGCAATTCTACAGGAATTTCGTCATCGACTTTTTTATGTTCCATGTAATCCAAATAGTCAGCTTCAGATACATTAAAATATACCCACATTTTGCTGTTATCTGACAAGGTGGTTAGCAAATCTCCTTCATTTACCAAGCTGCCAAGACGAACATTAAAGCGATCCATTATGCCGCTAAAAGGCGCTTTTACTGTGCTGAATTGCAGATGTGCTTGTGCAACTTCCATTTCAGCATGAGCTTTGCTTAGTCGAGCTTTGGCCAATAACAATTCGTTGATAGATACAACATTACGCTTTTGTAAAATAAGCGTGTTATCATATTCAATTTTGGCTAATTGATATTCGGCAGTGACTTTTTTTAATTCTGCTTCCAAAAGTAAAGGCATGATCTGAAACATCTTTTGACCCTTTTTTACAAACTGTCCTTCGTCAACGTAAATATTTTGCAAATATCCTTTTTCCAAAGATCGAATTTCGATATGTTGCACGGCTCTGATCTGCGCTACATAATTTTGCTTAATGTCTAGAGTTTCGCGCCAAGGTGTAGTGACTTGAAATTCAATATTTGAATCTTCATGTTGATTATTTTTCCAGTGAAGGAAGCCAAAGACTACTACTAAAAATAAAGTTGCGGAAGCTGCAATCACCGCAATATTTTGCCGATTTTTTTTCATGGTAAAGCTGTTGTTTTAATAAATAAACTTATGAGCTGATGTAGATTTAAATCACACTCAGAAAAGGCAATTATTGAGAAAAAAAACTTACTAGAAAACTTATATTAAGAATTGCTTAAAACTTACGACAATCTGACATCTAAATTTCAGTCCAAGTTAAAAATTGCATAAAAAATCTAAAGATTTCGCTCATGATAAATAATCAGAAAAAATCCTCTTTTATAGAGTTTATAACCTTAATGGCGCTTTATGTGTCGATGGTAGCGATGTCGATTGACATGGTTTTGCCATCACTTTCTCTAATGGGAAAAGAGTTCGGAATTATTGATCAGAATAAGATGCAATATGTCATCGGGTTTTTGTTTTTGGGTTTTACTTTCGGGCAAATAATTTATGGACCTCTTGCTGATAGCTTTGGTCGTAAGCCAACGATTTATCTAGGGCTGATAATTTTTGTGGTGGGCAATATTTTTAGCATCACGGCGCAAGATTACTCGATGATGTTACTGGGTCGATTTTTGCAGGGCTTTGGTGCGGCTTCTCCTAGAATAGTAAGCACTGCTATTATCCGCGATCTCTATAAAGGGCGGGACATGGCTCGCGTGACGTCATTTATCATGACGATTTTTATAATCATTCCAGTGATTGCGCCAACTATTGGCCAAGCTTTGCTATTTATTGTCAGTTGGCGTTTTATCTTTGGAATTTTTTTGTCAGCGGCAATTATTGCAACCATATGGACATTTATTCGTCTGCCTGAAACCCTAAAAAAACAAGACATACGCCCCTTTAATTTTTCAACAATCTGGCAAGATCTTTTGCTGGTGCTTGGTAATAAATTTACTTTGGGTTATGCAATTTGCGCGGGTTTGGTTTTTAGCGCATTAGTTGGTTATCTGGCTTCAAGCCGCCAAATTTTTCAGGATTATTTTCAAGTAGGAGAATTATTCCCAGTTTATTTTGGCATCTCAGCTCTTTCTATTGGAGCTTCTTCAATTGTGAATTCGATGATCGTAAAAAAATATGGTATGAAATTACTTTGCCATTATGCGCTGATTCTGATGATGGTTATGTCGGCGACATTTATCGTAGTTTCAATTTTACAAAACCAGCAGTTGCTACTTTGGCAATTTATGATTTTTGCAGTAATCACTTTTTTTGCTTTAGGAATGTTATTTGGTAATCTTAACGCACTTGCAATGGAGCCGATGGGAGGTATCGCCGGAGTGGCAGCTGCAGTTATTGGCTGTTTATCTTCTGGAATTTCTGCGATTATCGGAACTGCTATCGGGCAATCTTACAACGACACTTTAACACCAATATTTTGCGGTTTTTTTCTTCTAACCATCAGCGCTTTTTTCTTGCAACTTTGGTTAGGGAAAAAGTAATAAATTTTATAACAAAAAAGTCTGTCCAGCTTTAGTTTTTCTGTATGAACTCGCGTCTTGTAAATGATGTTTTAATTGACAATCAGTAACAGGAATATTTTATTTCACCGTCTTCGAACCTCACTAATCGCTCTTACTGCCGCCACATCCAGCACCGCAATATTTCACTACATCTGGTTAAAATCACATCACGAGAATTTAAGATAAATCCCTAAAGATTTTGTTGGTTAAAGCTTGGGCTCAAGCTTTAAATATTAATTCAGATTGCAGAATTATCGGTGATGGAAAAAGCTCTTCCTAACGATTTATTTATCCACTCACCATTTTGGAGTTCAAGACTTGAAAGCCTTTCGCATCCTGTTGCTATAAGAATGGCGCAAGATTTAGATCCAGAAGGACCTATTGGTATTGGTGATGGCAACAAACCTTTTTGGAAAGGTTTCAAACATGATTATGGTAAAAAAGATGCCAATATTGATTTTCTTTTCAGAGTAAAAAAACAGCATCCACAAAAAATCGCGCTCATTCAAATAGGGGAATTTTACGAAACTTGGGGAGTAGATTCGGTTTTTTTAGTTGAGCATTGTGGTATCAATAGAATGGGAAGAAAAGGCCCCAGAGCAGGAATGCCATTGGCTAATATTCAATCTGTTCTGGATGATCTTACGGAAGCTGGATTTTCAGTTGCTGTTTGTGAGCAAGCAGATGATATACATAAAAAAGGCAGAAAAATAAGATTTATCTCGGAAATAATAACACCTTCATCTCCCACTTATACTTACGGTTTGGCGATGAGTCATAAAGCAAATATTTGCTTTCCGGAAGCACCTCCCGAATTCGCATTAGCGGTGAATAGCAAAGGGGTTAAGGTGGTAGAAATTAATCCTGACTTAAGAACTTCTCTTATCTTGGAAGGTTTAACTGAAGAAGCGGCGATTGTACGCCTAAACAAATATAGTGGGCGTATGAACCGAATTTTTTTACATGAAAAAATTCCGAAGTCTTTGTTCAACGCAGCAAATCTGAAATTTCAAAATTTAGTAAGAATACAGGGATATTCTTCGCGGGCTTTTGCAGCAAGAGTTGAAGAGCTAATAAAAATTGATTTAGGGTTAGATGCCAATATTCCTTTTTTAAAAACAGAACAGTTAACTATCAAAGATTGCCCAAATCCACTTTATCAGCAAACGGCAGAACAGATCGGAATTTTACCAAAAAGAGGTATTCCAGATCTTATTCAATTGATGTTGCCCAAAGGTAGTCCGGCCACATGCAAATATATTGTCAGAAATCTTTTACTTAATCCGCCGCCAAAAAAATATGCTGATAGTTTAAGGTGTGCAATTGTTGAGCTTCAGTCAAGTAACAAGCAATTACCGACATTGATTGTTTCAAATCCTGTAAGATACATCAAAACTCTGAACAAGAATGAGGCGCATCCAGAAATTCTAAAAGATTTATTCTGCCTGGCAGAAATTTTTCTAAACTGTCAAACAACCCTGCCTGAAAGTTTTATCAAAAATACTTTAGAAGTGGTTTCCTACATCTCTTCCATAAGAGCTGAAGCAGATATTTTGCGCGACACCAGCAAGAAGATAATTGATATTCTTTCATCAATTTTGCCCAAAGAAGAAGATCTGGCCTATGTTCCAAAAAGCGAGTCGATTCCTGCAACTCTGTTTGAGCGTATTGAAGAAGAATTCAGAGGAAGAGTTGCTAGAACTTCCAATAAAGAAATTTCAGATCTGTATAATAAAACAGAAAGAGCGGCAAAAAAATACGAAGAAATTCTCAAGCAAAATCTTATTGCTGTTCTCGAATCTTTTGACGAAGAAAAAGGAAAAAGAGCCAGAAAACCAGCGCTTTCTTATGACATTCATAATCATGCAATTTGGATTTTAGGCAGTGTAAATTCAAAAAATATTGAGCCTCAACAGCTGATACATCCAACCGATCGCTTTGGTAAAGAAGTTAAAGATCGATGGACAACTTCAAAAGCAGAAGCTGCTTTAAAGGAATATAAAGAGGAAGCCGCAGCTATACATGAGGCAATTAAAAAAACTTTAAAGCGTGCCTCGAAAGAACTTTCTCCTTACTGTCTAGCAATCATTCACCTGGCGACTTTTTCAAACTTTGTCAAGACACTGTATCTTCACATCAAAGAATGCCAACCGAGAAACTGGACGACTAACTTTATCAGCGGCTCGTTTGAAACAGATAAAAATTCCTCGGAAATTTCAGTGGAGGAATTTTTTCCTTATTGGATGAAGCCCAGCGAAGCAGTGACAAACTCACTTACTTTTAGCGGTAGCTGTTTGTTGACGGGACATAACATGTCAGGAAAATCAACTCTTATTAGATCTCTTGCAGCCACAACAATTCTTGGTTCAAGCGGTTTTATGTTTCCTGCCAAAAAGCTTGCTATATCAGAAGAAATAGATGGATGGTACGTAAGAACTGGTGCTGGCGATGATCCTGAAGCTGGTCTTTCTGCTTTTGCTTTAGAAATGACTGACATCAAAGTTGCTCTCAGAGACGCTTCACATAAAAGTTTTTTACTTATTGATGAGCTTGGTAAAGGCACAGAATCAAAAGCAGGGCACGCAATTGCGGCTAGCGTTTTAGAACATCTGACGCAAAGAAATATTAGGTCAATTTTTGCAACCCATTGGCATGAGATTTTTGTAAATAAGGAAGTTAAATTAGAAAATATAAAGCTGATTAAAATGCTCTGCGATGTTGATATCCCAACTTATAAAGCAGTTGATGGATTAGACTTAAACTCCTCAGCTTTTTACACAGCTTTAAAAATTGGTGTAGATCCAGAAATTATTGCAAGAGCCGAAGAAATAGCCAAAGGCTATGATGGGTTTGCAGTTTCAAGTTTTGCAAATCTTTTAAAAAATAATTCCGCTGAATCTTCTTCAAATAATAGAAACGAGGTTGATCTTATTGAAATACTTGCGTCAACTGCACAAGCAGAATTGTCGCAGGTAAAAAATCTCAAAGAAAATGAAATGCCTCCTTTAAAAGATATTAGTTGCAGCATTGTTTATGTTCTAAGAACAGCAAATAATTTTTTCTATGCAGGTGAGACTGATAACTTTTTACAGCGAGTGATGGCGCACAGAAACAGAATTACAGACAGTAAATGTGAGTTTTTTTATGTGACTATCAAAGAAGGAAAAAGCCAAGCCCGTCAAATCGAGCAAAAACTTATTACCAAACTAAAAAATAGCGGCTTTCCAATGATTTCAGTATCTGATGAGAGAAATTCAAGCTTTGCGGCGCTGCGTGGATTTGCTTAAAGCAAATGTAATTTTAACAATTTAGGATTCACAAAATATGAAAGTTTCAATGTCTCAATCTCAATTCCAGTCGCATGATAAATAATGTTGCAATAGCGGTAAAAGGATTAAACAAAACCTATGGCAATGGTTTTAAGGCGCTTGATGATATTAATCTTGAAATTAAACGCGGTGAAATTTTTGCCCTTTTAGGGCCAAATGGAGCAGGGAAAAGCACGCTTATCAATACGATCTGTGGTATTGTCCAGCCAACTAACGGCAGCATTACTGTTTCTGGTTTTGATAATATTAAACAATATCGTCAGGCGCGCTCATCTCTCGGCTTGGTGCCGCAAGAACTTACTACTGATGCTTTCGAATCGGTATGGAACACGGTAACTTTTAGTCGAGGCTTGTTTGGCAAGCCGCGTAATCCGGCATATATTGAAGATACTCTTAAACGTTTGTCGTTATGGGATAAAAAAAATGAACAGATTCGAAGACTCTCTGGCGGCATGAAGCGTCGTGTTATGATTGCCAAAGCATTATCGCATGAACCTGAAATTTTATTTCTTGATGAACCTTCAGCTGGTGTTGACGTAGAGTTGCGCAAATCAATGTGGGCACAAGTGCGAGCTTTCAGCGAAACTGGAGTGACTGTTATCCTCACAACGCACTACATCGAAGAAGCTCAAGAAATGGCTGACCGCGTTGGCGTTATTAACAAAGGCAAATTAATTTTAACTGAGGATAAAAATATATTGATGCAAAAAATGGGTAAGCGTCAGATGATTTTTGTGCTGCGCCAGCCACTTGCTTCAATTCCGCCGTCCCTAGAAAATCATATGTTTAAGCTTGAGGAAGAAGGTAGTAAGTTAGTTCTCACCTACGATGCTCAGGGTGAAAATGATATTTCAGAAATGCTGGATAATCTTAAATCAAACGGCATTCGCCCTAAAGATATTTATAGCCGTCAGAGCAGCTTAGAAGAAATTTTTATTGAATTAGTGGAGGCAGTATGAACTTTCGTGGAATCTTGGCCATTTATAATTTTGAAATGGGGCGCACTTTGCGGACAATTGGGCAAAGCATCGCCTCACCAGTAATTTCAACCGTTCTTTATTTTATCGTATTTGGTTCGGCTATTGGATCACGCATGCAAGCAATTGACGGAGTGCCATACAGTGCTTTTATTGTTCCGGGTTTGATAATGCTCACTGTGCTTGGGCAAAGCGTTTCAAACGCTTCGTTTGGAATTTATTTTCCGCGCTTTACTGGCACTATTTACGAAATTTTATCTGCGCCACTTTCTTTTGTAGAAATTGTCATTGGATATGTTGGTGCGGCGGCAAGTAAGTCGATAATTATTGGTACGATTGTGCTGATTACTGCGACATTCTTCGTACCTCTACAAGTGGCGCACCCGCTATGGATGATATTTTTTCTTGTTATGACTAGCGTAACATTCAGTTTGCTTGGATTCATCATCGGTATTTGGGCTGATGGATTTGAGAAGCTGCAACTTATTCCGCTATTAGTTATTACGCCACTGACTTTTTTGGGCGGTAGCTTTTATTCCATCAATATTTTGCCACCATTCTGGCATCAAATTTCACTGGCTAATCCAGTAGTTTATCTGGTGAGTGGTTTCCGCTGGAGCTTCTATGAGCAAGGTGATGTTAGTATTACCACAAGTGTTGTTATGATTGCGGTATTTACTATTGTTTGTCTCTTAATCATTAATTGGATTTTCAAAACTGGATATCGTTTGAGGAAGTAAGCCATTTTTGGCTGATGTCTTCGCATAAGGTTTTTCAACCTCATGCGAAGAGTTTTAAAAAAAATTACAGACCAAAACCGTTAGTGATTTCAGCGATTCTTTTACCAAATGAGCGAGCAGTTTCTAAATCTCCTTTAGGTGGCACAATATCAGGGCCAGACTTATGATTGGACTGAGTCATAAGACCGCTAAAACTACCAAGACGATTTATTAATTCGACGCTTGGCACTTCCAGACCTTCAAAAGAAGGCGCCATTTCAGCCTGACCAACCCAAATCATGCCTTGTTGCATGGCTAAAATCCAAATCTGTTGCAAAGTTGCAAGCTTGTCTCCTGAGTAAGAAGCTGAATTGGTAAAGCCAGCAGCGATTTTATTTTTCCAAGTCTGAGCCATCCAGCGCTTTGAAGAGGCATCAACAAATTTTTTGAACTGCCAAGATGGTCCGCCCATATAGGTTGGCGAACCCATAATTATGGCGTCAGACGCATCAAGAGAATTCCAAGCTGCTTCGCTTAAATTTCCCTCAGCATCAATTGCATGAATTTGTACATTTACATTTTTAGTTTTTGCGCCTTCGGCAATTGCATTTGCAACTTTTGTGGTGTGGCCATAGCCGCTGTGATAAAGAACTGAGATTGTTTTAGACATAATTTTAACTTTGAAGTGATTATTATTTATTGAATTTTACCAAGGAAATCTAGTTTACCGATATCAACGCCATTGCTGCGCAATATAGAGTAAGTAGTCGTAATGTGAAAATATAAATTCGGGATTACAAAATTTAGTAAGTAAGTCTGACCCTCAAATTTCATTTCATTTCCACCAACTTGCAAAGAAATTACTTTTCCTTCGGTGTTATCAATTTGATCAGATTTAAAGTTACTAATAAATTCTATAGTTTTAGTGACTCGTGATTGTAGTTCTGCAAAGGTAGTTTCTGTATCAGGAAAACTTGGCAATTCAACTCCAGCAAGTCTTGCTACTCCACCTTTCACAACGTCGCAAGCAATTTGAACTTGGCGAGAAAGCGGAAACATATCAGGAAATAAACGAGCATTAATAAAAACGCTCTCATCTATTTTTTTATTATTAGCGTGCTCAGAAGCTTTCTTTAAAATGTTTGAAAGGTTAGTTAAATTGTGAACAAAAACTGGAATTGATGATTGGTACATTGAGATTTTCATATTTTTAAATCCTGAATTATTAAAGTTGTATTTGTTAAGAACCAAACTATGCCAAAGCAAATTGGTCGAGTTTTAAGTAGATTTGTTATTAAGCCTCTGCTTTGAATTCAGCATCAATTTCAACTGGGTTTAAGTGATCAGTATAATTGCTAACGGTTTTCAGAGCCACGCCAATAATTACTTCCATCATTTGTACTTCACTAAAACCATTTTTAAAGAATTCAGCTTTGGTCTCTTCAGAAACTTGACCACGTTTACTGACAACTTCTTTAGTAAATTTAACTAAGACATTAAGTTTATTATCTGAAAGAGTTCTGTTTTCGCGAACTGCAGAAACAATATCAGCATCAACTTTCATCATATTTTTTAGAATAGTTGAGTGAGCTGCTTTGCAATAGTTACAATGATTTTCAACTGAGGTTGCGAGTAATATAATTTGCCTCTCTCTTGGTGAAAGTGAAGATTTTTCCCAAGCATTATCCATCGCCAAATAACCATTTAGAACTGACGGCGAATTGGCAAATGTTGCCATCAAATTTGGGATAAAACCGTATGCTTTTTGAATGTTACGCAGAGTCTCTTTAGAACCTTCAGGAGCTGACTCTATTGTTTGAGGATTAAGACGTTTCATATTTATTTAATTCAAGTTGATTTTAAGTTAAAAAGTAAACAAAGTAGTTTACCTGACCAAGTAGTAAACAGGTCAGTTTACAGTGTCAAATTAATTTTCTTCAAATGATTTTAAAAGATACAAACAAGAAAAAAGAGATAATTAAATTAGCCTTTGAAACCTTCTACGAACAAGGCTTTCACGCAACTGGAGTTGATAAACTATTACTAGAATCAGGAATTTCTAAGCGCACTTTGTATAAATATTTTTCTAGCAAAGAAGATTTAATCCGTGAGGCAATCGTATTTTATAAAAAAAACTTTTTTAACGCGATGGACCTAGAGCTGAAAAAACGCTGCAAAAATCCGGCAAAAAAAATCGCTGCAATTTTTGATATGAAATATGAAAAATTAAAACGCCGAAATTATTCTGGATGCTTTGCTGTCAATGCCCGAATAGAGTTTGAGGGTAAAAATAAAGAAATAGAATCTGAGTGTTTGCAGTTTGTAGATCAGTTACAAAATTTTATATTTAAGTTATGCAAAGAGGCTAAATATAAAAACCCAAAAAAATTGTCTCAGCAAATTTTAATTTTATTGCAAGGCACCATGATTTACAGCCAATCAAAACGAGATCCAAAGATTGCCCTAATTGCTAAAGAAGTTTTGAAGTTAATGTTGATGAATTCTGTAAAGTAGAGTACGATTTTTTTCATTTTTTGAGATGAGGCGTGATTCATAGAACTTGTTGTGGAGCATGCCGTTCTCAGTTACGAACTAAGATTTATGAAGAGGTAATGAATTTTAGAGCTATCACTCAGAATCTTAAATTTTAGTAAAAATTTTACAGAAATTTTGTCACAACCTTCATCACCATATCCACATATTCCTCTTTTTGCCCTACTGGCGCGACATAATAAATTGCTTTTGCGGCCTCATCTTTATTAAATAATTTTGCGATTGTCCAAGCGGCTAGATATTGTGAAGACATGCATCCGCCAGCGGTGCTCAAATTTTTATCAGCATAAAAAGGCGCATCTATAATTTTAACTCCAGCTTCGATTGCCCAAGGTTTCGTGGTAAGATCGGTGCAAGCAGGAAGGTTTTTGATTAATCCTAATTTTGCCATCAACAATGTGCCAGAGCATTGCGCACCAATTAATTGGCGATTTGGATCTAATTTGATGCGATTTAATATCGACGGATTCTGTGCAATTTTTTTGGTATGGACTCCGCTGCCAAATAACACCGCGTCTGACTCAGAAGCAGACTCTAGCGCTTTCGTTTTTTCTATTGTTACGCCATTCATTGAAGTTATTTTTGGAGATGGTCCGGTGATACTAACTTGCAAGCCTTTGCTTCGTAAGCGATTTAAAATTCCAAAAGCAATAAACGAGTCTAGTTCGTTAAAACCTTCAAATGTTAGAATCGAAACTTTCATGATTTGTTGGTTAGGAAGATTTTTTAAAAATATCTCGCAAAAAAACTGGCAGATCCGTTGATGGGGGAACCAATGGAACTTGATACATCATATCCGAAACTAATCCTCGGTGATATGTTCCGTGATTTACGATATGAAGAATTATTTCTTCGCGAGTCATAAAACCTTTGCCGCCACCAATAAAGTCGAAATTTATAACTTCCTTTAATTGCTCATCAGATAATTTATCGCTTAGAGAAATATAATATTTATCAGTGATTTTTACTGCTTCCCAAAGTTCTTCAAGAGGTGGATGAGTTTCGGTATTTCTAGGTTTGAAATTGTGCTTCTTTCCTTCAAGATGTGCCTAAAAAACTAAATCAATAACATATACATGGTTAAGAGTGCGAACCATATTTCTATATCTGGTTAAGCGCTTTTTTAAAGCTTCGCCCTCTGGTAATGAAGCGACAGTAGTGAAAATAATTTCATTTGCCCAAGCCTTGTAGCGGGTTAATATTTGAACATTATTCATAATTTTTGTTACGGCTCCTAACTCTTGACAAGTTTCGAACTTTTTATGCAGGAATTAAAACCTTCTACTTTGCTACAGCCGATTTTGAACTCTGAGAAAGATCTTCTTCTGCAGGTTGTTTTAACACATTTATTATCTCGCAACGCTTTAGAGTAATTACTTCTCTAATTTTACCTGCGTTAAATCCTCTTACAGTAATAGTCTGGTTTTTTTCTAAAAAAGCGGCTCTGTCTTTTGAATTAATAGTAAGCTCGCACTTTACAACACTAAAAATATTACTTCCTGTAATCAAAACGCTGTTTTTAGTTACTTTTGTAATGGATCCAGCAACCTCCAGCAGTTTATCTTTATACAATTCATCAGCCATAATTTCATTAGTGCTGTATTTGTTACAAAGCTCTGACGCACTAATATGAAAAGCAGAAATATTGGTTTCATATTTTTTATTCATAATCGTAAAACCTATTGCTATGAACCCAACCAAAATCAAAAGGATTTTCATTCCTCTAGAGAAATAAAAACTGCATTTTTTCTCAATAAATCTATTGAAAGGAGGAAATATAACAAGAACCATAAGAAGATAAATCAAAGATACCAAAGGTCTTGAAAGAAGATTGAAAGCACCGTCAAAAATAAAAAGGCCACTTAATATCCAGCTTAAAGCTAAACTAGCAGAGATTCTTTTGATTCTAGGTTGTTGATTTTCTAGTTGAGATTGTTCGTTCATATAGTGGTTAAATTTGGTGAAAAGTTTTATGGAAATGATTGCTAATAACTTGTATGTATGAAGCTATTATTTGTTTTTTTAATTCCACCTTTATTTTTTGAAATTCTTTTTTGGCAAAAATTACGAGTTTATTTTAGTTGCCTCTGCGGTTGCGTATTTCTAAATAAGGAAATTTTATTTCCCGTATGTCCCGTTGACATACGGGATGGGGTTCCCCGCAATGCGGGGCGCGACTCGTGTCGCGTTTCCATATACCGAAGGGATGAAGGACTTTTATTTTAAATTTCACTTATATTTAAGTTTGAAACTTTAAACCGCTTACCAAGTAATTTTTCGAACTCACCAACTCCTGATTTTATTTCTCCCAAGGCGGGTTGTTTAAATACGAGTTGAAAATAGACCGAGTTCGAAACTTTTTATGCTCAGTTGGTTTGAGAAAGTTCGATAAAAAAGCTCGTGAAGTTTTTATATTGTTTGGTTGTAAAGCAATTCATCTCCAAATCTCCATCGCCATTTCCAAACTACAAGACATGATAAAATAATAAATCTGAGGCATGAGCTAAAAGATGTGTTGTGATACACTAAATTCTTTGAGCTCCTCAAAATACTCATCAAGAGTAACCATTGCCATACAAGGAAAAGCGCCAGTTTTGTTTAAGTTTCCAGAGATAATTTTTTTAGCGAGAATGATCGCAGGAATGGTTGGAATTTGTGGACCATCACCATTTTTAGCGATAATAAACCATCTAACCTCTTTTTCTTTTCCATTTAGATCTTTGCCTTTGATGATCATATGCATACCACCGTCATTGCTGCCCAATATGTCAAAACAATGGCTTAAGCTTAATAAAGTTTTGGCGTGATTTGGTAAATTCTTTAAAAATCCAAAGCGAACCAACCAAGAAAAAAACCAGATGCCTAGATGTAAAAATGAGTTTTCCATTCCGGCGGAAAATTTGATAGAATCGATATTGTAGCGTGACGGCAGTAAATCCAAATCAGGAATATCGCAATTGGCCATCCATCTGCTTCCAATCTCTGGATATTTGATGCGATATAAATCTTGCCAGCCATATCTAATTTTACTGCTTCCAGCGCTTGGTTTAAGTGGTTTTCCGATATAAGTTAAAATTGCTTTTGTTGTTGCCAAACCACGTTCAGCTTTTTGTCCCGGAGCAATTCCAAAAGTGAGAGAATCAATTTTAGAAAATTGTGTTTTGAATTTTTCCAGAACTGCAGAGCTCAGTCCCGGAACTGTGCTAGCTCCGCTGATTACAATCGATCCAGAATTTTGTGCAGCTTGATTAAGAGTTGAAATTTCGCAGACAAAATCTCTGCCATCAGCTAAATCGATGTAATTAATTGACTGTGTGATACAATCTTTGGCGACACTGTAATCGCTTGTCTGGAAAGGACCAACAGTGTTTATGACTAGATATGGATTTAGTTCTTTAAGTGTTTTAGAAAAATTCTTTTTGGTATCTATAGCTGTAATTGCAACTAATGAATTGGGAAATTTTTTAGCTAATTCATTGGCAAGATTTTGTGCTTTTTTTGGATCTCTGCCAGAAATTATAATTGGTAATTTAGCTTTTGCCAAAGAGGTAGAAATTCGTTTTCCAAAGTTACCATATCCACCAAGTATCAAAATTTTTTTCATATTTTTTTAATTATTTTGAATTGTCCTTGATAGCGATAAATTTCGCTAAAAACAAAATGCGTAATTGTCATCTTCATCGCAAATTCATCATCAGAAATCGCAATTTCTTCGGCGTAAACTTTTCCAAACAAAAATGTTAAAGGAAGTGGTAGAAAAAATTCACCGATTTTTAACGCGTAACCATGATGACTCAGAGTAATTTTCTGATTGTTGAAGTTATAAAAAAATATCCAAGAAATGCCGTAATTCATTACTTCGGCAACTTTATTTTCTTTTAGCTGAACCATTGCCGAAAAGAATTTTTGTGGATGGTTTTTTTCAAAAAAAAATTCGCGTTCAAAATGCAAAAAAGAGGAGTTAGATTCGCTACGAAAAGTAACGCGAGTGAAAATATTTTTACCGCGCTTAGCGATCAAAATTTTCAAGTTTCTGAATAACGCAGAGAATAATCCAAAAATTTTTGAGAATTCTATTTCCATTATCCCTTCTGCGATAACAACGTCATTGCAGAATGCACGATTAGCATAATGATCACGCATCACATTTGGTAAATCATTCCATTTTTGAGCGAATATCGATTGAAAGATGGTTTTTCCAACTAGCAAATTATTGATCTGATTTTTGCCTTTAATCCACAAAGCAAAATTTCGTACTGCTCGGAAAAATGGGTAAATTATTTTAGATAAAATTTTCGAACGAAAAATTAGAATATTTAGACGATTAAAAATTCCGACATCAGATCCAATCAAGGCCAGAATATTACTGGCATCCGAGCCGTGATAAAACATCTCATCAATTTTCACTACAAACCCTAAATCAAGGTTAAATCCTCTGGCATTTATTTGATTGATAATTTCAATATCCGCCTCGCGCGCGTTAATTATTTTTAACGTTCCCACGGATTTTTTAATTTTATATAATCGAGCAAATCCGCTGCATAACGGGCAATCTCCATCATAAACAATTAAGATTTGGCACATTTTTTGAGTTTCAGGTGGTACACAACTTGCCATATCTTTCTAAAATATAATGGTTTTATGGAATATTTTTCTTTGAAGTTAATTCACATCATTAGCTCAACAATCCTCTTTGGTACTGGAATTGGAAGTGCTTTTTATATGTTCATGGCGAATCGCCAAAAGGATGTTAAAGTGATTTATTCTACAGTAAAAAATGTTGTTATTGCTGATTGGTTATTCACGACTTCAGCGATTGTGATTCAGCTAATATCAGGAATTTTTCTTGCTAAAGATCAGGGATATTCACTTGAAGACAGGTGGCTTGTGCTTGGAATTATATTGTATTTCTTTGCTGGATTTTGTTGGTTACCGGTTGTTTGGATACAAATTAAAATGCGTGACATGGCAAAAATGTCAGTCACAAAAAATGCTACTCTGCCAAAACTTTATTGGACGATGGAGCTCTGGTGGATTACTCTAGGAGTTTTGGCTTTTCCTGCAATTATCGCCGTATTTTATCTAATGATTTGTAAACCTGAGTTTTAGATTTAATTGCTTGGATCAAATACAAAATAAAAGCTGGAATGAAAAATAATGCACATAAGAAATAAAGAGTATCAACGCTAACAAGGTGATATAGAGGATTGTAAGACGATGGATAAAATGGCTTGATGTCTGAATGCATCACTGAATCAAGTATGATGTGGAAATAAAATCCTAATATTCCAGAAGTCACAGCAAGTCTGAGATTTGTTTGATAGTTGATCAGAAAAATTCTCATCAATTTTTTTGTAAAATTTCTCGCAAAAAAAGCAAAAATTCCCCACATAGCACCAATTAAGGTTCCTCCAATTAGCGTATGACAGAATCCGTGAAGTGGATAATTAGGATGAAAAATCATCACCATCAAAGGTTCAAAATCGATTACAACATTTGCCAAAACAAAAATTGGTAGATCTAGAATTTTTTTTAGACAAAAAGCTAATATACTGCTACCCATTAATTC
>DENL01000038.1 GCA_002359655.1 Rickettsiales bacterium UBA2645 | reverse complement strand
TTGAAAATTGGGGAGCATAACACTAATGTTGCACTTGGTCCAAAGTGAAGTGGGGTGATTGGCATTCAAATAAAAAGCTAAGTTACTATCGTGACTATTCATGAAAATATAACCATTTTCCAACTCTTTCTGCAGAGCTTGAGAATCTTGAATAATCTTCATTCGATTCATAAATAAATTTGTCCCAATTCACAATTCCTATTGGGCATTCAACAATAAGACTGAAACTTTCTCCATTTTTTGCTTTTGAATAGTTATAATTGGGATAGGCCTCCATGTTGGTTGTGGGATATTTATCCAAGTATTTTGGAATCAGTTGTTGTAGATCATTTGGCAGTTCACCATTGTCTTGTTTAAACGAATTAATTGCTACGATGAGATGTTCACTTCTATCTGCAAGTTTATGAAATTCATTCATCCTAATTTCTTGTCCTATGAAGCTTGCGGGAACTATGGTTAAAAATATTCCAACAGCGCAGCCAAAAAGATTAATGGCTTTAGATCTAACTCTTTTAGAAAAAAGAGCGACCGCCAAAAATATGAAATATATCGCTATCAGAAGTAATGCAGGCAAGAATCTAAAAGATACTTCGTAAAACGAATAACCAAATTTTTGCAGTGGTAGCCAATCAACCAACAACACTGAGAAAGCTAATTGAAATAAGGATCCACAGATAATTGATTTGAAAAGTGTTATAAGATTTTTGTTCATGACAATTTTTAAAGATTAGTCATTATAAACATCCTTAAATCTGAGCATTTTCCAGATTTTTAATTCATTATTTTTTGGGAATCCGCATTCATTAGAGAAAGAAACTGAATCCTTATAAGTTCCAAAAAGTCTATCCCAAATAGGCAAATCACTAAAATTATATTTATGAACATCGAGTTGGTGATGTATTGAATGTAGTTCAGGTGTTTGAATAAAATATCTTAACCATTTTGGTGTTTTAATGTTGGCGTGGTAGAAATATTCTCCAGTTGCAGCAAAAAAATTATACCACAATCCTCCAATTAACGAGCATCCAAGAAGTAGAAAAATTATTGCGCTTGAAATTATTAGCCCAACAAAAATTTCTAAAGGATGTTTGTAAAATGAAGTTAAAACTTCTATGCGTGAAGGACTGTGATGTATTTGGTGAAATATCTGCCACCAGCCATTTTTATGTCTTAATCTATGCCACCAATAAAAAACAAAAGTACCAATGAACCATGCAGCAAAGCCCTCTAAAATTGGCAGATTTATTTTTGAAATTGATAACAATGACCATCCATTTGATAAACCAATCCACAATTTTCCTATCAACATCGTTAACAAGAATTGAGTAAAGTTAGCGAGTATAGTGCGAAAATACCAAAATTGAGAATAAGGTAATTTTCTTCCGGGAAAAAGCCTTTCGTAAAATAAGAAAAATAAAGTCGATATTACAGTTAAAATAGTTGGTGTGGTCATTATTTATTTTCCTTTAATTATAATTGCTGTTGCATCAATTTTTGATTGCTGCTTTTTTCTGAGATTCTTTTCTTTCTTATATTTTTTTTCTTCATCACTCTAAATAAATGATCTTACTGTAATGTCATGAATCATTAAACCTTTTTTGTTATGTCTCCCAAGTCTTGACAAGTTTCGAACTTTTTATTTTGAAATCAGAAACACGGTGCGGCGGATAATCGAGGGACAGAAACTAATAATTACTTTCTCAAATGATAACTGAACGAAGCCGACCCTTCTTCATTCGTTTTATTTGAAACTTTTACTCTTATTTTATTGCCGCCAATATTCCTAACATGAAGTGCGGCTACTGCAACATTGGCTTCCTCATCATTTAACATTTTAATAAAGCCGAAGCCTTTTGATAAGCCACTCTGTTTATCTATAACTATATCGCATGATTGAACTGTGCCATAGTTAGTGAACAATTTAATGAGATGTTGCGCTGTTGTTGTACGAGCCAGGTTGAGTACAGTGATATTCATAAAATTCCTTAATCGAGGTTTGCACTTAGTAAATGCTTTGAAGCTGACAGTATAATATTTCTAATGAGTTACTTACGCAATGCGTAAGTGGAATTTTTTTCGGGAAGGATGGTGCGCCAAATCAAAAAATTTTTACGCTTGCAAACGCAAGATTTTTCTAGATGCACTTTCGCTCGTTAAGAAAACTATGCTTATTGTACTCGCAATTTTTTGTTATGGCTCTGCGTTGTGTGCATGTTCCGAACTGAGAGGTATTACGATGTGATGAATTTTGGTAAATATTACGAATTGAGCTAAACTAATAGATGTTTGATATTTAGTATTTAAAGCGAATCAAAGCTAATAGGCTGGCATAGGTAATCGGCTTTGCGAGTTAGAGAGTTTAGAACTTTTATATCAAACCAATAATATACTTCGCGCAAAATAAGTATCTTACTCTACAAGTGGAGTTCCAAATAATTAAAAAAATAAAAATGAACAAAATTAAGAAAGCTAAAATCAATATTCGAAACGTTACAAGAGAAGACCTTACTAGGATTGTTAGTTTGAGCTCTAAAACATATTCAGACTCGATAAGCACATCAATTGAAATGCTCACTGGTCAATTTAATAGATTTCCAGAGGGACAATTTGTTGTTGAGGCGGATGACAAAATTGTCGGACATTGTGCAACTTTTATAGTTCGAGAGGAATTAGCTTTTGCTGACCATACTTACTCCGAGATTACTGGTGGAGGATTTGCTTCAAAGCATGATGAAGATGGCGATTATCTTTATGGGATGGAGATTGTGGTTGATGAGGAATATCGGGGCTTAAAGATTGGTCAGAGACTTTATAATTCTAGAAAAGCGTTATGTAAGGAATTAAATCTCAAGGGGATAGTTTTTGCTGGCAGAATGCCAAATTATGCCAAGAAACAAAAACAAGTGAAGTCTCCAGAACATTACATTGAGCTGGTAATAGAAAATAAAATTAAAGATCCGGTTATTGGTTTTCAGTTAAAAAACGGTTTTAAATTTATAAAAATTCTAAAAAATTATATGCTCGGAGATGTTGAGTCGGGCAAAAATGCTGCGTTTATGATTTGGGAAAATCCTGATTATTCTCCAAAGAATGAGAAGTACTCTGTGCAAAGGGGAAAATTAAATAATTCAGTGCGCGTTCTTTCTGTGCAGTTTCAGGTGCGCGAAGTGGATAATTTTATTGCCTTTGCTAAGCAAATTGAATATTTCGTCGACGTAGCGGCTGACTACAAAGCAGACTTCATCACCTTCCCAGAATACGTCACACTGCCGCTAATTTCGATTGATAAGAATAAATCTTCCAGCACCAAAAACATTGAAACGCTGGCAAACTTTACCAAAGAATACGTAGATTTTTTCCAGAAAATGGCCATTTCTTATAATATTAATATTATCGGCGGAACCCATCCCACAAGAACTGATGAGGGAAAAATTGAAAACGCGGCATATGTTTTTCTAAGAGATGGTTCAGTGCATACTCAAGCGAAAATACACATTACTCCAAGCGAGAAATATTGGCGCAATATCAGCGGCGGAAATAATCTTTCCACTATTGAAACTGATTGCGGCACAATCGGAGTGCTAGTTTGCTACGATGCGGAATTTCCAGAATTATCCAGACATCTAACCGACCAAGGCATGAAAATATTATTCGTGCCATTCTGCACTGATGAAAAGCAAGGATATAATAGAGTTAGATATTGTTGCCAAGCCAGAGCTGTAGAAAACCAAATTTATGTTGTAATGTCTGGCACTGTCGGAAATTTACCAAATGTTGACAATATGGATGTTAACTACTCTGAAAGCTGCATTCTAACGCCTTGTGATTTTCCATTTGCCAGAGACGGAATCGCCGCAACATCAATTCCCAATACTGAAATGGTAGTTATTTCTGATTTAAATATAAAATCACTCGTCGCCTCAAGAAACTCAGGCACTGTACAGAATTTAAAAGATAGAAGACTTGATCTCTATAGAGTTCACTTTGAGAGCTAAGGTATCACGTAAATAAAAGAAAGCCGTTTAGCTTGCGCTAGCGGCCTTTTTTGTTATGGCTCAGTGGGGGCTACTAAAAACTAACTTTCTCCCGCGGGTTCGAATTCCTACAAAATAAGGGTTGAGGACTTGGCTTTCTATTTCGATATTTTTCAACCGCTGGAGCGGGGATGCCTCTATCGAACTTTTTCTCTAGTTTTTATTTAAGGTTTTTTAATGAAGTTTTGAATGAACTTACTAAAGTAAAATGATCTTCTTTCAAATTTAATCCAATTACGAGATCTCGAAGCCATGTTCAGAAAATGTATTATATCACTATGTTTGATTCTTTTTACATCTCCATCTTTTGCATCTACTAATCTGAAAAATAACGAAACCTTTGATAGTTTTTTCTCAAAAACCCTCACCGAAAATCGTATGCATTCATTTTATAAGAATCCTCCAGAAAATTTTTTAAGTAGTGTTATGAAGCGAGATTCGAGTAATGTTAAAAATGAAGAGAATTTAGAAAAATTAGTTTGTTTTGGAGCTGAAAAATATTCTGACGAAGTTGGAGAAATATTTTCAACTTATTGTGGTGGTAGTTGTGATTCTTTTGTTCCAACTTGCAGTAAATACAATATCACAAATGTAATTCCTCAAATTAAACCTTATTTTGATAAATTATATGATCTATCGGGAAGTGATTCTTTTTCGGGAACATTAATATACAGCAAAATTAAGAGCTGGGAAATTACACGAATAAAAATTGCTACTAGTCAGAACTTTATCAACGAACTGATAAATTCAAAAAAAGATGAAGATGATGTAAAATTTTATCTAGAAAATTTTTGGAGTGTTCAGGGCGTGTGGGAAAACGAGCAATACAAGTTGCTACAGAATCTAAAAAAAGAAGCTCTACCTTACTTTGGTGATTACTATAAGAAAAAATTCAATTTTGATGATAAAAAATCTAAATTATCCGCTAGTGTTATTGCTAATTTTTCCGAATCACTTTATCTTTCATCATTTCATGATGATTGGAAAGATGAATGTTTCTATCAAACGCCTCGTTTAGGAAAAACTCATTTACAAAGCTTTATTTCTAGCAATAAAATTGAAGCCGATCTTTTTCTAGGTAAGAACTTTTGTAACAACAAAGACAAACTAAGTAGCAATGAAATTTATTCTAGATTATTACTAGTTGCTGTTGTTGATCAACAATCCACCGCTACCATTAAAAAGCTGTTAAACAAAATTGATAACCCCGATTCTAAGTTTTTAATTGAATCTTTCCATCAATCTGCCCCTAAATATCCAGAAGCTTTGGAGCTTATAATAAAAAAGTTTCCAACGATTGTGAATTCTCAAAATGTTTTTGGTAAAACTGCTCTTATGTATGCAGCGCAATATGGCAATCTAAAGTCAGCAGAGATTTTAATTAAAAATCATTCAGATATAAACCTTGCTACAACTGACTATAGAAGTGCCAAGAATTATTATGGCGACGATAGTCTTAATATCAGCGTATTCGGTAGAACACCTCTTATTTATGCTGCTTGGCAGGGTAAGCCTGAGATGGTAGAATTATTAGTTAAATCAAAAGCAAATAAATTGTTGCATGATTCTGGAAATAAGTCTGCCGTTGATTATCTTGACAAAAATATAAATTTAAGCGCAGAACAAAAATCTCAGTTATCTAGTTTACTCAAGATATAGGGCATAATTAAAAAAATGTGATTCTGTTTTTGCTTGCTTGGAGTTGTATTAACAATTTTCTCACATAGCACTTCTTGTTCCGTATGTGTTTGGCACCATATACCTTTTACTATGACTTAGCTTCTTTTTCTGATAATTCTTTTGATAAGTGATTGAAAAGACTCACTAGTGAACCTTGCTTGAAGCTATTTTTTGTTATCATAAAAACATGTCCCAATCCATCTTTATATTTCTTTAATAGTTTTTCCGTTTTTGCAGTAACATTAATCATTCCAATATATTCGCTGACAACTCCAATATGAAAACAAAGAGATTGCGTGGTTGGGTATATTATAACTATACTTCCTTGAACTGATTTACAGATTTTGCTATAGAGCTTATATTCCTCGGTTTCTGTATCTTTTTTTGGCGAAAACCATCTGCCCAAACAACATCTAGTTTTAATATTCTTTCTCTCTTCTTCGCTAAGTTTAGATAAGCCATTCATAATTAATCTTAGCTCGTCATGAACCACATTATTAACGAAATATTCTTTGTCTAAAAAGTATCCAGTTCCAAGAGCTACCTTTGCCGCAAATCTCAAAAATAATTCAGAATCTGAGTTCTTGAAAACTTGAGAAAAAGTAATTTTTTGCCAATCATCAATCTCATTTTTTGATTCGGATCGAACATCAATCGCATTTATCTTTTTTGATGCTTTGTCAAAAATAATTTTTGCTTTCTTGCCGTCTGCATCTCCAATTAAGTTGGGAATCACCAATTTATTATCTTTTCTTGCACGATGACCCAATCCCAATGATCCTAAATTATTTCTGTTCATCTTGATAAAAAAATCATTGGCTAATTTATTTTCTATCTCATTGGAAATATGCGAATTTTTATCAGTTGCAGCATCCACTACAAAATCATCATGACCACCAAGAAATAGAGGTATTATATGATCTTTGTTATCTTCTTCTTTACCAATTTTTGTAAAATAAGAGTTTGAATATATACAGTAACGTTGTTCAACATTTTTCATATTTTTTCTACCCAGTAAACCATTCTTGCTGCTCAACCCAACTAATTGGAAATCCGTTTAAAAAATCTTTTAATTTTAGCTTTTTGGGATTCTTGCCGTTGAGCACAATCTTCTCCACGATATAAGGCGAAAGGTAATTAAGGTAATAAATTTTTCTCACTTGCCGCACTGAAATTCCTTCTTTCTTCGCAATATCAGTTAGCGAGAGGATGCTTTTCATATTCTGATTTTCAAGCATCTGCTTCCAGCCGTGAGCTTTGGTAATATTTTCAATAATTTTTTTATTTTTAGATAAGTCCAAAGAATTCATAACCTTTTGTCTGTGATTTTTTAGTTATTCTTGAAGCTATTGCTGAAAGATATTGATAAAGCTTGCCTTCAAACAAATAGCCTTTGTTGGTTTTTATTACTCGGTAAGTAATACCCTGATAATTTCTTTCTAAAACTGTGCCGATTTTGATTTTGAATTTACCTTCTTTGTGTAGCCTTGATTTAGTGGGGATGCTGGTAATTCCTTTGTAAATATCTTCTAATGCTGTTTTTACTTTTGGTCGTAGTTCAGTTGCATAGTGAACTTCTTGAATGCGGTAAGATAATCTTGGAATAAAATAAGATTTGTTCCAGTTCGGTGCTTCTTCGTTGCAATATGATTTCCACAATTTTCTCAGCTCATCAACAGATTTATTCGGTAAATCTTTGATAAGATTTTCAATTTCAGAATCGGCTTCAATTGACTGTGTTGGTCTGGTGTCATACTTATCTTCTTTACCGTCATATTGATGAATACGCGCTTTAAGAATCTGAATTGTATTTTTTAACTTCTTCTTTTTGTGCATTTTATTAATCAAAAAAATTAAGTAATTTTGTGTAAAGTATTATCTGTTTAATGAAGTAATGCAATTACCTACATTTACTCAGACTTACTCATTTTTACCCAGAATTATTAAAATTTTTCAAAAACGGCTTATGAAAATTAAAAAAATGTGCAATCTACACTCGTAAATCCACTTCTGAAAATTTAGATTTGGAATTTAATTCAATTCAAAATCAGCGCGAAGCGGCAGAAAATTATATCAAATCGCAGAAGCATTTAGGATGGCAGCTGATTCCTACAAATTATGATGATGGCGGATATTCAGGAGGAAATTTAGATCGACCGGCACTTAAGCAACTCAAAGAAGATATAGAGTTTGGTAAAGTCGATGTTGTCGTTGTTTACAAGGTTGATCGCCTTTCAAGATCGCTCAGAGATTTTGTTAATCTTTTTACCTTCTTTGAAAAATATCAGGTTTCTTTCATCTCAATCACGCAGCAAATAGATACTTCCAGCTCAATGGGAAAGTTGACGCTGAATATGTTGCTTTCCTTTGCTCAGTTTGAGAGGGAAATTACTAGCGAGCGATTGAAGGATAAAATCAGAGCAGCAAAGAAAAAGGGAATGTGGACAGGTGGCTTTATTCCAATGGGCTATAACAGCAAAGATAAAAAATTGATCAGAAATAAAGATGCCAAAATTATCAAAGAAATTTTTGAGAAAATAGCCAGCGGATTGGCTATTCAAGAAGTGTTTGTTTATCTAAACAATAATAACATTCCAACCAACACCGGAGATAAGTTTTGTAAAAACAAAATTTATCAAATTCTCAATAATCGCATTTATATTGGTGAAATCTCGCATGATGGTAAATCTTATCAAGGAAAGCATAAAGCCATTATTTCAAAAGCTTTATGGGACGCGGCGCATCAACAGTTAAAATCTAAAAATTCATTAGCCAATTCTAAAAGAACTGCCAAATATCCTGCTTTGTTAAAAGGTGTGGTTTTTTGCAAATATTGTAATTGCGCCATGATACCAAGTCATACTAAGAAAAAGAAGGCAATATTTAGATATTATATTTGTATGAACATTGTGCGTTATGGTTCAAATGCTTGCCACTTAAAACGTGAATTCGGGATAAGCC
>DENL01000047.1:4404-38077 GCA_002359655.1 Rickettsiales bacterium UBA2645 | reverse complement strand
AGTCTGAAATTGCCAAGTAACCTAGAAGCAAATATTACACCAGCGATTATTATTATGACTATTAGGAGTGCGATTGATAACTCTATGAGGGAGAAAGCAGGTTTTGGTTTAATCCTACTCTTTACAGTCTTGAAAAAAATCATGAGATTTTGAACTTTTTATAATTTTAAGATGCAATTTTTTGAATTTCGGAAATCAGATTTTTAAAGGTGTCGGTTTCATAATTATCGTGAACACCTTGTAAAACTGAAGTGACGCGCTCCAAGCCCATTCCGGTATCAATACATGGTTTTGGTAGTGGTATCATTTTTCCGTCTTTTTGTTTTTCAAACTGCATAAAAACTAAATTCCAGATTTCAATAAATCTATCACCATCTTGATCTTTGCTTCCGGGAATATCACCAAAAATTTTATCGCCATGGTCAAAGAAAATTTCTGAACAAGGACCACAAGGACCAACTTCGCCCATCGACCAAAAATTGTCTTCTGTTGAGATGCGAATTATCTTTTGATCGGGCAGGTTGGCTATTTTTTTCCATAAATTTGCGGCCGTCTCATCGTTGTGATAAACGGTGACTAAAAGCTTTTCTTTATTGATCCCGAAATCTTTGGTTAATAATTCCCAAGCATAGAAAATTGCTTCTTCTTTAAAATAATCGCCAAAAGAAAAATTGCCCAGCATCTCAAAAAATGTGTGGTGACGGGCTGTGAAGCCAACATTATCTAGGTCATTATGTTTGCCGCCAGCTCTAACACATTTTTGTGAAGTTGCAGCACGTTTGAATTTCGCAACTTCCACGCCAGTGAAATAGTTTTTAAATTGGTTCATGCCAGCATTGGTGAACATCAAGGTTGGATCATTGTGCGGAATCAGTGGACTCGAAGCGATAATTTCATGACCATTTTTAGCAAAGTAATCCAAAAATTTTGCACGAATCTGGTTTGTTGTGAGCATTTTTAAAATTATAAATTCGTTGCGGATAGGCGAATTTACTTCGCCTGTAGCAACTCAAACTAGAACTAAATTTAAAACGCAGTTTTAAATTTAAAGAATGTAAGACAAGCTATAAGCCGGATTTTGTACCACGCTTCAGCCTTAGCAAAAGCGGGCGACGATCATTCATCTAGGATTAACATCGCTGTTAACCTCAAGCAACCTACCCGAACGACAATGCGAGGTCATTTATTCATTGAAGAATTTGCCGTTCCTATTTGGTCTTGCTCTAAATAGGGTTTTTCCAAATCTATGTTGCCATAGAAGCGCGTGAGCTCTTACCTCGCGTTTTCACCCTTACTAGTTATGCAACCCCATCGTCGCGCTAACGCGTCGACTCGATCCCCTTAAATAAGGGGATCATGGGCGGCATAATCTAGCGGTATATTTTCTGTGACACTTTCCCTCAGCCGCCCTAGTTTATTCAGGCTGCGTGGCCAGCCGTTAGCTGGTATTTTTCCCTCGTAGAGTCCGGACTTTCCTCTGATTTTCAAATGTTTGCACATTAAAACCAGCGATCATCCACTTGCCTTACAAGATCGAGAAATTAGAGTGCGCCGCCTTTCAAAGCAATTTAAGATTTCGATTTTATGAAAACCGTTTTCTCAGGAATTCAACCTACAGGAAATTTACATTTAGGAAATTATCTCGGCTCAATTGCTAACTGGATTGATTTGCAAGATAAACATAATTGCATTTTTGGTGTGATGAATTTGCACGCAATCACAATGCCACAAGATCCAAAAGAATTACAAAAAAATATTTTAGATGTGGCTGCGATTTATTTGGCCTGCGGTTTAGATCCAAAAAAATCGACACTTTTTATTCAAAGCGATGTGGCGCAGCACGCAGAATTAGCCTGGGTTTTTGGCACGATGACTCCGATGGGTTGGTTGAATCGTATGACGCAGTTTAAAGAAAAATCTGCCGAAAATGAAAATCTCGGACTTTACTCCTACCCAGTTTTAATGGCTTCTGACATTCTTCTTTATCACGCTGATTTAGTTCCTGTCGGTGAAGATCAAAAACAACATTTAGAATTAACCCGCGATTTAGCTGGCGCGTTTAATCGTCGTTTCAAATGCGAATATTTTAAATTGCCCGAGCCGGTAATTGTAAAAGAAGTAAAGCGTATTATGTCGCTGCAAGATGGCACAAAGAAAATGAGCAAGTCAGATGAATCAGATTTATCGCGCATTAATTTGACAGACAGCGCTGAAGACATTTTGAAAAAAATTAAAAAAGCCAAAACTGATTCTTTGCCAATAATCACATTTGACGAAGCGCGATTAGAAGTTTATAATTTACTGAATATTTTTGCTGCCGCTTCAAACAAGAGCGCGCAAGCAATTGCTAAAGAATATGAAACAGCGGGAAATGCTAAATTTAAAAATGATTTAGCCGAAAGTTTGATTGCAAAACTTAAGCCCATTCAAGAAAATCTAAATCGTTTCAAGCAAGACCAAAACTATATTCGTCAGATTTTATCTGATGGCAAAAATAAGGCGCAAGAAATCGCCAGAAAAACTAAAAAAGAAGTTTTTGAAATCGTTGGATTATAACCATGTTTGAAATACCTACAAACTTAGAAGAAGAAATTCTTCACTTAAAAAAACAGCAAAACGCCGTTATTTTAGCACATTTCTACCAAGATTCTGAAATTCAAGATATTGCAGATTTTGTTGGCGATTCTCTTGATCTTTCACGCAAAGCTGCGGCGACCCAAGCCGATGCAATTATTTTTTGCGGCGTGAAATTTATGGCTGAAGTAGCAAAAATTTTATCGCCACAAAAACGCGTTTTAGTGCCTGATTTAAAAGCTGGTTGCAGTTTAGAAGATTCTTGCCAGCCAATTCCTTTTGCTGAATTTAAGAAAAAACATCCCAAAGCAATTGTGGTGACTTACATCAATTGTTCAGCTGAAATCAAGGCTTTGTCGGACATTATTGTCACTTCAACTAATGCTAAAAAAATCATCGAGCAAATTCCTTCAAACCAAGAAATTATTTTTGCGCCAGATCAACATCTCGGTCGTTACCTAGAAAAAGTTACTAATCGCAAAATGATTTTGTGGAATGGATCTTGTATTGTTCACGAGCAATTCAGTGAAAAAGAATTGGTAAAATTAATTACCAATTATCCAAACGCTAAAGTGATTGCTCACCCAGAATGTCCAGAAAGCTTGCTTTCTTATGCCAAGCATATTGGCTCGACTTCTTCTTTGTTAAAATATGTGCAAGAAAATCAAGGCGGAGAATTTATTGTTTTGACTGAGCCGCATATGATTCACCAAATGAAGTTAAAAAATCCGACAGGTAAATTTTACGAATGTTATTTTGAAGATCGCACTGGTTGTGCCATGTGCAACAATTGTCCGCACATGCAACTCAATACTTTAGAAAAACTTTATTTGGTTTTGAAATACGGCGATAAATCCGCAACTGGTGGTGAGTTAAAATTAGATGAAGCCTTGAGAATCAAAGCTGAAAAGCCGCTGCGCAAAATGTTGGAAATGTCTTAAATCATATTTTCATCCGCCTTAAAACTTCCTAAATCATCGCAAGATTTTTTTATTGCTTCGACATATTTTTTAACTTCTAAGTCAGCATTTTCTGTACAAGAAATTATATATTTTTGGCGCAATCTGGTTAGCTCATAGCGAGTATATAAAGCCTTTTTGGAGTTGATGTTTTTTTCTAACTTTTTTTGTTTTTCTTGTTTTTCATATTCAGCATCGGCAGTTTCTTCTGACTCGAATAATTCAATGTCATCGCTGTTAATTCCAAGTGCTGCAAAACTATTTTGATTGTAAACATCGGCATTGGTTTTAGCGCGCTCAATATCTTCTTTTTTTTGATCTGACTCTTTTAAAAATGAATCAGGAAATCGCAGATAGGCTTGCTTTTGGCAAAAAGTTTTTTTCTCAGATTCTTTTTTAAATCTTTTACCATCAATCTGCGTTAAGCATTGTCTTGAATCATCCTGTGCCTTAGTACATTTGGCAAAATTATCCGAGTTATTAAAAAATTGCAGACAATAAGGATAGTTTTTTTCAGCTTCTTGGCGTCTTTTAATTTCGCTGTCGATTTTGTTATTCAAAACAAAACCAAGATTGTAAGAGCGATTGGGATATTTTAAATAAGCCTGATTTCCGTAAGGTGGATCGAGCTGATCATCATCAATCAATCTTTTGCGGCAGAGTAAATATTGGTCAGTTTTTAATTGATCGTTAATATCAAAATCAAAACCATAATCGACGCATTGCTTGTGTTGACGCGCGTCAATTTTTTTATTTTCTTTGATAAAAACTGATTCATGAGTTTCGGAAAGACGAAGAGAAATTTTGGTAATTAAATCACTGATTTGTGAATTATGATTCAAGCTTTGCGCTGATCCGACATGGCTATCTAATTTAAATTTAGCTGCAGAAAGACGGCAGTGCCAGTATAAGTCATCGTTAACGCTTTTGTTGCTATTACCAGAGTTCAAGTCAAGCGAGTTACAAAATTTGTGATCTTGGCGCTCAATTTTTTGCACCTCAGGAAAGCTAGAAAGAATATAAGGTTCAGGAATAAATTCTTTTTTGGCGCAAGAAAAAACGACGCCAATAAGTAAACAAGAAAATATTTTTAATGATTTTTTTAGCATCGCAATAAAGAGTGGGAAACCGTTACAATCTCAGCGCAACTAAAAACTACTTTCACGACTTTTCAATAGATTTATGTATCTCTTAGTTGGCCTTGGAAATATTGGCCCCGAATATGAGTCAACTCGTCACAATTTTGGCTTTCTTTTACTAGACCAAATTATTGACGATTATGATTTTACTTTGCAGTCAAAAAAATTCAAAAGCGAAGTTTTTTCTGGTGTGATTGCCGATCAAAGAATAATCGCTCTCAAGCCACAAACTTTTATGAATCGTTCGGGAATTGCTGTTCTTGAGGCAGCAAATTTTTATAAAATTAATCCGAAAAATATTTTGGTTTTTCACGACGATCTTGATTTGGCTCTGGGGAAAATAAGGGTAAAAACTGGTGGCGGCAATGCTGGTCACAACGGATTAAAATCTCTGGACGAAATGATTGGAAAGCATTACACGCGTTTGCGTCTTGGCATTGGTCGCCCAGAAAGTAAAGAATATCAAACAGCGGATTATGTTTTAGGAAAGTTTGCTTGCGATGAAATAGAAAAAGTAAAAATAATTAACGAAAAAATTTCGGAGTTAATCGAGGAGATGATTGAGGGAAGGGTGGATAGTTTTTTGAATAAGTTTTATTTGTAAAAAATAAATCTCAAGAGTTGGGCCCCGTACTTTGTCTTTTGCTCGGGGACCTTCCCTCTTGCTTTCCTAACTATTTTTCAAAAATTCTTTGTAAGCAGCTTCGTCCATTGCATCAGATAAATCAGCGTTGTTGCTCATTTTAACTTTAGCGATCCAGCCATTGGCATAGGTTGAATTATTGATCAATTCTGGCTGAGAAGTGAGAGAGTCGTTAACAGCAACAACTTCGCCTGTAACAGGAATATAAACATCGCTGGCAGATTTTGAAGATTCTACAACTGCAAAAGCATCGTGAACATTATATTTATTGCCGACTTTAGGTAGCTCGACATAAACCAACTCGCCTAAAGCTTCAGCTGCATATTCAGTGATACCAATTGTTGCGACATCGCCTTCAACTTTGATCCACTCATGGTCTTTCGTAAATTTCATAAGCACTCCGTTTTAAATTTAAGTTAAGCTTAAATTTAGTTAATATTGAGTTGCTACGCACAAGGTAAATTCTTGCATTCGCAACAGGTTATTTAGTTTTGATAGATTTGGTTTTGGCTTCGATAAAAACTGGTGAAGTTAGAATTGCAGGAATTTCGCGATCGCGAACAACTGCAAAAACTTGATCTCCAACCTTTGCAATTGCTGGGTCGAAGTAGCCTTGTCCGATTGAAACTTTCAAATTTGGTGAAAAGCCACCAGAACTTAAAACCCCAATTTTTTTGCCATCTTTTCTGATTTCAGTGCCTTCGCGGGCAATGCCGCGATCAAGTAATTTGACGCCAATTCTTTTACGTTTTACGCCTTCCAACTTTTCTTTTAAAACTCTTTCAGCGCCAATAAAGCTGCTGTTACTTTTACTAACAACCCAACCAATAGCAGCTTCAACTGGTGAAGTTGTATCGTCCAAATCGTGACCATAAAGTGGATAACCCATTTCTAAACGAAGTGAATCGCGTGCACCAAGTCCGATTGGTTTGACTTCTGACATTGCAGATAAATCAAGCCAGAATTTTGCAGCAACAGAGTTTTTAATTGAAACTTCAAAACCATCTTCGCCAGTGTAGCCAGTGCGGCTGATAAAAACTTCTTCGCCAGATTTTAATTTATAAAAACCGATATTCATGTAAGGCAATTCAGCTAGGTTTCCTGAAGCTAATAATTTGTTTAAAACTTCCTCAGCTTTGCCACCTTGAACTGCGATTAAAGAGCGCTCAGAAAGTTCAGAGAAAGAGATATTGCTTGGCAAATTTTTTCTAATCCAAGCTGAGTCTTTCTCTTTGCAGCCAGCATTTAAAACGATAAAAAATTTTGTGTCGCTTAATTTAGTGATTATGAGGTCGTCAATAATGCCGCCTTGTGGGTTGGTCAAAACCGTGTATTTTGCTTGATTAACTGCACTTAAAGAAAAATCAGTTGGTGTGATGTGAGACAAGAATTTTATAACTTCAGCGCCTTCAATAAAAAATTGACCCATATGCGAGACATCAAAAATTCCGACATTGCCAGAGCGAGTCCATTCATGTTCTTTCAACATTCCGTCTGGATATTGAACGGGCATATCGTAACCAGCAAATTCAACCATTTTGGCGCCTTGGTTACGATGAGTTTGGTTTAAAGCAGTAGTTTTCATTTTAATTTATTTTGATCCCCAAGCGAAGCATTTTAGTGCAGTGTTTGAGGGTTTATTAATCAACTTTTGGGGCTTCTGGAGTTTTATTTATATTGGATTCTGAAGGTGCTGAGCTATCTTCTTGTTGCTTGATAGTTTGTTCTAATTCTTGCTGTAAAGCTTTTTTTGAAGCATTGGAAATAGAGGCTAAAATAAGGCAATTTAGCATAAAAATGCCAATTAAAACCATAGTGATTTTAGTCAAAATATTTGCGGAAGCTTTGCTAGACATAACAGAATTAAGGCCACCAGAACCACCGCCAATTCCACTCAGAGAATCACCATCAGATTTTTGCAGTAAAACTAAAACGATCATCACAACAGCAATCACCACCTGCAAAATTAGCAGGAATAGTTGAAGATTTTCCATTTTTGAAATTAAGATTTGATTTGGAAGCAAGGCTTCGTAAAGAGAGGGCGCAACTTAAAGAATTCAATTTTATCTCACAAGTTTTTTCATGATTAAAAACACAAAAATTCACTACGGCCTAAATACAGAAATCCAAAAGATAGACAGAGAAAAAATCTTATTTGTCAGTGACGAAAAAATTTGGCAAAATTGTCAAAAATTTTTCCCGTCCGATTTTTTAAAAAAAAATTACAAAAATTTGCTTTTAAAAAATCCAAAAGCTGATGAAAAAAATTTAAAAAAAATTGCTGCTGCTCTAAAAAATTGCGATTTTATTTTAGCTCTTGGAAGCGGCACTATCAACGATTTATGCAAATTTACTGCCGCACAAAAAAATATTTCTTACGCTATAATTCCATCAGCCGCTTCGATGAATGGTTATCTGTCAAGAAATGCTTCGATCACAATTTCTGGACATAAAAAAACTTTATCAGCAACTTTACCAGAAGCAGTTTTTTTAGATTTAAAAATTTTAAAAGCTGCGCCGTTAAAGCTCACAAAAGCAGGCGTTGGCGATATAATGTGTTTTTATTCTTGCTGGTTTGATTGGTATTTATCGCACAAAATTTTAGGCACAAAATTCGACAAAAAACCTTTTGAATTACTAGGCAAAAAAATGAATTTTTTTGTCAAAAATTTTCACAAATTCTCGCTGCGTGACGAAGAGTTTTTGAAATTGCTAATCGAGATTTTATTGTTGTCAGGGCAGGGAATGACAATTGCCAAAGGTTCTTATCCAGCAAGTCAATCAGAACATTTAATTGCCCACACAATTGAAATGAAATATCCAAAAATCGCTGCGACAAAACTGCATGGTGAGATGATCGCAGTAACAACTTTGACAGCAGCAAGATTGCAAAAAAATCTTCTAATCAATCCTCTAAAAAACACATTATCAATGATTCTGCAAATCAAGGAAGATCAATCTTTTTTAGCTAATTCTTTAAATAATTTCTTTGGCAAAAAAATTGCAGATCAGTGCAAAAAAGAATATGAGCAGAAAATTTCGATTAAACCAAAGACTGAAAAAATTAGCCCTTCGTTAAAAAAAGAATTGCAAAAAATTCACTTTTCTGAAGAGCGCTTAAAAGAAATTTTTTCTCACTTTAAAATAAAGTTTTTGCCAAAATCCTTAGGCCTTTCAAGCAAGCAGTATCAATATTGCGTTGCTTATGCTAAATTTATCCGCAACCGTTTTACTTGCTTAGATTTTAGCTAGAAAAGTTATTGATTCTATGTACAGATATATTGTACAAGTTAGATTAATATAATTAATTCAAATTACATTATGTCAAAACAAGTTAGCTACTCTGATGCTAGAGAACATCTAAAAACCTATCTCGATTTCGTCGTGCAAAATAGCGAAACTCTGATCATCACCAGAAAAAATAACGAAGATGTTGTGATGATGTCGCGCAAAGATTACGACTCGATGGAAGAAACTTTGTACTTACTTTCAAGCACGAAGAATCGTAAACGCTTGCTAAGCGCGATCAAAAACGAGGGCAAAGGAAAGTCAGTTACATTTAAATCAAAAAAGGAAATGGATAAGTTTTTTGCTTAAATTATGAAATATCAAATCACCATTGAAGAAAAGTCTTTGAAGGACATAAATTATTTTAAAAAGCGCGACAAATTTATCTTTAAAAGAATTGAAGAATTATTACGAGAGATAGAAAAAAATCCTTTCGAAGGAATTGGAAAGCCAGAAGCATTAAAGTTTGAATTATCCGGCTACTGGTCGCGTCGAATCAATAGAGAACATCGACTAGTTTATAAGGTTGTCAAAAAAAAGATTTTGGTGATTGGTTGCACATATCACTACTAAAGTATCTTAAATTAGCTATAAAGCACATAGCCGTGATTTCTTACAGTTTGTAAGTAGTTTGGCTGTTTGGGATTTTGTTCGATTTTTCTTCTCAGACGGGTGATTTGAACATCGATGCTGCGTTCGTCGATGTCGCCGCAAAGTGCTGAGAGTTTTTCACGGCTGATAGTTTTGCCTTTTTCTTTGCATAAAATGCCCAAGATTTTGGTTTCAGAATCTGTTATGTGAATGAACTCATTGCCTTTTTTCAAGCGCGAATCAACAAAGCTAAAAGAAAAATCTCCGAAGCGGCAAATGTTGAGATCGTCAGCTGTGGTGCCAATTCTTTTTAAAATATTATTGATACGAAGAAGTAGCTCTTTTGGTTCAAAAGGTTTTTGCAAATAATCGTCAGCTCCAGCTTCCAAGCCTTTGATTCGATCTTCAAATTCACCTCGCGCTGTCAACATAATCACTGGAATACGAGATGATTGGCGCAGCTTGGAAGTAAACTCAACGCCAGTTTCATTTGGTAACATCACATCGACAATCATCAAATCAAATTTAGTCGTGGCGATAATTTCTTTTGCCTCAGCAGTATCTTTTGCTAGCGAAACTTGAAAACCATTTTCACCAAGAAAGCGACCAAGCAAAGTGCGAAGTCTTGTATCGTCGTCAATTACTAAAATGTTTGAAATTGTGCTGCTCATATTTTGCTTGATTGGTTACGAATTTTTAGCGATTTCGTCTAGCTTTTTTAATTTGATCAAAAGTTTTTCTAAGCTATCCAAACGCACCATACAAGGGCCGTCAGAAGGGGCATTATCTGGATCTTGATGCACTTCCATAAATACCGCAGCAACGCCAACTGCAACTGCTGCTGAAGCTAAAGTTTCAACAAATTCTCTTTGGCCGCCACTTGCACCTCCAAGTCCTCCCGGTTGTTGCACGGAATGTGTAGCATCAAACACAACTGGGCAGCCAGTTTTAGCCATGATAGGCAAAGCACGCATGTCAGAAATTAAAGTATTGTAGCCAAAGCTGACTCCGCGTTCAGTCAACATCACATTTTGATTACCGAAGTGATCCATTTTTTTGACAATATTTGCGGCATCGTGCGGCGCTAAAAACTGGCCCTTTTTAATATTAATAACTTTGCCTGTTTTTGCTGCAGCTTCCAATAAATCAGTTTGACGACAAAGAAAGGCAGGAATTTGCAAAATATCAACTTCGTTATGTTTGGCTAAAATACGGCAATGTTCTTCGTTGTGAATGTCGGTAATGATTGGACATTTAAACTGTTTTTTAACTTCAGCAAAAATTGGTAGGGTTTTTTCAAGGCCAGCACCGCGTTGTCCGCCAATGCTTGATCTGTTAGCTTTATCGAAAGATGACTTGTAAATGAAATTAATTTTTAGCTGATCACAAATGCGTTTTATGTTGCTTGCAATCATCAAGCTGTGATCCAGAGATTCAGTTTGGCAAGGACCAGCAATCAAAGTGAAAGGTAAATTGTTAGCAATTTTAATATCCTGAATTTGGATTGTGCGCATTTTTTTAGATGAAGAGGATTAAAGAATTGAAAATTTCGTACCCTAAGTAATAAGTTGTAAAAAAAATTCAAACAATCTTTCTCCCAATCTTTTTTTAATCATTTCAAAGCCATGTTTTCCAAACCATTTAACCTGATTCTGGTTTATGTTATTACAGTCTTTAATATAGTAGTTTTGGCTTCGCCTTTCATAGCGGTTATTTTACCTTTAATAAGTTTAAATACTCGTTCTCTCAGTATTGACCAAGGCATTTTGACTAAAATCAAATTGGTGATGTTTTTCCTCTTTTTTTTGGTTAGTTTTTTGATGTTATTTTATTTGTTTTTAGATTTTTTATTTGGTTTTTCGGTGCGCTCTTCGCTGAAGAATTGTAAGCGTTTTGAAAAAATCAAAGACTATGATTTTTTAAGCGATATTTTTGATCAAATTAAAACTAAATTCGACGAAAAAACTGTTCATCTTTATATTAAAAACTCTGATGAAATCAACGCTTTCGCTGTCAGTAGTTTTAACAAAAAAGCTATTGTTCTTACTCAAGGTTTGATCAAGCATTATTTGGTTGAATGCCAAGATCCAAAAAGATTTTTAAATGCTATTCGCAGCATTATGGGTCATGAAATGTCGCACTTAATTAATAAAGATTTTTTACCAGCGTTTTTGATTATCACCAACCAAAAGGCGACTAATTTTGTCTCATCAATTTTAAGTATTATTTTCGTTTTCATCACCAGATTAACTAGCATGATTCCGGGACTTAGATCGCATGCTTTGATAGTTAACGATATTTATCTTATAATACGTTTTATTCTGACTTCTTTCAATCGCTTCGTAGTTTACAATATCTACGAATTTTTACGTCGTTTTGTTAGTCGCTCAATTGAGTTTCGCTGTGATCGTCAATCAGCTCAGGCCTTTGGTGGACAAAACATGGCATTTGCTTTATCGATGCTTGGAAAAAGCGGATATTTCACACTTTTTTCTACTCATCCTGGAACTGCAAAAAGAATTAAAAAAGTTCAGTCAGTGAAAATGACCGAGTCCACAATTGGTGCAAGATTTGTTGATTCAATTGCCAATTATTTTTCCATCATGTTTTTGATGATAATTTGCCTTCTTTTTGCAAAGCAGGCTGGTGTTGATATTATGCTGCGTCGATATATTCAAGATCACGAAGTTATTAACCGCAAACTTATGATTTTGTGGGGCTTAATCAAAAATATTTTGTAAAAATTGATGAACGATTTTTCAACTTTATCTGAGATAATATTTTTCCAAGCCTCTAAATTTAATAATCCGAAAGCTTTCAACTTTAAAGAAAATGGCGTTTGGAAAAGTTTTTCTAATCAAGAATTTCTAGAAAATATTTTTCACTTTGCCTGCGCTTTAAAAGAAATTGGTCTTGAAAAAAATCATACTTTTGCGATTTGTTCTTATCAAAATCCAATTTGGCTGATTGCTGATTTCGCCGCTATTCTGAACGGTGTAGTGACAGTTCCAATTTTTTCTAACATTTCCAAAGACAATCTTGCTTACGAAATTTCTGACGCTGAGGTAGAATATATTTTTACCGATAATTTTGAAGTTTTTGCTCAAATAAAAAATCTAAATCCAGAAATAAAAATTATTACTTACGGAATTAAACCACAAAATTCTCTCAACTTCGAAGATCTAATTTTGCTTGGAAAAAAAGCCGCCACAGAAAAAAAATATCGCTTCGAAGATTTTTTAAAAAATAGTCAGCCGCAAGATTTGGTAACAATAATTTATACTTCTGGAAGCACAGGAAAGCCGAAAGGTGTTGAGTTAACTCATAGTAATTTGGTTTCACAAATTAAAGATACTGCCGCTTTTTTTCCTCTTAAAAGCAACGATGTGATTTTATCTTTTTTGCCTTTAGCGCATATTTTTGAACGTATGGTGATGATGTTTTACATCACGCAAGGTGTTTCGATTTATTTTGCTGACGACGTGAAAAATGTCGGAAATTTTTTGCGCGAAATCAAACCAAGTTTGATGACAAGCGTTCCACGCGTGATGGAAAAAGTTTTTCTACGCATTAAAGACGGCATTGATTCGGCAAAATTATTTAAAAAATTTTTGGGCAAAAAAGCTTTGCAGCGCTCTTTAACAAAAGATGTTGAAAGTGCGCCTAACTTTTTTGATAAAATTTTTGATATTCTGGTTTATAGAAAATTTCGCCAAGCACTTGGTGGAAATATGAGAATGATGATTTGTGGCGGTGCTTCTTTATCAAGCGATTTGGAAAAGTTTTATCGTAATATTGGCATCAATTTATTTTGCGGATATGGTATGACTGAAAGCTCGCCAGTGCTGACTGCTAATTGTGAAAAAGCTCACAAGTTTTCTACTGTTGGCAAAGCTTTTAATTCTGTTGAGTTAAAAATTGCTACTGACGGTGAGCTTCTGGCGCGCGGTGCAAACATTATGCGCGGCTATCACAAAAAATCTGAGAAAACTGCTGAAGTAATTGAAAATGGTTGGCTAAAAACTGGTGATCTAGCTGAAATTGATGAGCAAGGTTTTGTGAAAATTATTGGTCGCAAAAAAGAAATTTTTAAAAATGCCAATGGCAAATATGTTCGTCCAGTGCCGCTTGAGCAAAAGCTGATGCAAAATTTAGAATTTTTAATTGGTGCGACAATAATCGCTGAAGGTAGAAAATTTACTACAGTTTTGCTTTTTCCAGATTTTGAAATTTTGAAAAAATTCCAAGAAAAATTAAAATTTTCTGGCTCTGATATTGAGTTTTTAAAATCAAAAATTTTAAAAAATTTTGTACAAAAAAACATTGATCAGATTAACAAAAATCTTGATCACTGGGAGCAAATTCAAAAATTCTATATTGTCACCGATCCAATATCTATCGAGTCTGGCGACATCACTCCTTCAATGAAATTAAAGCGCAATGTGCTCGAAGAAAAATATAAAAGCGTCATTGATAGTTTTTACTGCGAGTAGTCATTTATCAAAAAAATCTTAAAATACCCCATGAGCAACTGCCTTAATTTAGTAAAAATTTTTGCTGCTATAATTTTTTTATGCTTTTTTTCCTCGCAAGGTTTCGCTTACGCTGGCGCAACTAAAGGCAGTTATTTCCAAATTGATGCCGTACATTTAAGAAGTAGTAACAGGCTTTCTATTTCTCAGGAATATAAAGATTATGATACAAATGTTGCCGCTGCTTGCGATGGATATCCAAAGTGTTACTTAGGTAATGAAAAACCAAATGCTGTCGGAAGTGGCTATGGTCTTAACTATAAATATGCTTTTAGTGGAGAAAAAACTTTAGTAGATCCTTTGAAATGGCTCTTTATTGCTCCAGCAATTTTTTATGAAAAAGTTAATAGTATAGGTACTGGTAAGGAGTATGGAAATAAAGTTATCATCAACAGAAGATATGGAGCTAAACTTGATTTTGGATATGATTTTGATTACGGAATTTCTCCCTATTTAACTACAGGAATTTCTGTACTTGGATATAATGTAAAAGTTCACGATACTAGCGGCAGTTTCGTAGCAAATAAATCAGGCAATGATTATGGAGCTTTTTATGGTGCGGGTTTAGCTTACAGCCCATTTGATAAGTTCTCTTTCGTTTTAGAATATAATCAGCAATCCAACACCTTAAAATCTCATGTAGTTGGTGATTATACTTCTACTGGCGTACCTTACGGTAAGGTTTATGCTACGGTTAGGGTTTTTAAATTTGGTGTAGCTTATCACTTTTAAAATTAGCTAATCGAAATTCCCCATTTTCTTCCTAAATATTTGGTGATTGCTGATAGTTCTTCGTCATCTAAAACTCTGTCATACATAATTATTTCCGAAATATAACATTTACAAAATCGATTGGCGTTACTACCGCTCTTATCAACATAGCGCGCGATATCAAGTGGTTGTGAATTATCAATTATCGAAGAAAGCGCTGAGCTTGAGCCAAGTTGAAATGCTGAAGTAGCGCCATTTATGTAAGCTTTTAAACCGGAAGCTGTGGTAATTGAATTATGAGTTACAGTTAAAATCGTTGGGACATTTTTTTTCAAAGTATTGCTAGAATTGCTGTAAGATATTTGTGTGGTAGAATCGCTGGTAACAACCACCGAAGGATTCATGTTCGAACTATCAAAAGCTATTTGATAAGCAGGATTAGAAGTGCTGCTACCAGATTTTGAAAGAATGGAAACTCTTGTATCAGAAGCATTTCCAGCCAAAGGTGCAAAAACTATAAAAATTGAGAAGTTATTTGGTTGAGAAATTCTTGAAGTATTCGGTGTAGATAGAAAATCATTCGATCCATCAAATTCAACGGTAGGTAATCCATTGAATGAAGTTTTACGATAAATTGGATAAGTTGTGGCGGTTGAAGTGCTGAAGATCAGATATTTATTTAGCTCTTGGTTGCCGTCAATCCAAGATTGTACATAATCTCCATCAGAAATTGCTCTTGAGCTACTGCTATTAATAAAAGAATTTTCTTTCGCTGCATCAAGCCAAAAAATCAGATTTTTTATTGAAGCAACTTCCGAGCTTTGCGATAAAGTGCGTGCTGCAGCAAGTTTAGATTTATTTATCAGTTTTTTACTACCAGATATTCCAGCAACCAACAAGCCAACAATTAAAATTACAATTGATAGTTCAACTAATGAGAAAGCTTTAAATTTTCCCGTATGTTCCATTGACATACGGGATGGGGTTCCCCGCAAGGCGGGGCGCGACTCGTGTCGCGTTTCCGTATCCCGAAGGGATAAAAAATTAAATTTTTTTAGTCTCATGCAAATTTTTATAAATGGAGTTGGTAATTTTTTTCAGCTCAGATTTTTTAATACTCAAAGCTGGCATAACATAAACGCAATTGGCAAAAGGTCTTAAAAAAATTCCGTCAGCAATAAATTTTTTTCTTAGTTCCAACATTTTTTCAAAGTTACCAGAAATTTCAACCACACCAATTGCACCAAGCACGCGCACATCTTTAATATTTTCTAAATTTCGGCATTTTTCTAATTCTGTTTTCAAAAAATTTTCGATTTCAAAAACTTTTTCTTGGTAATTTTCTAATTCAAAAATATCGAGTGAAGCATTTGCCGCCGCCGCTGCTAAAGGATTACCCATAAAAGTTGGGCCATGCATTAAAGCAGAATCAATTGAGTTACTTAAAAATTTATCAAAGATTTTTTGCTGCACCAAAGTTGCTGCCAAAGTTATTGTACCGCCAGTCAAAGCTTTGCCAAGTACTAAAATATCGGGTTTTATATCGGCATAATCGCAGGCAAATTTTTTGCCCAGACGATAAAATCCAACGGCGCATTCATCAGCAACAAAAAGAATTTCGTGTTTTTTAGCGATGTTGAAAATTTCTCGCAAAATTTCTGGCGTGTGAAAAACCATGCCGCCAGCGCACTGAACTAAAGGTTCGATAAAAATTCCGGCTAAAATATTTTTATTTTTTACGATAAAATTTTCAAATTCGATCAAATCTTTTTTATTTTGTGGCAAGTCGAGAGAAAAATTATCAAGCAAAATATTTTCAAATTTCTGATGCATGCCAGAAGTTAAATCAGCCAAAGACATTGCGCCTGTAGTGTCGCCGTGATAAGAGTTTTTGAAGGAAATAAATTTAGTTTTATTTTTCTCACCAGAGTTGATGTGAAATTGCCAGCAAATTTTCATTGCTACTTCAATTGCTGTCGATCCAGAATCAGAAAAAAATATTTTATCCATTTTGCTAAATTCGCACAAACGATGCGCCAGCTTATAAGTTGAGTTGGCAGCAAATCCTGCTAACATAATATGTGGCAAATTTTTTGCCTGATTACAAATTTCTTTGATGATGTGCGGGTGATTATAACCATGAGCAGTTGACCACCAAGAGCTAATGCCATCAATCAAAGTTTTACCGTTAGCTAGAAAAATTCTGCTATCTTTTGCAGTTAAAACTTCTAGTTGAGGTAAGTGATTTTGCATTTGAGTATATGGCAGCCAAATGTGCTTCTGTCCAAGCTCTATATAATTTTTTGCAGTCTTGATATTCATTAAAAGAGAATTGTAGTTACTCAACAAATTCGTCATTAATTTTACTGGCAAGTTTTGTCCAATTATTTCGCGGGAAATTTTCAGCTAAAATTTTAAATGCTTTTTTGCCTTCAGATTTCAAACCGATTTTGTAGTAAATTTCAGTAAGTCTGAAAAGTGCTTCCGGAGCCTGGTTAGTAAAGCGATAGCGTTCAGTCACTTCGGTGAAACTGTTAATAGCGCCAACATAATTTCTGACTTTTATCTGATAACGACCAATCGACATTTTTGCGCCAGCAAGATGCTCATCAACATAGGCTAGTCTTTTTTTAGCGTCTTGAGAATGTTCTGAGTCAGGGAAGCGAGCGATTAATTCACGAAATATAATAGAGGCTTGATGTGTATTATCCTGAGCGCGATCGATTTCAGGAATTTGATTATAATAAGATAAGCCCTTCATATAAAGCATGTAGGGCATGGTTTCGTTGGCGGGATTTAGGCGGACAAAATCATCAACAACTTGTACTAATTTTGGATATTCTTCCTCTTTGTAATAAGCATAAACTGCCATATTTTGGCCTTTCGTTGCCCATTTTGAAAAAGGAAAATCATCTTCAATTTTAAGAAAAGCTTCCGCCGCTGAAGTATAATTTTTCTGCTTCAAAAGCTTCATAGCTTTGGTGTAGGCAATTTCAGCGTTTGATTTTTCCTCAGCTTTTTTGCTACAAGAAAATAGCGAAGTGCAGAGCAAAAAAATTATGAGTGAGAAGAGTAATTTTTTCATCTTCTGATATCGATGCTAAGTTGATGTGCTGATAATCCTTCGCATGAGGCAAGAATAGAAGTACTTTTAGCGATTTTAGAAAAAGATTTTTCATCGCAAGAGATCAACGAGATTCTTTTTAAAAAATCGAAGACCGACAAACCGCTAGAAAATTTTGCTGAAGCTGAAGTTGGCAAAGTATGACTTGGGCCAGCCATGTAGTCTCCAATTGCTTCTGGAGTGTAATTGCCAAGAAAAATTGCTCCAGCATTTTGAATTTTTGTAACAAATTTTTCAGGATTTTCTACTGCGATTTGTAAATGTTCAGGAGCAATAAAATTAGCTAGATAAGACGCATCACTTAAGTTTTTAAGCACAAAAATTGCTGAATTTTCTAAGCTTTTTTCAATAATTTTTTGTCGCGATAAATCAGCAGAGGTTTTGTGAATTGCAGTTGCAACTTTGATGGCGAAATCCTCATCGTTAGTAATGATAAATGCTTTAGAATCAGTTCCGTGCTCAAGTTGCGATAAAGCATCAGCGGCAATCCAATTTGGATTGTTATTTTTATCAGCAATAATGGTGATATCGGTTGGGCCAGCAATCATGTCAATTCCAACTTCACCAAAGAGAATTTTTTTTGCAGTTGCCACGTAAGCATTTCCGGGGCCAACAATTTTATTAACCTTAGAAATTGTTTTAGTTCCATAAGTCAAAGCAGTAATAGCTTGAGCTCCGCCCACTTTGTAAATTTTTGTGATGCCGCAAATTTTTGCGGCAACTAAAACTGCGGCGTTGATTTTTCCAGCGCTGGTTGGAACGCACATGCTGATATTTTTAACACCAGCAACTAAAGCTGGAACTGCTGACATCAACACTGAGCTTGGATAAGATGCTGTTCCACCGGGAGTATAAATTCCAACTGATTCAATGGCCCGCCATAAATTTCCAAGCTCAATACCTTCTTTATCATGATAGCGAAAATCTTTGGGCAATTGTTTTTCGTGATAAGATTTAATGCGTTTAAAAGCTTGATTCAAAGCCTGTTTTACCTCTTTACTAACTTTTTTTTCTGCTTGGCTGATTTCTTTTTCACTGACAATAAAATCTGCTGCTTGCTTAAATTTAGTTTTATCAAATTGGTTTGAAAGCTTGATTAGAGAGGTGTCTCCAGATTTTTTGGTTTGATTAATAATTTTTCTAACTTGCTCGCTAATGCTAGAATCTTCTTTCTGCGATCTGGTAATAAAGTTATAAAAGCCTGATTTTGTTGATGTTGCAAGATTTTGCGAAAGCCTCTCTGCAACTAAAAATATTTTCATTTCTTTACGATTCTGATTTTTTGACCGATTTTGATGCCAAGTTTTTGACTGATTCCGCCGTTGATTTCGATAACTTTTCTGACTTTTTGCTCAGAAGAAATTATGTCTAAAGAGTAGGGCTCAGCATTATGTTTGATGTTAACGATTATGTCATTTTTATCGACAAATAGCATATCAAGGCTGATCATAGTGTTTTTCATCCACATCGTTACCACTTGGCCTTTGTTGAATTTAAACAGCATGCCGAAATTTTCTGGCAAGTGGTTTAGATTCATCAAGCCATACATCTTTTTGTAATCGTCGTCAGCAACTGCAATCATAAATTCAGCAATAGTCTTGCTGCTATCTTGATTAAAAATTTGCAACTTAATGTTGTAGCTTTTAGGATCGCGGTTGAATTGTTTGAGCTCTTCTGCATCAAGGCTTTTGGGGATATTAAAAATTATTATTCCTGCAACTAAGCCAGCGAAAACAAAAAAAATAAATCGTTTAAAAGTGAACTTCATGTTAAAGCTTTTCATATTTTTAAATTTTTTTTTGCTGCTGGTTTTTTATGGTCAATCTCACGCAAATGATGAGGAATCAAGAAATAAAAAAAGTCTTAGTCCAAAAGCCAAAGAAGCTCCGACCAAAATAAGATCAGATATAATCGACATCAAGAGAAAATCTCAAACCGTTAATTTTATTGGCAATGTTGTGATTGAAAAAGAAGATAGCAGTTTTTTATCACAAAAAATGACTATTCTTTACGACGAGAAAAAAAATAAAGATGAGCAAGAAGAAAACAAAAAATCATCGATCAAAAAAATTTACACTGACGAAAAAGTAAAAATCTTTAATGAAGATTTTATTGCAACTGGTGACAGTGGATATTACGACCCGAGAGAAGATATTTTCGTTTTAGAGCAAAATGTTATTGTCAATAACGGAGTTTCGGTGGCGAAGGGTGATAAATTTATTCATCATATTTCAACCAAGAAAAGTAATTTTGTTACTAAGGCGGAAGAGCAACCAAGCGGCGAAGATAAAAGAGTCACTATTATACTTGGCGACGATGCTAAAGATCTAAAAAAAAGAAAAAATAAATGAGCAAAACTTTAAGCGCTAAAAATTTAAGCAAAAAATACGGCAAAAAAACAGTAATCCGCGATATCAGTTTTAGTATCAAACAAGGTGAAGTTGTTGGTTTATTGGGTCCAAATGGTGCCGGAAAAACCACTTGTTTTTACATGATCGTTGGCTTGGTTGAAGTTGGTCAAGGTAATATTTTTATCGATCAGATCGATATCACCAAAATGCCGATTTATCAAAGAGCGCGGTTAGGGATAGGTTATTTACCGCAAGAAGCTTCAATTTTTCGTGATATGAGCGTTGAAGATAACATCTACTCTATACTTGAAATTGTTGAACAAGATGACACAAAACGCAAAGTGCGTTTAGAAGATTTATTGCAAGAATTTTCAATTACTCACATCAGAAAATCTCATGCTTTAGCATTGTCTGGCGGCGAACGTAGAAGAGTTGAAATTGCAAGAGCTCTTGCCACAAATCCTTCTTTTATTTTACTTGATGAACCTTTCGCTGGTATTGATCCGATTGCTGTAAATGAGATCAGATTGATGGTTTCCCATCTAACCAAAAAAAATATTGGTGTTCTAATTACCGATCATAATGTGCGCGAAACTTTGTCAATTGTTGATCGAGCCTATATCGTTTATGATGGAATGATTTTAACCTCTGGTTCAAAAGATGAAATCGTAAACAATATGGAAGTTAAAAAAGTTTATCTTGGTGAAGATTTTAAAATTTAAATAATGCAATTTTTTAAAATTGAAGTTTAGCTAAGAATAATTTTAGAGATAATTCTTGACCGACTAAAAATTAATAATTCTAATTCTCTATCACATAAATTTAATCATAGGTTTATAACCAAAGTCCCAATAAAATCAGCACAAAAAATATGAAAAACAAATCTAGCGCCTTTTCTTTGATCGAGCTTTCCATCGTAATATTGATTATTGGAGTGCTGGTAGCTGGCGTTACTCAGGCAAGTAGGCTTGTTAGACAATCAAAATTAACAACTGCTAGAACTCTCACTCAAAGCTCTGGAGTTAATAGCATCAGAGGACTAATTCTCTGGTTGGAGCCAACCATGGAAAGTAGTTTTAAATCCACTGAAACTTCTGATGCAAGTTCTCTGTCAAATTGGTATGACATTAACCCACAAGTATCTCTAAGGAATACCTTTTCTAACTCCTCAGCTACCATACTTTATAAAGCTTCTGCTACAAACTCCCTGCCGGCAGTCTATTTCAATAATGTTAATACTGCTTTTACTGGTACCATAATAGATGCACCTTACAACGCTTATACAATTTTTTATGTAGCTCGCCCGACAAGTTTAGCCTCGACTGGCTTTATATTTTACAATGGTACACAAGGGACTAATGGTATTGGTGTGAGTTTGAGTACTGGCGGTTTAACAACTTTCTCTTATGGCGCTTCATTATCATCAGTTGGAAGTCTTGCTTCTACCGCCAACCAAGTATCCGCAGATATTGTTTGCATTACAACAGCTCCTAACAGTCTTCTTGGTGTTGCAGTTACAACTCCAGCAATTCTTAGCTATAAAAATGGCGTATCTAATACAATGACTGCAGCTACAACCACAGCTGCAAGTTGGGTTACCCCAACTGGTAGTTTATATATTGGTAACGCAACCTCTGCCGGCACCACAACTGACTTTGTTGGTGAAATTTCTGAGATAATAATTTTTGATAATGTTTTGAAAAAAACCGATCGTCAAGAAGTCGAAAAATACTTGAGCAGAAAATACGGAATTGCTGTAACTCAATCTTAATTTTAACCTACTAAGTAAAATAAAAAAGCCGAGTCAGATTTTTATCTGACTCGGCTTTTTTATTTTTAGTTAAGATTCTTAGTTTGGCATATTTTTAACTACACAGAAATTTTATAAATAATTTCATCAGAAATTTGTTCGATTTGCTTCTTATCTTTTCCCTCGACCATTACACGAATTAAATTTTCAGTTCCTGATTTGCGTACCAAAATACGGCCTTCAGAGCCTAATTCTTTTTCTTTCGCAGCAATAAAATTTTTTACTGATTCATCTTCTAGTGGATTTTGTTTTCCAGATTCGAATTTAGTATTTTTCAGAATTTGTGGAAAAAGTTCAAAAAGATTTAAAGTTTCGCTTGCTGGTTTTTTTGAATCGCAAATTGCTGATAAAACTTGCAAAGCCGCTATCAAACCATCGCCAGTTGTTGAATAATCTGAAAGTACAATATGGCCAGATTGCTCGCCACCAAAATTATAGCCGTATTTTCTCATTTCTTGCAAAACATAACGATCGCCAACTTGGGCGCGAACTGTTGAAACTCCGATATAGCTTAAATATTTTTCTAGCGCCAAATTCGACATTTGTGTAATCACAACAGTATCAAACTTTAAATTGCCATCATTGTGTAATTTTTCTGCAATCAGAGCAATCAAGCGATCGCCATCAACAGCATTGCCTTTTTCATCGACAACCAGCAAACGATCGGCATCTCCGTCAAGTGCGATTCCAATATCAGCTTTTTCTTCAACCACTTTTTTGCATAATTTTTCTGGGTGAGTTGAACCGCATTTTTCATTAATATTAAAGCCGTCCGGCTCGGTGCCAATTTCAATAACTTCTGCTCCTAATTCCCAGAAAATTTTCGGTGCAATTTTGTAAGAAGCACCATTAGCGCAATCGACAACGATTTTAATTCCAGTTAAGGTTTTATCTTTTGGAAAAGAATTTTTTACGAATTCAATATAACGATTCGAGGCATCGTCTAATCTTTTTACTCGTCCAAAATTTTTTGATTCAGCTAAATGCGGCGTGATATCGCCTTCAATTAAATCTTCGATTTCCCTTTCCAATTGGTCGCTGAGTTTGTGTCCGTTGCGAGTGAAAATTTTAATACCATTATCGTAATAAGGATTGTGCGAAGCAGAAATCATAATGCCGATGTCAGCGCGGATTGAGCGCGTCAACATTGACACAGCAGGCGTTGGTACTGGGCCAACCAAAAACACATCCATGCCTACAGCAGCTAAACCGGAGGTTAAAGCTGGTTCAATAACATATCCCGAAAGACGAGTATCTTTGCCAATCACCACGCGATGACGATGATCGCCATTTATAAATTTTGCACCAACTGCCATGCCAATTTTCAAAGCAATTTCTGCGGTCATGGGAAATTTGTTAGCTGTGCCGCGAATGCCGTCAGTGCCAAAATACTTTCTTGTCATGTTGTAAAGGTTAAGCTCGAACTATGTTCGAATTTAGTTAATATTGAATTGCTACGCGACGATTTAATCGTCACATCTCTGGCAGATTTATTTTGTTAAAATTTGTCTCAAAACCTCAATTGCTGATTCAATGGCTTCTTTGTCAACTCCACCGCCCATCGCTAAATCTTTTTTGCCACCACCACCTTTGCCACCAATTTTTTCAATTACTGGTGCGATTAATTTTGCTGCATCAAATTTTTCAACTAAGTCAGTGCTTAAAGCGATACAGACTGCAACTTTTTCGTCTTTATAGCCAAAGAAGATAAAGATTGTAGAAGCTTGAAATTCTTTTTTGGCTTTAGCATCGGTCGCGATGTCGCGAATATCTTTAGCTTCGGCATCTGCAAAAATATGACTTACCAAAGTTAAGTCGCCAATTTTTTCAGCCTTAAGATTATTTAAATTGGCGAATAATTTTTGCTTTTTTAATTGCTCAATTTCTTTGTCTTTTTTCTTTAAAATTTCTTCAAGAATTTTTGAATCACTTTCCTGGGTATAAGAATTATCTGGCTTAACGCCACTAAGATTTATGATCTCTTGATTTTTTGCTTTAATTTTTTCGCAAAGCTCAAGAGCAAATTTTTTTAATTTTTCTTCCTGTTCGCTTAAATATTTTTTTACAGCTTCACCAGTTTTAGCCTCGATTCTTCTGATTCCAGAGGCAACTGACTTTTCTGCAATGATTTTAAAAATTTCAATTTCAGCAGTATTTTTTACGTGAGTTCCGCCGCAAAGTTCAATTGATTCACCCATCGAAACTACGCGAACTTGCGTGTCATATTTCTCGCCAAATAAAGCTTCAGCGCCACTTTCGCGAGCCTTTTCCAGATCCATTAAATTAGTATTTACTGCAGATTTTTTTGCAATCCAGCCATTGACTAGATTTTCAACTTTTGCAATTTCTTCAACGCTCATCGCGCGATTAAAATTGAAATCGAAAGTAAATGATTCGACATCAACGTTAGAACCTTTTTGCGAAATTGAATTGCCAAGAACTAGCTTCAAAGCCTTATGCATCAAGTGTGTAGCAGAGTGATTGGCAGCGCGAGCAGCGCGAGTTTTAGAATTTACTTCAGCAATTATTTCATCACCAACTACGAAATTTCCCGAAATTTTTGCAACCAAATGCACAAATAAATTGCCAGCAAATTTTTTAGTTTCAAAAATTTCTATTTCGCTGCCGCCAGAAATAATTTTTCCGTCGTCACCTTTTTGTCCGCCAGAAGTGGCGTAAAATGGGGTTTGATCAAGAATTATAATTTTTTGTTTGCCGCCAAAAATTTCTTCGATTGCTAGAATTTTTGCTTTTGCTTGCAGAGTTTCGTAGCCTAAAAATTTCGTCTCGCCGAATTTTTCTTTGAGATCGAAAAATATTTTTTCTTCAGCAGTTTCACCAGAACCAGACCAGTTTTTACGAGCTCTCTCGCGCTGAGCTTCCATTTCTCGATCAAATTCTGCTACATCTACTCCGTTTTTTATTCCTTTTGCTTGAAGAATTATTTGAGTTAGATCAAGCGGAAAGCCATAAGTGTCGTAAAGTTTAAAAGCCGTTTTTCCTGAGAATTTATAATCTCCAGTCCAAATCAAATCTTGTTTTGCCAGCTCTTTGTCGATGATCTCAAATCCATTTTCCAAAGTTTCGCGGAATCTTTCTTCTTCGTTTTTCAAAGTTTCGATAATCACTTCGCGAGCTCGTTTTAACTCAGGAAAAGCAGTGCCCATTTCTTTAATCAAAACATCAACAAGTTTATACATCGAAGTTTCACGAGCGCCAAGTTTGTGAAGCTGAAGCATAGCGCGGCGCATGATGCGACGCAAAACATAACCGCGACCTTCATTACTTGGAAGTATGCCATCGGCAATCAAAAAAGATGAAGAGCGTAAATGATCGGCGATGATTTTGAATTCTGGTTTTGTACTCATTTTAAAAAATAAATTTCTGCTAAATTTTTCTTCAAAAAATTTAATCTACTAAGTTAATCGTGATCTCAAGAACTGGTCTTTTGCCCATCATATCTTCAAAAACTTTCAGCATTTTTGAGCGCAAAGATTTTTCGATTTCAGCGATGATGACGCGATCTTGCAATTTTTTCTGCTTCTTTTTCAAAAACTGTAAACCTTTGCTAGATTTGGTCAAACCGAGTTCCTTAGCTTTTTGTTTTAAAAAAAATCCGATTTCAGTGTTGAGGAAATTTTCAGTTTCGCGATCAGATTTTAAATCGTAAGAACCAACGCAAACAATACGGATTTTTGAAGCCAATTCTAAAGAATGATTGACCGCGAAAGAAGTCAGAACTATGCCAGCGTTTTGTAATTTGCGTCTCTCCCTGATGATTTCACTTTTTAAATCTAAAAGCTGTTTGCCATCAACGCCAAAATAGCCGTGTTTCACAAAGCCAACAATTCCTGATTGAGTTTGGAAATCTTCTTCTTGCAATTTTACGGCTAGGCCATTTTCAATTTGAATGGTTCTGGCAACGCCACAATCTCTTGCCAGCTCAGCGTGCGCCTTGGTGTGTAAAAACTCACCGTGAACTGGAATAGCAATTTTTGGTCGCGCTAAAGCGTACATTTCTTTCAGCTCATCTTGTGACGGATGGCCAGAAACATGGACGAAATGGTCTTTCTCAGTCATTACATCAATTTGTTTTTTGGCCAGAGCATCGAAAAGTGAGAAGATTTTTTTCTCGTTTCCTGGAATAATTTTTGAAGAAAAAATCATCAAATCGCCAACTGTAAAGCGAATTGAAGGATGAGTATCGGTAGCGATTTTTTTAGCCGCTGCCAGCGGTTCTCCTTGGCAACCGGTGCAAATTACTAGTAAATCTTTTTTGTCGAAAAATTTCATTTCGCGGTCGGAAATAAACATTGATTTATCAAACCCCATCGCGTCGCTAACGCGTTCGCTCGATTCCCTTAAATAAGGGGATCCTCCTTCCATAAAATAACCGCTTTTTTTACCGATTTCATAAATTCTGTGTAGCGAGAATCCGGCCAAAACAACTTTTCTACCAACTTCTTTGGCGATTCTGGCAATGGTGTGAATTCTAGCGATGTTGGAAGCAAAAGTTGTAACGCCAACCAAACCTTTGCGATCTTGAATTAATAATTTTAGTGAATGGTAAAGGTCACCTTCTGATCTAGAATGACCTGCATTAATCGCATTTGTTGAATCGCAAATTACGGCTAAAAATTTTCCTTCATCACCCCACTGACGGATTTTTTCTTTTTCAGAAACTTCGCCAACGACTGGATCAGGATCGAATTTCCAATCTCCCGTATGCAGAATATTTCCCTTCGGAGTTTTAACGATCAAAGCTTTCATTTCAGGAACTGAATGAGTTAGGCCTAAAAACTCAATCTTGAATGGCCCAATTTCCAAATCTTTGCTAGAGTCGATCAAGCGAATTGGTACTTGTTTGTCGAGTTTATATTCTTCGAGTTTTGCGCGCAAAAAATTTGCTGCTAAATTTGAAGCGTAAACTGGAACTTCTAACTCGCGCCACAGATGTTGAATGGCGCCCAAGTGATCTTCGTGAATATGTGTAACAATAATGCCAAGCAGATTTTTTTTATTGGCTTTGATAAAAGCGATGTCGGGTGTCAGCATGTCAATTCCCGGAACGTCGGAAGCAAAGCCAACGCCGCAATCAACCATCAGCCATTTGCCGTCGAGGTGATAAAGATTCAGGTTCATGCCGATTTCGTTAGCTCCCCCAAGAGGCAGAAAAAGCAAATCGCTGAAATGTTTTTTTAAGTTAAGATCCATTTTATTTTTTTAGTTAATTTTATTTTCTTGCTCCGTCCTACGACGGGGTGACAAAGTCCTACAAAGGGTGACAAAATCTTACGATGGTTGAACAAAGTTCTGCGAATCCTACTTTTTTTGTCACCCCGTCGAATGATGGGGTCTGTTTATTTCCTATTCTTTTCGTAAACAATTCGAAGTCCTTCAAGAGTAAGGTCAGGCTCGTGATGCTCTACTAGATTTTTTAAAGCATCTTTAAAAGTTTCAGCCAAGCCGCCAGTAATAATCCGAGTGGTTTTGTAACCTAATTCTTTCTCGATTTTTTCAACCAAGCCTTCAATCAAAGAAATATAGCCAAAGTAGACGCCTGAATTCATTGCTGTAATGGTGTTTTTCCCGATAACATTTTTTTGTGCTCGCACAGTGATTTTTGGCAATTTTGCTGTCATGTCATGCAAAGCTTTAAGCGAAAGATTAATTCCCGGTGCAATCACGCCGCCGAGATATTCGCCTTTATCACCAACAATATCAAAAGTGGTTGCCGTACCAAAATCAATGATAATCAAACTATTGCCGAATTTTTCTTTACCAGCAATTGAGTTAACTAAACGATCATCACCAACTTCATTTTTATTTTGTACTTGAATATCAATATCTAGCTTCACACCTTTTTCACCTAAAACCAAAATTTCAGCATTGGTGAATTTTTTCAGTGCCTCATGAATTTTGTTGGTAAGCGCTGGTACAACTGAAGCGATGATCGAGCCTGTAACTTTCAAACAATCAACTTTGTCAGTTAAAAAAAGCTCAATTAAATCAACCGCATAATCGTCAGCAGATTTTTTAGTATCAGAAATCATACGCCATTTGTGCGTTAATCTCTGCTGGTCAAAAAATCCGATAACGATATTGGTATTTCCGATGTCAAAAGTAAGTAGCACAAAATTATACTAATTTAGCGCAAGCATCATGGATGCGTTGCATTGAGTTTTGTAAAAACTCTTCGCTAGCGGCGTAAGAAATTCTAAAGAAATCAGGAGCACCAAAAGCAACGCCGGGAACAACAGCAACTAAAGCTTCTTCAAGCAAATAAGTTGCAAAATCGCTGTCATTTTCAATAACTTTTCCGCTCAGAGTTTTTTTGCCAAATAAGCCACGGCAAGAAGGAAAAACATAAAATGCGCCATTTGGAGTATTGCAGTTGATGCCGTCAATTTTATTTAGCATTTTTACCACCATGTCGCGACGTGCTTGGAAAATTTCGGCATTGGTTTTTATGTAATCTTGCACGCCGTTTAAAGCTTCAACTGAAGCAGCTTGAGAAATTGAAGATGGGCTAGAAGTGCTTTGTGATTGGATCATCGACATGGCTTTGATTAGTTTTTCAGGGCCAGCTCCGTAACCAATTCGCCAACCAGTCATGGCGTAGGCTTTAGAAACACCGTTTACGATCAAAGTGCGATCTTTTAATTTTGGTTCGATTTCGGCAATCGTAGAAAATTTTAAATCATCAAAAATTAAATGTTCGTAGATGTCGTCAGCCATGATGTGAACATGCGGATGACCCAATAAAACATCAGCAAGCAATTTTAATTCTTGGGATGAATAACACGCGCCAGTTGGATTGCTCGGAGAATTTAAAATCAGCCATTTAGTTTTTGGTGTGATTTTTTCTTCCAAAGCTTTTGGTGAAATTTTGAAATTATTTTTTTCCGAAGATCCGACAATTACTGGCTTGCCACCAGCAAGCAAAACCATGTCAGGATAAGAAACCCAATAAGGTGCTGGAATAATAACTTCATCTTCTGGATTGATTGAGGCAATCAAAGCGTTGTAAATAACTTGCTTAGCGCCAGTTGAAACGCAGATTTCAGAAGCTTTATATTCAAGATTATTTTCGCGTTTGAATTTTGTGATAATGGCTTTTTTCAAAGCGGGAGTTCCATCAACTGCGGTATATTTTGTATCGCCTTTATTGATGGCGACTATTGCTGCTTTTTTGATATTTTCTGGCGTGTCAAAATCTGGTTCGCCCATGCCAAGAGAAATAATATCTTTGCCAGAAGCTTTTATTTCTGCAGCTTTCATTGAAATGGCAATTGTTGGAGATGGTTTTATTTTCGAAAGAGAAGAGGCAAGAAGTGACATAGAGTTTAGAGTTAAGATTTGTACTTGAAAAAAGTTTAGAAAATTTACTTTGGTATAATGCCGTTGACTTTTTGTGAGGCCGCGTTTTTTATGTATCTCACAGTCCTTTGTCAATTTATTTCCTTAAAAAATTATGTCAGGCACTATTGGCACCGATCCACTGTTTTTGGGCTTAACCAGACCACCGATGTTGCTTGGTGTGAGCTATACTTTCGCCGCCTTAAATGGAGTAGTTTCGCTTTTGGCTTTCGTTATAACTAACAAGTTTTTTTATCTTTTAATTTTACTACCACTCAATCATATAGCAGCTTGGTTTGTTTGTTTGAAAGAGCCCAGAGCTCTGGAATTATTGCTAGCCAAAACTTCTAAATGTAATGTCTGCCGAAATAAGATGAATCATGGTGGGACTAATTCGTACGATACATATTAAATTCAAAACTTCGTTTTGAATTTAGGTTTAAGTCGAATCGCTGCGCGCGAAATAAATTCGCACATTCGCGATAAGTTTTTATTTTAGGTCGGGCGATTTTCGTCCGATTTTTTTTGTTTTAAATTTATGCATAAATATCGCACCCATAATTGTTCTGAGCTTAATAAATCTAATGTTGGAGAAACCGTAAAACTTTCAGGTTGGGTTCATTCGAAAAGGGATCATGGCGGAGTTTTGTTTATTGATCTCAGAGATCATTTTGGCATAACTCAGTGCACTTTTGCTCAAGAAGTTAGAGAGCTTGATGGAATGCCAACTTTTCCAGAACTTTGTATTTCTGAAAAAGATCTTGGAGATCTTGTTGCTAACAAAATCCCGACTTCTAAAGGAAGTGATGATTTTATTGCTCTTGCTGCAATCAGATTAGAGTCAGTAATTACGATTACTGGTAAAGTCATTGCTCGCTCTCCTGAAGCTGTAAATTTAAAAATTCCAACTGGTGAAGTTGAGATAAAAATAGAAAAAGTAGAACTTGAATCACTCGCCGAGCAAATCCCTTTTCAAATCAATGACAGCAATGAATATCCCGAAGAGTTGCGTTTGAAATATCGTTTTCTTGATTTACGTCGCGAAAAAACTCACAGAAATATTGTGCTACGCAGCCAAGTGATTTCTTCGATTCGCGAAGAGATGACGCGCCAAGGTTTTCTTGAAATTCAAACGCCGATTTTAACAGCATCAAGCCCTGAAGGTGCGCGCGATTATTTGGTTCCGGCTAGACTTCATCCGGGGAAATTCTACGCCCTGCCGCAGGCGCCGCAACAGTTCAAACAGCTTTTGATGGTTGCGGGTTTCAACCGTTATTTCCAAATCGCGCCATGTTTTCGTGACGAGGATTTGCGCGCTGATCGTAGTCCAGAATTTTATCAGCTCGACATGGAAATGTCGTTTGTAACGCAAGAAGATGTGTTTGAAGCAATCGAGCCGGTGCTTAAAAATATCTTTAAAAAATACGGAGTGAAAAAAACTTCTGACGAAAAATTCGTCCACATCAAATATGCTGACGCGATGCTGAAATATGGCATCGACAAGCCTGATTTGAGAAATCCAATTATTATTTCTGACGCGACGGAAATTTTCCGCGGCTCAGAATTTTCAATCTTTGCTAAACAAATAGAGCAGGGTGCTTTAATCCGCGCAATTCCAGCGCCAAAATGTGCCGCACAACCTCGTTCATTCTTTGATAAAATGATTGAACACGCGCAAAGCTGTGGTGCCAAGGGTTTAGCTTACATTATTTTTGATGAGAACGGCGAAGGAAAAGGACCGATTGCCAAATTTTTGTCAGCTGAAAAATTGGCAGAGTTGAAAAAAACTGCCGGACTTGAAAATGGTGATGCAGTTTTCTTTTCTTGCGGCAAAGCTACTGAGGCCGCAAAAATCGCCGGTCAAGTGCGCATTAAACTTGGCAATGATTTAAAATTAATCGACGAATCAATTTACAAATTCTGCTGGATTATCGACTTCCCAATGTTCGAATTAAATGAAGAAACTGGCAAAGTTGATTTCTCGCACAACCCTTTTTCAATGCCGCAAGGTGGCTTGGAAGCTTTAAATTCACAAGATCCGCTGACCATTAATGCTTTCCAATATGACATCGTTTGCAACGGTGTAGAATTATCTTCAGGGGCAATTCGTAATCATAAACCAGAAATTATGTATCGGGCTTTTGAAATTGCCGGATACGGTAGCAAAGTGGTTGAAAAACAATTCGGCGCCATGCTCAATGCTTTTAAATTTGGCGCGCCACCGCATGGCGGTTTGGCTCCGGGAATTGACAGAATCGTGATGCTTTTGGCAGATGAGCCAAATATTCGTGAAGTAATTCCTTTCCCGATGAATGGCAAAGCGCAAGATTTGATGATGAACGCTCCAGCTAATGTTTCGCAGCACCAGCTAAGAGAATTGAGTGTTGAGCTTAGTAAGAAAGCCAAAGATTTATTGGAGAAATAAAAGTTAAGTGCTTACCAAAAAACACCACAAACAATAAACTGTGTAATAGAAAGAAATTATTTCATCTCTTTAGCTTCAAGTAAAAAATTCTCAAAAAATGCAAAACCAGTTTTACCTCACGCAGAAGCTGCCGCCTTATATTTTTGCGGCAATGTATAAATTAAAAACCGAGGCTGCAGCCAAAGGTGTTGAAATTATTGATTTTGGCATGGGCAATCCCGATTCAGCTCCGCCAAAATTTGTGATGGAAAAATTATCAACTCTGGCAAGTGATCCAAAACTTTTTGGCTATTCAGTAACTGGTGGAATTGAAGTTTTGAAAAAAGCAATTTGTGCTTATTACGCGCGCCGCTTTGGTGTTGCGCTTGATTACGCCAGCGAAAGTTTAGTCACAATTGGCGCTAAAGAAGGAATTGCCTCGCTTGCAACCGCAATTTCTGACTCAGAAAATTATATTGTTGTGCCAAGTCCTGCTTATCCAATTCACACTTTTGCATTTCAAATCGCTAAAGGAAATCTGGTTCAAATTCCGGCAATTAGTGCGGCAGAGTTTTTGCGTGATTTTAAAAATTTAGTTGCAGAAAAAATTACTAAAAATGAAAGAAAGCCGCTGGCGGTGATTGTTAGCTATCCTTGCAATCCAACCACTGAAATTGTTGGTTTAGATTTTTATCAAGAGTTGGTTGATTTTTGTAAACAACATCAAATCTACATCATTTCCGACATCGCTTATTGCGAACTTTATTTCGACGAAAAAGACAAGCCGCATTCAATCCTTGAAATTCAAGGCGCTAAAGATGTAGCAATTGAATTTACCTCCGTTTCAAAAAGCTATTCTATGGCTGGTTGTCGCGTTGGTTTTGCAGTTGGAAATCAAAATTTAATTTCTGCTCTTTATAAAATTAAATCTTATCTCGACTACGGCTCGTTCAATCCGTTGCAGATGGTGGCAGTTGATGCTTTGACTGAAAAAAGCGACGATTACCTAAAAGAACTGAGACAAAAATATAAATCGCGTGGTCAATTTTTACTTAAACTTTTAGAAAACGAACTCGATTGGATCGTTGAAAAACCTAAAGCCAGCATGTTTATCTGGGCAAAACTGCCAGAAAAATTTTCGCATTTAACTGCTTTCGAATTTTGTGAAAAAATGATTAAAGAAACTGGCGTTGTTATGTCTCCCGGAAGTTCCTTTGGTGAAAATGGCGAAGGTTATGTCAGATTTTCTTTGATTCATGAAGAAGAAAACATGAAAAAAGCTGTGACCGCTTTGAAAAAAGTTTTTCACAAATGATTAATTTCAAAATACTGACAATTTTTCCTGAACTATTCCCTGGGCCTTTATCCACTTCGGTTACTGGCTTGGCTTTAGAAAAAAAACTTTGGTCTTTGCAAGTGATTAACATTCGCGATTTCGCCAAAGATAAAAGAGGGACAGTTGACGACACACCTTATGGCGGTGGTGCTGGTATGGTTTTAAAGGCTGATATAGTTGCAGATGCGATTGAATCTGTTAGCGCTGAAAAGCAAAAAATAATTTATCTCTCACCACGCGGAAAAACTTTTACGCAAAAAAAAGCTCGTGAATTAGCCAAAGAAGAAAAAATAATTTTACTATGTGGACGCTATGAGGGAGTAGATCAGCGCGTTTTAGATGAGTTTGAAATCGAAGAAATTTCCATCGGTGATTACGTTTTAAGTGGTGGCGAAATTGCTGCTTATGTTTTAATCGATGCTGTTTTGCGTAACGTTGCAGCTGTGCTTGGCGCTGATGAATCGCTACGTGAAGAATCGTTTGGTTCTGATGACAATGATAATTTTTCTAATCTTCTGGAATATCCGCATTACACCAAACCCCAAGAATGGCGAGGCCGTAAAGTGCCGGAAATTTTAGTCCAAGGCCATCACAAAAAAATCCAACAATGGCGCAAAGAGCAAGCCATCGAAATTACCAAAAAAAATCGCCCAGATCTGTTTAAAAACCTATAATAATCGCTCCAACTCTTTAAACAAATTTCCTGCACTTTTTCTAAGCTGCCTGTGCAGCAGCGCGCCCGATTTTCCAACTACTCCTTTTATTGCTACTTTTCTAAGCTGCCTGTGCGGCAGCGCGCCGCTATTCGGATTAAAGCCAGCAGCATTTTTTTTTCTAAGCTGCCTGTGCGGC
>DENL01000047.1:0-4319 GCA_002359655.1 Rickettsiales bacterium UBA2645 | reverse complement strand
GCTGCCTGTGCGGCAGCGCGCCAACAAAATTAAAAAGTTTAAAAGGTTCAAATTTTCTAAGCTGCCTGTGCGGCAGCGCACCGCGGAAGGTTGGGTAGTGATACCTTTGCGAGTTTCTAAGCTGCCTGTGCGGCAGCGCGCCAGCATTAAACCAATTACCACTTATTCTTAAATTTCTGAGCTGCCTGTGCGGCAGCGCGCATAAAAGAGAAATAGAAGCAATCATAGCTTTATTTCTAAGCTGCCTGTGCGGCAGCGCGCATGAAGACACTGCGCTTCTTGCTCAAAATCAATTTCTAAGCTGCCTGTGCGGCAGCGCGCTGACAAAAAATCAAAAGATTTCTTTAACTGCTTAATCTCAACGTATTTTTTATTAATTTGACCAAACTTTTTTTTTAGCTTTGTGGGGCCTTGATTTTGCTGCTTCCGTAAAAGCATCAAAAAAATTGGGTTAAAATTCGGGCAAGGTTGAAACTGAGCTTAAACCATAGGTACTAAATTTTTGATAACTTGGTTGATCGGTTTTGGTTTTTTTAATCCATAAACAAAATTCATTTTCGCTGCTTAAGCTTTTAAGTTTTATGTAGGGATACATTACCGATTTATTGCTCATGTCTTTGTAGTGATCTAGTGCCGTGTCGTAATCAATATTATGACGCTTGGCGTGTCTTCTGGCTAAACGCTCTTTATTAACTTTTGGCTGATAGCGATTGTAAATTGCATAGCCGTTGATTTTTTGCGGAACTTCGCGAATGTCCGAAACGTGAATATAATCAGTCAATCGCGACAGCCATTTTTGAATTTCGAGTTTTTGTAAATCAGATTCGCTTTGCGCAAAAAGCCGCAATTTTGAACCAAGAACACCAAATTTTTTATCCATGAAATATTCAGGGAAGGAAATTCCAATTGAGGATTTTTCTTTGCCATTTTTTTCAACTTCTTTGATTGAAGCTAAGCCTAGGTGGATTTGGGTGAAGAGTTTAGACCAGATGAAATTTTCACCAATTTCATGATTTGGTATGACTGTGACTTCGTGGTAAAATTTCATGGTTTACTCCTTAGATTCTTTTCCACTTTGACCAAATACGCCACCACGTACCAAAATTGACATTACGTAATGTTCTTCATTTTCGTTGGCTAATTTATCACCAAGAGCGAAGCGGTCGAATAAGGTGTAAAAATCAACCTTGTCTTTTGGCGTGCGAAAGGCAGATCCACGATTTGTGACTGAGCCATACACTTCAACTGCTATTGGCCCGACTCCATTTTCAACATCATTGAATTTCGGATACCAGGTATCAATTGTACGAATGGCGTTGCCGATTTTTTGCGAGTGCATTGCGGCAAAAATAATCTTTAAACCATCTTTTATTTCTTCGTTTACATGGTATAAAATTTTACTTTTTTTGTCTTTTCTATTTGATTTATCTAATACCATTTCTTCACTTGGATAAACTTCCTGAGCCTCTCCGATTAGGGCATAAGTATCAACTTTTATTAATAAGTAAGGTAATTCCCCTTTGAGAGATTGAGAAATTTTGTCTGTAAGAATTTCTAAATCTGAATTTTTTTTGTTAAAGTCAGCTAAAGAAAAAGATTTAGCATCAAAAGTCAGAGTTTGTTCATCGTTAATTTTTACAATTACTTCAATTTTTTCAGCACCAACACGGTTACGCCATAAAAAGCGAGCATTGGCAATGTTAGTTGCATAGCGATGAGCTAATTCTTTGAAACCGGTTTTCTCAATATAATTTTTAACAGCTTTAGGATAAGAGCTGTTAAATAAGTCCACATCTTTTCCGCCGCTTGCAGAAGGTTTTTCTATATTGCCTAAAACTTTTAAGGTGAAATGAAGATGTATTGTGTCCTGATTTTCACTAAGAGAACATGAATCAACTCTTTGTGGATTGGCATCTGCTATGTCCATGTTGAGTTTCAATATGTCCTTATCTGTAGTCTTTTTTAATCTGTGAGAGACTGTTCCTCTAACCGATTTTGTAGTTATCTGCAAAGGAACAGACTTTTCTTGATTGCGATTATTCCAATTTGTTCCATACAAATAGCCGTCTGATGGTACTAGTTTTTTTTCAAAAGATAAAACGCTTGGGATTGTCATAATTTCTCCTATTTAGTTAATTTTAAGTTGGTTTGGCAAAGGTATAAATCTTGGTCGACATGATATTGCCACAACATGTCGTCTAAATTTTTAATTCGGTGAGCCATTACAAATTCACCTAAAGTTACAACACTTTCGGCGAAACGGTGCGGGGTTGTTGAGTCGCGTTGGTTTTTAGCAAATCCAACTTCTGAAATTCCTTGAAATCCTACGGCAATTGGCACTAACCAACCAGCTTCTTTTTTTGAGGAATTCCAACTGACTTCTTCTTGGTCATTTTTGGTTGAGCGGTGCATAATTTTTAGGTGATCAAGCAAAGCTTCTAAAGCGTCTTTACCTTCTTCTTGCATTGCTTTTTTTATCAAATCGCGGCGTTCGATTATTACGAATCCAAGCATCAATTTTCTTAGAATTTTTCTTACCGAAACTTCATCATCTTCATCAGCATTTTCTGTTTTGACCGGCTTTACCGACAAAACATCTCCGCCAGCAAATTTCATTTTTTGCAATTGCTGATTAATGAAATTTTTGAATTTTTCTGAATTATCTGGATCAAGTCCTTGATATTCCACAAGCAAAGAAACTTCTAAATGACAACGCGCTTCTTCAATAAAAGCTGGACGACTGCCGTCTTTATTAAGTGGATTGGCAGTTGAAATTATTGAAGAAACATAATCGCCACGACCTTTGTAAGTTTGCAAATTCAGATCATGACAAGAAATTGCCGTGCCAAGTAATTTCACTTCTGCAAAACCATTTTCATCAAGTTTTCTCTGCAAAGCATGAACCGCACCAAGCCAAGCAGTGATTGCTGGAAAGCCGATAGTGTAAGGGCTGCTCATGGCGTTGGCATTGTGAATTTTGAGGTGTGGAATTAGTAAAAATCTTCTCATTTTGGCTACTCCTTATTTTTTTTGTGCTCAATCAAACAATCTTTTGAAGGATAAAGATTGATGGCTTCTTTGATGATTTTTTTGATGCGTTCAAATTCAGCTGGTCCCATTTTTTCGCAGGTGTCTTTGAATAAATATTCGTAAGTACGAATGACCCATCTGGTGAAATCAGACAGAACTTCTTCAAGCCAATTTTCGTCTTGTTCTCTTTGCTCGAGATTTATATCATCAAGCCAAATGCGCTGTGCTAAAGGAAGCGATTGGTAATTTTCTTTATTAGACCAACCAGCTTCGAAATCTCTTATTTTAAAAACCGTCTCCAAAACCTGATCGGCAATGTAAGTTAGAGTTTTACTGATTTGATCGCGAATGTCGGCGTTGTTTCTTTTGTCACAAATCAAGCGATCAAGAAATTCAAAATTGGTGCGGAAAGATTTTGCCCATAAACTATTTTCAAAAAAATCGCGCGTTGGCAAACGAACTTCTCTTTTTTTGATTTCTGGTGGGAGGCTTGGAAGTAAGTAAGAACGACCTCGGTTTTGGTTATTTAATACGCTAATATTTTGGGGTTGCGCTCCACCATAACCAAGAATCGTTAAATTAAATATTTCATCATATCCGATCTCATGAAATTCATTTTTTTTTACGACATTCTCTAGCTTCTTTAATTTTTTCTATCGAATGCAGTTCGTCAATCTGTCTTTTGACTTTAGTGAGCAATCCTGATGGAGTAAGAATTGAAAGCAGATGGTAAGAATCTTTTTCTAGCGGAAAATAAACCTGCTTAACAAGGCGGTCAGTTTTGTTTGAGCTGTCGGATTGTTTTATTGAAAGAAAAGCCTGTCTTAGTTCTTCGTAATTTGCGTTTGGAATTGCGAAAGTTTCTTTTGCTTGCGCGCTATCAATTTCCAAATGATCTAAAATTGTTTTGCCGAGTTCTGTTTTTAGAGTAAGAAATTCGTATACATCCATTACTGCCGAAGTATCAAAAATAATATCTAAATCATATTCCACATTACCGCTACGCAAGTAACCATCAGTCTCCCCTTTATTTTTAAATATAATTCCAGAAGTGCGCGCTTTTGGATGACTAAATTTACAAGGATGACTAACTATAGAAAGTTTGATAGCTCTTTTTGCTGCATCTAAAAGCCAAACCGACAAAGAAAACTGCTCTTCTAACTCATCCAAAATTTTTTGTTTTTCGTCCTCACCAAGATCAGCTTTTATCTTCTATTTAATTTTAGCGTTTTTTCTCTCGCGTAAAAATTCTTCGATTATTTTTTTGGTAATTATCCCTTGACAGACTA
>DENL01000048.1 GCA_002359655.1 Rickettsiales bacterium UBA2645 | reverse complement strand
GATCTAATCACCCTCCCCTTGAGGGAGGGTCGACGAACGAAGTGAGTCGGGGCGGGGTCAAAAGCTACTTTTAAGAATTCCCTAATTTTAATTTTTTTAAATATTGCTGTCTGAATATTTTTAAAAAAATGCTACAAAATTAATAATTTTTCAAAAAATCAAAAATTAAAAAATCTTAATTTTTCTATTCTGACCCCGCCCCGACTCACTTCGTTCGTCGACCCTCCCTCAAGGGGAGGGTGATTAGATCAAGCATTAGGTAAGATTGTCTAATTTGGACTAAAACAAATTTTATTTGCTTTCTTTTTCAATCAACCTTTAACTGCGCCGCGATCTTAACCCCTAAGGTCACCACTTACTTATCTATCAACTCAAAAATTAAAAAAATGAAAATTAGACTCAGTATTGCAACTGTTCTTATAATGACCCTATCTTCTTGCCATACTGTTAGATATACTGATTTGGATCATTTTCAGTATGAAAAGCTTCCAATAAAAGGATCAAAGTCTTTGAAAGAAGGAAAAGCTTGCGCTGAATACCGTTTTCCTGTCAGCTTATTTTACTCAAATGCTGACATCACAGTCGAATCTGCCAAGAAAAATGCTGAAATTACAGATATAATAAGTGTTGAAGATGAGATCTCTGTAGCACCTGGATACAGAAGAATGTGCAAAATTGTTAGAGGAAATTAATAGGTCTCGCAAACTGTATCATTGCAAAAAACCGGCGGTTCCGAATTATGGAGCCGTCGGTTTTTTTCTGTCTGAAAATTTGAATTTGAGATAAAATTTCTTTAAAAAAATTAAATGACAAAAGTTAATATTATCGGTGCGGGGCTTGCGGGTTCTGAGGCGGCGTGGCAGTTGGCTTCTCGAGGGTTTGAGGTTGAGGTGTTTGAAATGCGTGATGAGAAGCGTAAAACTTTTGCCCATCGCACTGCCGATTTTGCCGAGTTGGTTTGTTCAAATTCTTTGCGCTCTGACGATGTCACAACTGCAATTGGTTTGCTGCATCAAGAAATGCGACTGCTTGATTCTTTGGTGATGCGTTCGGCCGATGCCAATAAAGTGCCGGCTGGATCAGCTTTGGCGGTGGATCGCGAGGGTTTTTCAAAATTCATCGAAAATGAACTTTTAAAAACTGGCAAGGTAAAAATTTCGCGCCGTGAAATTGCAGAGTTGCCAACCAACTCAAATGAAAAATGGATTATCGCAACAGGGCCGCTGACTTCTGACACGCTTAGTAAATCAATTTTAGAAAATTCTGGCTGCGAGCATTTAGCTTTTTTTGATGCCATCGCGCCAATTATTTACAAAGACTCAATTGATTTTTCTAAAGCTTGGTTTCAGTCGCGCTACGATAAAGGTGAAGGTTTTGATTACATAAATTGTCCGCTAAACAAAGAACAATATTTTGAATTTGTTGACGATTTGCTCGCGGCTGAAAAAACCGAATTTAAAGATTGGGAAAAAGACACACCTTATTTTGATGGCTGCTTGCCAATTGAAGTGATGGCCAGTCGTGGCCGCGAGACGTTGCGTTTTGGCCCGATGAAGCCAGTTGGGCTGACCAATCCCCACATCAAGCCTTTAGAAAACGAGGCGCAATTTTCTAAAAACCGTGCTGGTAAGCCTTACGCGGTGATTCAGCTGCGCCAAGATAATAAAATTGGCACGCTTTACAACATCGTTGGCTTTCAAACTAAAATGAAATATGGCGATCAGCAGCGCATTTTTCGTAAAATTCCTGGGCTTGAAAACGCAGAATTTGCCCGCTTTGGTGGAATTCACCGCAACACTTTTATTAATTCGCCAAAACTTTTAGACGAATTTTTACGCTTCAAAAAATCGCCCAATATTTTATTTGCTGGCCAAGTTACTGGTGTTGAAGGTTATGTCGAATCAGCTGCGATGGGCTTGCTTTGCGGAATTTTTCTTGCCAAAGATTTTGCGCTAAAAACGCCAAATTCTAAAACAGCAATTGGTGCGCTTTTAAATCACATAACTTTTGGTCACGAAGGGCTTGACTTTCAACCAATGAATGTAAATTTCGGTTTGTTTGAAAATTTGGAAGAAAAAATCAATAAAGCCAATCGCAAAGAGGCCTACAGCCAAAGAGCTTTACGCGAATTAGAAATTTGGAAAAAAAATCATGAGAAAAATTCTTTTATTTTTTTGTCTTAGCTTGCTTTTGTCTTGCTCTGATAATTGGGATTACAGCACAGCTAGTGGACCAAATAATTGGGGCGATTTGAAAGAAGAATATAAATTCTGCAAAATTGGCTACAACCAATCACCAATTGATGTTAAAGAATCTGACTTCAGCAACAATGAGCTGAAATTTTTCTACAATAAATCTGACATAGAAAAGCAGTTTAAAAATCACGCGATGATAATTGAGTTTGACAGTCGTGATTTTATTTTGCGCGGCAAGAAAAAATATTTTATCCGCCGTGCGGAATTCCATCATCCAAGCGAGCATTTAATTGATGGTGTAGCACACTCACTTGAAATGCAAATTTATCACAAAAGTGACGATGAACAATGGCTTGCAATCGCAATCTTTTTAGAAGTTGGTAAAGAAAATCCTGAATTCAAAAAACTAATCGAATTTTTTTCGAACCAGAAAAAAGAAGGTGTTGTCGATTTATCAAAAATCGTCAAACAACATGACAAAATATTTTTCTACGATGGCTCTCTCACAACTCCGCCATGCACTGAAGGCATGAAATGGTATGTCTTGAAAACGGCAATTGAAATTTCAAAAGAGCAAATGAATCAAATCATCAAATCGACAATCTCTGTTAAAACCAACGCCAGACCAGTGCAAAAATTTAATCCTGAGAAATATTAAAATTGTTAATAAAATGAGTAGAGCAAGACTTCCTTTCGGTCTAGTAAAAGCAGTTGATTTTTATCCCGCAAAAAGAAGAGAGTTTTTAAGAGCTTATCAAGCTTTCGATTTACCAGCGCTTTATTTTCTCAGCCAAGAAAATGAATTTTTGCGCCGAGAATTTAATATTGTGCCACTAATCAATTTTTTTCCCAAAGATCCCAGCACAGAAAGATTTCAAGCTAAATATCGTGATTTAATCCGCGCAATCTTTGCTAATGATCATTTCTCAGCCGAACTTTGTTTGCGTGAATATCCGCTTTTTTCACAGACTTATAATATTAACGGCGAAAGCTTGGGGCACATTGTTTGCAGAGCTATAAATGCAGATCAAGAAATGGCCAGTATTGTTTGTGACAAGAATATCTATTTAGATAATGCTGGAAATACCGCGTTGAATCTTGCTGCTATGTTTAACCGCTACGATTTGGTAGAATTTTTTTCTAACTTTCAAAATCCTAATTTTCCTAATCATCTAGGACAGACTGCTTTTGATTTTGCTTTTATTAATAATAATCAAGATATCGTAAATTTGTTGGTGCTGCGGACTACGAATTTGTTTCTTGATTCTGCTCAAGATTATCAGCAAGATTTTCAAAATAAAAATTCTGCCACAAAAAGAGCTCTTATTGGTGATTTACAAGTTGATAGTGATCTTGCTGTAGCACAAATCACTGAACAAAAAACGCTGACCCAAGATTTGGAACATCGAAAAGAGAAGGATTCCACAGACATTCAACCCGAAGCTAGTCTTCTACAAAATAATACGAAGTCAGTAAATAATGAAATTCCCATCAATAGAGTTGAAGAAAAATCTCAGCAAGTAGTAGAATTTTCTAAAGCTAATCCAGATATAAAAGAATCTTGCGAAAAGGAATTACGCCTCATACAGCGTGAAGCTAAATTAATGTTAGCAGAAGATAAATTAAGCAAAGAACAAGAAGAGGAAAGTCTCTTGCAAAAAACAATAGAGGAAAATGCTCGAGAGTTAAAAAGTTCAGCAGAGTTAAAGAAAATTTTCTTATCGGCGATAGAAAATAATAGCATTCCTATACTAGAAAAAATTTTAAATAACTCGCTTGCTCAAGAATTTTTGAATCTCGAACTTAGAAATGATAATGGAGAAACACCTTTAATTCTTGCTTGCCGACTCAAAGCTTTTGAAGCTGCTGATCTTCTGATTGCCAGAGGTGCTAAAGTTAAAGTGTTTGAAAAAAATCTTAGATCTCCTCTGCATTATTGCGCTCAATATTCTGGAGAAAATAGCTTTAAAACATTCAATACTATTTTTGAAAAATCTGGTCGCGATTCTAATTTTTTGAAAGCAGAAGATTCTAACAGAATTTCTGCAGCTATGAATTGTTGTAGAGAAGATGGCAATAGCTTAATTTTTAGAACAATTCTGGAAACTGGAATTTATGAAGAAATGACAGCAAAATCACAATTTCTTGCCATGGCTTTTTTAAAGAAAAATAACAAAGTAATAAAAGTTTTGTTAGAGAAATACCCAGAATTAAAGGCGAGTTATGCTCAGCTGCTAAAAAAAGAAAAAGATGATTTGAGTAAAAGTCCGGACATAAATTCCACAATTAGCCAAACTAGTAAAGCTACTTCAAACGCTTCAGCTGAGCCAGTTTTAAAAAATCTACAAGCGAAAAAAAGCAAGTAGTTATCTTTTTGACGCTTTGGCAAAAACTTCTAAAAGACGCTTTTTATCAACTTTGGTGTAACGCTGAGTTGTAACCAGATTTTCATGTCCAAGTAATTCTTGAATCACACGTAGATCACCACCTGCTTCTAAAAGATGAGTGGCAAAAGAATGACGAAAAGCGTGTGGTGTAATGGTATCTTGCAAATTAAGATTAGTACGAATGGTTTGAATCAAGCCGCTAAAATCACGACGCGACAATGTTTTTCCTTTTGGTGTTAAGAAAATTGGCTGCTCAAAATTAATCGTAAAAGGACAAACTTTTAAATATTCTGCAATGCGTTGATGCACAATTGGCAGTAGCGGAACCATTCTTTGTTTTTTGCCTTTGCCGCTAACAATTAAAGTCTGATTATTTTCAAGTGATTTTTTAGTAACCGACAAAGCTTCTGAAATACGCAGTCCGCAGCCATAAATCAAAGTAAGCAGCGCCAAATCTCGTTTGGCTTGCCAACTCTCTGTTCTGATTTTTCCAATCTCGGCTAAAATTTTATCGATATCAATCTTCTCGACTGCCTTTGGAATTGGCTTGGCAATTTTTGGCGTTTTTATTTTTTCGATTTGATTATTTTTTATCAGCAGATTTTGGTTAGAAAATTTAAAAAAAGAGCGCAAGCTAGAAAGTGCTCTGGCATTGGACGAATTAATATGATCTTCAAGACGCGAACCAAGCCAACGGCGAAAATCATGAACAGTTAAATTTTCTAGAGAATTTTTGCTGATAATTTTTTCATCAAACTTAAAAAGAAAATCGAGAAAATAAAAAATGTCAGTGCGGTAAGAATTAAGCGTGTGAGCGGAATATCTTTTTTCAACTTCCAAAAACTTCAAAAATTTTTCAACTATCACAATTACGGACAACTCGCATTTATCTTTGATTGTAAGGGCGTTGGACATTTCTTAAAATTTTTAAAATCGAATTATGAAATATTTTTTACGGATAATTTCAGCAATTTTTATTTTGGCAATCAGCGTTTCTGCGCCAGCTTTTGCTTCAATAAATGAAAGCTGGAATAGCGCTGAAGGTTTGAAACGCTTGCAGCGCAGCCAATTTAAAAATGATTTTTATCAGTTGGTTAATTTTTATCAGCCACAAATCAATCCGCTTTATTGTTCGATTGCAACTGGCGTTATTTTGCTCAACGCTACTACCGAGCGCGAAAAAATTCCTAATCAGAAAGAAAATCAGATTCAAAAACCAAAAGCTCTTGGCGGCGGAATTTCTGAGTTTCATTCTTATTCGCAGTTGAGTTTTTTAAATGAACAAACTGATAAAATTAAAAAGCGCGAAGTCATTAATTTACAAGCTGCGGCTGGTGAAAAAAACAATAAAGAATTTTTTGATGCTGGAACAACTTTATCGGAATTTAGCCAAATCTTGAGTGAAGTTTATAAATTCAAAGTGCAGAAAAATTATGTCGAAAAAAATGATGAAGCATCGCGGCAAAAATTTCGCCAAGATTTAAAAAAATATTTAGCCGATTCCAAAAATTTTATAGTGGTAAATTTTGATGGAAAAATTGTTGGTAACGGCGCGCGTGGCCATTTTTCGCCTGTTGTTGCTTACGATGAGACAAGTGATTCCGTTTTTGTTTTAGATGTCGCACTACACAAAACAAATTGGTATTGGGTTGATTTAGCGAAACTTTTTCAAGCGATGAATAGCAAAGACGGAGATAATTATCGCGGCTATCTTGTAGTACATAATTAAAATCCTAAAAATTTCATGAATCTAAATTCTCCACAAAACGAAGCAGTACAAACTACCGACGGACCATTGCTGGTATTGGCTGGAGCGGGAACTGGAAAAACTAAAGTTTTAACTTCGCGTATCATTCATATTGTAAATTCTTACTTAGCTTCGCCTTATCAAATTTTGGCGGTAACCTTCACTAACAAGGCGGCGGCGGAGATGAAAAAAAGAATTGGCGAAGTAATTGGTGATCAAGTTAACAATCTTTGGGTTGGAACTTTTCACTCAATTGCAGCGCGTATTTTGCGCCGCCATCCTGAAGCTGTTGGATTGCGCAACGATTTTACAATTATCGACGATGACGATCAAACGCGTTTGCTCAAACAAATTTTGTCTGACTTCAATATCGATACCAAGCAATTCGCGCCGAAAGCTTATTTAAACAAAATTTCGCGTTTGAAAGATGCAATGATTGGTACAGCAAATTTAAATTTTGAAGTTACGGACGCAGGATCCCCTTTATTTAAAGGGGATCGAGTTGACGCGTCAGCGCAACGATGGGGATTGCCTAAAATTAAGGAAGTTTACGAAACTTATCAATTTCGTTTAAAGTCAATGAACGCTGCCGATTTCGGTGATTTGCTTGTGCATAATTTAACTTTATTTTCTTCCTCGCCAGAAGTGCTGTCTTATTACCAAGATAAATTTCGCTACATCTTGGTTGACGAATATCAAGACACCAACAACGCTCAATATCAGTGGCTTTTAAAATTGGCGGCAGTTCATAAAAATATTTGCTGCGTTGGCGATGATGATCAATCAATTTATAGTTGGCGCGGTGCTAATATCGCCAATATTTTGCGTTTTGAAAAAGATTTTGTTGGCGCCAAAGTTATTCGTTTAGAACAAAATTATCGTTCAACTTCGCGCATCTTGAAAGCGGCAGATTGCGTAATTTCTAAAAATACTGAGCGCCACGGAAAAACCTTGTGGACTGAAGCGGGGCAGGGCGAGAAAGTGAAAGTAATTTCTTTTCCTGATGATCGAACCGAAGCGGCAAGCATTGCGCAAATGATTCGCATCGCAACTTCGGCTAATAAATACAAATCGTCACAAATTGCGATCTTAGTGCGTGCTGGCTATCAAACTCGCGCTTTTGAAGAAGCCTTCATTCATAATTCTTTGCCTTACAAAGTTATTGGCGGCATGAAATTTTATGAGCGTATGGAGATTCGCGATGCAATCGCTTATTTAAGAATTTGCGCCAATTTAGATGACGATTTAGCGCTTTCCCGAATTATCAATGTGCCAAAACGCGGAGCGGGCGATGCTGCAATTTCAGCAATTTACGAAAGATCAAAGCTGGAAAAAATTTCGTTTTTTTTAGCGATAAAAAAATCTCTCACAGAAAATGCAATAAAAGGCAAGGCGCGTGAAGCCTTGAAAAACCTGATCGAAATTATCGAAAAAGCTCATGAAAAAGTCGGCAATGCAACTTTGTCAGACTTGGCAAAATCTGTTTTAAACGATGTTGGTTACATAACGATGTGGAAAGCAGAAAATACTTTGGAAGCGCAAGGTCGTTTAGAAAATATCGAAGAATTCATCAACAGCCTTATTGATTTTTCCAGCATGGTTGAGTTTTTAGAATATGTTTCTTTGATTGAAGCGCGTGAAGATAAAAATTTAACTGATGTCGTCACAGTAATGACAGTGCATGCTGCGAAAGGTTTGGAATTTGATCTGGTTTTTGTTCCCGGCCTTGAAGACGGATTATTTCCAAGTGCAAGATCAGTTGAAGAGCGCAACGGTGTTGAAGAAGAGCGCCGTTTGATGTATGTTGCCATTACGCGTGCTAAGAAAGAATTGATTTTATCTCACGCTAAAAGTCGCTATGTGTTTGGTGATGTGCAGATGCAAATTCCGTCAAGATTTTTAAAAGAATTACCAGAAGCAGAAATTGAGTTTGAAGATTTATCTTTTGTTCAAAATCAAGGTTTTAACTCGGTTTATCAAAGTGGAAATTCCTTTAAATCTAGAAATGATTTTAAAAATTCTTTTTTTGAATCAGATTATAAAAACTCTGCAAAGCCTTCGCAATCAAGTCAAAACAGCGATAATCAAAATAGCATTTTTAACAAAAGAGTTTTTCACCAAAAATTTGGCTACGGAAAAGTTTTAAGTGCTGACGGCAATAAACTAGAAATTTCTTTTGAAAAAACTGGCATCAAAACCGTGATGAAAGATTTCATTACGCTTGCATAGAAGGCGCTTTTTGGTAAATCACCATCACAGTCAGCATTTCACTCAAACTCATAAGATGATCACGAATCCTGATCTGATTAGAACAAATCAATCTATGTCTTTGCCACTGCTGATAAATTTTA
>DENL01000018.1 GCA_002359655.1 Rickettsiales bacterium UBA2645 | reverse complement strand
AAGGGGAGGATGATTGGATCGAGTTTTTTGTTTTTCATGCGCGGGAGGATGATTAGATCGAGGTTTAGCCTAGAGTTATTCCCTGATTTTTTGAATCATTGAGAACATGCGCTGAGGCTTTTTCTGGACTTGTTCCCGGCTTTTGTTGAGTTAGTGCTTCTCTGGCTTTGGATAAATCTGCGGCTGATAATTTGAGAGGATCTTGGCCTTTGAATTGTTCTGGCATTTTCACATCAACGTTAATTTTGCCATTTTCTGCAATCTTAGCTTCGCAGTCAAAACCCAACTCTTTGTAGGCTCTAACGATTTTTGACAACAAAGCTTGCATATCTTCTTGCAAACTAAAATTTTGCTCAGCGGCCTCGCGAGATTTTTTTTCTGTCGGCGAAAAATCTTTTGATTGCTGCGCTTGAATTTTTTTCTGCTGCTCCAAATCAATCAAATCAACATATTTAGACATTGAAGCTTTCACCGCCAAACTTGCCTTTTGTAGCATCAATAATTCAGCACCAGTTTTGCCCTTCATTTGTTTAGACAAAATATCAAGCGTATCAACATGCGCGGCACTCAGTCCTTTCAATATTTCAAGGCGATCTTTTAGTACGGGTTTTTCGGATTGTTTTTTAGAAATTTGCTCAACCATAAATTTGTTTTAGAACTAATAAGTTAAATGAAGCGAGATAGTGGCTTATTGAATGGTATTTTTGAGATGGAAGAAACTTGTGTAAGAGACAAACCACGCAATATGACCCCCTATTTTTTGTAATGAAATCTGCAGGAAACAATGATTATTACATCACTTTCTACTTTGTAAATTAGTCTATTCCCTTTGTCATCAATGCGGCGCGACCAGCAACCTTGCCACTGATGTTTTAAAGGTTCAGGCTTTCCCTTCCCCCTAAAAGGATTGGATTGAATATCTTCAATTAATTCAAAAATTTTGATTACCTTCTTTTTATTGTGCTGATTGAAGTAATCTAAATCTTCCTGTGCCTCTTTTTTGAACTTTATTTTCTTAGGCTTTGTAGGCACGCTTTAATTCTTCTAGGCTTTTGTAAACAACGCTTCCAGTATCACTTTTTAAGGCATTATTAATTCTTTCTGAATTTATATCAGAGCTCATCAGATATGCAGTTTCGTCCATGATTTCTTTAGCCAAAATCATGCCATATTGTTTTTGTTGACCGACAGCGAAACAAAAATCTGCAGCTACTGTAATTCCAAAATATGCTCTTGCGCTAGCGGATGTGTGTGATGATTGAATATTTTTCATAAACTCTATTTTTTTTGTTTAATTGCTTCTAGCTCTGATTCGATGAGCTTGATTTTTTCATCAAGCCAATTTCTAACAGTTTTAGCAGTGTCTAAACTCATCGTGAATCCAGCCTGCAACTCTCTTAGAATTTCGTTGTCTTTTACAGGGTTAGATTGCTTGACTTCCGTTAAAACTCCTGTCTTTACATCTAATTCACATTCTACCTTTTTTGGGAAATCTCTCTTCTCAATAAACACGTCAAACCATACGTTAGTTGTCGGAAGAACCCCTCCAAATACACCATCTATGTGGTAGTTTTTGTACTCATTAGATTTCTGATAGTTAAAAACTATTTTTGGTTTTGTTGATTTAGACATTTTTCTTAAAAAATTATTTTTCTTAAATTTCACCGGTAATCACAAATTAATCAACCTCTGGGTCAATCTTGGTGTAAATTTTTTATTCTTTAACCAATCAATTTGTTTCCCGTATGTCCCATTGACATACGGGATGGGGTTCCCCGCAAGGCAGGGCGCGACTCGTGTCGCGTTTCCGTATCCCGAATTTGTTTTAATTAGAAATTTTTACAGCGCTCAAAGGATGGTGTTTAAAAACCAACTCACGCAATTTTGAATCCAAAATATGAGTGTAGATTTCAGTTGTCGAAATATTTGTGTGTCCAAGCAACTCTTGCAACACGCGCAAATCAACACCGTTATTCAGCAAATGTGTAGCAAAAGAATGGCGAATGACATGTGGATGAACGCGGCTTGGATCAATGCCAACTTTGACTGAAAGCTCTTTCAACATTTGATGAAAACGCTGTCTGGTTAAATGCGTATCAGCAATTTTAGCGTCTCTTTCTCTGATCTGGCCAGCTTTTTTACTGGCACGAATTGTTCCGACAAAAAGCCATTTTGATTTTTCTTGGCCCAATTTTTTGCGCAGCTCTAAATATTTTATCAGCATTGAAATGGCGGATTTATTGAGCACAGCGATTCTTTCTTTACTGCCTTTACCTTTTACCACCAAATAATTACGCAAAGTTTTTTTGCCATTCTCTTCAATTTCAGCAATGGCACTTATTGGCAGAGAGACTAATTCAGTAACCCGCAAACCCGCAGAATACAAGACTTCCAACATGCAAGAAAGTTTTATTCCGAATTCAGATTGATCACGATTGGTAAAATCAAGCAGCTTGAAAACTTCTTTTTCAGTTAAAAATTTTGGCAATCTGCTTTCGCGCTTCTGCCCTTGTAAATAAAGAGCGGGATTGGATTTTATTAAATTTTCACTTTCCAAAAAACCGTAGAAGTTTTTCAAGCACGAAATTTTGCGGCTGACTGAAGCTGATTTTAAATCCTGTTGGTGCAAATCGTACAAATAGTCTTTGATGTCATCGGTTGTGACTTTTTCTAAAGTAATTTTTTTGGTGGTCAGAAAGGTGTCAAAAAGCTGTAAATCTTTTTGGTAAGACAAAATTGTGTTGAGCGACAAACCGTCTTCCGCCCTGATTTTATCTAAAAAATTTCTTACTAGAGGATTGTGATATTTCTTGGATCCCGTATGTCCCGTTGACGTAGGGGATGGGGTTCCCCGCAAGGCGGGGCGCGACTCGTGTCGCGTTTCCGTATCCCGAATGGATGAAAGACTTTTAAATTTGCTCATTCTAGTTTTTCAGAATTTGCGAATCTTCGGGAAGGCAAATATTAATTTTATTTTTAATGTCGATTTTTTGCGTAATTGTTTGTTGTGGAATTTTCAAATCAGCGCTAAAAAGAAAAATGAAAAGCGCCAGCATTGTAAACAAGCTGATCCACAGCACAATGTACTGCATGACATTAAACACTTTTTTATTTAGATGAGAAGGCATTTGAAGCGAGAAATTAAACTTGAGAACTGACAAACAAAACACCAGATTAGACACTGTTGGCTAGCTATTTTAAATATTCATTTTCTAGATGACAAAAAAAATATTAATTTTTTTCAGCTTATTTTTTCTATTTTTTACAACAACAGTTAACGCCGCTCAACCATCTTTGATTCGCGATGCGGAGACGGAAAGATTTTTACGCCAACTAGCTAGACCAATTTTTTTGGCCGCTAATTTAAATCCAAACAATATCTCAATTTACATTGTTAACGACGACAGTCTAAATGCCTTTGTTGCTGGTGGGCAAAATGTTTTTATTAATACGGGATTAATCAGAAAATACGCTACTCCAGATACCCTAATTGGGGTAATAGCGCACGAGAGTGGACACATTGCCGCCGGTCATTTAGCACGCTCTTCTGAAGGAGCTGAAAGCGCTCAAGGTGCCATGCTTCTTAGCTACTTGCTTGGTATTGGCGCCGCTCTTGGCGGATCTCCTGATGCCGGAATGGGATTGATCTTGGGCGGCTCTGACACCGCCAATCGCCTGTTCATGAAATATACTCGCGGCCAAGAAGAAGCTGCGGATAATCACGCCATTGAATATCTTGGCAAAATGCAATATCCCGCCGACGGGCTGGTAGAATTGTTAGAATTTTTTGAAAGCGAGATGATTGGTTACCAAGGCCAAATTGACGAATATTTATTGTCGCATCCTGTTAGCAAAAAAAGGATTGATCTGATCAAAAATAAAACAATTGGCGTAAAATTTTCGGACAAAAAAATTAATAAAGATCTGCAACCTGAAATGGATCGCGTTCTGGCAAAGCTTGAGAGCTTTATTGAAAACCCAGATGCAATTTTGAAAAAATATCAAAAGCAAAATGACGAATTGTCAAATTACAAAAAATCAATCGCTTTTTTTAGAAAAGGTGAAAGCAAAAAATCACTAAAACTGCTTGATGCAATAATTTCTGCTAAGCGCGATTTCTTGGAATTAGGATTTTTGTACGAGCTCAAAGGACAAATTCTTTTTGAGTCAGGACAAATTTACGAAGCTATTTTGGCTTACGACAAATCTTTAAAATTCTTGCCCGAAGAAGATGCAGCGCAAGCTAGAATTGCTTTTGCAACTGCAATTATTGTGCTGCCAGAAAACGACAAAGACTTGCTTAAACTAGCAATTAGAAAGTTGGAGGAAGCCAAAAAATACGAAAACGAAAACCCATTTCTTTTCAAACAATTAGCCAGCGCTTACGCAAAAATTAATGACGAAGGCAGATCAATTTTAGCTTTGGCACAATTTAATTGCATGATTGAGCAAAAAGAAAAGTGCCAAAAATACGCCAAAGAAGCTAAAGAAAAATTAGAAAAAAACGCTAAGTCCGAATTGCTGCAAGCCGACGATTTGCTTGAGGAGAAGAAGGAAAAGCTTTGAATTTTAGCCTTAAGGCGACAATTCAAATTTCAGCTAAATTTACGCGGGGAAATTATTCTAAAACTCGATCTGATCACTCTCCCGCTTTAAGGAAGAGTCGACGAAACCTTTGGTTGAGTCGGTGAGGGGAGAAAATAGCCTAAACGGCTATTTTCGGCTTTTGAGATACTCGAGAGCTTTTGTAGTAAACCCCTCCCCGAATCGCTACGCTCTTCGATCCTCCCTCAAGGGGAGGATAATTAGACCGAGTATTTTTTTAGGCTTAGGCTCTACAAATTTCGCAAGCATTACAACATCAAACTTTGCAATCTTCTGGAAAAATCTTTAGCGTCTTTGATTGGCTCATCTTCAATAATACAAGCCAAGTCAAACAAGGTAAAAATACGGTCAGTGACTTCTGCTTTTTTTGCCTCGTCGAGATAATTTTGGTTCAAAGATTTAATGATTAAATTGTTTGGATTGATTTCGAAAATTTTTGCCGTTCCCGCCTGAATTTGTTTTTGCTCAAGCAAAAATCTCTCAAGACGAATATCCATTGAACCAGCGTCCACCGCTAAACAAACTGGGCTTTGGTTAAGTTTTTTTGAGATTCTGACGTCTTTAATTTTGTCGCCTAAAGTTGTTTTAATGAATTTTATTAGACCTTCAAATTCAGAAGTTACGGCGTCTTTTAGTTCAGGTTCTTTTGCTTTATTTTCGTCTTCTTCAGATTTTTTTTCTCTCACTTTGTCAACATTTTCTAGGTCAACATCGTGGCGATTGATTGATTGAAATTCTTTGTCTTTGTAAGGCAAAGCAACTGTCACCCAAAACTCGTCAACTGCGTCAGTTAAAAATAAAACTTCGACATCTTTTTGTAAAAAAGCTTCAAGCTGCGGGGAAGATTTTATTTTTTCAACCGTCTCGCCAGTTAAAAAATAAATCTTGTCTTGGCCAGTCTTTACGCGGTCTAAATACTCAGAAAGTGAGATTAATTTGTCAGGAGATTTTGAAGAATAAAAACGCGAAATCTCGAAAATCTTCTCGCGAAATTCTGAAGATTCGCAAAGTCCTTCTTTTAAAACTGCGCCAAAATTATTCCAAAATTTCAGATATTCTTCTTCGCTCTCAACAGCTTTTTTCTTCAACTCTGAGAGCACTTTATTGACAATTGATTTTCTGATTTTTTCTAAAACCAAACTGTGCTGTAGATTTTCACGGCTGATATTTAGTGGCAAATCATCGCAATCAACCAAGCCGCGCAAGAAGCGCATGTTGGCTGGAACCAAATTTAAATCTTCCGAGATAAAAACTTTTTTGACGTAAAGTTTCACTGAAGTACGACGATCTGGGTGAAATAAATCAAAAGGTTTGGTTGCCGGAATAAACAACAAATTGGTGTAAGAGACCAAGCCTTCAACATTATTGTGAATGGTCATGAAAGGCTCGCCAGGAAGGTGCGAAATGTGTTTGAAGAAATTTTGATATTGCTCTTTTGTAATTTCTTCTTTGGCTTTTTTCCACAAAGCTGCTGCTGAATTTAGAGTTTCAATCTTGGCGCCCGCTTCCAGATTTTCTGGGATAAATTCGATTTTGAAATTGATGTGATCAGAATAAGTTTGCACCACATGTTTGATGTGAAAGCGATCCAAAAAATCAGAAGTTGCTTCGTCTTTCAAATGCAAAATAATTCTAGTGCCGCGTTCAGATCTATTTTGCACCCCCATCGCGCCGCTAACGCGTTCGCCTTCTCGCTGAAAAAGATTGTTTAGATCTTTTTCTTTATGCTCAAAGCCCCCTAAATAGGGGGAACCTAGTTCTTCATCATTAGCTTCTTCAATTTTAAAACTAGAGCTGCCCGAAGAAACCCACTTAAAAGTTTTGTCAGAGTCAAACTTGCGCGAGATAACTTCCACCTGATCTGCGATCATAAAGCTGGAATAAAAACCAACGCCAAATTGGCCAATTAATTGCACGTCTTTTTGTTTGTCGCCAGTTAAAGATTTAATGAAATTTTCAGTGCCGGATCTGGCAATGGTTCCTAAATTTTGGATCAGATCTTCGCGATTCATGCCAATGCCATTGTCACGAATGATCAGTTTTTTTGCGGCTTTATCGGTGGTGATTGAAATTTTTAATTCTTCATCAGCTTGCAAAATTTCTGAATTTTGCGCTGCCAAATAACGCAATTTATCACAAGCATCTGCTGCGTTAGAAATCAATTCACGAAGCGCTACATCTTTGTTGGTGTAGAGCGAATTGATCATCAAGTTTAAAACTTTGCCGACTTCGACATCGAAATTGTATTGTTGTTGGTTGGACATTTTTTTGATTTATTTTGGTTTTAGAAAAAGTTTTAAAGGAGGTTGCATTTTTAAATAGTAACCTTCAGAAGGATTTCAAATTTTTTTTAGTTTAAAAAGTAAACTAAAACAAACTACCAACCAACTTCTCAAACTTTTGCTGTACAATTTTGTCAAACTTTTTTTCGTCAACTTGTCCTAAAATTTCAGCAATGGAAGTGACGCCAAATTCTTTAATTCTACTGTTTGAAAAACCTAATTTAAAAAATTCACCAACTATCAAATTGAATTTGAATTTTCTTGAGTCTGCCCTTGAAGCGGAGCAGCTTGCGGGTTTTGAACTTCAATTGAACCACGCGACAATAGATTGCCCAATACTTCATTGGCCACTCTACTTTGTGCTGAAGATAGTTTGGAGAAATAAACGAAGTAAGAGGCCAAATTTTCAGCGATATCAGATGAAGAATTAAAACTTCTTTCTATCGCTTCTCCATTATGTTGGGAAGTCAATACTCTACCTGAAGTAGACTTCTCAACCGAAAAAAATCTTTTAATATCTTTCAAATTATCTCTCGTTAATAAAACACCTATCACATAATCTGCTGCTTGAACTGGACTTAAAGCGTTAGGAATTTTGACCAAATTTCCAAATCCCTCTCTCAATGAATTTCGGAGATTTCGTAAATTAGTTATTTTTTGTTCGCTCAAGTCATTATTGTGTATCTGCGATCTGCCAGTTTGACCTTCAATAACCACGGCAAAGAAATATGCTAAAGGTCTAAATAGGAAAAATGCATCATTGTCATCATGAACAGCATCATAAAGATTTTGAGAATTTGAAAATTCTTGGATAGAGCGACTTAAAATTTCGAAGTTTACTCTTCCCAAATTAAACCTTCTATTTTCTAAAGCCACATGTCCATCAAGAGGATGAATTTCATAGCCTAAATGCAAAGAACCAAGAAACGCACGTCTAGAGCCTGTTTTCAAACTCA
>DENL01000054.1 GCA_002359655.1 Rickettsiales bacterium UBA2645 | reverse complement strand
GGATTATCCCGAATTGGCGTTTTGAGGAAGCGATTTTTTAAATCAGAAAATTCATAACGATAGCTGTAAATTAGTACTAAAGAGGCTGCAACAAGGGACCAGAGAGCTAAATATTTTAAAATTTTTGCGACTGAAATATCTTTTCGACTCAATAAACCAGAAAGTAAAAGAACAAGTAGTAGCGATGAATAGCTAAAGCTTTGCCAATCTGAGGAGCTAAAGTTACTAAAATCCATTAACTAAGATTTTTTAAAATTTTTAAAACATGTAGATTTTCTTCTTCTGTACCAATTGTCATGCGTAGACAATTTTCTAGGCCATAAGCTTGCATCTCGCGCAAAATCACTCCTTCGCTTAAAAATAAATCGTTAGCTTTTTTGCAGAGGTCAAAGCTACCAAAATCAATTAAAATAAAATTAGCAATTGATGGATAGGCCTTGATTTGTTTGATTTGAGATAGTTCTTTAAAAAAAATTTCTAACCATTTTTTATTGTGATCTTTTGACTTTTTAAAAAACTCTTCATCTTGCAAGGCAGCTATAGCAGCAACTTGAGCTGGACCACCAACATTAAATGGTCCGCGTATTTTATTTAAAATTTCAGTAATCTCTAAAGAGCTGTAACACCAACCAATACGCAAACTAGCTAGGCCGTAAATTTTCGAAAAAGTTCTAGTCATCACTACATTTTCGTTTTGATTGACTAACTCTATAGCATTTGGATAGTCTTGAACTTCGGCAAATTCTTCGTAAGCATGGTCTAAAACTATCAAAATATTTTTAGGAACGCCCTTGATTAGTTTTTCGATTTCACTTTTGTTCAGGTAAGATCCTGTTGGATTGTTGGGATTAGCGATGAAAATAATTTTAGTTTTAGCTGTTATCGCCGCTAGAATAGCATCAATGTCAGCTTTTAGATTTTTTTCCTTAATCTTTATAGATCTTGCCCCAACTCGTTTAGCGGCAATTGGATACATTAAAAATCCATACTGGCTGTAAATAACTTCATCGTCAATTCCAGCAAAAGCAGTAGCTAAAAAAGCTAAAATTTCATCAGAGCCAGCGCCGCAAACAATTTTCTCGGGATCAATATTATTATTAACACCGATAGCTTTGCGTAATTCTGTGCAAGATCCATCAGCATAACGAACAATTTCCGTAATATGGTTTTTAAAAGCTTCTACAGCTTTTGGGCTTGATCCCAAAGCATTTTCATTAGAAGACAATTTTATGGCTTTTTTATTGCCAATTTTTGCCTTACCTGGTTTATAATTTTCTATTTCTGATAAAAATGAATGGGCTTGGAGCTTCATGTTTTTTGAATTTTTAAATATTTAATCAAACTGTTAATAAATCTCGGAAAAGCGATTTATTCATTGGTAAAATGGGATAGGCTTCTTTATCAGGAACTTATTAGAAGCTAATTTAGCCTTTACCTAGGGAGCTAGAATTTATCATTTTAATTTTTTCAATCAATTGCTGAATCTTATTTAACTCAGAGAATTTAATTAAAATTTTCCCACTATTTTTAAAGGAATTATAAGAAATTTTACTTTCCATTCCGATGACTTCAGATAGCTCATTTTCTAATTTTACAAGATAATCACTATTAAAGAATTTTATTTTCGATTCGGTGCGAATCAAAACGGGAGTAGTTTGTGCTTTTTCAACCCTTTCATTGCGTACTAGATCTTCAACATCTCTAACGCTTAAAGAATCTTTAACAATTTTTTGAGCTATTTTCTCTGGACTATTAGAGTTAATAATTGCTCTAGCATGGCCCATTGAGATTAATTTTTGGTCAAGAAAATTTCTTACAACTTGTGGTAAGGTTAAAAGACGAAGTAAGTTTGTGATATGACTTCTGCTTTTACCAACTCTTTTAGCAATTTGGTCTTGAGTGTAAGAAAATTCTTGGATCAATTGCTTATAACCTTCCGCTTCCTCAATCAGAGATAAATCAGTTCTTTGAACATTCTCAATAATTGCTAATTCTAGCGCCTCATGATTGTTAATTTTTTTAATAATCGCAGGAATCGCGCTTAATCCAGCAATCTTTGCAGCGCGAAATCTTCTTTCTCCGGCAATGATTTCGTAATTATCTTCTTCGTCAGATTTACGTAAGATAATTGGCTGAATTAGACCATTTTCTTTTATGGATTTTGATAACTCATTTAACTCAACTTCGTCAAAAGTTTTTCTTGGCTGATAAATTCCAGCAGTGATTTTCTCAACGGGAACAAGTTTTATAGAGTCAACTGCGCTGCCAAACTCATTTTCAAAATCGTCAATTTTTTTTGATTTACTCTCGCCAAGCAGGGCTGAAAGACCTCTACCTAATTTCTTTTCTTGCTGTGCAGTTTCTTTCATTTTTTAGTTTTTTTAATGTTTCACGTGAAACCAAGTAATTTTGCTCGGTAACTAGTTATATGTCTCTTTCTAAAATTTCTTTTGCTAGTCGGATATAAGCAGTTGAACCGGGGCATTTAGAATCGTAAATTATTCCTGGCAGTCCGTGAGAGGGAGCTTCTGAAAGTTTTACATTTCTTGGAATAGCATTTCTAAAAACCTTGTCTTTTAAAAAACTTCTAACATCGATTTCAACCTGCTCAGTTAATTTATTTCTACGGTCATGCATTGTTAAAATTATGCCACTGATCTTTAAAGTGTGATTCAAATTTTCTTTCACAAGCTCTAAGCTGGTCAACAAATGACTTAATCCTTCAAGAGCAAAAAATTCACATTGCATCGGAATTAGTATTGAGTCAGATGCTGTCAAAGCATTGACAGTTAGCATTCCCAAAGATGGAGGACAGTCAATTAAAATATAATCATAATCATCTATCACGTCTTTTAGAGTGCGGCGCAAAATATATTCTCTTTTATTAGCTGAAGCTAATTCAATTTCGCAAGCTGATAAATCAACAGTTGAAGTGACTATACTGAGATTGGGAATGCGAGTTGGCATTATTGCGCTTTTTATCAAACATTCATTGATTAAAACTTCGTAAATAGTTTTTTGTCTCTGAGACTGGGTAATGCCAAATCCAGTACTAGCATTGCCTTGAGGATCTAAATCAACTAATAAAACCTTCTTTTTTATTGCTGCAAAGGCGGTTGATAAATTGACTGTGGTTGTAGTTTTTCCAACCCCGCCTTTTTGATTGACAATTGAAAAAACCTTAGCTCTTTTTATTGAATTGGTCATAGATTGATTGGGTTTAGAAAATTTATTGCTGCAATTTTTATTTATATTCAAGCTAAAAATCTTTTTTCCCCTGTCAAATAGTTTCACGTGAAACTTATCTCTTTAGTTTAAAAAAATTCACCAAAAGATTTCTAGCTTCTTCTTCATAAATTCCTGAGTAAATTTCTGGTTTATGATAACAAGATTTACCAGAGAAAATTCTTATCCCGTTTTCTATAGCACCGAATTTCTCATCAGATAAGGCATAATAAATTCTTCTTATTCGAGCCAAAGAAATGGCTGCAGCGCACATAGCGCAAGGTTCTAAAGTTATGTAAAGATCGCAATCATCAAGTCGAGCCGAATTTTTTATTTGGGCAGCTTGACGTAAAGCTAGAATTTCTGCATGAGCAGTTGGATCTTTTAGGTGCAAATTAAAGTTATGAGTTGCGGCTATAACTTTCCCATCTTCTACAATAACAGCTCCAACTGGAACTTCATCTTTTTCAAAAGCAAGTTTAGCCTGAGCAATTGCTTCTGACATGAAATCTTTCTTCATAATTTTTGAGCTTTTTTAAAAATCTTAAAAAAGTTCTCGGTAGTTTGATGAGTAATTTCTTCAACGCTTAAATTTTTTAACTCTGCGATAAACTCTATTACGTGTTTCGTAAAGGCTGGTTGATTTATTTTTCCGCGAAATGGAATTGGTGCTAAATAAGGTGAGTCGGTTTCAACCAACAAAGATTCGAGTGGTAGATATTTCACAATCTCTTGAAGAGTATGGGCATTTTTAAAAGTAACTATTCCTGAAATTGAGATATAAATTCCTAGATCCAAAGCTTTTTTAGCCAGTTCTTTTGAGCTTGAAAAGCAATGTAAAAGTGCAGGAAAGTTATTATTTTTCTGCTCAGCTTCTAAAATTTCCATCATGTCTATATCGGCGTCGCGACTGTGAATTATTAGTGGCAAATTGGTTTTAGCTGAAGCTTTAATATGTTCGACAAAGCTATATTTTTGTAGGTCAATAGCTGATTTATCATGATAATAATCCAGCCCAGTTTCTCCAATGCCGATGATTTTAGAATTTTCTTCACAGATTTTTATAATTTCTGCAGCCTTTATTTTTGACTGTTCTCCAACATTACAAGGATGAATCCCAACTGATGCATAGATAAAATCATGATCTTTAGTATATTTCAAAACGCTCTCAATTTCAGTAATTTTTGTGCAAATTGTTTGTAGGATTTTTACATTATTTTTGAGTGAGTATTCAATAACTTCACCAAGAGTGATCCCTTGTTTTTCGATAAGATCTAAATGGCAATGAGTATCAACTATATAATTTAGCATTATTTCGTATTTGTGTTGAAGAAATATTAAGATTTTTAGTTTTAAAAATTTTGAACTTTGGCAAAGACTTATCGGCGGAAAGCATTTTTTTATAAATCTGAAAAGATTTAGTTTTAGAAATTTTTAGTAAAAAATTTTCACGGCTAAAAATTGCTAAAGGGATTGTCTTTATTAATCCTCTAAAATTTTCCCACTCATGCAATCTAAGTAAATTATCTGCTCCCATAATCCAAAAAAATTGATGATTACGGTATTTTTTTTGCAGATTTTTTATTAACTTTTCACTGCGAATTTCAGAAATTTTTTTTAAATGAATCTTTGGATGGTTTTTACTTATTTTTTCACATTTTTCGCAGCGTATTGTATAGCTTTCATAAATACCTTTTTCTTTAAAAGAATTGTAAGCGGTCGGAATCCACCAGATTTGATTTAGTCCAAGCTTTTTAATCGCCAGTTGACTTATATGAATATGTCCTTGATGCGGAGGATTAAAGCTTCCGCCAAATAATCCAACGCGCATCATCCTAAAAATATTCCAATTGAAATTAAGGCGCCAATCCAAAAATTTTCTTTAAATACTTTTAAGCAGTTTTGAGCATTTGAAAAATCACAAGTGATTATTTTTTGTGCCAGCAAAAAGAAAGCTGAAGCGCTAATCAGAAAAAAGCGCCAGTTGAGTGATTCGAAAAATCCAACAAAAAATAAAGCTAAAAACATTAATAAACTTAAAGCTAATAAAGTATTTTTAGGATTTTTACCAAATTTTATAGCACTAGATTTTACACCTATTTTTAAGTCGTCCTCAATATCTTGGTAAGCGTAAATTGTGTCGTAAATTAATGTCCAGATTATTGCGGCAAAATATAAAATTATAAAACTAAAATTGATTTGAGATCTAGTGGCAAGGTTTGCCATTATGATTCCAAAATTAAAAGCCAGTCCTAAGAAAACTTGCGGGTAATAAGTTATTCGTTTCATCAAAGGATAAATGGCGGCCAAAGTAAGTGCAAAAAACCCTGACATTATAGTTAAGAAGTTAAACTGTAGTAAAATTAAAAGTCCGATTATGAGTAGTATAAATAATAAAATTAAAGCTTCCCGCTGGTTAATTTGTCCTGAAGCGAGTGGGCGATTTTTGGTGCGCTCGATTTGACGATCAAATTTTTTGTCAAAAATGTCATTAAGAATACAGCCAGCAGAACGCATTATTACTGATCCAAAAGCAAAAAGAAAAATCATCCAAAAGGTTTTTGTAAAATCTAAATAAGATTTTTTTTCAGCCAAAAAAATGCCAAAAAGACATGGTAAAAAAAGTAATCCAATGCCAATTGGTCGATTAATTCTAGTAAGGTTTATGTAGTTGATAAAGCTTTGTTTCATGCGGCTTAAAAGATTTTCTGGTAAGTTGCTAAAGATAATAGTTTGATTTTTTTATCTTCAAATTTAGCATGCGCCCACTTTTCAAAATATCGCTTAGCAACAAGCTCGAGTAAGTTTTAAAGATACTCCATAGCAAATCAATTTCTTTTCCAAAATGTACAAATCTCATAAATTGCTAATCGCTAATCGCGGTGAAATTGCTTGTCGTATTATTAAAACTTGTCGCAAGTTAGGCATTAAAACTGTTGCGGTTTATTCTGATGCTGACGCCAATTCGCTTTTTGTACAAATGGCTGATGAGGCTGTAAATATCGGACATTCACCATCTTCGCAAAGCTATTTAAATGTTGATAAAATTTTATCCGCTATCAAAAAAACTGGTGCAACTCTGGTTCATCCAGGATATGGATTTTTATCAGAAAATCGTGCTTTTGCTAATGCTCTAGAAAAGTCCGGAGTAATATTTGTTGGCCCTTCGGTGCACTCAATTGAAATGATGGGCGACAAAATCGAATCAAAAAAAATTGCCATTGCTGCCAGTGTTAGTACGGTTCCTGGTCATATGGGAGTTGTTAAAGATGACAAAGAAGCGCTAGAAATTGCCGAAAAAATCGGCTTCCCTGTGATGGTTAAAGCCTCTGCTGGTGGTGGTGGAAAGGGTATGAGAATTGTTTGGAAAAGTGAAGAAATGTCCGAGGCATTTTTGTCGGCTTCAAACGAAGCTCGGAACAGCTTCTCTGACGATCGTATTTTTATCGAAAAATTTATCGAAAATCCGCGTCACATTGAAATCCAAATCATCGCTGACAAGCAAGGAAACACGGTTTGTTTGGGTGAAAGAGAATGCTCTATTCAGCGTAATAATCAAAAAGTGATCGAAGAAGCGCCAAGCTCTTTTGTTGATGAAAAAACTCGTCAAAAAATGTACGAGCAATCAAAAGCTTTAGCCGCAAAAGTAGGCTATTTTTCGGCAGGTACTATCGAATATATCATGGATAAGAATAAAAATTTCTATTTCCTTGAGATGAATACACGTTTGCAAGTTGAGCATCCAGTTACCGAGCTTGTTACCGGCTTAGATATTGTTGAGCTGATGATCAAAATTGCTTTAAACGAAAAACTTCCATTCAAGCAAGAAGATATAAAGCTTAATGGTTGGGCGATGGAATCACGCATTTATGCTGAAGATCCATCCCGCGGTTTCTTGCCATCTTCTGGTCGTATCAATCTTTATATTGAACCAGAAGAAAATGAAAATGTTCGTGTTGATTCTGGAGTTTACGAAGGTGGCGAAGTCAGCATGTTTTATGATGCCATGATTGCTAAACTTTGTTCTTACGGTAAAAATCGTGATGAAGCAATCAGTCATATGCGTCATGCTCTGGGAAGTTTTGCTATTGGTGGAGTTTCACATAATATCAGCTTCCTTGAAACAATAATGCGTAATGAAAAATTCGTCAGCGGCGATATTTCAACCAGCTTTATTAAAAATGAATTTCCAAAAGGTTTTTCTGGTAATGAGCTAAACTCAGAATCAGAAGAGGTGCTAATTACAAGCGCTTTGCACATATTTTTGCGTAACTACGAAAGAAACGGCAAAATAACTGGTCAGTTGAATCATCGCGAAAAGCAAATATCAGATCGTTGGGTGGTGATGTTGGATGAAAAATCTTACCTAGTTATGATTACGGATAGATCGAACAATCATGTTAAAGTTGAGTGTGATCATAAAAAGATTGAGTTAGAATCTTCTTGGAATAACGGTGAAAAGCTTTTTCGTGGAGTGGTAAACGGTAAAGCAATTGGAGTAAAAATTAGAGAAAACAATATCACTGGAAGCTATTTACTGCAATATTCTGGTTCAGATGTTTTTGTGAATGTTCTATCGCCAAGAAATGCTGAGCTTTACAAATTTATGCCAAAAATTCAGAAAAATGCTAAGCCCGTAAGTTTAACTTCGCCAATTACTGGAAAAGTTATTCGCTTCAAAGTTCAAGAGGGCGAAGAAGTAAAAGCTGGCCAAGAGCTTGTAGTGATTGAGGCCATGAAGATGGAAAACTCAATTCGTACCGATCACGATGTAAAAATTGGTAAAATCAAATTCAAAGAGGGTGAGCCAGTTGGAATTGGTCAAGTGGTTATAGAGTTTGTTAACGAATTAGCGACTAAGTAATTTTGGTATTTTACTGAAAATTATTCTGCTGCTATTTTTATAATCTTTGCTGTCGCAAAAACTGTAATTGATCCAATAAATATATTCAGTCCCAAAAGAATTCTAACACTAGTTTTAAGATCTGTATTCAATCCACCAAAAGCAATTAACAAAATTGGAATGATTAGTGGAAAAGCAATGACGCCGATCAATGGAGCAGCATTTCCAACTACCGATAAACTCCCGCAAAAACTACAAATAAAATTTATCGCTAAAGTTGCCAAAAGAGTCAACAGTGTGAGCCTGATTATCAAATCTTGATCAAGGCTCATTAAAAAAGTAATTGGAACAATAGAAATCAAAATTGGCAGAGAATAAATCAGCCAATTTGCTAACATTTTTGCTAAAATAAAAATTTCAAAATTATCAATTGAAGTAAGGTTTTGCTCGATTGTGCCATCATCAAAATCTTTTTTTAAAAATTCTGCTGTTGAAAAAATCAGACAAGATAATAAAGAAAACCAAACTACAGCGACTGAATAAAAAGTTGTAGAGCTTTGATTTTCTTGGTTTTGCGAAATAATAAAAAAAACTGCTACTGAAATTAGAAAGAACAAAAAATTGGCAAAAAATTTTGTAATTTCTCGTGAAGAGATGAGTAATTCTTGATAAAGAATAATCCAAAAAACTTGCATCAATTATCTTCCGTAAATGTCGCTAAACCTTATTATATCGTCTTCTCCGAGATAATTTCCTGTTTGAACTTCGATTATTTCTAAAGGAATTTGACCTTTATTTTCAAGTCGATGTTTTTTTCCAACTGGAATATAAGTTGATTCGTCTTCCGTTAAAACAAATTCTTTGCTGCCGCAAGTTACATGTGCTGTACCTTTCACAACTACCCAATGCTCGGCTCGGTGATTGTGCATTTGCAATGATAAAGCTGATTTCGGTTTAACAGTAATTCTTTTGACTTTAAAACGCTCAGCAAGATCGATAGTTTCAAAGCTGCCCCATGGACGTAGAACTTTACTGTGAGAATCGCATTCTGCTCTTTTGCGTTTTTTTAAAATTTCAAATAACTCTTTAACATCTTGAGCATTATCTTTATTTGCAATCAGAGTGGCATCTTTCAGTGCAATAATTATAAGGTTTTTCAGTCCAATTGCAGTAACTAAATTGCTTTTGGAATTTATGTAACAATCTTCGGTTTTTAAAGCTACGACATCGCCAATCAAATTATTGCCATTTTCATCTTTCGAGGTGATTTCTGAAAGAGTGTTCCAGTTACCAACATCTGACCAATTAACATCTATCGGAACGACAACTACTTTGCTTGACTTTTCCATTACCGCATAATCGACAGAAATATTTTGGCATTTCTCGAAATCTTCGGCAAATAAGCGAATGAAGTCCAAGTCTTTAATAGCACGGTTATATGAGTTGCAGCAGCTAATAAAAATATCACTTTCTAGCTGGCGCAAAATTTCTAAATATGCAGAGGCCCTAAACATAAATATACCACTGTTCCAGAGATAGTCGCCTTGTTTTAAAAATGTTTGAGCAACTTCTTTTTTAGGTTTTTCAATAAATTTTTCGACAGCAAAAATCTCTGTAAAACCTTCTAAATTTTTACTTTTTTTAATGTACCCATAACCAGTTTCTGGAGTATTGGGAATGATGCCAAAAGTTACTAAATAACCATTTTGAGCCGCTTTAACTGAAGAGCTAACACTTTTAATAAAAGCTTCCTCGTCTTTAATGATGTGATCTGAAGGCATTACTAAAATTAGGTCGTCATTCTTACTTTCAACGACAGTTAAAGCTGCAACTGTGATAGCGGGCGCAGTATTTCTACCAACTGGCTCTAAGATAATTGATTTAGGAGTAATATTAATTTTTTGTAACTCTTCAGCCGCGATAAAGCGATGTTCATTATTGCAGACTACTATTGGATTGTGAAAGATTTCTTCGTTTTTGGTACGTAAGGCGGTTTTTTGAAATAAAGAAAAATTATCGACTAAGTTAAGAAATTGCTTAGGATTTAAGCTACGAGAAAGCGGCCAAAGTCTTGTACCAGATCCGCCAGAAAGAATAACTGGAGTAATTTTCATAAAGTATTTGAAAATAGTTTTATTGCAGCGAAGCCTGATAAACCAAGCTTTCTAACTGAAGGTAGATTTGTAAGGTTGATCCCGCCTAGTGCATAAAACCGCGATGCAGGGTAAAAGTTGCTTTTAATTTTCAAAGAAATTTTCGCTAAATTTTTGATTCCCAAAGCTTGTGTGTTCAAATGACTTGTAGTTGGAAATACTGGTGAAATAAAAATCAAATTAGGCCTGATTTTTCTTGCTTTCAAGACCGATTTAAAACTGTGACAAGAAAAGCTAAAAATAAATTTTTTCTTAAATTTTTTTTGCTCTAAAAATTGCAAAGGTAAGTAATCGTAATCAGAAAAATGAATTCCATCAGCATTAATTTTTTTGGCCAAAGCTATGTCTTTTCCAACCAATATTTTTAAGTTTTTTTTCTTAGCAACTTGTTGAATATTTTTAGCAAAAACTTCGCGATCTTTTTTATTTAAATCGTATTCACGAATTATAATTGCAGAGTTTTTTGGCAGAGATTTTATAGTATTTTCAAAATCAGAAATTTTTTTCCGATCAGTAAAAAAAACACTTGCAGGCAAAGCTTTACCACGATTTATTTTTTTATTTTTTTGCTCAAATTTTTTTACTTCAAACAGAATTTTTTGATTCATGACCAGCAACTTAAATAGTGAAATTTCGCGCAATTTATTTTTAGTTAATAGCAAAATTGAAAAAGCCTGTCAACTCTACAAAAAAGACAAATCAAAGGTCAATCTTATTGCTGTTTCTAAAACACAAACTGTAGAAAAAATTAAAGAAGCAATCAAATTGGGATGCAAAAATTTCGGTGAAAATTATATCAAAGAAGCTGTAGAAAAATGGTCAAAAATTCGCCAAGAAAATCCAGAAATAAAACTACATTTAATTGGCCATTTGCAAAGCAATAAGGCTGAAGAAGCAATAGAATTATTTGATATAATTCAAACTTTGGATAGCGAAAAATTGGCGCTGATTTTTCAAAAAGAAATTATAAAACAGAAAAAAAATCCTGAATTTTTTATTCAAGTAAATATTGGCGAAGAGCAGCAAAAAGGCGGTATCGCACCAGATGCTGTAAAAAAGTTTACTGAATTTTCTCGCGATAAATGCGGTCTAAATGTGACGGGATTGATGTGTATTCCGCCAAATAGTGAGAGCGCTTCTCCATATTTTGCGCTTTTGGCGAAGCTAGCGAAAGAAAATAATCTAAAAAATCTCTCAATGGGAATGAGCTCAGATTTTGAAGAAGCAATCGCTTTGGATGCAAATTATATCAGAATCGGCACCGCAATTTTTGGAGAAAGAAAATAAATAAACTGTTGCGTATGAGCAGTTTTGCCCGACTGAAGCGACTCATCTTAAAACTAAATTTAAACAAAATTTTAATTTAAAGTGAGACTTGGTGCGCCCTAGACGATTCGAACGTCTGACCTACAGCTTAGAAGGCTGTTGCTCTATCCAGCTGAGCTAAGGGCGCATGAGGGAATTTTAGAGGCTTCGTAAAAGGAGGCGCGCTTTGTAGAGAAGCGCTGAAAAAAAATCAATCAGAAATTCTGTACCGTTATTAATTAAGATTTTTTCGAGGTAAATTTTTTTATAAAACTGTAAAAACAGCTATACTTTTTAAAGCTAAAAAAATAAAAAATCGTTCTCGTCGCAAAAGACTGGCAGGAAAAATCTGCCAAATCCCTCTCTCATAAAATCTTCAAATTCTGGTAATTTAAAATGTCCAAGGCATCTGGTGTTTCCGCTATTTTTGAAATGGTTAAAAGTAACGATATTAAATTTATTGATTTCCGCTTTTCTGATTACAACGGAAAGTGGCTTCATATCAGCCACTGTGCTGATGCAGTTGGTGAGGAAGAGTTAGTAAAAGGTGTTGCTTTTGATGGCTCTTCAGTTTCTGGCTGGAAGCAAATCAATGAATCTGATATGATGATGATTCCTCAGCTTGATACTGCTTTTATCGATCCCTTCGTAACTCATCCGACAGTTGTAATTACTTGTGATGTTATTGAGCCTACAACTAATAAAGGTTATGACAGAGATCCTAGATTTACTGCTAAAAAAGCCGAAGAGTATTTACAAAAAAGTGGAATTGGTGATGCAGCTTACTTTGGACCAGAGCCAGAGTTTTTTGTTTTTGACGATGTGCGCTATCAAACTGGTACTCATAGCTCTGCTCATTTTATTGATTCAGAAGAAGCTCCACACAATTCAGGAAAAATTATCGAGGGTGGAAATTTAGGTCGCAGATCACAAATTAAAGGCGCCTACTTTGATCCAGCTCCGCTTGATACCGGACAAGATCTTCGTGGTGAAATCGTTGAAACTATGCGCCAAGTTGGATTAACTCCGCTTTTGCATCATCATGAAGTTGCCAACTCGCAATTTGAGATTGGTTTTAAATACGATACTCTTACTGGAACTGCTGACAACATCCAAAAATTCAAATATGTAGTTCACAATGTTTGTCAATCTTACGGCAAAACAGCAACCTTTATGCCAAAACCAATCTTTGCTGATAATGGCTCAGGAATGCATGTTCATCAATCCATTTGGAAAAATGGTGAAAATCTTTTTACAGGAAAGGAGCATGCTAATCTTTCTGAACTAGCTTTATTCTATATTGGCGGAATCATCAAGCATGCCAAAGCAATAAACGCTTTTTCCAATGCTACAACAAACAGCTATAAGCGATTGGTTCCAGGTTACGAAGCCCCAGTCTTATTGGCTTATTCAGCAAAAAATCGTTCGGCTTCAATTCGTATTCCTCATGTTACAAACGAAAAAGCGCGTAGGATTGAGACTCGCTTTCCCGATCCAGCTTCAAATCCTTATTTAACCTGTGCCGCTCTTTTGATGGCTGGTCTTGATGGAATTAAAAATAAAATTCACCCAGGCGAGCCAAAAAACCAAGATTTATATCATTCTTCTGAGAAAGACTTGAAGAAAATTCCAACGGTTTCGCGTTCTTTGCGTGACGCTCTAGTAGCTCTTGATAAAGATAGAGGATTTTTGTTAGAAGGTAATGTTTTTACCGACGAGCAAATTGATGCTTACATCGAATTAAAAATGAAAGAAGTTGAAAGATACGAGCAAATTCCTCATCCAGTCGAGTTTGAAATGTACTACAATTCATAAATAAAACCTATATCGTCCTTGATTAGTAAAGTTGAAGATCTCTTGAACGCAGAGTTCAATCTTTATTTAAGAGATCTTCGATTCTTCGCATCAGTGATGAGGATTTTTTAAAGATTTTTGTTTGCTTTTTATTTCTTGGTTACTAGCTTGCACCACCTCTTTATCAAAGAAGTAGCTCTGAAAAAATAATCAAAAAATAACTTTTAAAACGTCACAAGGCAGTGATCCTGTTTTTGCGAACTGTTTCTTATTAACTTGAAAAAAGTCTGAATTTTATGACCAAACAAGTCTTCCAAC
>DENL01000023.1 GCA_002359655.1 Rickettsiales bacterium UBA2645 | reverse complement strand
AAGAATTAATGGGGAGCAGTATAGGAATCAATTTAAGTTTTTTTATTTTCTAAGGAAAATTGATTGGTTCTAAGCAGTGTTTTTCTAAAAAAGAAAAACTGGTCTGTTTGTTTGGGCGTCAGCCATTTATTCTAAAGTCAAGGTAGATAAAACCTGCGGCCGCACCATTGATTTTTCCCAGTCAAATCTAAGCCACAAATTTTTAATTATTTATTTTTTCAGTCGAAGAAAATTTCTGTCCAAGATTTGCCAGAAAAAAATCAACCGTGCCTCGGTTTTCTTCCACCTTTCCCTTCAGATAACTTTTTTATCTCCGCTTCGCTCCAATAAAAAACTGATCTTGCGGTGACTTTGAAAAATGTCTATCCGCTCGCTTCGTTTCACTCCGCTCACTTCTCCTGACGCTCGCCGCTGGGCAGCCGTTTATAAGCAACAGCGCTTAAGCGCTTTTGTTTATAAACCGTTAATGACAAATTTAAGGAGAATAAATTTATGAGTACTTCAGCTTTAGTGAATCAACTCAAAGAAAATGATCAGGATTTTGAATTTTATCCAACAACTAAGGAGATGATTGAAACCATTTATTTTGATTTAGCTAAAAAAGACAGAGATTCAAAATATTACTCAGTTCTGGATATTGGGGCAGGGAATGGAGGATTTTTTGAGAAGTTCAAGCAGGTACGCCAAGAAGTCAAAGAACACAACATTGCAGTTGGATGTAGTGCAGAAGAAGATTGGTGTTATAAAGAGAATAGCGAAGAAATTTTTAAACTTATTAAACCAAAGGCAGATATTAGCACCAAATATGCAATCGAGAAATCAGAAATTTTAATAAATCAGATGGCGGCAAATATAATGTTACTTGGAACTGATTTTTGGGAACAAACTTTAATTGATAAAGAAGTAGATATTATTTTTTCAAATCCTCCTTACTCACAGTTTGAAGACTGGAGCGCAAAAATAATCAGAGAAGCACACGCGGCATTTATTTACCTTGTGATTCCTCAGCGTTGGCAAGAATCAGAGCTTTTGAAAGATTGCATAGCTGCCAGAAAAGCGACGGTTAAAGTTCTTGGTGATTTTAATTTTTTAGATGCTGAAAGAGCAGCAAGAGCAAAAGTTGAAGTTATTAAAATTAACTTAGTTGCTGACGAAGAAAGATTTTACAGAAGAGATAACTTAAGCGATCCTTTTGATTCTTGGTTTGAAAGTGTTTTTAAAATTCAAGCACAAAGAGGGGAGGAAAGAACATGGAGAGAAGAAGGAGATGAATTGGCGCGCAAAAAACAACAAAGACAGGCTGAAATTGAAAATGAATTAGTTGCAGGTCGTGATTTAGTGCAGGTTCTTGTTGCTTTGTACCAAAGAGATCTAAACGAGTTGATGAAAACTTATCAGGTTTTAGGAACTATTGATGAAAAATTAATGAAAGAGCTAGGAGTAAAACTTGAGGAAGTGAAAAAAAATCTTAAAATGAAAATCAAAGGTTTGAAGAATTTTTATTGGGCAGAAATTTTTTCTAAATTGGATAAAATAAAAGAAAGATTATGCAGTTCTCAAAGGCAAACTCTACTTGGTAAACTTGACCGCTCAATTGATTTTACTGAATCAAATATTTATGCGGTGTTGATTTGGGTTATTAAGAATGCCAATCAATATCTTGACCAACAAATTAAGGATTTGTTCGAGAAACTGACAGAGCGTGAAGGAATAAGAAATTACAAATCTAATCAAACAACTTGGGAAAAAGATGGCTGGAGATATAGAGATCAAGCAAAAAGCCATTATTGCATTGACTACCGGATAGTTACAAGGGGTTATTGGGAAGGTTTTTCTGATAAAAGATTATCTCAAAACACTATTGATTTGATTGATGATATTATAACAGTCGCAAACAATTTAGGATTTGATGGACAAACTTCAAAATCGTTTGGATGGGATACCAAACCTTCTTACGGTGAGAAACAGGAATTTTACATGCGTCCAAATTGGCAAAATAACAATACTGCAAAAAATAGTCTTTTCATGGAAGCGCGTTTTTACAAAAACGGCAACGCTCATTTAAAGATCAATCAAGATTTTATGAAGGCTTTTAATATTGAAGCAGCAAGGCTTAATGGTTGGGTTAGAAGTGCTGAAGATATTTTAAGAGAATTTCCTGATGACTGCAAAGTCAATGCCGAAGAAATCAAAAAATATTACAAGGCAAATTTTTTGATTTCTTGCAGTAGTCCAAAGAACCTTCTGCAACTGGGAACTAACTAAGTTTATTTTAGTCTCGGTAATAAAAGGCAGTTACCGAGATTTCTTGAAGTGTGACATTTTATCCTGAAAAAATTAGAAAACCTTCAAAGGTATAATTTGAAAATATCAGATTTGACTATTTATACTTAAATTACTAAATATTAGTAAAAATAATATAAATCACTTTTTTAGGAGCAATTATGACAGTTAATATTTCTGCTAACATTGAAGATGGCCTTGCCGAGAAATTAGAGAAAGTTTCTGAGTTTGAGGGTAGATCAAAATCTTACTATATCAAAAAAGGCTTATCTTTGATTTTAGATCCCAAATTTCATGAAATTCAGGACATGCTAAGTGCCAAAAAAACTTTGGATGCTGCTAAAAAATCTGGTGAAGGTTTTGTTAGTTTTGACGAAGTTTTTAAGGATGTTGACTAATGGTTTGGGAGATAATCTTCACTAAGAAGGCACAAAAACAAATCAATGAGTTGGACAAGCCAATTCAGTCTCGTTTGAAGAAAAGTATCATAGAGAAGTTAATGACCAATCCTGCTGCTTATTTAGAGCCTTTATTAGGTGATTTTGGTGGCTACTATAAATTCAGGGTAGGGGATTATCGACTGATTTGTAGTAAAGAAGATGAAAAGCTTGTTATTATAATTATTGAGCTTGGTCATCGTAGAGAGATTTATAAGTAACAAAATTTAAGTCCTTTATCCCTTCGGGATACGGATTTTGATGATGTTGAATTTCTTTATTATGCTTGGAGTTGCAATTTGGATGGGTGGTAAATTAGCTGAATAAAACTCGGCTAAGATTTCATTAATTGTCGGTGTCAATTTCACTTCATTAATGTTTTCAATCGAAAATTGACCGAGTCTAGGCGGCGTTTTTCTAAAAAAGAAAAATTGGTCTGCGGGTTTTAGCGTCAGCCATTTCTTTGAAGTCAAGGTAGATAAAACCTGCGCCCGCACCACTTCTCTTCACTCCTGACGACTGTAAGCCACAAATTTTTGATTCTTAGTTTTTTAATCGAAGAAAAATTTCTGACTAACATTCGTCAGTCATTCGAGAACCGAGGCTCGGTTTTCTTCCACCTTTCCCTCCACTCGCTTCGCTCCTTACGGTGACTTCAAAAAATGTCCATCCGCTCCTCAAAGCTCCACTGCGTTCCGCTTTTTTACGCTCCTCCTGACGCTCGCCGCTTGGCAGCCGGTTATAAGCAACAGCGCTTAGCGCTTTTGTTTATTAACCGTTAATAACCAAATAAAGGAGAAAATATGAAACTTCTTACTCAAGAAATTCTAAAAAAATTGCCACCCATTTACGAAAACGAAGAAAAAGATTTTGCCGATGTTAAAGTAATAACCAAATTCTTTTTCCCAGCAGGAGCGGCAACTTGGTATGTTACCGAATATGATCCGATAGAAAAGTTATTCTTTGGATTTGCTAATCTTGGCGATGACATGATGGCAGAGCTTGGATATTTCAGTTTAGAAGAGCTTGAAGGAATCAGACATCCACAACTTCCTGATTTAAGAGTGGAGAGGGACAAGTTCTGGAACTCAGATACTTCTTTGGCTGATGTAATGTCATTTAAAATAAGATAGGAGGGCGCAACAATGGGAAGATATTACTTTGGCGATATAGAAGGCAAATTTGCCTTTGCTATTCAATCTAGCGATGCAGCAGATAGGTTTGGAGTTTCTGGTGAGCAAAACACCCTCTCATACTATTTTAGCTCTGATAATCTCGATGATGTTGAGGAAGAGCTAAAAAATATTATTAGGAATCTTGGCGACAAATTTTCTAAGGTTAGAAAATTATCTAAAGGTTGGGTTAATTCTGAAAAAATTAAAGAGCTTAAAATTACCGATGATGACCTAAGTGAATTTGCCGATTTTGAACTGGGTTTAAAAATTAGGCGTCAAATAAAATTGACTGGTAGCTGTCATTTTGAAGCTGAATTATAATCAAATTTTTGCAGGTCATCACCCTGCATTAAAGTTAAAAATTTCAGGAAATAAAATTTATATCCTAACCAAATTTTCTAAAAAGTTGATCCTTAAAAAGATCAACTTTTTGTTGTTTCTTATCATCGCAAATCTCCTTCAATTTTGATCAAAAATTTAATCTAAAATTTGTTCCAAATTCCTGACAAGTTTTCGATCTTTTTAAAAAAATTATCCCCTTAAATTTCTTTAAAAGAAACTTCACAAAACAGAAAATCAAACGCACAAACTAAAACAAAGTATGCGCTGAAAAAATCTGCAAAGTAACTCAAAGTTTACTACGGCATAGCCGAAAAAATAGCACACCCAACGCACCTTTTAGGTTCTGGTTTTAACTCATGGGGAAGTGAGATATTTCTAAGCTTGAAGGCAGTCCGACAAGTGGCTGACGGTAAAATTAATTAGATTTATTTGTTGTCTGACGTCTGACAGACATGATATTAAGAAGCCTTATTTTTCTAAGATGGAAGCCGTCGGACGAGTGGCGGACAAAGTAAGGGGGAATTCTTGTATTTGTGGGGAAGGGAAGTGATCTGGAATTTTCTTGGTTAAATTATTCGGATCTAAAATCGCCAAATTAGGTCAAGTTTTTTAATCCTGATTTACTAGCAAATCAGGATTTTTTCTTCTTAGCTTTTGCCAAAAATTAGACAAAACTCAGTTGTAAAGTTTTACTTTATAACTGCCCTAATTGGTAAAAATTTTTGGTTAAAAATTATGGTGGAACTCAACGCAAATTCAAAACAAAGTGATTTACTAAAGCGTTGGAGCCAATTATGTTGATGGAATTAACCCTAGGGATCTCTAAGAAATTTAACTTTGAACAATTTTCCTGAAGAAAACCAAACCCAAGCAAATAGAGATTTGCTGAGTTCCTTAGAACTTGTGATGCCTTAGTAAATTTATTTTTAATATCATCGTCTTCCCGCTCACTTTCTCCAATTACTTTAATTTTTTTCGCAGCTTCTTTAAGGAAGCTATTTTTTGTTAGAAAAAGATTAGAAATCTCACACAAGTCATTGGGTTCGTGAGTTGATAAGTTTTTTAAAAAACCGTAAATGTACTTATTAGATTCAGATTCTGACAATGATCCGTAGGGATAAATTATTCGTTTTTTTAGAGCTTGATAAAGATTAGGTCGCAATTTTTCTTGTAAAAAAAAGTCTAAACTTCTGTCGTAATTAAAGCATATCAATGAGAGTCTTTGTAGATTCTTCTCTATTTCATCTGAACTTGAGCCGCAGTTCATAATAGCATTTCTGAGCCATCTATACCAAATACGATTTTCAGAATTAAATATCTTTGAGTCCTCCGATCTAAACAAATAAAAAGCGATTAGCTCTTTTCCGGCAACAATTAACTTTCCCCTCTCTTCTTTTGTATCTTCAAAGCCTTTTATAATCGTGGTAATATCAACTTTCTCATTTTCGATTTGAGACAAGAAATTATCAATACTGGGAGGATCGTATTCCCTTAATAGTTTTGATAAATTGTAGTAAGGTTCTAAATCCAGTAACTCATGAATTATTAGTTCAGCTAATTTCTTTTGATCTTTCTCTAAAACTAGACTTGGGTTTGAAGTGCTGTGATTTGGATTCGTGGTTTTTACAATCTCAGATTTAATCAAAGATTCACAAAAAAGTTGAACATGATCATGTAAATCGCGATTAAGAACATTATCACTATCACGCTGCTTTAATTGATTAATATAGTAGTTGTTGATTGTAATTTGACCATTATTTGAACTGTGAAGAATGTCTGAAGAAACATAAAACAACATTCTACTTAGAATCGACAATAACTCAGAAGAGTTGGGATTAGATAAATTGTTATTTTTTAACAAATTCTTTCTTAGATATCCGTACAAAAAATATTTTGGAATTTCGTTGCCAAAATTTATCATTTTTCTGACTAATTCTTCGCCAGTCGGTAAATTTATTTTATTTTCCTCTTTTTCATCATCATCTTTTTTAGTAGCTCTACTAAAATCAGTGCTTGCACCAGCGCCAATAATTAAAGTGGTTCTTGATTCTTTTTTTAAAGTTTGCGACCTATCTCTCATCTTTCAAAATAATTGCTTCAAGCTCTTTATAGGTTTCTGTATCAGGAGTTATTAGTGGTGCTAGAGTGTCTCTAGCAAATGACTCTGCGTCATTCCCACACTGAATAAGAGAAAGTGTAGTTTTACAAAAGTTATATAATTGCCCAGAGACCACTTTAATATCGTCATTCGGCTTACCAGTTAAAGAGTTGGTTGATAACAACTCATTCTTTTTATTGATTATGATTTGAGCTTGTGGGCTTTTCTCCCTTGAATTTGCAAGTTTTGTTAAAATTTCATCGCTCCACAAATAACTCTCAAGATCACGCTTAGCGAGAACTTTGATATTATTTGATTTTAGATCTTGAATTTCTTCCTCGGAGCGATCATCTCGGTCAAATACCATCCATGTTTTTATGCTCGGCGCCAACTTTCTAAGTAAAGCCCCACTAAGTTTTCCATCAGTTTGAACTTCGTTAGTTCCTCCGAGAGGAATAAAATCAGTATCTGGATATTTTGCAGAGAATATCGTGGTATATACTTTTACATCAAATGCGGGATTTCTTCCGCTGGAACCGAGTCTTCTTCCTTCACAAAATATCACTTTAGCAGGAACCACTAATTGTGAAAGATCATCAAGCGCTGTCTCAAACATATTTTTCCAAAATTCACGAGTCGGACTACTAGTCGGATCAAGTTTTACTGTTTGATCAAAATCTTGATTATGAAAATCAATAAATGCCACTTGCCCAGGATTCGCTCGATCTAGTTCAGCAGCCTTTCTGGCCATACCTATTGAATGAGTGGATATCCAAAGCTGACAATTATCTGGCAAAAGAACAAAAAGTTGTTCAAGTAACTTTCCTTGCAACTTCGTATGCATATGTAATTCCGGCTCATCAATGCAAAATATTGTGTTGTTAAAAGTTTCCTTTTTGACAATAAAATCTAGGAGTAAATCAAACGCCGCTTTTTCACCGCCTGATAAATTCTTAAAATGAAAGTCAGAAACGGCGCCTTTATTAAATCTGAATGTGCCACCATTGGTAGGATTTCCAGTTCCAGATAAAATAAGATTACCAAAAAGAGTCGCCATGGAAGTTCTAATTTGTCCAATTAGACGATCTTTGATTTCTTTTGCTGTCTTGTTTGGATCCTGTTCAACAAAAATTTCATTTACAACCTCTCCAACAATGCGATTGTAATTCTCAGATATTCGAGATTCTTGCTGCATCATGGTACTTAAATTATTAGGACTATCTAGAATATCTTGAATATTATTGATGCCAGATGAAGTAAAATCTGCCTCATGTCTGTAGGCTGATCTGATATAAAAGGAACGCCTGTTTTCGCGGTGGTTTGTGGGAGTAAAATCATGAAATTCAATATTAGTTCCTTGTTGAGCAGTATTTATATTTCCAGAAGCATCTCTTGAATGATAAGATTGATCAAATCCCCCTTTCCCTCTTCTATGACGAGACCAGAAGTTAAAGCCTTCAAAAAGAGAGCTTTTTCCAGAACCGTTGGGTCCTGTTAAAACAACCAGTTTTACAGTTGCAGGAATATTGCTAATTTGAAGGTTCTCAAAGCGTTTGAATTTATTGAGAGAAATGCTTTTGATTTTCATTTTCTGATCTTTCGTGGTTATTGGTTAGCGTATTAACTGCACTTCAACACCCAGCTCCAACTCCTTCCAAACCTTATCCGCAGTCAACACCGGAAGTTTTTGTTGTTGTGCCAGCGCCAGACAAGCCCTGTCACCAAGCGAGAGACCATATTTCTTAGTAAGCGGATCGAATGAAGCCGCAATAATAGCCTGTTCAGCATCAAACTCAATTATATGAGAAAAAGTATTTCTTATCAGCTTTAGTCCCTCCACCCTTTCCTCTTCTGTTTCGAAAAGCTCTCGGTTGGCCACGGTAATTACTTCAGAAAAATTCACGCTCGAAATAATCGCATTTCCGATGTGCTTTTCTACAACTTCAAAACCTTCTTCTCTATTGATCAGCGCTATTACTGCCGAGGTATCAATTACAATTTTATTGTGCATATTAAATCTCTTCTTTGCGTCTCATTTCAATCAATGTTTCTACTAAATTTGTCTTATGTTTTTTGGCCACAAGATCCTGAAGTTTTTGCAGAGATTGTTTTGGACTATGGACGATTATGTCATTATCAGGCGACACACTCAAAATAAGTTCATCACCTGGATTGATGTTTAATTGCTTTCTGAACATGACCGGCAAAACAATTCTGCCGTTATCACTTACAGTTACATTTTGTTCTCTCATGATCTCGCCCCTCAATGAGTATTAAATAAAATTAATGAACTCTCTTTTCGAAGAGTCATTATTGTTTAATGTAACCTAGATTAATAAAATGTCAATAGTGCGTCACCCTGCCCCAAAGTTAAAAAATACTTTTCATTTTAAAAGTAAGTAAGATAATTAGCTTTATATTACTTACTTGAAATTTAAAAAAACTTCAATAGTAATAATTAAAATTTTCTCGCCAAAATAATTTTTAAAAAAATGACCAAAATTTTAGTACTTGGATTAGGAGCGGTTTTATCACTTTATGGAATTTATCTTTGTGTAAGGGTGATGATGTGGGCTTATTACAAATTTCAAGATAGTTATGATGATCTACGAACCGCTCTAAAAAAAATTGGAGATTTTAAAAAGAAGGATGGAGATGAATAATCAACTTCAAAAGGTTGAAGATTTTTCTTTGGCCACAATAGAAGAAATTTCCGAAGAAATAATCTGGTTAGAAAATTTCACCTCGAAGGCCACGCAAAAAACTTATAAGGCGACAGTAAGAAAATTCTGTGCAATGTTCGAAATCCAAAACATCGAACAATTAAGATCAATCACTTCGCTGCACATCATCAAGTTCCGCGACGCTATGAAAGAAGCTGGAGAAAAGAACTCCAGCATCAATAACCGCCTGTCCGGACTTTCTTCACTTTTCAAACATTTAATCGAACGCCAAGTAATCAAAGCTAATCCAGTCTACGGCGTCAAAGCGATGAAGAAAAATTACCGCAAAGTGCAAAGCCGTGCTATGGTTAACGCAGAAATAGATGCCATCTTAAAACAACCAGACACATCAAAATTAGTGGGTTTAAGAGATAAAGCGATCCTCTCAATATTATTTAATTTAGGAACAAGGGTAGGAACAATTGCAGCGCTTCGAGGTAGAGATATTTATGAAGAAAATAATTACATGATATTTGACATGCACTTGAAGGGTGACAAAAGAAATCAGGTTGCGGTGAATTCGCACATTCAGGCTAATCTGAAGAATTATTTTGAAGCGATGGGCTATTACACCAAAGACGGCGAGGGTAATATCAAGTTAAAAATAGCCGATGATCTGCCGGTGTTTCCAAGAATGTCGAATAATCCGAAGCAAAATGATGCAACTAAGTTGATGAGTACTACTTCAATCTGGCGCCTCTGGCAAAAATATGCTGCTAAAGCGAATTTGGATAGAACACGACCACACTGTGCTAGAGCAACTTTTATTACTAAAGCTCTAGAAGCTGGATGTGATTTGCAGCATGTGCAACAAACCGCTGGCCATAATGATCCCAGAACTACTATGAGTTACAATCACAATGAAGTGCAGTATAAAAATTCTGCGAGTTTTAGAGTGAGTTTTGGATAATGAGTCATTTTATAAAAACATAAACACAAGAAATTGAAACATGAGTAAGCCATCTTCTCTGAGACAAGCGGTTAAAGACAGTAAAGCTATTGATTTACTAGATGATTCTGACACCTGGTCTGAAGATTCTGGAGAGCATGGACTGGGGCAAATGGGTCAGAATGTGGAAAGGAGAAAGCGTGCCGCTGTGAGAGTTTCTTACGATCAATTTGGGGTTCCTCAGCTGAATCTTATTCCATCTGAATGGCGTTACCCAACAAATTTAGGAAGTGATCAAGGTGATCATGTTTCAGCCTATGTTCTGATGTTAGAAGTTCTGATCGGATGCAAGGGAGACGATATTAAAAAACTTCCCGACACTCTTTACAAAACTGTTACAGCAATAATGCCCGATAAAAAAGATGAGTTTAAAAGGTTGCGTGATGATGTTGTAAGTAAGGTTGCACGCGAGCGTACAATTAGAAAAGATACTACGCAGCATTTGCGCAAAATTGGTTACAGCCAAGTAAGTGAAGTAAAAGACAGGATGAAAAAAGGAGAGGTTGAGTTGATTGCTAATTATGTTGAAGAGGCTGCTGACAGGTTTGTTACCGAAGTTAATAGAATGGAAAATTCTGCTTTTAGTGGTCGTAAAAAAGATTTATCGATGGATGTTGTTAGAACTCGAATGAATCAGCTAGTAAATGAGAAATTTCCTGATATTGGTCGAAATGATTTTAGTGCTTTTAGAAAAATATTTACAGATTCAATTGGTTATCTGGAGACAACAGCTGAGAATAGTAAAAAGAAAAATCAGGGAAGAAAGGTGTACGATCTGCATGATATTGCATTAGAAATTCAGAGGAGAATTGCTAGTGAGAGTGTTTGGGTTCATCCAACTTTCTCAAGAACAGGAAATATTACATTAAAAGGATTGCTGGATTTTCTCAAAGAAATAACTCCTTTAAAAAAAGAAAGTGAATCTAGTGCGATTGAAAGTTTGCGCGAAATAAATGATGAGGTTGCCAGGACAAAAAAATTAAAAAAGAAAGTTAGTAATGAAATTGGCGCAATTTCATCAACAGAACTAGTTGGAAATCTTGCTGCTAAGCTTTTTGATTATCCAAAAATAGGAGACGGAAATGATAGTGAAATAGTACTTTGTGAATCTTTGCCTAAGCACTTAATATTTATTTTTAGCGCCTTTAAACATCTTCAAATCTTACCAAAAGCAGACAAAGAAGCTATTTATGACAGCTTTCTAGACAGGATTTTGGATAAGCAATTATGGTGTACTCATGTTGTGCAAAATCATTTGGGGCAGTCAGTCTATCTCAATAGAGAAATTTTGAAAACAGAAATTAGTAAGATTGCCGAGATCGATTTTGAGAAAAATCACTTTAGAATGTTGCCAAAACAACTAAGAATAATAACAGACCCAATAAATGTTTTTAAGGATAGTCAAAGCTACACAGAAGGATTGTTTGAATCAAAAACTAGTGAAATATTGAGAGAGAATGCTATAGCTAGAGGAATAAATTTTCCTGCGAGAAAGATCTTTTACAAAAAATTTTCTGGGGCTCGTGATTCAAGAGAGATAACCCAAGCAGAGTTGGAAGGTGCCATGACAGAAGAATCACGAAAAATAGTTCGGACAAAAATAGAAGAGTTTAGATCTAAACTTATAGCAGATGAGAGTCTTGGGGGACATCTTCTTGTTGGAAAAGAAAGAGACATCTCTGTTCCATTGCCAACCATTACTCCTGCCAAGTCTGAGAAAGTTTCTAGTAAAAATGATTTAGAAATAGTTGGTAAAAAACTTTTTGAGGCAACAATTAGTGACCATTCAGAAAATATACCCACCAGAAGATTTTCTGATCAAAGCAATCTTACTAGTCAAAAACCAAATCCGCTAATGAAACCTACTTCTAAAACAAAAGCCACAAACTCAGGTCTTCCCCCTATTGCTCCAAGAAAATAAACATTTCTATTTAGGGTAGATTCAGGAAACGGACTGTTTGGACGGAATGATTAAGAAGCCCCTACTTTAAATTCTTTTTCGTCAAACGATTCACTTAGGATCTACCATCGGATTCACCTTTTGATCTGGATTTTGCTTTTGTGGAGCTTGAACTGGAGGCTGTTTTTTTGCTCTGAGCTTTTTTTGTCTTAACAATTAAAGTTTCTGTTTCACTAGAATTGGGACTAGGACTTCGGGCAGGAGTTTTTTGGAAGAGCTGCTTTGAAACCTCTTGAGAAGAATTACACTCCCCTAAATCATCATGAGATGAAGAAATACTTGCAGATTTTTTGTTACTAATAATAGGAGTTGATATACCATCATCCAAAGATTGGATGCCTAAATCAGAACCTAGACCGGTGACAGTTTTTAATTTACCACTAGCACTACGAGAACTTGTTAAATTTGGATTAAGAACACCTCCCTTTGGACGTTTGGCAGTAGTACAATAATGAAAATCTGTTGGAGGTCTTTTTGTTAAATCAGGATCATTTGGATCTTTCATCATCAAAGCGCCAGTTTCAAAATTGGGATCTGCAAATCCTGCAAATTTCCTTACACCTTCTTTAACGAGATCTCTAGTAATTGCTGCATCATCACCATTAAAATCTACAAAATGGGTATCTTGTTCTGTGATTCGCCATTTCTTTTTGTCTAAAATTTCATCAATTAACTTGTTGTATAGAGTTTCTTTATTCTCTGGGGTAAGTTGTGAATTAATATTCTTAAATATTGTAAAAGTAGTAACCCAAAGCCTTGCAATTGCTTTATATAAAATCACTTCATCATCATGGCGAATTATTTCTCCATGATCCCCTACAGAATCAGAAAGTCCGGTTCTCGAATAATCAAGCAAGCTAGACATGCATGTTGAAATATGAGATAACATATAATCTACATCCGCAGGAAGTTTATTATTTTTTAAGTTATTAAGTTTTGTTGCTAAATCAGTTCTGTGACCTGGTGTTTCAAGTCCTCTATATTTTTTGCCAAAATTTATGAATTGGACTAGATCACTACCTCTGTTGACTCCGGATCTACCATCTGATCTATTAACATAAGTATCATCAATATTTCCAGCCTGACCAAGAAATTCGTCTAAACTCATTAGATGACTGACACCTGCAGCTTCACCAATGCCTTTATCACTTGGTATTTTAGAGTTTGCTCTTCTTGATTTGGAAAAAGAATTTTCTTCATCAAGCATCGATATAAATCTACTAGCCACATCCTCTATTTCTCTGTGAATATCGTATTTGTCAGCTTCTATAAGTCTGCTTCTGATTTTACCTATTTTTTGAGTTTGTGCAACGGATTCAGTCGCTCTTTGTCTAGGATTGCCAAAAGCTGAAGTTGTTTCTTTTCGTATATTTCTGCTTTCGTATATTCGTTTTGTTAGTGCTTCTGTAATTTCTGTTATTTCTGCTGCTTTTTCAGGTAAAATTGATCTTGCAACCTGAGAGAATTTTGCGGGAAGAGTTTTTATATTTTCGTCCTCTAGGGATGTGATGATGTAGCGATTCAAATTTAGAGCAATGACATGATCACCCTGTTCAGCATCTTCTCTGTGTCCAGAAGGAGGAATGTAAAATTTATCATTTTTATGACCGCCATAAACACTAAAGTAACGCCTTTGAGTGGTTCCTATTACACCATAACTTTCATCACCAGAATCGTCTGACCAATGTGGTGGATAGGCTTCTTTCTTTTGCTCTTCTTGCTGTATTTCAACATCATTAAGACCCATCTTTCCTACACCAGACATCGCTCCATCAATATCAATAGGTGCTGTTTTGTCTATTACTTTCATCTTTGTTTTTGAAGGCATTATTGGTTTGTGATAGAATTTTCGTAAAAATTATTTTTGAATTATACATCCAACTTTGGTAATTTAAAGAGTGAGATGATTTTGATGAATATGTTCAATATGCTGTTGATCGAGTTGTCTTCTAACCTCAGAAATTCCTTCTAACTTGTGTAAATCATTGAAGTCTGTCGGCATCTCATCTTTGTGAGCCAAAGTAAATTTTGGTAAAATTATTTTAGCACCGTGCTTTTGAGCTGCTAATTCTGCCTTTTCTCTGCCAATATTATTTTCTTTCCAAAGATCGTTGTCAGCGGCGATGATAAATTCTTTATCTGGGTGCGTTGTTTTTAAGTTCTTTAAAACATGTTCAATATTTCCAGCATCAAAGCTGACTGCTACTGGTTTATCAGTTGCGATGTTGATTGTTGCAGCGGTGGCAAATCCTTCAGCCAAGTAAATAGTTTTTGAGTCGTTCACTTTGTTCTGATCGATCATGAAAAAATTCCCCTGCTTTTTGCCGCCTGTTAGGAATTTTTTTGCACCATCTTTATCAATAAATTGCAGTGAATGAATTTCTCCATTAGCATCGTGAACAGGCACAACAAGTTTGTCATCTTTAGTAAATCTAATTCCATCAATAATCTTGTGATTGATACCTTTCTTGGCCAAATATTGATTTGATAAAGTGTTGACAATTGATGGTTTAAAGAATGATTTAAAATATTTTCTGGCTTTTTCGGCCACCTCTTTTTCTTCAGCAATTTTCTGTTTTTCTAGCTGTTCTCGTTCTTTATTTTTTTGCTCTTGTCCTAGTTTTAGTTCTTCTGTTGAGAGTTCTTTAAATTCTGGCTTCACATCTCCAAACTTAATACTGTTAACGCCCCATTTTATTATTTCGCCTGTCTTATAATTTTTGGCATATCCAGCCTCTTTGTGCCAACAAATTTCATATTCCTTCTTTTCGCCAAAACGAATTTTGGTGCTTGGCTTCTCAAAAGATTTATCGATTGCTGAATTTATATCCTTCGCATCCAGCTTCATTCCTGATTTAATTGCCTCTAGGAAATGTTCTTTAATTTCAGAATCACTTAACAAAGCCACATGAGATTTTCTGTGCGGAGTTTTTGCTTTATCGCCCTTACGAGAATTAGCAGAATGAATTTCGTCGACAGCAATTTGTTTTTCAGGAACAAATGGTTTCCTTTCTTCGGTTATTATCTTCTGGGTAACAGTTTCTTGATTTTCTGACTTGAGCTTTTCTTGCGCTCGAAGTGATAAAATATCCTGATGTTCTCTAGCACTGATCTCAATCCCAGTATTTTGTTTTAGCTGTTGAATAGTTTTTTCTTTGTCATCTGTAATGATGATTGCTCTTTCTTGAGCGCGGGAAATTTCAACATAGAAATTTTTTTGTGTGGTCAATTTCTTGCGGTAGCTTTCACAAATTGCGATTACATTTTTACAGCTAAGCCCTTGAGCTTTGTGAGCTGTTATCGCGTAAGAGTGATCGATGTGTTTTGCCTCAACCGCACTCTTCTTAATTTTGATATTTGCGCCATTATCAAGTTTAAGTGAGATTTTTGAATTACCAATTTCTGTAATTGTAGCGCCGTCTGAATTGATAATCTTTAGCTCGGGAATGCTGCGACTGAATGCAATTTTATCTTCAACGCAGAATATTCTTTCTGACTTCTCAAAAACTTCAAAATAGATTTTTTCATCTTTGCCTTTGAGGCCAATCGGGTTGAAGGTTTTGGTAGTTAGTAACCCAGTTTTAATTGTGATCAGATTCTGTTCTGGCTCAACTTTTACTACCTCGTGATAAGCTCCCTTCTTCACTCCAATATACTTTCTGTCTTTAGAGAAAAATAGAACATCTCCAGCCTGAAATCTGTAAGATCTTGTTTTCTCTGCTTCCGTGAGGTTTTTATTTTGGTAAATTTCTTGTGTGTAATTTGAATTTTGATCGTGGATTTGAGTAGGGCTCTGCTGTGTCCTTTCTTTATAAAGTAAATCAGCGATTTGTTTATTTACATCTTCTCGAATTTCATTAGCTGGAGCTAAAATCATCGTAGCCTTTCTCATCTCATCCGACATCTCCATAAATTGAGAGGCTGCTTTATTGGTCACGGATTCTGTAACTACAATATCGTATGCGAGTTCTTGGAAGGCTTTATCAATTTTGTGATTAATTGTTGAATAAACTGCCGTTTTCAGTTCTGAATTTTTTTGTCTCAGAATTTCTCTCATTTCTGCAAGTGCCATACCATTTCTTTGTAGCTCAAAGAATGGCACTCCAGCCTCAACGGAATCTAGCTGCTTACGGTCTCCTACCAAAACTAATTTAAAATTTAACTCTTTGGAAATTGTCAGAAGATTTTTCATCTGAGTTGTCGAGATCATGCTAGCTTCATCAACAATCACGATTTTGTTTTTAAAATCTTGCTGCATCTCAAGACGACCTTTCTTGGTTCCCCTGCCAACAGCAACTCCGTCATATTGAGATAAGAATCTTTGTAGAGTTATTGAATTAATTCTGGCTTCTTTGCTGAGATGTCTAGTAGCGACTCCTGTGGGTGATAATCCGATTAGCTCGTATCCTTCTGTGACAGCGATTTTGTTAACACTGCTCAACATATAAGTTTTTCCAACGCCAGCGTATCCCTGAACTCCTGTCACCATATCTTTGCTGCTCAAAATTAATTCTGCGGATCTTTTCTGTCCGTCATTCAAACCTGATAAAATTTCAGAATATTTTGTGAGATCTTTTACAATTGGTTGATGCTGCTTTTTGCCATTCACCATTAAATCAATGATGGCGTTTTCTTTGTTCAGAAGCTCGGAAGTGGTAAAAGTATTTTTCTCCAAACCAACTTTCTTTGTGGGTAGCAATTCTTGTTTTTCGACAAATTTGTTAATCGATTTTTCAATATCAGAGTAGGTTGCTTTTGACAAAATATCATTCAAAGCAGTTGATACTAACTCTCTTTTGCTGAAGACGGTTTTTCTTTCGCTCAAATGTCTAATCGCAAAATCCACCGCCTGATTTGCTAATTCTAAAGCAGCTTTTTTTGAATTATTTTTAGAGCCATCGTCTAAAATTGTTGGGATTTCTGGAATAGAATTTTTGATGTTTTTCTTAGCTAAAGATCCATTGGCTTTCTCTCTCCACTCCTCTCCCAGATTGTGTTCATGCTCTCTTATTTTTTTATCTTCACGAGTTTTAAGTGTAATTTTTTCCAGCTCTTTTTGAGTCGCATTTAACCCCGCTACTTCTCTAATCTTTTTTGATCTACTGCTGAATAAATCCAAAAGTGTTTTTGGAACTGCGGTTAATTCAAACAAACAATCTTTGCCGGTGTGAGTAATTTCATATCCAAGCTCTTTAACAAGAGCCGCCAACTCTGCGCGATAAATTAATCCTAGAAAATTTTTGTTATCGTAGATTTCGTCGAAATGCCCTGATCGCCATTTACCATTCTCATCGCAAGTTGCATTAGCAATAATTGCATGACTATGTAGCTGAGGATCTAAAGCGCGGCTTAATTCATGCTGAAATATTCCAGCGACAAGTTTTCCGGTGGGTTCTAAAGAAATTTGGCCACCTTTTTTAACTCGAGTTTTGAAGTAGTTTTTTTCAATTTCATCAAGGGTGTTCTTAACTGCTTGGCTGTGAGCTTCAATTAGTCTTTTATCATCATAAACCAAGGCCATGATCGAAACTGATTTAGGAGCAGAAAAAGTTAAGTCTCTGCCGGCATCATGCACATTCTGGCCACCTTTATTCAAACCAACTTTTTGACCATTTGGCAAATTTCCTTCTAAAATATTCCGGAACGATTCACTAGTAACATGTCCTTCTAATCCAAGTTCTTCAGCACCTTTGCCATACCAACTACTAAACTTTTGGTGATTTGAATTATCTGAAGCGTAGTAATCATCTTTAGCAAAATAGTCAGTTGTTTTACCACTGCTCTGAACTTTTTTAACTGAGAGCATGAGCGTTAAACTTTTGATTTAATCAGATTTTCATCAAGCCCATTGGCCTTCATAATTCTTATAGCCTCTTCCTCTGCTTCGGTCATTTCCTCTTCTGATAATTTCAGGCTAGCAGCAGTGGATAACAGCCCAACGCAATAACTAATACCCTTCAGCATTTTAAACTCGAATGATTGATGCTCTATTTTAGGAACATCGAACAAAACTCTTTCACGAGCATAAGTTGATAAATCCATCTTGTTAGATGATGCCTTCTTTTGCAGATCGTAATATTCATCTTCCGAGAATCTGATTGTGATGCGCTTGTTTTTTGCTTCTGACATATTTCCTTAAATTGAGATTAATAAACCGTAGATTTACGCCTTCTGACAGGTGGCTTTGCTTTCTGATCTGATATATTATCAAGAATTTCTGAGCTTGTCTTAGCCTCTGCCTCTTGGCCTGAAGTCATATCATCAAGAAGAATATTATTGGATGACTGGGTATCTTCATCATTACTTGCGCCCTCGCCTGCGCTACTTTCTTCATCGTTAACATCATCTTCGGCAACCAGCTGCGTTGCCTCTGTTTTATATTCTAAATTCAACTCACTTTGAAAAATTTCCGTTTCAACATCTTGTGATTCTGGAGGAGTCTCACTTGCCTTCTCATCAATAATTTCGTCACTTTCTGGCACTACAATTCCGTGTGAAATATCTGATTTTTTCTTTTTTCTCTTTCTGTTGGAGCTTTTTCTAGCTTCGGGAATTGGTTTTATCTCTGTTGCCAATTCATCCACAGCTGCAATCAACTTTTCATCAATCTGTTTCTCAATAAATTTCTGACTGATTTTTTCTCTGCTTTTGACTTTGAAAGAAATTTTTGAAATCGGGAAATCTCCAGCGAATTTTATGTAGGCTTGTAGCTTCTTCATAAACATGATTTGAGATGCTATTACAAGCCTCTTAATGCTTTTGTGAGTATTTAAATTTACTCCATCACGAATTTCACTCACACCGTAAGAAATGCCTTCTTTGACTTCTTCAACTTCTTGATGGCCAAGATTCTGGGAGCAAAAATCAGAAGTCTCGTCATCAGCACCGGCAAAGAATAATTTATTGCGACAAAGTGAGGTAATGGTGTCAGTAGTATCTCGGCCATAAATTGCCTTTAACTGAGAAATCGAATGTAGGGAAACGACAAAAGCACCACCAAATTGGCGACTTTGTGCAAGGCCATCTAAAAGAGATGGAAGTGCTTGCAGAGATCCAACCTCATCGAGAATAATCCAAATTCTTCTCGGATCTTGACCATTAGGCTGATTTTGCTCAACGCTGAGTAATGATTTTACGGCTATGTCGAGCCATGTTGAAATAAGTGGCTTTAAGCTCTCATGCTGATCGCCTTTTGATGAAATAAAAAGAAAACCATTTTGATCGCCGCTATCTGATTCAATCCAATTTCTTATCGAAAAATTTTCTTTGGGATCGTCGTGAAGATATTTTATCGAAGAAATATAAGCTGCGAGTATTGCTAAAATGCTGAGAGAAGTTTTTTCTGATTCTGCGCTAATGAGTGATGATGCTTCTGTGCCAGCTAAGTAATGAGCGAGTAATTTGTAATTTGATTTTAGCAGTGCATCACCAAATTCTTTATTGGTAACTTCACCTTTCTCTTCTTTTAATTTTTTCGCAAAAACCGCAAAAACTCTCCTCGCAGAATCAGTCCAAAATGGTCCGGAACTGTCTTTTTTCTCAGGAATAAATGCTGAGGCAATGTAGTCGTAATCACTTTCTCTTCTTATTTCGCTGAAGAAAGACCATGATTTTGAACGAGCATCAAGTGGATTGAGAATAATGTCTTTTTTAGGATCGTAATAAGTCGCAGTATAGCTGCCCATCTTATCATAAATGATGGCGCGATCACCATTTTTTCTGATCTGATCAATCAAATCTAGAATGGCACTCGTCTTTCCGGTACCAGTACTCCCAAGAATAATAGTATGAAGAAACTCGGCATCTTTTGGAAAGGGGATCTTAGCGATTTGATAAGATTTACGAAAAAAGTTGCCAAGCTCTAGCAAATTAGCTTTCTCTATAATTTTCTTAAGCTTTCTTTTTGAAACTATTTTTCCACCGCGAATAAACTTCTCTTTAGCAAGTTTTTTTCCACGAAAATTAAATAGAAAAATGAGTCCTATAATTAACACTGTGGCAGATAAAAAACCAACCCAGAAACCATAAAAAATTGCCGCTAAAAAATTATTTTTAAGGATGACAAGATTAAGATTTGAGACTATCGCGCTGGCTTTGAGATGATAAATATCTCCGAACCTTCCAGAAAAGGTGAATTGAAAATTTTCTATACCTAAAACAACAAACAACTTTGCCAAAAAGTAGATCGAGATTTCTTTAATATTTTGTAAGTCAAATTTGTTAAAAACATAAAACAAGTCACCAATCAAAACTATCATCAAACCCACTTTTACCAAGGTAAAAACAAGTTGCGTTGACATGTGAAAGGAGTGTAAACTTGTCTGTCCACCGCGAATTAGGTTTTTCATTTTTTTAGGTTAGAAATTTTTAATAAAATGGTTTGATTTTTTAAGATTCATTGTATTACATTTGATTCTAATGATTAACTTGAATAATTAATATTTTACCCATGACAACCCTTACAGTTAGAATTGACAATGATTTAGCCGATATTCTCGAGAAATTCTGCAAAGAAGAAGACCGCAGTAAATCTTGGTTTCTAAAAAAGTTTCTCAAAGAAGGTTTGGAAGAAAGAATGGATTATAAAGCTGCTGTTAAAGCTCTTGAAGAGCATGAAAATAGCGGATCTAAAACCCATTCTATTGAGTCAGTGGCAAAAGAATTTGGTGTCGTATTGAAAAAAACCAAAAAATCTTAGTCACATGACATGGACAATTCTCTTGAGTGACAAAGTAAAAAAGCAGCTCTCTAAGCTTGATCAACAATCCAAGAGCGACATCTTAAACTTTCTGTACCAAGACAAACTTCATCAATCTCCAAAATCCTCCGGTAAAAATTTGAGAGGAAATCTTAAGAAATTCTGGCGTTACCGCGTCGGCGATTATCGTATTATTTGTGAAATGAAAAACTCTGAACTTGTTGTTCTTGTGATTGATGTCGGGCACAGAAACAAAGTTTACAAAACGAAATAATTGGCAGATGAATATGAAAAATACGAAGAACAAAAAATCTAAGCTAAAACTAAAAGCTGGAATTGCCTGTTTTGGCTTGTTCATGATTCTGATTCTTATAATGCTGATAACTTCAATGAATGGCATACTGCTCTCCTTGGCTATCATTGCTCACATATCTGGAATGTTTCTTATCATCACATCTGGCTTTGCTAAAGGATATTTTTGTCATCATTTCAACTGGCGAACCCACAATGGACCATATTCTTTCAACTACTCTGATCAAATTTTTAGATCTCATCATAGGCACTACGATAGATAAATTATTGTTTTTATAGCCCATCTTCTTCTTCCCTAACCTTGTGGATAACCTTCTTACCTAAATCTGAGTTATTTATTTGGGCTTGATCAATTTTTTGCTTAGTATCAGAGAATTTTTCCGAAGTAATCTCTTCAAGATTAGAATTATCAATTTGCTGGTAACTATTTGAGAACTGATAAGGATTTTGATTGCTTACCTTGTATAAATCATTTGACCCAGAAAATTTTGCTGAATTGGCGTTATATTCAGATTCAAAATTTGGTCTTTGAATTTTAGATATTTCTTCAGTTTTTTGGTCTATAAAACTACCAATTTCTCTATTAAGAATTGTTTTATCTTGGTTACTTGGATTTGTAATTTCAGCTGCTCGATGTGAACCGTACTTTGCAACCAATTCTCCCCAAAACTCTTGATTATAACTTTCATCATATTCGGCTGAACGAGATCTTATATTATTCTCCATCTCACTATATCTTCTAGCCTTCTCAAAGTGCTGTCCAGATTCTCTATTAAGTGATGCGGCAGTATTAAAGGTCTCGCTAATTGATTCACCTCTTGAATCATTAAAATTAAGACGATTTGATTGAACTGCTGATTGCACCGTAGCAAAGTCTTTAGATAAACTGTGTTGACGACTGTAATTTAAAGCCTCCTTGTAGTGTTGTTGATCTGAATCTCTAGAATTATAAGCATATCCTCCTTTAGCATCACCGCTTAACCCGAGCTTTCCTCCGGTTCCAGGAATTCCAATAGCACTACCAATCCCAACACCAATATTACCAAAAATTTCCGCCGATTTTTCTCTTGTAATACCATGTTCTTGAGCAAAATCACTAACTGCGTTATTGATTCTACTAAATGCGGATCTTTCTTCTGAACTTAAGCTTTGTTCGAAACCTTTTGAATTTTCTATTTCACGATGATTATTCAACATCATTTCAAAACCGTGAGCTTGAGTTTGTGAAGCCTGAATCGATTTTGTTTGAGCCAAAGATTGCTCATGACTTATTTGACTAGAAAGCGCGCTCTCCATTCTTTCAGAACCATGAAGGTTAAATCCAAGCCGTGATTCAACCATACTATTATCAATGCTAGTGGTTGAATCATTCCAATGCCTTGTAATTTGACCATGATCATTCTGGATTGAAACTCCACTGTAAGCATTTCTTGAACCAGTAGTAACATTACCATAATTCAAATTACCTGATATACCTTCATTCACAGCAGCACCAACAGCACCCTGTGCAGCAGACATAAATGATGTTGCCATTGAGGACATTGCGGCAGCACCACCCCTAGCAATTCCAAAAGCTAGCATTGGCACAAACATCGACATATAGCCAGCCATTGCCGCAATATCACCCATCACCTGCTCTAGCCCGGCCTGATTGTAAAGTGTTAATCCAGAAGCAGCATAAGTCTTACCATGACCCATGGAAATTCTGTGGAGAATAGCGTAAATCGGTCCCCAAGATGCTAACCAAAAGAAAGTTGTAAAATATCCACGCAAAACCGATCCAGTCATGTTTGGAATTAACGAAACAATAATGACTAATGGAAAAGCTGCATAAAATACTGATTCAATAACAATTTTAAGCATTGGAATCCAAATTCCCGCTTGAACTCCCATTGTTTTGTATGTTGATTTTGTTTGAAGCATAGCGCGCGTATTCTGGTAGGAATCAACCATGTTTTCTGCTTCGTAATTCTCTGCCGCGCTGTTTATTGCGTTTATCATCATCGCTTGTCTGAGCATTTCTTCTGATGACTTACTTACTTCAAAAAAATATTCAGTTAAAGATGGCGTGAAGGTAGATAAAAATGTTTTAGTTAAATCTGGTTTTGATGCTGATCTGCCTAAGTTAGAAATTAAATCATCAGATCCATATTGAGTCGTCCAATCTTTTTCCAATGAAGTAACCCCATCTTTGCATGAAGGAGTTGAGGAAGATCCCGTGCTATCAGTATAAGTAAAAAATCTGTTTTCAGATTGGTTTTCTGTAACAAAACCCCATATATCATCGCTATTTTTTAGGTCATCCAAAGAATATATGTTAAACTCGATATCGTAGAATATACACTCTCTGATAAAACTATCTACGCTAGATGATAAGTTTGAGTTAGTGATTGTAGCCTGCGACATTGCATTCCACATATTCACGCCAAATATCATTCCGTTCTGGGAATATTGTGTATTATCAGGCAGTGAATAAACAGATTCGAACTGAGTCGTAAGAGAATACCCAATCTTGCTAGTAGTAGAGGCAGTGTAGGCTATAACATAAGGAACATTATCAATCGTTGCCCCCTCTAGTAAGGGATTAGTTTTATCAGTTATTTGTACAGTAGCTGTTGGATAAAGAAGAACTTGAGTTATAACGAAGGTAGTTAGAAACCACTTTGAGGCATCATACAAAGATCCGGCAAGAGCAGCATTAAGTATCGCAACAGCAAAAGCTATACTCGAACCAATCGCAACAACTCCTAAAAAATCATCTGATTGGAGAAGCATCGCAAGTCCATTAAAGACATCGCGATAAAATTCTCCTCCCCCAATTACAATTACCTCATACATCTCTTATCCTACCATCTATTTTTGATTTCTCTGATAAGAACCAAAAAGAAAAATATGGCTAAGAACAAAACTATGATTTTAGTCAGTAGTAGTGTTGATAGAGATTTGATAATCAGTAAATTTATTATGGCTAAAACTAACTGAACAAAAGACACCAACTTTAGATTTTTACTTTCACTGAACTTGTAGTTGATAAACAAAAAGCTTAGGAAGCTTATCAGAAGCAAGTAGCCACAAAACTCACCTCTAATATCAAAACCTTGGCTGGAATCAAATGATCCAGTAAATTTCACAGTTAAATACATCGAAAAAAACAACAGCGAAATCATTTTGAATAACTCTGACTTTTTGCTCATCAGATTATCTAGATACAATAAAGTATCCTGTTTCATTTTTTCTAAATCAGACATATTTGCTCCTTGGTTTATTATTAAAATTTTGATGCCCATTGAAGATTTCCTTTAAGTTTATTGCCCATGCGTGCCGCAAGCATGGATTCAATCTTTTGGGTTTCTTCAATGATTTTGCGCGCTTGCTCAAATGAGTCTTTGCTGTCAATCTTGTATTTAGCCAATTCTTCCCTGGCCTTTTCAACACCGCGCTGAAACTTGATCATATTTTCTTCATCAAAATTCTTAACCTGTTTGGATTGTTCATAGACTGATTTCAGAATTTCATCTAAATACCCATAAAGCATATCCACCGCCACAATCGAGCTGTAATACTCTGGGTTAACACCGCTTGCAGCAGAAGCTGATCTGAAGTAGGCTTGCCTTACTACCATAGCCTTCTGGATTGGAATTGATGTTTTGGTTACAATATCAATGTGCTTTTGCTCATATTTCTCACCGGTTGCCAGCTTGCTTGACATCTCTTCCATAGCCTTTGAAACTCTTTTCTTGAAACCATTATTCTCAGAAATGGTAATTGTCTTTTCGGTCGGATTTAAGCATTTATCTTTTTCATCACAGGCAAGAACAGTAATTGATCCACCTTCCATTATAGCTTTAAGAGTCTCGTTTTCGACGATAATATTTTTCTTATATGATGTTTGAGGTCCAGCGTCTTCGCTTGCTGGAGATTTGATTATTATGGTTCCAGTCAGAGCCTGAACAAACTGAGCTAATTCATCATTATTATCTTCTTGAAGTATTTTAGATTTTTTAAGTACTTCCCAAGCAACATTTATGTCATAGGGTCTCTGATCACCAAAAACATTGTTAGCATTCTTAATATGTTGAGAAGATTTGCCACCAGTTCCACATTCGTTTTTTGCCCTAGCATAGTCAGTTGCCCAACCTTTGTTATTTGCCGTTACTTCACAATATTTACCAGCCTTTCCCATCGCAGCTAAACCACTTCCAACCAATCCCTGCGCTACATCACAGGAGTTGATATTCATGCTATTAATCTTATCAATCGTTGCTTGAAGTTGATCCATAGTGCCTTTAATGGCAGGAGACATAGTTTCAAGAGCAAGCTGGAAAGCAAAACCCAAGGCATTACTTGGAATAGCCTTCATCAGAGCAACAAATTGGTCAGTATTTATGTGAGAGAACGATCCAGTATATACATCAATACCACCACAACCAGCTCTTATTCCTGGTGGCACAATTGATACTGGATTAACATTCACTACTTTTGTTCTAGCAGTAAAGTTTCCACCAGTATAATAACCTGCACCTTGAAGCTTATAACCGCCAGCATCTGTTGAATTAGAATAACTACCTCCAGCATTATTCCAGAAATCACCCATCGAATCACCAACAGATTTTGCCTTAGCATTTTTTGGAGAAAAAAAGGCAATAAAAGAAATAAAGAAATAAAAACATATTAGCACAAAAACAGAAAAGTAGGAATATTTATTTAAGGTCATATGGTTTGCTGCTTGGTTAGTTTTTCTTTTAAAAATCATCACCGACTCCGAGTTTTGTGATTGCATAAATCCGCTCTTCGAGCTCAGAGTGGGATAAAACACCAAATCCAACTGGAAGAACTCGTCTGGTTTCTTTATCAAAAAGAATCGTTGCTGGAACTGAATTGGCCTCAATTCCCATTCTCTCAACTTGACCTCGATTAACCATTATGTTATCCCACTCGGGCAAAGCCCCTCCATCCATTGAGATTGGTATAATTGTAATTCCATACTTCTCTTGGAAACTCTTAAGAATTGGTGAATAGCGATGACAGTGCGGACAGGTTGAATTGAACAAAAAGAATATTCCGTAACGCTCGTTTATGTTCTTAATTGTATTTGTGACATCTTGATTGCGTTGATCTATCCAGGATTCCTTGCCGACCTTAGAAACTGGTCTTTTTTGAGTGTAATCTAATTCTGGGTTTTTCCAAAGAACTCGGCGCCATTGATCTGCGAATATTCCAGACCTATCAAGAGCCTTCTGTTGATAGGACATGTAATCTTTTATGTTATCTTCTGTGGGATATATTACCGCCTTTGCCTTTTTGTCTTCTAAAGTTTGTTTTATCCTTGCAAGCTGCTCTGCATAATCGGATTGATCTTCTTTTGATTGTTTAGTGTCTTTTTTAACATCTTTATCCACTTCTTTTTCTTCAATCTTAGAATCACAGGTAAAATTCCAACCTAATTTATACTTACTGCAATAGCTCGCTTCTGAGGCATTTGATGATAGAGGAATTATTACCAATAATAAAAATTTAATTAGATTTCTGGCCATACCCCTCCAGAGTAGTTTTTACTTTACCTTCAAGGTAGGTTTTATCTGGCACTACTACGCTTCCAGCAATGTCGGCAGCAATTTCACTTAAATTCATCTTATCAAATTGAAGACGACCTAATTCATCTGGAGTAAATCCTGTACAATCAGGAGCTTCAGCAGAACCCCACCCCTTTCCAAGCTGGGCTCTACCCTGCTCCATAATCACTCGACTAATTTTTGAGTTGAAACAGCAGTAAGTTTTTTTGTTTTTTAGGCATTTACCTAGAAGGGGAACTTTTTGTGAACAGTAAGAACCTACATAGTGACACATCTTTTTAGATTGGAGTTCCATCAAAGATTTTTCTTCTTCTTTACATGAAGCTCTAGTATAATCCTGACCCCAACCATCGTCTTTGCAGCAGTTATTATAACTTACCGTATCCTTCTCACAACTTTTCCCAGACCCACTAAAAATTTTTAGATTATCAGCTGAGGCATTGTTATCTTTTGCAGCCTTATTAATACTGGATAGATAAGCAATTGAGGTAGCAAAATCTTGATTTGAATCTTCTTCAATTTTGGTACATTGATTACCTGTACAATAAATATTTGATCCACATTCAACACTTGCAGTTGAAGTAACGGTTGTTGTTGAACAAGCGTAAGTATATTGACGATAATTACATATATTATCATTATTCATGTTCACACATTTCGAACCTTGAAGAGCACACTCACTTGGGATATTTTTACATGTACTTATAGTTTGGCATTTTCTCGTGTTATTGTAGGAGAGAGTATAAACTGCGCTCGCAAAACCCATACCAGCAACACCAAGCTTTAATTCAATTGTATTAACTCCATTTTGAAGATAAGGTTTTAGATTCGTATTAGGAGACGATCCAAAAACTGTACCCCTTTCGCAGCGACCAGCATCAACATTGCCATTCTGGAAAACTGTTGTTCCATTCACTCTAATTCTTACCACATCATCCCAACCGACTGAATTAAGGGTAAAAACATCAACTTTTGAAGTATCCTGAATGTTAATTGTGGTGTTAACATAATACTTTGAACAACCAGAACCGCCGCGCCAAGATATGTATTGTTCTGACCTAGGGAAATTCCAATATGTATCCACGCCGGAAACAGAAATTAATTCATCGCCATCAACACAATCCGTTTCTTCATATTCATCACATGTCTTAACTTCAGTAACAGTTGTTTTATGTTCAATTGGTTTACACTCTCCATAAGTTCCAGTAAGCATCGCAACCACTTGATCGGGGTTGCCTTCAATTGCCTGAGAAGTTCCCAACCAATCATCACTTGTACTAATGTTAACTTGGGGACGATTTGGTAACCCCTGAGTCATCAATTTTCCTTCTTCCGATGTTTGCGTTTTGGTTAAGGCATCATCTGACATACTACCGCCATCATAATACTTCGTTTGCTCTGGATTATCAGTAGTGTAGCCTGGAGTATTTTTTTTATTTTGATCGGTTACTACAGTTGAAGCAGAATTCTTGTAAGAAGAGCCAAAATTAAGCGCATCTTGACGGGCTTCATCAAAGGTTGTAGCATTAGCAACTACATAGCTTGTAGCTAGAGTTAGAATAATAGAAATTAGAACTGGTTTTTTCATGATGACTGGCCTCCGGCATTCATTCTTGATAAATACTCGGTAGCAGTACTGCTTGCATCTCCTTTACCTGCCTCAATCTGCTCTAGAGCATACTTAAGAGTAATATTTCCGGTAATGCGGTCGTGTCTTGGGGTAAACTGGCAATCGTTCTCAACACAGTCTTGTGAAGCGTTTGAAAGCACTACAAAAGTTGGAACTAGCTTAACTTGGAATATATCAAACAACCTAGGATCAATTATCGCTGAAACATTTTCTTTTGAGATCTCAACTAAAAATTCTTGAGTATTTCTTAGACTGCCGATGATACCACGAAATACCAAAATTCCTCCCACTTGCTTCGCTTGGATCATCAAATCTTTAAGAGAGTTTCTTGGAATTGATGAAGAAACAAATATCATCAATGGATAATGTGTTATTGAGGCCTTCTTTACTTCATCTGGTTTAAAGCGATAGTTATGAAGCAGCTCTGCGATTGCATCTTTCTCGCGTTGCTCTTTGGTAATATCATAATCAACTTTTGGTAGCGCTTGAGTTTGTTTTGCAAATAGCTCGTTCTGATTTTTTCTAATCCAATTTTCTGATTCTTTAAAATTTTTGCTTTGCTGAACCTTACTAACTTTTTCTGCAACCTTACTAACATCCTTAGCATGAATTTTAGCAGCCTGTATCTTTACTTCTTCAGCCTTCTCAACAATTTTCTGAGCCTCTAATTCATTACTTATTTTAGAAGGTTTTGAGTTTATTTCTTTGATAAAATCAGAAGCTTCTTTTTTATCTTTGTCAGTAATTTCAGGCACGGCAAAGTCCTGTGCAAAAGATAATGAAGAAAACAGTATTAAAATTGTGAAGAATTTGATTTTACATTGCACAACAGTTCCTCTTCCTCCAAATCAAGTAGTTAAAATCTTCGCCGCTAACCGGTATTTCGCGGAACGACTCCCAAAAGAAGGTGGATTTACCAAGTGGATTGCAGCCGAGTATTGGATCGATTGTTGGAATCGGCACAGTTAATTGGGTGCGATATTGGCTCTTCTTTATCATCGGAGATGGGATTGCAGTGCATATCGCTTCTGGTCCTGAAGTAATAGGTAAGGCAGCTTGGCGATGAAGCTTGAAAAGCATTCTAGAAACAGCCAAAGATGAGGACTGAATTGAAGTGTTGTGAGTAATAATTTTACCATTTGATGGATACATCCCACCCTGGCAGCCAGAACACCAAAAGAGTGGATCGAGCGGCAACCAGAAAGAAGCTGAAAGACAATCTACAACACACGCAGCTTGGGCAATTAAATTACCAAATAAAATTGATTCCGGATTAATCAAAAAAGATAGCTCATCATCTAGCCACAAAGGATCAACTTCAGTCATATAGGCAACATCGAAGCTCTGGGTGGATTCTACGCAAATTCCATCGAGAATCACGCTAATCAAGGTAAAAACTGGGTAAAGATACCAATGCACATGCCATGTTGCTGGATCTAATTCATTACCAGTTCCCACTTCTGGATCTCCACCAGAACCTACTGACAAACCTGGATCAATTTTTTTTCCACCAATTCCTACAAAACAAAATGGCTCTTTTGTAACATCTGCCATGCGTACTGGCTCCCAAAAACCAACCGCTAACCCTGGACGAACAAAAATTGGCGGAGGTGCCGGACAAAAACAAAGCGGTGAAGAAAAGTTTGGAGTATCAGCAGTTTTACCAGGAACAATTGGAGCAGCTCCAATACTAATTGGGAGTATGCAAGCCCAGCAAATATCAGTTATTGGATTCACCATTCGACCAGTGCATTGCTTGGCCTGAGCACTTTCAAAAAACAAACAAAGTGCAAATGTTAAAACAATAATTTTTTTCATCATAACGCCACCTCCCTCACCCTAAGCATCTTACCTTCTTGCTCCACTGAAGCTGGAACTGCACGAATGGAAAATTTTTTTGTTAAGAAACCTTCCTGATCAAAATAAAGACGCACTTTTTTCTTCTTCATCAGGTCAATTATCTTACCCTTAACTAAGATAATTTTTGCTCTGCTGTTTCTTTTATTATTTTGATCCAAAGCCCATTTCACCTGAGATTCATCTGATCCATCAATAAACAAAAGAGCTTTTGTCAGTGAGATTTTATCGAGAGGATTCACTTTTGTTCCGGCATGATAGAACACTTTACCATTCTGATCTTTTAAATCATCTGGCCAAGTAACTGAAGGATCATATAGCCAATCTCGATTGGTAGTCGCCTTAACAATTCCAGCGACCGCCTTAGGTTCATTGGCATGATCAAGCATCTGCTTTTTAATGCCATTTTGAAACTTATCTAATCGCCCATCTTTCTTTGCTTCTTGGAGCTTTTCTTGGATTTCTTCAAGCAGGCTTTTTTCTTTGATCTGATAAACATTCCCATGAATTCCTAAGTCCGTGGCTGTCGCCGTCTCACTAAAAAGTAAGAACAGCAGTGCCAATGATGTCTTTTTCATCAATCAATCCAATTTCTTGGTAGCGGGAATCGAAGGAATCCTTGTGAGGAGTATAGGCAAAAAACTTTTTTGATGGTATTACATCAATTTCTATAGGATGTAACTCGTACTTTTCGCCATACTTTTTTCCAGAAGAGCTTTTAAGAAAATTTTCAAATTTCTTAGTGAAAGGTTTAACAATTCCGATTGGTTTACCAGCAACAAACACCTCTCTATCTTCAATGGTAATTTTTCTTCTTATTAAATCCTCTGGGTGAGTTATCCTAGCCATACTTACAGTAACAAACAACTCTTGGAGACTTATAGGAGCTTTTTTAACATCTGGATAGATGTTTCCATCAAAATAAATGTTTCCTCCCTTCACTACTATTTCATCGCCTGGCAATCCACCAACAAGCTTAATAAAATTTAATGGTTTTTCATTATTATATTGAGGGTTGTTATACACCTTGAAGGCAAAAACCTGATCACGCTTCGTTGGAATCTTTCCTTTCTCAAGAACAACATGTTTGTAAGGCAAAGATTCGGTGTGATTCCTCATTACTTCATAATTTGATGCAAGCAGTACCCCAGCACAAATTATAACTAAACCAGCGAACAGAAATTTTTTCTGATTATTCTTTAATTTCATTTTCACCTCCAGGATTTTGAGTTTTTAAAGTAATACTCTCGGCAAGCGCAGTTTCTAAATCCTTGGTGATGTCATTAGTTTCAGTTGCTACGACCTGTTTTTGGAGTATGATGTAATTCGAGTCCCGGAAGTCCTTCATCAGAATTTCTTGATGCTTTAGGAAAGTTTTGACTATTTTCTCTAGCTCTTCGTCATCCATCTTATTCTCAACTAAATGACGAGACAGATTCATCACAAAATCATTGTTCAAATAGGATATATCGGCGGTAACGATCTTCGGTATCTTACTATCCAAAACAAAGTATGTGATAGCTGAAGAAATAATCGAAAAGAACGCCGCTATAATTAAGCACGGCAAAAAGTGTTGATAAGTTTGGAATACTCTCATTGTAGCGTCATTTGTTGTTGATAAGTTGGGTTATTTCTGAACTTATTTGCTGCAACTATCTCGAGAGCATCTTCAAACTCTTTTCCTTCATCTTTTAACGACATGATTTTCACATAATCAGACACATCAAATATGCGCTTCTTCGCTGATTTTGATTTTAAGTCGGCCAGAACTTCCAAAGCATCCTCTAGAGAATATCCTTTTTCTCTCAAATCATTAATTTTCGACCAGTCATCTGGTGATGAGGAATATAAAGAAATCGAATATGGATCCAAGATTGTTCTAACAATTGCCCACCCTCTTGGGCCGTAAATAATAGCTTCCGAATATTGTCCCTTAACCATTCTGAGACTTTTTAGTGCTTCTTTTAGAGCATCATCCATCACGATTCTGCCAGTCTTGGCAAGTTGTTCAATCGCCTCTGGTTTTTGAGATAAAAGAATTATCCAATCAGTGTTTTCAAAGGCTGCTAGAGTTGCAGGACTTTTGTAATAATCGTTTACCGACTGAGTACCAGTAACAATGTTGCCACAATATTTTCTGGCACGGCGCGCCATGCCCTCGATAAAAGTTTTAGATCCTTCACCATGCAACAAATCCCATGCTTCATCGATCAAAAGGGTAATCGGGGTTTTTCTATCGCCGAAATACATGTTTTCAGAAACTAAGAACATCAAAAACATCAAAACAATCGCCTGTAATTCTTTCTTATTTTTTAGCTCAGCTAACTCAAAAACCATGAAAGGATTTTCTAATCTGATCGAACTTTCTCCTTCAAAAAATCTGCCATAAACTCCATCTTTGGTAAATGGCTTGATTAGAATTGCTAAATCTCTGGCTCTTTGCTCCGCATGCTTTGCAAAATAATCACTAACTGTTGTTATTGTTGCTTTTCTTCCATCATCTTCCCAGATGTTAGCAACGGCCTCTTCTATGTAACGACTCTGAATCGTTGATATTTTTTCCTTACCAGCAGTTTCTTTCGTTGGATCACCTTCACACATCTGGCATATCATTGCCGTAATCAGCTTTATCACCTCCGTTTTATATTCCGGAGATTTTTTCATCGTTTCTTCATTAACGATAGAAAATGGGTTGATACAAATCTGCGATTCACCTTTATCAGAAAATTCAATAAACTCGCCACCTTGAAGACGACAAGAATTCATGAATGAACGACCATCATCAATCACATAAACCTTGCCTCCATTTCCTCTTAGAGAAGCAACAAGATCTTGCATGAATACCGACTTACCAGATCCTGATTTTCCGATAACTGCTACATTGTAGTTTCCTTCTTCATTCTTGAACGGATCCCAATATAAAGGTTGCCCTCTGCGGCCAAACAACAACATACAAGGTGATGTCATTCCTTTCCACTCACCTTGAAACGGCGCTAAATTAGCAGCAGTCCATGACACCATGGTTTTGGTGCGATTCATCTTTTCCATGTCGTAGAAAACGCCTTCCGATTTTTTGAATGGAAGAATGCCTAAGAAAGACTGAATATTGATAAATTTATCACGCGATAGCTCCCAACCTCTAGCTTTATATATCGATTTAAGTAGCTGTTCTGACTCGTTTATTTTTTTTGGCGGCGCAAATATCAGAACTTGATAAATACCTTTGAGAATTCTTTGACCGGAGTTCGTTTTTTCAGTAACAAACTGCCATTCAGAGGCGGTAGAAGAAATTTCAGGAATAAACCTAGCAATTGGCGTTCCTGCCATTCTTGTTGCGTGAAAACTTTTTTGTTTTGCGCGACTTTGTAATGCTAATTCGTTATGAGGAAGAGTAACAGAGAAGGAAGTCAGGAAAGGATATTCCATCCTTCTTAGATCTTGGAAAAAATCACCAATTAGATCGCGACACTGCCACTGAGCCCAGGTCTTTGGAAAACTTCTAACTGAAAAACAGCGAACATTTGTTTTTCTCGCCTCATCATCAGCAAATAAAGTAAGCTCATCTTGATCTTTTTTGAGGATATTTTCCGGATCAACAATTTGTTTATTGATTGGCTGAAGTGAGTCGTAGGCCAAGTCAGATTTCTTTTGAGAAACTGAAAAATTAATTACTTCATCAAGAAATCTTATTAAATCTTCTGGCCCCATTTCAAAGGAGCTCATTCCAACCGCTCTGAATGAAGTGGCCAATTTTTCTTTCAGAGATTTAATGTTACTTATAGCTCCTGCATAATCTGGTTCATCGTTATTTGAGGAAATAGTCTTTAGTATTTTCTGAAAGAAATCACTGCCATCATTCTTTTTAACAGAAATAGAAACTGATAAAAAAAGTCGAAAATCTTTAGTAGTAAAAGGGTTAGTAGAAAATAATGACTGATGATTGGCGTTCTGAAAAAATTCTACCCTCTTCTTTGCTAGTTTTAAATATACACCACCTTGTTTTTCTCTTGCTTGCTTCCAAGTGTTAAAAATATGACCGACTTTTGGAGACGCCCAGTTTATAAACTGAATTGTGCAACCCTCAGGTATCCCCTCGGTTATCATGCCAGATAAGGTGTCGATTGTCTCTTCACTGGCACCAACTAATGGTGAGACTTCAAGGATAAACCCCAGACTTGAATCATTAATAAAAATACCATTTTTTTCATCAAAAAAACGATATGGCAAAAGCTCATGTAAGAAATGGTGATCAGAGTCTAATTCTGGCTTCTTCTGACCAAGATTTTCATCACCAAAAAGAGAATTTATTTTTTGTGTTAATTTAGCTAAATTAATCATCTCTGCATCACCCATCTTGAAGGTTCATCAATTATCTGAATCACACTTTCAGAATGTTGATTGCCATCTGCATCAATTCGTGGAGCAAACCAAATTCTACCTACTTTTTCTTCAGTTCTATATCTGGTACCCTTTTTTATTTGTGTTTCATCTTCTTCTTTTTTGGTAATTTTTAATTTCTCCAAATCTTTCAATTTTGGAGCCAATAAATTAATTTCAATTTTTTGATTAGAAGCAAAATATCTGTGATTGCTATTAAGTAGCGCTTTTGACGAGTCTACCTTGTCATCAGCTCCCGAAATTGAAACACAATGCCCTTTTCCACCATCTAGCACAGGACAGCTCCATTCAGAATTAACAGAACTCGAACAAGAAGCAGAAATTAATAATGAAATTAAAATTAGTTTGGACTTCATTTGGTTTGTCCCCCGTTATTATTTTGTGCGTTATTTGCTGCTGAAACATTCTGATTATTATCGAGGTAGAACCCATCTACGAAAACAACTTCAACATCTATACCACTTGGAATGCTAACTACTGGCTGATACTGCTCGGCTCTATTAATGAGATAATCTTGTGTTTTTTGTGATGAAGTAGAAATGCCTTCACCTAACCCCTTATTAAGAACATCTCCTGTGCTAAGAGTTCCTTGAGTAGTAAGACCATTTGAAAAATTTAGAGGAGGAGCAACTTTTGATGATAGACCCTGACCAAATCCACCAATAAGTCCGGCCAAAAAAGACTTGGTAATAAAATCACCTTCTCTGCTAATTACATTTCCACGAATGCCAGATTTACCCTGCCCTGCTAAATAACCTTTTACCATTATTTCAGATAACTTGTTACCTGGCTTACCACAGGTCATCTTAATTAACTGAACATACACCTTCTCACTTGAAAGATCACCACTTGCAGCACCAGTAATTATACAGCCGCTAATATCAGATTTCTGAACATTACCCTCATAAATTGACGAAACAGCGGGTCCATTAACTCTTAACAAAACTGGACGAGGGTCTGACTGGGCGCTTATTCCAACAGAAGCATCTACTCCAGAAATAATTGTTGCCGGAGCGTAAGCCCCAGCCGGAACATATTCTTCTGCGCTGAAATGTCCTTTTGCCTTACGAAGTAAAGTGCCATCTTCCAAACTAAATTCGATGCTTTGAACAAATTTTGTTACTGGCAATCCTGGCTGATTACCATTTGCAAAAGGATCTTGTGAGTTCTGATTGGGAATAGCAGCTCTTTCAACTTTCAACTTTTCAATCTCGGATTTTTGCAATTCCAATATATCTTCTTGAGCGGCAAGGTCTGACTGATACCTTTCATCTAATTTATTTAGCCTATCTTCCAGATTTGATTTTGTTGTCTCATAGTCCTTTGCCAACTTATCATAATCTTCCATTTTTTTCTCAGCCTGATGAAGCCATCTATCTTCAGCTTTCAAGCCATGATTCGGATCAGAAAGAATAATTTTATTTTTGGATTTATTAATAATCCCAGAAGCTCCCGACTTTTTTTCGCCGGAGAAAACAAAAGCCGCACCTATACCAGTTAAGGCAATTACAGTTATGTAGAAGGTGAGTTTTTGTTTATTTTTTGAATTTTTGTTTTCACTCATCATCGACATAATCAGCTTACAATCAAAATTTCAGCTGATTCGTCAGGAAGAAGATTTGAGTTCTCAATCTTAATCGCCCTAACTCCATTCTTAAAAAACATCTTCTCTTCCAAGCTAAGAACTTGATTTGTGCTGTTCTTAAGAACAAAAATCTCCCCTATAAAATTCTGCCCTTTATATACATGAGTCCGTCGCATTGATAAGTCGCCGAGATCAACATATTTACGCTCTTGCTTTATCTGATATCCATCCAGCTTGTTTTTCGTTCTCATTGCCTTCATCAATACGATGATTTGCTGCTCATAGGGATTTTTAGTTGATTTAGAAACGTCGGAATCGCTGTTTGAAACAGCAGAATCATTTCTGATAATTATCTGCTCTGCTGGAATTGATTTGGGAATTAAAAGTGCTTTGTAGGTAAAGCCTTGTTCGGTGAGAATAAAAAGATTGATTGGCTTCACTTCCGCTCTGGTAGTAGGTCTAAAATATAACTCTCCGAGCTTGTTATCTTGAGAATATTCGATTTCAGAGTTATTAATTTTAATGTCGCGGATTCTATCACCAACGAGCTTGATTCTATTTAAATCTGTTTTTGATATTTCTGCAGTGAATTCTTCACCATCATCAATAGTTAGATTCTGAGAGGCATAAGATCTTTGAGAAAGGCTAAAGATAACCAGAATCACACTTAACAAAGCCGCTACGTTCCTCATGGAATTAATCTTTATTTTATTTCTTTTCTTCATCGCCCCTCTACTCTTTTGATTTTGGATCAACTTCATGAAAATCCATCACCGAGGGTCTAAAACCTTCGTACGAATAGGTTATTGAGTAAGATTTCTCTTCTTCGCCCATCATTTCTTTTCCGAGGTATGTGGAAAGCTTTCCTGTAACAACGACTGATGCGTCACCAGTTACTTGAATTGACTGAGGAAAATAAAATGTTGTGATCCGGCGCTTGATCACATCTTCTGCATTCTTGTTAAGCTCATGCTTCAGCTGGCCGTAAAAACTGGGATGGGTAATTTTTAATACTGACCTAATCGCATAATCAGTATTTGAAGGGGTAATGTTTAACATCAAACCAACAACATCTCTTGTAATCGCTTCAAGATAAGCTGGGGACATTTTTTTGTTACTGATGGCAGTCTCTTTATCTAAAGCATTTGGGATAAGAACCATCTCTCTAGTCGAGAACAAGCTTACAACAGCAAGAATTGTATTGGATACAATCAACAAAGCACAGGTTGCGGCTAAAATATTTCTTTGTTTGAGAATTAGATTAAGGCTTAAAAGTGATTTTTCTTTTTCCATATTAGCCCAGATAATTTCTTATTGAAGAATCTGGGGTCGATTTAAGACCAAGAACAGATGCGGGATAATGCCAGTAGGTCAAACACTTCAGTAGGTTACTATTTCCAACACCTTTTATTTTCTTCCATCCTTTGAACAAACCAACAGCAAACACAATACCGATCACACCGTGATTGGTCATAATTCCTATAAACATTGGAATCATGAACATCATCGCTTCATCAAATGTCCAAAACAGAATTCTAGCTGGAGCATCGAGGTGCTTTGGAATATAGAACTTCTCTAAGCTCATTTATATCTCTCCAACTAAATCAAAGCAGAAATGCCACTAGTTAGCATTGTAGGTCCAACTCCAGCAACAACAGAAACTCCCAATGCAGACAATCCAGCACCATAATTTCCTTTAAAACCAGCCAGTAGTGCACCAGCAAAAGAAATTACAGCAACAATCTTGGAAAAATATCCGCTAACCATACTCTCTGTTGCTTCATATACTTCTTGCAACTCTTCGCCTCCGGTTCCAGCAAGGGAAATTTCAGGAGAAATACAAATCACAACTGAAAGTAGTGATGTAAAAATTATGAATGATTCTATATGGTTGTTTTTCATAAGATTCTGATGTGTTAGATAAATGGTGGAGTTGGACAATTAAGTTTAGATCTTTTCTTTATTATCATTTGATGAGATACTATTCTTGGCTCGAGCTTCTATCCATTGCTCAACAAGATGCAAAGTTGTTATAGCTTCTCCTATTTCATGAAAGAGCTCTGATTTTTGTTCTTCTGAAAATTCACTAAAAGATTCTTCTGCTTTCGCCACCCACAATCTTATACCGCTAATAAGTTCCTTTACGGAATGATATTTAACATTGGAATTGCTATTACTGTTCTTGTCGTTGTTGTTTTTTATAACCATAAATCTGAGTCTCTTTTTATTTATAAAAACTGGCCTTAACTAGGTCTTTATTGTAACCTAAACAAATTAGGATATAGTTACTTCTGTAGTAATAATAATATTACTCATCGAGTAATTTTCACAATAGATAGTGTTAAAAACATAATCAATAAAAATGTTAACTTCTTCACAAATTAGAGCCGCTAGGGGGTGTTTAAATATTAGCCAATTAGAAATAGCTAAGGAGATTGGTATCTCGATGAATACCTTCTATAGGATAGAAGGTGATGAGGAATTGTTGGCTAGGGCAAACTTGGCAACGATTAAAAAGATCAAAAATTTTTTTGAGGGAAGAGGAATAAAATTTATTGCTGCATCAGAGGAAGATGGTTCTGGGGCTGGTTTAAGATACTTTCCTAACAAAAAGAAAGATGATTAATCTTTTTTGGTTTGTTTTACGTTAACTTTGTGATTCAGCAGACGAAAAATTGCACAGATGTTTTCTTGAGTATTTTCAATTTCTTTGAGAGTTTTTGATTTTTGTTCATCTGAAAAATGTTCAAAAAAATCCAATAAACGTTCCAAACCACAACAAAAGTTATTAGTTAAATTCCTGAATGAAATATACTCAAAATTTAAATCTTGAGCACCAAAAGTGATTGGGAAATTTTTATTTTTCATATTTTTTTGTGGTGTTACTAAATCTATGATATGTAGGGAAATTTGACAATCATTTTTGTTCCTCGCTCTATTTCTGATTCAATTACAATCGTACCTCTTTGCAATTCAACAAGATGCTTCACGATGGGCAATCCAAGTCCGAAAGAGTCAACTTTTCCTGAGTTTGGATTTTGAAATGTTTTATATTTCTGGAAGGCAAGTTGGATTTGCTCTTTTGTCATACCAAATCCCTGATCAATAATCATAATTTGCAAATATTTTTGTTCATCTTCAAAAATATTTTTAGCGCTAATTTTTATTTCTGTTTTTTCTGGACTATATTTGATTGAGTTAGAGATGAGATTTGCCAAAATCTGCTTCATTCTTTTTGTGTCTAACTTGATCGTAGAAAGATCTTCAGCAATTTCTGTTTTTATGGTAATGCCTCTAGTTAGAGAGTAGTCATAGTTAAGTTTTACCGATCTTTTAATAAGATTTTTAACATCAATTTCTTTACTTAGATCGACAGAAAAATTTCCTGATGTGCCAGAGTTAACCTCAAGAATATCATGAACTAAATCGTTTAGATCGTTGGCGGATTCATTAATGTCTTTTAGGTACTCAGCGCGCTCTTCTGGTGAAACTTTGTAATTATCTTCGTCACGCAATATTTCAGAAAATCCGATTATAACATTTAAGGGATTTTTAAGTTCGTGAATTATTGAATTTAAAAAGTCTGTTGGAGAAGTATCTGGGATCTTTTCTTCCGTAGATAGTGGATTTCTTAAAGGAGTTTTTAAACCTTGGTTGGCTTTTGCAGCTAAAAGCTTAACATCCTTCGATTTAGATTCTTTGATAGAAGGTGAATTATTACGAAATAGCTTCGATAAGTAATCAAAAATAGAAAAATAGTGCTGCTGATGTAGGTGTGTTGTTTTCATTTGTTGAAACAAATTTATTAATAAAAATGTTTCAACATTTAGCAGTATTTTTATCTAGGAAAACAAACTAGTTTTAATTGAGAAATGATCACAAGTGTTTAATAAAACTCGATACTTTTATCTTCCGCCTTTTCCTTCGCCTTTTCCATAGCGAGTTGATGCTGCGTGTGGATCATCCATGATTTTCATTCTGTCCTTATTTGTTTCCCACATCTTTTCATCGATAAAGTAGTACTTCATGCCGTCATGATTTTTTATCATCATTCCATGTTTAGCACACAGAGTTGGAGTTCCCGGGTGATTAATGATAGAACTTCCCCAAACCTGCTTTACACCACACTCTTCGAAAGCTTTCGTTAGTAATTTATTCAAACAAAAGCTTCCTATACCCTGTTTTGCTAATAGTATGTGTAGTGCAATATCAACCTTCTCAACTGGTACTCCATCTGAAATCGGAGCTAATGCGCCTCCACCAAGTAGTTTTCTATCTCTATCTTCAAATTTATAATATCCCAATCCAGTTTCTTCAGCACGACCAGTCATTTCTAAATATACACCTCTGAGCTTGTCTTTATTAGCTGGTAATGAAAAGAATCTGTTAAGTGCGATTTGGGCTGGAGACACTCCACTTCTGTAAGCATCCATTATCTCTTCTGGTAATGCTATTTCACTATCTCCCTCTGCAACAAGCCTTAGTTTTGTTGCTGTGTGATCGCATTTTTGTCGTAATGCCTTAATTCCAAACCACTTATCAATCCAAGATGAGGTAAAAACTACATTTTCATTGGTAATTATTTTACTGAAGGTCTCAAAATGATCATAGTTATCAGGCAGTAGTATCGTGATCCGTAGGTCTTCTGCAGAAATTGATGGGGTTGGATCTGAAGCTTTTGAATGAGAAAGTACTCTAGTAGATGTGTTAGGCTTTCTCAATACAGATGTTAATAACCGCGTTGACTTCATATCCCTCCAAAATTGTTGAAGTTATTGTTGGCACAATATGTAAGAGTCCTAAAATGAGACAATTACTACCAAAAAGTTTTCATGAAGAAAAAAAAGGTGCCTTGTGACCTTCTCTCACATACTTTTGCGGCGATTTAAATCTAAGTTAGACTTGATCTAGAATTTACGATTCAGCCAACAAATTGCAATCACTACTTCCTGATAAATGGATTCATCCACAAATATATCTCAATTTTACTACAAGAACAATCGGTTACAGCAAATTCGTGGATTTTGCAATACAGTAACCTATGGCAGCTTAAGTAAAGCTGCCAAGATTATGAATTTAAGTCAGTCAAGCATAAGCCTGCAAATCAAAACTTTAGAAAGAGATCTAAACACTATTCTACTCAAAAGAAGTAAAAAAAATGGAAAAAGGTTTGAGCTAACAGAAGATGGCAAGATTCTCTATGAAATGGGAATGGAAGTCGTCAACGGAGCTGATGGTTTGTGTGATAAATTCCTTCTAAGAAGTACAAAGCATCATAACAGCGTTTTAAAAATAGCGGGACACCATTCTGTATTTTCAATTCTGATTCCAAAAGCGCTAAAGAAGATAAAAAACTCTACTCCAGATCTTAGGTTGCAGCTTTCTTACCTAACAAGACAAGAGGCCTGTGAAAAAATAGAGCAAGGCGAAGTTGATGTGGCAATTTATCCTTTAGAGGACTTAACCCTTATACAAAAAAATCTCAGCTATCAAAAAATATCCGACTACAAACCAGCCTTAATAACTCCTATTGGACATCCTCTGAGCTTATTTCCTGATAAAAAAATTACCTTCGAAGAAATTGGTAAATACAACTATATTCATACAGGAAGCTATGCAATTTCTGACATTATGAAATACAACATCGCATCCAAAGTTCTTAATAGCGATATTGACTTAAATCATGGCTCTTGGGACATCTTAAAAGCTCTAGTTGCAGCTGGATTAGGAGTGACGATTTTTCACGAAGATTACTGCAAAGATGCAAAAAATATTGTAATCAAGAAAGTTCGTCATCTTTCTCCTGATATAGCTTATTACGCTATTTTTAAAGGTGGAGTTGAGCCAAAAAAACTTGTTTCTGAATTGGTGGGCATGATATCTTCTCAGAGTGTTAAAATTGTTTAATAAGTACCCGAGAAACCTCCTCATGCGCAAATCACATAAAATCATCATCTCTGGAGTAATCGGAAACATTTTAGAAAATTACGATTATGTTCTTTACGCAAATTTTGCAGTTGTCATAAGCAAATTATTCTTTCCAACGGGCGATTTATACACATCTTTGATTGCGACTTTTGGAGTTTTTGCTGCTGGATTTTTTATGCGCCCGCTTGGCGCAATTATTTTTGGTTATATCGGAGATAAATACGGTCGTAAAATTGCGCTATCAACTTCGATCATGCTGATGTCGATTCCAACAGCACTGATTGGAACTTTACCATCTTATGCTGAAATCGGAATCTTGGCGCCAATTGCTCTAGTAATTATTCGCTTGCTTCAAGGAGTTTCTATTGGCGGAGAAACTTCGGGATTTATGACTTATTTAATGGAATCAATGCCAGATTCTAAAAGAAAGGTATTACTTGGTTCAATAGCTCTTTCTAGCACGGCTCTTGGATTATTTTTTGGATTTTTAGCATCATTCATTTGCAATTTTTATTTCAGCGCAACCGAATGGGCATGGAGAGTTCCATTCTTAATAAGTTTTCCAGTTGGAATAATTGGAATTTATATCAGAACCAAACTTGATGAAAGCCAAGAGTTTAAGGCTCTTAAAGATAAGGGCCAACTTGCTAAATCTCCTTTCAAAGAGTTGTTTAAAAATCACACTAAAAGATTTCTTGTTATCTGTGGATTATTCGTTTCTATCAGTGTTCCTTTTTATATTTTTTTCGGATTTTTGGCGACATTTTTAGTAAAAATTTTAAACTACAGCCAATTACAGGTTTCAATAATTTATCTATTCTGCACATTTTCATTCGGATGCTTTGCGCCTCTATCGGGTTGGCTTTCTGATAAATTTGGAATTTTTAAAGTTTTACTCTGCTCAATTGTCACATTTGCGGTTTTTCTCTTTCCGGTTTTTGGCTTAATCTTTGACTCAAATTTTGTAACAACTTTGCTTGGTTGCTTAGCATTTATTTTTCTCATCACCCTTTATCAGGGCTCTATCCCGTCAATCATACTTCAAATTTTCCCCACAAAAGTTAGGGCAAGCGGTACAGCTTTTTCATTCAACATGGTATCGGCAATATTTGGAGGATTAACCCCTCTGGTGCTTACTTGGCTTATTAAGATTAGCGAAAATTACTACGTCATTCCATGTTATTTGCTTATTTCTTCAGCGATCACTATTGCAGCTCTTTTGCTCGGAAGAAAAATACGATCTTTCTAGCTATAATCCTTATTTTTAACTTGATATACATCTTACTCAAACGCCAATTCTGGATAAACCCTAATAAACTTCAATTTTCAAACCCAGTATTTTATTCTGGTTTGCTGGCACGAAATTGATAAGCTACTGGACAAAATTAGTCAGATATCCGTTCATAATAAAGTTAAAACTATGAATGAAACCAAACATTTTTATCTGATCATAGAAGATAATGGCCCAGGAAATAAAGAGTGTAGAATAAAAATCCTGAACAACTGTAGCGAATTTAAAGATATGGAGCTAATGATAAAGGAAAGTGGAGCCATCTTAAAAAGCGTTAATAAGCCAGAATCTGGAATTAAGTACTGCATACTTCTGCCTTACTAAGAGAAAGAACCCACTCAGGACTTAAGAAAGAACAACAAAATTATATTTTTCCCATCAAATAATTTTAAAAAGTAGACAACCTTAGGGCAACATCGTCTGAATATTAGCCCCTCCAAACCAAGATTGCTCTCACAGAACCTGTCGCAATCATTCATAGTTCTGCACTACCCATAAACGACAATCCTCACATACCTAGGCTCATCTCGGCATATGATCACACTCACCTATCGTAATCGTTCATAGTTTCAGTTGCAAAAAACCGCCCCTTCTTGTTTATCAATGAGTTTTATAGCTCCAGCAAAAGACCTTCACCCTTTATCTGATCATGTAACTAACCCCATTCGTGCTTAACAAAAACCTCTTTCTGATCTCTTCGTTTTTTTGTTGTGTAGCCAACAACAAATAAAAACAATCAAGGTTGACCAAATGACAGAGATGCAATTGAGTTCAATCTTTTTGGCATTCTGAATAACCTAAAAATTTCTCAACTCAAAGTTTAGATTCTCTTTAATTAATGCTGTTAATCCTTTATTTATATAGCTGTAGGCTTAAATTTTCTCCATTAACTCTGACAAACTAATAGCAATAACTCCTTCCTTCATAGGAAAACTTTCCTTTCCGTCATAAACCACATATTTGTGCGTAGGGTTTATATCTAAACATGCTTCATAAAAACCGCGCTCTAATTTTGGCGCAGAAGAAAGCTTAATCTCAATTGCGATCATGCGTTGATCGGGATGTTTGATAATCAGATCAATTTCTGCCCCACGAACTGAGCGATAAAAAAAAGTTTCAGCCCCAATTGGTAAAAATCCGAGTAAATTATCAATCACAAATCCTTCCCAACTTTTTCCGGCTGCTGGATTGCTCAAAATACCCTCTAAATTTTGAACATTCAAAAGGCTGTGTAAAATACCACTATCTCTAACATAAACTTTTGGACTACGAATTAAACGCTTACCGAGGTTACTATGCCAAGGCTGCAATTTGCGTACCAAAAATAAATCTTTTAATAAATCTATGTAGCGAGATGCAGTTTGGCTGCTTATCCCTAGGCTTCTTGCTAATTTAGATACATTCAAAGTATCTCCTTGTGAATGGGCAAGCATAATCCAAAGCCTACGCAATGTTTCTGCAGGAAGGCGTAGATCACCAAATTGAGGTATATCTCTTTCTAAGTAGGTTGTGATAAATGATTGCCTCCATTCCATGCTAATTTCTTCAGTCGCTGCTAAAAAACTGTCTGGCAATCCACCTCTTATCCACAAAGGATGAATTTTTAAGTATTTATCAGGAAGCTCTGAAAGGCTGAGAGGATTCATCTCAACATAAGTTATGCGTCCGGCTAAGCTTTCTGAGGATTGTTTCAAAAGATCAAGTGAGGCTGAACCTAAAATTAAAAATTGGCCAAATTTTCTGCCTGATTCTCGACCCTTATCTATAAGGCCACGCAATGTCATGAATATATCGGGCTTACGATGAATTTCATCAAGGATAACTAATTTATCGCAGTGAGTCTCAAGATATTTAATGGGATCATCTAACTTCGCTAAGTCTTGGTAATTTTCTAAATCCAAATAAATAGACGGTCGTCTTTTTGCTATTTCTTTTGCTAAGGTTGTTTTTCCAATTTGCCTCAACCCAAGTAATCCTACAGCAGAAAAATTGTTTAACTTTTTTTCTACAATTGATAAGTATTTTCTTTCAAGCATTGTCACTAATTTGAGATTATAATTATAAATATACTACATTAGATAATAGCTAATGTAGTATATTACATATTATAATGCTTAAATAACAACATTATTTAAAAAGTAAAAAATAATTCGATTTGGGTTGTGGGGTTGGCATGTTGTTTCTTTGAACATCTCTGCTTTCCTACTAAGGAATCATTCATAGCTTCCAATCAACAACACTTTATAAAGATTATTTTCTGGCAACTTTCTATATTAAGACCTTGATTTTATTGAGTTGAGAAAAGAAAGCTAACCTGTTATGCTCCCCAATTTTCAA
>DENL01000026.1:6393-6536 GCA_002359655.1 Rickettsiales bacterium UBA2645 | reverse complement strand
TTTTCAATAGTTTTGTATTTCATAAAAGCAGTTTCAACCTGTGCTGGCGTCATGCCAAAGCCTTGATCAGAAATTGTAATCTCTAAATATTTTTGATTATTTTTTTCAGTGAAGTTTTTAGCCGTGATTGAAACTGTGGTTTT
>DENL01000026.1:0-6248 GCA_002359655.1 Rickettsiales bacterium UBA2645 | reverse complement strand
GCATCGGCGACATTAATTTCATTACTCAAATCAACAGCAAAATTTCCTGAAGTTGCCGCCCCAACATCAAGTAAATCGTGAATCAATTCGCTTAACTCAACAGCGGCAAGATTAATTTCTTTAATCCAATCAAGACAATCTTCGGCGTGGGCGGGATCTTTTATTTCCATCTTCAAAATATCCGAAAAACCCAAAATCGCGTTAAGAGGATTTTTCAATTCGTGGATTATGGCGTAGATGAAATCGGAAGGGGTAAAGTTTTCAATTTGGGTTGGGGTGATTGAACTTCCGCTACTTGAGGATTTTTTCATCTTTTTGTTACCTGATTTTGTAGTCTTTATGGGAAAGCTAGTTTTGCTGTGGGTGATTTTCGAAATCCCTAATTGAACTACTACTAGTTGATCAAAAATTGATATGGGCAAAGAAGTTGAATTGTGGGTATTAAGCAAATTAATTGTTTCAATAACTCAATTGAAATAGCCAATACAAATGAAAAAGAAAATTAACCAAAATTTTTTGTACAAAAAAAATCTGCTGCAACAGATCAGAGGTTTTTATTATGTGGCGCGTTTGCGCAGTATTTCTCAAGCTGCAAAAGCTATTAATCTTACTCAGTCAACAGTAACTCTGCAAATTCAGTCTTTGGAAAGAGATCTGGATTTAAAACTACTTAAGCGTGATACCAAGCCACTTTCATTGACTGTTGATGGAGAAGAATTCTACAAAATCGCTTGCCCATTGATGCATGAATTTGAAGAGGTGGTAGAAAAATTTTTAGACAAGAAAAAGCAAGAAGAGCAACAAAATATTGATATTGCAGTACATCACATCGCTATATCTTACTTGATGCCGCGCATTGTTGCTGTTTTTAAAAAATCTAATCCGCAGGTAAAAATCACAATCAGAAATATTTCTCCAAGCGAAGCTTTAAAAAGGCTGAAAGAAGATCAAATTGATTTGGCATTTTATCCAAATCTTCCAAGTGAGCCAGAAATTAAAAAGATAGAAATAGTTTCTTACGATCCAGTTTTGATCGTGAATAAAAAACATCCGCTGGCAAAAAAGTCGATTCGAAGTTTGAAAGATTTAAGCAAATTTGATTTGATCAGAATTGATCGCAACCTGATCACTTTGCCGCTTTTTGAAGAAGCGGTTAGAACCTACGGCATTAAAAGCAGCATTGAATTTGAAAATGGTAATTGGGAAATGCTAAAAAATTTCGTCAAAAAAAATAATTTTATCGCAATCGTTTCTGAAGTATGTTTAGACAAAAAAGATTCAGATTTGGTGGTCAAAAATTTAGCAAAATTTTTTCCAAAAATGAGTTACAGTGTTGCCTTGAGAAATGGACAGAGCTTAAAGCCAGTTGTACAAGATTTGCTTGATGCGATTAAAGAAGTAGCAAGCTAGTCGCGATGATTGGATTTAGAAGTTGACAAGCCAATCTCCAAAAGCAAAATGCGCAGCCTTCTTCTTTTTTAAGTGAAGCCCTTCTTTAGAAAAATCACAAAATTAAAAGTCTTCATCAAGTCAATTCCGTAAGGATTTGGTTTTGATTTGCGTTTGTGGTTAAACGTCAATTCAGGATAAAGTTGACGTTTAAAGAAATTTCTTAAGCAAAATTCTCTTAGGAAACATTGGGAATATTAATCGTAATTCGAGTCTAAAATGACAAAAAGAATCAGTGCTAAAAAGAAAATTAGCAGAAAATTAGGCGCAAGCCTTTGGGGTCAAGCGAAAGATCCATTTACTAAAAGAAATTCCAAACCTGGTCAACACGGTGCTTCTTCAAAAGGCAGAATCAGTGACTACGGAATTCAGCTTCGCGCTAAGCAAAGAATGAAATTCTACTACGGCAACATTTCTGAAAAACAGTTTTTCAACACTTACACTTTGGCTTCAAAAATGAAGGGTGATGTCAGCGAAAATTTTGTTGGCCTTCTTGAAAGCAGATTGGACGCGGTTGTGTATCGTGCTAATTTTGTTGCCACAGTTTTTGCGGCAAGACAATTTGTTAGTCACAAACATGTAACTGTTAACGGCGAGACTGTAAATATTCCTTCTTATCGTTTGAAAGTTGGTGATGTTGTGCAAGTGCGTGAAAAGTCACGCAAGCTTGCAGTTGTGATGGAGTCATTACAAAAATTTGAACGCGATGTGCCATCTTATCTGCAATTAGATAAAGATGCTTTTTCAATTAAGTTAACTGCTAAACCAGCTTTTGCTGAAGTTCCTTACGCAGTTGAAATGCAGCCACATTTCATTACAGAGTTTTATTCAAGGTAAATTCAACGCAGTTGAATTTAGTTCTAGATCGAATTGCTGCGCGGGAAGTGAATTCCCGCATCCGCAATTGGTTTTATTTAAAAGTGGTAAGAAAGAAATTTCTTACCACTTTTTTTTGCTCGCAATTACGACTGACACAATGAAGGTTTATTTTAATTGTTGCGCGAGTTTACAAAATTCTTCGATTTTCAGATTCTCCGGCCGTAGATCTGGCCTTATTTTGCAGCTCAGCAAAACTTCTTCTGGATTTTCAAAAATATTTTTCAAGCTTGATTTCAACATTTTGCGACGCTGATTGAAAGCGGAGGCGACTACTTTTTCTAGCTTTTCAAACTCTACATCAAAAAGCGGTTTTTCACGCGGGATGATCTCAACAATTGCAGAAGTGACTTTTGGCGGCGGCGTAAAAACTGATTTGTTAACGGTGAACAGCATTTTTGTGTGACACAAAAAATTCACCATTACAGCTAGTCGTCCATAATGATTATCATTGGTTTTGGCGGTTATTCTTTGCACCACTTCTTTTTGTAACATCAAATGCATCGAGGCAATTTGTGGAGCAATTTTCAACCATTTGAAAATCAAAACTGTGCCGATGTTGTAGGGTAAATTGGCGATTATTTTGAATTTATTTTTATTTGAAAAAATTTCTCTCTCATCAATTTTTAGAGCGTCGCCAGCGATAATTTCAAAACGTTCTTTGTAAAATTCTTTTAGCTCCGAAAGTGCTGCGATGCATCTTTCATCCATTTCAATTGAGATTAATTTTTTTGCACCTGCATCTAAAATTGAACGCGTCAAACTGCCCGGTCCCGAACCAACTTCCAAAACTTCGTAATTTGTTAAATCACCAGCAGCTCTGGCGATTTTGTCGGTGAAGTTTTTATCGAGAATAAAATTTTGGCCTAAAGACTTTTTAGCATTTAGGCCATATTTTTTAATGATTTCGGAAGTTGATAAAAGTGGCATTTAGTTTTTTACAAAGCTTTTTCAGCTTCGACAAAACTGTGGCCCAAAGCTTCGGCAACTGCTTTGTAAGTGACTTTGCCGTTAATTACATTCAAGCCATTTCTTAAATGAATATCGTCAGTCAAAGCTTTTTTATATCCTTTGGAAGCGATTGCTAAAGAAAAAGGCAAAGTAGAATTTTCTAGCGCTTGAGTTGAAGTTCTAGCAACGGCACCGGGCATGTTGGTGACGCAATAATGCACCACACCTTCAGTGACATAAGTTGGATTGGAATGCGAAGTTGGTTTAGAAGTTTCAAAACAACCACCTTGATCGATTGAAATATCAACCATCACTGCGCCTTTTTTCATTTTTTTGACAGTTGAGGCAGAAATTAATTTTGGTGCTGCAGCACCCGGAATTAAAACTGCGCCAACCACAACATCAGCATCGATGGCGTTTTTTTCGATGTTCTCGAGTGAGGCGTAAAGCACTTGTGCAGAGTTGCCAAAAATATCGCACAGATAGCGAATTCTTGGTAAAGATTTATCCAAGATCACAACTTCAGCGCCCATTCCAATTGCAACTTTGGCGGCGTTAGTTCCTGAAACACCACCACCAAGAATTGTAACTTTACCACGAGCAACTCCGGGAACGCCACCAAGCAAAACTCCGCGACCACCTTGAGATTTTTCTAGCGCTCTGGCACCTGCTTGAATTGAAAGTTTACCGGCAACCTCAGACATTGGAGCAAGAAGTGGTAAAGAGCGATCAGCGGCGCTGACAGTTTCAAAAGCAATTGCTACGCAGCCAGATTTGATCAACATTTCAGTTAGATGTGGTTCGGCGGCTAGGTGCAAATAAGAGAAAATAATTTGGCCTTGGCGAATCATTTTGCATTCAGATTCTTGTGGCTCTTTTACTTTTAAAATCATCTCGGCTTTTTCATAAACTTCAGCGGCGGAAGCAGCAATTTTTGCACCAGCTTTGATGTACTGTTCGTCAGAAAAATCAATCGCTGTGCCAGCATCTTTTTGTACTAGAACTTGATGGCCAGCATTGATTAATTCGCGAACACCTGAAGGTGTAGCACCGACGCGATATTCATGATCTTTAATTTCTTTTGGAATTCCAATAAGCATAGATGTCTCCTGTTTAAATTTATTAGTTAGAAATGATGTTGGAAATTTTTATGATATTGCTCTCAGACGATGTCAGACTTGCGTTCAGCTCATATTTGAATTGAAAAGATTTTTTAGCAAGTGCAATTTCTTGTTCAAGATTGCGTCCTTTTAGAAACAAGCAATAGCCATCTTTTTTTAAGAATTTTTTAGCGTAAATTAAAAGCTGTTCGAGTGGCGCTAAAGCACGGGAAGTTATGCAATCAAACTCGATATTATTTAATTCTTCCAACTTGGCTTGGTGAATAAAAACACGATTTTGTGAGAATAATTTTGAGCGGCGTAAAAATTCAGCTTTACGAAAAGCCTTTTCAACTAAATGAATTTCGCGCAAACCAAGAATTGACAAAACCATACCAGGAAACCCAGCACCAGAGCCAAAATCAGCAAATTTAGAATTTTTATTTTCGATAAAACGAAGCAGCTGAGCACTGTCTAAAATATGGCGTTCCCAAACATTATCGACGGTGGATTTTCCGATAAAATTAAATTGGCCATTTTCTTGCAAAAGCAGCAAAACAAAGTCTTCGAGATTTTTTATTTGCGTTGAGGAGAGCGAAGAGAATTTTCTAATTTCAGCCAGAGCTGCGTCTTTTTTTATTTCGAGTTGCATTGAATTAATGAATTATTTTGCGGCAGGTCGACTTGATCAAGTTTTTAAAATCAGTCAGAAACTTATCAATAATAAAAACTAAAAACTTGACGCCACCAAAGGGCAAATATAACTTTTTCTTGATTCTCCCTCCCTTTTAAAAATTGCAAAACAAACATGAAAATCTCCCCAAAAGTCAAAAAAATTCTTGCCTGCTATGAATCTGACAATGCTGGTACCAAAACAAATTTAGCGCGCATTTTAATGCATGGCAAACTAGGTGGAACTGGCAAAATGGTAATCTTGCCAGTTGATCAAGGTTTTGAGCATGGTCCTGATAGAAGTTTTGCCGTTAATCCTGATGCTTACGATCCACATTATCATTTTGAATTAGCAATTGATGCGGGGTTGAATGCTTATGCAGCACCTCTTGGCATGATTGAAGCTGGTGCTGATACTTTTGCTGGAGCAATTCCAACTATTTTAAAAGTTAACTCTTCTAACTCTTTGCATAATGGCGGAACTGCGCCACATCAAGCAACAACTGCTTCAGTTAAAGATGCTTTGCGCCTCGGTTGCTCAGCAATTGGTTTTACAATTTATCCCGGATCAGACGCTGCTTTTGACATGTTTGAAGAAATCCGCGAGATGTCTGAGGAAGCTAAATCTTACGGTTTGGCAGTTGTAATTTGGTCTTATCCACGCGGTGGCGATCTCTCAAAAATTGGTGAAACTGCAATGGATATTTGTGCATATGCTGCGCACATCGCAGCTTTGCTTGGTGCTCACATCATTAAAGTAAAACCGCCAACCCAAGCTTTGGAAAATCTCGAAGCAGTTAAGGTTTATGAAAAATTACAAATTCCAGTTGCGACTCTTGAAGAGCGCATCAGACACGTGATGAAAACCACTTTTAATAACAGAAGAATCGTGGTGTTTTCTGGTGGAAATGCCAAAGGTGAAAATGAAATTTACAGCGAAATTCGTGAAATCTACAAAGGCGGCGCTAATGGTTCTATTATTGGTCGCAACACTTTTCAAAGGCCAAGAGCAGAAGCACTTAAAATGCTAGAAAATATCATTCAGATTTATCAAGGTAAGTAATATCTTGAGATAAAGATCTTAGAGCTCAGGACAGGAAGGAAATTGCTAACTCAAATTTGTAAACTGTTAATGAGATTTAAACTGCTTAAAAAGCTTGGAATTCCTAAACTCCAAGCTTTCTCCCTCCTAGAGTTCTC
>DENL01000025.1 GCA_002359655.1 Rickettsiales bacterium UBA2645 | reverse complement strand
ATGAAATCGGAAGGGGTGAGGTTGCTACACGGTTCGAGTTTGGGATCAGAAGCTGTGATTTCCTCAGCTTTGTTTGAAGGGTTTATAACATTATCAGAGCCACCTGTATTATGTGATGGATATTTCATGTGCCGAAATGAATTATTAAAAGGAAATCAAAATTGATTCAGGCAAAAAAGTTGATTCGGGGTAAGAAGGCAAATTAGTTGTAATCAGTCTATTTATAAACCCATTAAAGAAACTTATATGTCTCTCAATCAATTCTATTATAAGCGTAACCGCATACAGCAACTCAAAGGTTTTTATAATGTAGTTCAAGCTGGTAGTATTTCTGGTGCAGCAAAAAAAATTGGTCTTACTCAGGCCGCGGTTACATTACAGATTCAATCTTTGGAAAGAGACATTGGAGTTAAACTTTTTAAGCGTGATGCACAAAAAATTAAGCTTACCGAAGAGGGAAAAAATTTATACTTACAATCTACGTACTACATTCAGGGAATAGATGATTTGTTTGAAAGTTTCATAAAATTCACCAGCGGTAAAAAACAAAATATAATCGACATCGCAAGCAATCATGCTGGCATTTCATACATACTACCCAAATATATCAAAAAATTTAAAACTACTCATCAAAGCGCAAAATTTAAAATCAGAAACCTATCAAAAAGTGAATGTATCAAGCGTCTTTTAAATAACGAAATTGACATGTTTATTTATCCAATGAATCAAGATGAGATTCCGAGTGAGTTCGAGTTTTTTTCAATAGTAAAATATCAACCAATTTTGCTTACTAGAAAAGATCATCCTTTGACAAAAAAGAAAAAGGTAACGCTTGCAGATATTGCTAAATATGAGCTTGTTAGAATTGATCCACATTTAATAACTCTTCCTGCTTTTGAAGAGCTTCTTAAAGCACATAAAATTCGAAGTAATATTGAGTTTGAAATGTCAGATTGGGAAATTTTAAAAAAATTTGTAAAAGCTGATATTGGGGTTGCGATGATTTCCAATATTGTACTTGAGGGTGAATTTCAAAGTGATTTAACAGAAAGAATCTTGACCGATTATTTTCCTGAGATGAATTACGGAATCTTGATAAAAAAAGGAAAAAAACTCAAAGGGTTATCAAAAGAGTTTTTTCAACTTCTTAGCAAAACAAAACTTTTGCATGCACAGATTTAGTTGAGAACTGAAAGCTTTTCTTTATTAATAACTTAATAATTACACGCCATGTTAAAAATCCACTTTGATTAAAGATGTTAAAATAAGTTAGTAAAAAAATTACAAAAGATGCGTCATCTTACACAAAAAACGAAAGCTATTAGCCCTATACTAAGGTCAATCCTGAATTCTAGCAGTGCTGGAGCTGCTGATATTTATCAGTTTAAGCGCTTTTCTGGAAAAGTAGTTAGAGAAGATAATCTCTTAGTAAGTTATGACGAAGTTAAAAAAATTTCAGAAGGAGAATCTAATAATTTAATTTTGACTCTTTTGAGAAAGATAAAAACTAATCCAGGTATTGGATTGGTTAATTTAAAAGATCCAAGCGTAATCCAAGTTGGTATGGAAGATATAGTACTAAAGCCGCAAGATAATTTAGGACAAATCGTTGTTGTATCTCCAACACAAAGCGAGCTTTTCCTGCATTATGGTAAAAAAGGTATTGCTCCATCTGCAAAAATCTCTCCTAGAGATTTATTAACAAATACCTTGATAATTCCGCCCAATTCTCATGGCGTGATAGATATTGCAAGGCATGTGCCATTTCTTATTAAAGCTAAAAACCCTGAAAATTCTATAGCTCTCACTTTATTTCCGATATGCGAGTTCCCAACTCATGAAGAAAATATTAAAAGATATTCATTCTCAACTATAGTAGAGATGCCACAAGAAACGGCTAAAATCATGGCAATCAGACTACAACAAGCAATTTTTGAAGACAAAAAAAATGAATATTTTTATGAGGAAATAACTTCTAAAGTTTATTTGCCAACAAAGTATAATAAAAGCAGCGGAACTCTGATGAATTTTGAGTTAGAGGATATTGAAAGGTTAATTGGTAAAACAACAGCAACCCACTATCATCCTGGGGAAAGAAGTTTATTTATTTTTACAACGAATAAAAACGCTGGCGTGACCCTAAATTTTTGTGGCGTGGAAGAAATTCCAGATAAGAGAAAGGACTGTGAAGTTAAAGTAACATTTCCAAAGAATTCTGTAACTGTTCTTAATTTTCCTCCATATACGCATCACAAATTCAATGGTGAATTTACTTGTCTAAGTATTCATCCAAGAGAAGGAAATAACTTAATTGAGGCTGTTCAATCAGGAAATTTACCAAAAGGCTTTTTAGAAAGCGCCACTATATTTTCTAAGTCATTCAGCGATGAAGAAGATGCATGGAAATTATCTCTTCCAAATGAAAATGAACCAACAAAAACAAAAGACAGAACTCTTTAACTAAATACAATGACCAACGCCGACATAATAGCATCAATCGCAGCCTTCTTCACCATGATTGGCTACATTCCTCAAGCAATCAAAACTATCAAAACCAAAGATACAAAAGGCATTTCGTTTTGGATGTATTTTTTCTCGATTGTGGGTGTGATTTTTTGGTTAATATTCGCACTTATGATTGGCAATGTTCCAATGATTTTTAAAAATATTGCCGTGATTATTTTGGGTGGTTTGGTGTTGTGGATCAAGACTGTTAATATTTTAAAGAATCGCGAAGAAAATATTTTTAGATTCAAATTTTTTTCCAAAATCCAACCTAATAAAAAATAGTTTTTAGTTCAAACTTTGATTCGTGTTTTAAGAGATAAAACTTTGTTTTTTGCGTCCACTATTTAGGTAATTTAGCTCAACTTCTTTAGTTCAATTTCTGCTGCCAGATTTTCCAATCTGGCATGAATTTATCCATCAAGGCGAAGAATTTTTTATTGTGGTGGCGTTCAAAAAGATGAACCATTTCGTGAATTACAATAAACTCTAAACACTCTATTGGTTTTTTGGCCAACTCAAGATTAAGCCAGATTCGGCGTGCTTCCACATTGCAAGTTCCCCAACGTGTTTTCATTTTTTTTATGCCAAAATCTTTGACGCGGACTTGCATTTTTTGTTCATTTTTTCTGATCAACTCGGGAATAATTTTTCTTAAATGAGCACGATAAAAATCATCAATTATTTTTTGGCGTTGTTTTAGATTGGAAAGTTTTTTGACTTGCAGCTGCATAATTTTTTCAGAAACATCAACTCGATTTAGCGCGCTATTTTGCAGGAGTTGCAGCTGAAATTTTTTGCCAAAAAAATAATGCTCTTCGCCAGAAATAAATTTTGGCGGTAAAATAATTTTGCCTTCATCGCGCATCTGGCGAATTGCTTTTTGACTTTTTTTTATCCAGTCAATTTTTTTTAAAACAAAATCAGTAATTTGTGAAATTTTATAACGAAAAGGCGCAGAAGCTTTGACTTCGCCATCAGGAACAGAAATTTTTAAATGCAGATTTTTTATGCGTTTTTGCGAAAGAGAGATTTTTATTCCAGCAACTTCAATTTCGCGAGCGAGAGAATTTTTTTGCATCAAATCTAAGATTTAAAAGATGCAAAAAACTGTTTGATCAGCTGTGGTGCTTTTTTTCGTAAATCAAAAAGTTGTGGATTGCGTAAATATTCCGTAACAATTCCCGACATATAACAAGCCAGAGAAATTGCGGTGATTTTGGGATTAAAATTTTGTGCTACATATTTATTTTTTTTGGCGCGCTCAAAATATTCGGCGAATAAATCGATGTTTTTTAACTTGCGTTGGCGCTGCTTTTCTAAAATTTCTTCCATGTCGTAGGAGTAATCGCATTTACACAAAAATATGGTGAGAATTTTTTTGCGCGTCGAATCATTGTCTAAATCAACTAATAATTTTACGCAGAGTTTTTCTAGCTGCGATATTGAGTCATCGCAATTTTTTTGCATATCTTCAAGAATTGAAGCTGTTAAAGGTTGATGCAATTCTTCGTGTAAGGCTTCGAAAATTTCGTGTTTATTTTTAAAATGCCAATAAACCGCGCCTCTAGTAACCTTGGCCTTTACAGCGATTTGCTCAAGAGTTGAACGCATAAAACCTTTTTCTGAAAATACTTCAATTGCTGACTGCAAAATATCTTTTTTAGTATTCAGTGCATCTTTATTTTTTTTCTGTATTTTTTTCTTGGAACTAGTCACGCAATTTTATAAAATAATTTATTGAACTACTAGAAACATGAACATACATTCATGTATGCATGCTTGTCTTTACAGCCTTCATTTTTAAGAAATATGAAAATAAAAAATAAAAGTAAAAATCTGGCGATCATTGTTTTGCCAGCTGCCTTGGTTGCTGGATATTTTCTTTGGATTCAGCCAAAATACAATCAACCAAATGCGAATAACGCAAGTCAAAATAATACCGTCAATCCTGCGATTGCGGTCACAACAGTTAATGCTACAAAACAGAAAATAGAATTATTTATTGAATTACCTGGACGTGTTAATGGTCAAAAAATTTCCGGAGTTCGCCCACAAGTTGACGGTGTAATTAAGGAAGTGAAATTCGTTGAAGGTAGTTTTGTAAAACAAGGTCAGCAACTTTATGAAATTGATTCTGCAATTTACAAAGCAGCTTATAATAGTGCAGTTAGTGCTCTTAAAGCCGCTAAAGCTAAAAGAGATCGCTACCAAAATTTGATCGCCCAAGATGCGATCAGCAAACAAGAGTTTGATGATGTAAATGCTGCTTTTGCTTCAGCTCAATCTGATTTAAGTAAAGCTAAAAAAAATCTTGATTACACTTCGGTATTAGCACCAATTTCTGGCTATATTGGCAAATCAAATTTTACTCAAGGTGCTTTGGTCACTGCCAATCAAGCTGACGCTTTAACCACAATAACTCAACTCGACCCAATTTATGTTGATATGGAGCAATCAAGTAAAGATGCAATTGCACTTGGCAATCATGAAGAGCTTTCTGTCAGTCTAGTAACAGAAGATCCAAATTATCACAATGTTGGTAAGTTAAAATTTTCTGAAGTATTTGCCGATGAAAGTACTGACTCAGTCAGGCTAAGAGCTATTTTTTCTAATAAAGACAAAAAGCTTCTTCCCGGAATGTTTGTTAGTGCCAAGCTTCATTTAAAGCCATTTGATGCGATCACTATTCCACAAAGAGCAGCCAACCGTGCGCCAAATGGTAGCTTGGTAGTTTGGGTCGTTGGTCAAGATAATACCGTAAAATCTCAAATAATCAAAGCTGAGAAAATTTACCAAGATTCTTGGATTGTTGAAGAAGGCCTAAATGAAGGTGATAAAATAATTTACGAAGGTTTTCAAAAACTTGCCGAAGGTGTTAAAGTAAATCCAACTCCGTTAGTCACACAAGAAATAAAATAATTTACTGATGTCGAATTTTTTCATTGATCGCCCAATTTTTTCTTGGGTTTTAGCAATTATTGTCATGATGGCTGGCGCCTTGGCGCTGCTGAAAATGCCAATTGAGCAATATCCAAATATTGCTTCGCCAGCAGTTTCAATCACAACTTCACTTCCTGGTGCTTCAGCACAAACTCTGGAAAACAGCGTTACGCAAGTAATTGAACAAAGCCTTACTGGAATTGACGCTGTGCGTTATTTTAGTTCGACAAGTGACTCTGATGGTAATGTTACTATCACTCTAACTTTCGAGCCAAAAACCAATCCCGACATTGCTCAGGTACAAGTACAAAACCGCTTGCAATCAGCAATGCCGCTTTTGCCACAAGAAGTTCAGCAACAAGGTGTTAGGGTCAGAAAATCCAACAATAACTTCTTGGTCGTAATTGGTCTTTATTCCGAAGATAACTCGTTAAATGAAGGCGAGCTTGGCGATATTTTGCTTTCCGATATCAAAGATAATATCTCTCGTATCAATGGTGTTGGCGACGTTACAACTTTTGGTAACCCGCGCGCCATGAGAATTTGGCTTAATCCCCACAAGCTTTTTGGTTATAAAATGACAACTGCTGAAGTAATCGCCGCCATCAAAGCACAAAACGCCGATGTTTCCGCAGGTCAACTTGGCGGACTTCCGGCAGTTAAGGGTCAACAATTAAATGCCACAATTACTTCACAATCAAAATTAAAAACTGTTGATGATTTCAAAAAAATTATTTTGCGCGCCGATAAAAAAGGTGCACAAATACGCTTAAAAGATGTAGCAAGAATCGAGTTAGGATTACTCAGCTACAGTACTGAAGCGCGCTACAAACAACACCCCGCAGCTGGTATGGCAGTTATTTTAGCTTCTGGTGCTAACGCTCTTGTAACCGCTGATGCCGTCAAAACAAAGATGGCCGAAATGTCACAAGGTTTACCAAAAGGTGTGAAAGTAATTTATCCTTACGACTCAACTCCTTTTATTAAACTCTCAATTAAAGGTGTAGTTGAAACCTTGATTGAAGCTATATTTCTGGTGTTCTTAGTCATGTTACTTTTCTTACAAAATTTCCGTGCAACTTTAATTCCAACTATTGCCGTTCCTGTAGTTTTGCTTGGCACTTTTGCAATTTTATTTGCCTGCGGTTTTACGATTAACACTCTGACCATGTTTGCCATGGTTTTGGCGATTGGTCTTTTGGTTGACGATGCCATTGTTGTTGTTGAAAACGTTGAACGTATCATGCATGAAGAAGGCTTGTCACCAATTGATGCCACACGCAAATCAATGAAACAAATCACTGGCGCTTTGATTGGTATTGCCATGGTTTTATCAGCAGTATTTATTCCGATGGCTTTCTTCAGCGGATCAGCTGGTGCAATTTATCGTCAATTCTCAATTACGATTGTTTCAGCAATGGTACTTTCAGTTTTAGTGGCGTTGATTTTATCTCCATCACTTTGCGCAACGATTTTGAAGCCAGAGAAGAAAAGTCGTAAACTTACAGAAAATAGATTCCTCAACTTTTTTAACAAAAAACTAGAATCTCTAAGAAATTTCTACGGCGAATCCGCCAATAAAATGATCAAGCGCGGTTTTAGATTTTTTATGGTTTATTTCGTGATGATTGGCGGTTTAATATTTTTATTTAATCGCCTGCCCACTTCATTTTTGCCAACTGAAGATCAAGGCACGATGTACTTAATGATAGCAACTCCAAGCGGTGCTTCACTTGAAAGAACTTCTGAAAGTTTGAAAAAAGTCGAAGACTATTTCCTCGAAAAAGAAAAAGATAATGTCGAACATCTTTTTACTGTTTCCGGATTTAGCTTTGCTGGACGCGGCCAAAATGCTGGGTTTGGTTTTATCGGGCTTAAAGATTGGAGCCAAAGAGAAAGACCAGACCAAACAGTTATGGCTATTTCTGGACGCGCTATGGCAACACTTTCGCAAATCAAAGACGCTTTTGTATTTACTTTTTTCCCGCCACCAATTCGCGAGCTTGGTAATGCTTCTGGTTTTGATTTACAATTGCTTGATCGTGCCGGACTTGGTCACGAAGCTTTGATGGCAGCTCGTAATCAATTGCTTGGAATGGCGTCGAAAAATCCACTTCTAATTGGGGTGCGTCCAAATGGATTAAATGACATGGCGCAATATAAACTTGAAATCAACTACCAAAAAGCTGCTGCGCTTGGTATTTCAATTTCTGATATTAATTCAACATTGCAAACTGCTTGGGGCTCTTCTTACGTCAATGACTTCATCGATAAAGGCAGGATTAAAAAAGTTTACTTACAAGGTGACGCTAGCTACCGCATGAATCCAGACGATTTGAAAAAATGGTACGTCAAAAACTCTGACGGAAAAATGGTATCATTTAGTAGCTTTGCTAAAGCGCGTTGGATTTTTGGTTCGCCAAAACTAGAGCGCTTTAACGGAGTTTCTTCAGTCAATATTCAAGGTGGTCCAGTTCCAGGAGTAAGCTCTGGAACTGCAATGTTAGAAATGGAAAAGATGATCAAAAACTTACCAGATGGAATTGACTACGCTTGGTCAGGACTTTCTTACGAAGAAAAATCTTCTGGCTCGCAAACTTTGGGTCTTTACGCAATTTCATTGATCGTAGTTTTCTTGTCTTTAGCCGCGCTTTACGAAAGCTGGTCAATTCCTTTTTCAGTAATTCTGGTAGTACCTTTTGGAATTTTTGGCGCTTTGACTGCTTCAACTCTCGGACAAATGAGCAATGACGTCTACTTCCAAGTTGGTCTTTTAACCACCATTGGTTTGTCAGCCAAAAACGCTATCTTGATTGTTGAATTTGCTAAAAGTCTTTACGACGAAGGTCACAATTCTATCGAAGCAACTTTGATTGCGGTTAAATTACGTTTCCGCCCAATCATCATGACTTCAATGGCCTTTATGCTTGGAATTACTCCGCTGGCAATTGCTCACGGAGCAGGATCCGCCAGCCAAAGAGCCATCGGTATTGGCGTGATGGGCGGTATGTTTGCCGCAACTTTCTTCGCTACTTTATTCGTGCCAATGTTTTTTGTCTGGGTACAAAAAATTGCTAAAAAAACTGCCAAATGAAAATAAAAAATTTTTCAAAAATAATTTATCCTTTATCCCTTCGTGATACGGAAACGCGACACGAGTCGCGCCCCGCCTTGCGGGGAACCCCGTCCCGTATGTCAAAGGGACATAGAGGAATAATTTTAATTATCGCAACTCTTGTTTCGTCTTGCACGATGGAGCCGAAATATAAAAAGCCTGAAGCTCCAGTTCCTTTTGCATCAGCACAAGAATCGGGCAAGAAAAAGTTAGCGATGATTTCTTGGCGTGAATATTTCCAATCTCCTGATTTACAAAGACTGATTCAGCTAGCACTTGATAATAATAAAGATCTTAAAATTGCTGCTTTAAATATCGAAGTTGCTGAAGGCACCAACGGCGTTGCGCGCTCAAATTTATTGCCAACAATTACTGGTTCTGCTTACGAAACCAGACAAGGTGTTCCTAGCGGATTTGCCAGCTTCACACCAAAAAGACAATATCGCGCCAACGTAGGATTCACCTCTTACGAAGTCGATTTTTTTGGCAGACTACGCAGTTTAAAGAAAGCCGCTTTAGAAGATTTTCTCGCAACTAAAGAAGCAAGAAACATCACAAAAATTAGCGTGATAGCTGAAACGGCGAATGCCTATGCTCAACTTTTGCTCGATCAAGAAATTTTAGAAATCGCTGAGCAAAATATGAAAGTTCAAAGTGATCGCTACACTTTGACTGAAAGGCGCTACAAAAATGGTATTGACTCTCAAGCTACTTTGCTTGCCGCTCAAAGCTTAAAGGAAAATGCTAAAGTTAGTTTTGAATCTTACAAAAAAATCGTCACTCAAGACGTAAATGCTTTGATGGCTTTAACTGGAGTTTTCGATGAAAGCTCTCTGCCACAAGATTCAACTATTAATGACATTAAAATTGATGAAGAGTTGCTTGATTTTGTACCTTCAGAAAATTTGCTTTTGCGCCCCGACATCAAGCAAGCTGAGCATAATTTAAAAGAAGCTAACGCTAATATTGGCGCTGCTCGTGCCGCGTTCTTCCCTTCAATTACTTTGACCGGAACCTTTGGTTACGGTTCAAGAAATTTAAACACTTTAACCAATTCAAGAAGCTGGACTTTTACTCCGCAAATTAATTTGCCAATTTTTTCTGGCGGCAGAAATATTGCTAATTTAGACATCGCAAATGCGCGAAAAAACATTCAGATTGTACAATATGAGAAAGCTATTCAAACTGCTTTCCGCGAAGCTTCCGATCAGTTGGCTGAGAGAGAGTCGGTAACAAATCAACTTAGATCTTACAACAAAATTTTAGCCGTAAGTAAAAAATCTTACGACCTTTCAGAAAGCAAACACGAAGCTGGAATAATGAGCGCTTTAGATGTTTTAAATACTCAAATCACTTTTCTAACAGCTAGACAAAATCAAGCCGCTAGCAAAAAAGAATACATCACTAACTTGATTATGCTTTACAAAGTGATGGGCGGCGGTTCTGAGTTGGAAGAGTTGGAAACATCTAAAGCTCAATAAAATCGCAGTAACAAAATAGTTCCTAGTATTTAGAAAATCTTGCTATCTAATGGCGAAACACAAAATTTGATGATACGATAAAAAACATATCAAGGCGTCTGGCTTTGTTGTGTTGAACCCCGCACTAGATGAATTCACAAACTTTCTAGCGCGTAAAAATATATCTGAGTTTTCAAACTCAGTTTATATGTAGCATAATTACAAAGACTTGAAACCCATTTAAAACTTAGAACAGTTTTCTTCAAATCTCATAAGCTCTTAAAAAAAATTAGATAACTTAAGATGTAGTTATTTCGGCACTTGTAAGCACCAAGCAAGGTCGACTTTTTTTCACAATTAATATTTTAAAATGACAACTTTCGAAAATTTAAATCTCAATCCTAAAATCCTTACAGCACTTGAAAGCAAAGGATATAAAGTCCCTACTCCAATCCAATTACAAGCAATTCCGCCTCTACTTGAAGGTAGAGATATTTTAGGTGTTGCACAAACTGGAACTGGCAAAACTGCCGCCTTCTCGCTTCCGATTATACACAATCTTTTTGCTAGCAATAATCCCGTCAAAGGCGGATCGGTGAGAGCTTTAATCTTAACGCCAACAAGAGAGTTGGCTTCGCAAATTGCTGAAAATATCGAACTCTACGGCAAAGACTTAAACTTAAGCCACACCGTAATTTTTGGCGGAGTTTCTGAACGCCCACAAATTGCTAAAATGCAACGCGGTGTTGATATTTTGATCGCCACTCCTGGTCGCTTATTAGATCTTGCCACTCAAGGCTATATTCGTTTTATGAATCTAGAAATTTTTGTTCTGGACGAAGCAGATCGCATGTTGGACATGGGATTTTTCAACGACATTAAAAAAATTATCGCCAAAATTCCTGAGCGTCGTCAGACACTTTTCTTTTCGGCAACAATGCCTGAAGCTATTGCCGACTTGGCCAATTCAATTTTAAAAAATCCAATAAAAATTGAAATCACGCCACAAGCAACAACAGTTGAGCGCATTGAGCAAAAAATTAACTTCGTTGAAAAAGGCAATAAACTCTCACTTCTCAAACGTATCTTGAAAGAAGACGACGCTAAAAGTGTTTTAGTTTTTTCAAAAACCAAACATGGAGCCAATCGTATTGAAGAATTTTTAGAAAAAAATTCGATCTCAGTTGCAGCAATTCACGGCAATAAATCGCAAGGTGCTCGTGAAAAAGCTTTGGCCAGTTTTCGCGAAGGTAAAGTTCAGGTTTTGATTGCAACTGATATTGCGGCGCGCGGCATTGATGTTCCTGCAATCAGCCATGTAATTAATTTTGATATTCCAATGGATCCAGAAAGCTACGTACATCGTATTGGCAGAACTGCCAGAGCCGGAAGACAAGGTATTGCCATTTCTTTTTGCGATCCTTCTGAAAAAAGACTTTTACAAGCAGTAGAAAAAACTATTAGATTCAAAATTCCGGTTGATGAAACTCACGCTTATCACGGAGTTGCTGCCGCTCCTGCAAGCCACACTTCAGAAGAAAGAAGTTCTCGACCAAAAACTTCACGCTCACATCCAAGCAGACCAAGTAACAGAGATGAAAGACCTGCTTCTAGCGCAAGAAGTAACGACCGCAGATCTGCTGCAAAACCTTCACATTCAAGAGATGACAGAAAATTTTCTAACACAAAAACTTCTGACAGAAGACCAAGACGCTCTGAAGAAGCTCAGCCAGATGGCACAAAAAGTAGTCTCTTAAGCTTTATTGGCTTTGGCAGAAAAAGATCAAATGACAGACAACAAGCTCGCAGCGAAACTCGCGACACTCCTTTTCGTGTTAAAGAAGAAGAAAAAGGCGGTGGTTTTGGTTTGAGCTGGTTAAAAGGCAAAAAATCTGATTCGCGAGGTTCTAGAAGCGAGCAACCCACTTTCGTTGGTCGCGATGGTTTGCCGCCAGCTAGAAATGGTAGAAATTTTAACAATGACAGAAGAAGTGATTCTTTTGGTAACTCTGAAAGACCAGCTTCACGCAGCAACTCGGATAGAAGAAGCTCTTCATTTGGCGGTGGTTTTGATAGAGACAGAAGAAGCAGCTCTTCATCTTCAGATCGCAGAAGCGGATCATCATTTGGCTCAGATCGTAGTAGCTCTTTTAGATCAGATGATTCTCGCAACAACAGAAGCGGCGACAGAAGAAGTAGTTCCGCAGAGAGATCAGGGTCAGGATTTAAAGATCGTAGAGAAGGATCTTTTTTGGAAAGAAGACCAAGCTCAAATAACAGAGACAGAAAACCTTTTGGCGACAGAAGACCTGCAAGTCCGAGAAATTCTTGGTAAAAATATCGTTAAATTAATCACAAAAAAACCCAATTTTGAACACGTGTTCAAAATTCAGAAAAACCATCACAAACCCTTCAAAATCAAGGCACCAAGCCCATAGGCAAATTAGGGCATAATTAAAAAAATGGGGG
>DENL01000012.1:369-27795 GCA_002359655.1 Rickettsiales bacterium UBA2645 | reverse complement strand
AACACCGAGTCAAAAATAGAGCAAGGCGAAATAGAAAAAATAAAAACATCTTATTTAAGTCTGAGCAGCGAGATTAAAAAACTTCTCTAAGTGCCGCAACGCCAGGTAAATCTTTGCCCTCCAGCCATTCTAAAAATGCACCGCCAGCGGTTGAAATGTAGGTGAATTTATTGGCAAGTCCGATCGAATTTAAAGCTGCAACCGAATCGCCGCCGCCAGAAACTGAAATTAATTTTCCAGCTTGAGTTAAATTTGCCGCAGCGCGCGCGAAATTGTCGGTGCCGATATTGAATGGTTTAATTTCAAAAGCGCCAAGTGGTCCGTTCCAAACCAAGGTTTGATGTTTTGCTAACTCTTCATTGATTTTTGCGCTGCTTGAAGAGCCAATATCAACAATAATATCGTCATCTGCAACTCTGTCAGCAGAAACATTTTGGCAGGACGCATTTTGCTCAAACTTTTTTGTCACAACAACATCAAAAGGTAGAAGAACATTGCAGCCATTGCTTTTGGCGTTTTCGACAATTTTCAAAGCAGTTTCTTTTAAATCTTTTTCACACAAAGATTTCCCGATGTTTTTTCCTAAAGCGTAGAGAAAAGTGTTAGCCATTGCGCCAGCAATTACAATGGTTTGCGCTTTTTTAGAAAGTGAGTTCAATAAATCAATTTTGGTTGAAACTTTAGCGCCGCCAACAACTGCCATCATTGGTTTTTTAGCATTTTCTAGATGATTGGTAAGATTGTCTAATTCACTTTCCATTAAAAATCCGGCAGCTGATTTTAAAATTGCTGGAATACCTGTGATTGAAGCGTGAGCGCGATGCGAGCAAGAAAAGGCATCATTGACATAAAGATTGCCTAAACTGGCTAATTGACGCGAAAATTCTGGATCATTTTTGGTTTCTTGTTTGTGGAAGCGCAGATTTTCAAGCATGATTACTTCGCCGTAATTTGTAGCTGTAACGGCTTTTTCTACTTTCTCTCCGACGCAATCGTCGACAAAATTAACTTTCACAGAGCCGAGCAATTCTTGAACTCTTGCAACCAAAGGTTTGATTGACATTGAAGGCTCTACTTTTCCTTCTGGGCGACCAAAATGTGAAATTACAATTACCTTGGCTTGCTGCTTGGCTAAGTATTTTAAAGTAGGGATTACGGCCTTGATGCGGCTGTCATCTTCGATTTTTCCATCAGCCATTGGAACGTTAATATCAACTCGCACAATTACATTTTTATTGGTGACAACACAGTCTTTTAAGCGATTAAAGCTAGGCATTTTGTAAAATTTAGGATTTTTGTAAGAATAGAGAAAGAGCTTGATTTTGGCGGTGTTGTTTTTATTTTGCGCCGCCTCATTTCTTTTTCTACAAGAAATTTTCTTCCTCAAAAATATTTAAAGAGAAACTCACATGGGTACTAAGAACAACCCGAAAAACAGGGTAAAGAATGTCGAAAAAAAGAAGCATAACGGCAAAGATGTTGAGCCAGTTTATTATTCTGGAGTTCACGCTGGACACGGAAAATACATGGCCGCTAAATATGCTGGAACCACGCAACTAGTTGCTGGAAACGGTAAACCAATGCAATGGGACGAGCTCAATTAATTTTTTAAATTCAAGCTGGCAAAAAACTTAATAATTTAAGTTTTTTGCTTTCCGTTTTTTAAGCTGTTTGCTGCGAATCAAACCTCAAACAATCTGCAACTAATCATGCCTGAAGTAATCATTAATGGTCCTGCTGGCAGGATCGAAGGTCGCTATCATCAAAATCCTAATCCCAAATCTCCAGTTGCTTTAGTGCTTCATCCGCACCCGCTTCACGGCGGAACCATGAACAATAAAATTACTTACAATCTCTACAAAGCTTTTGTGAATAATGGTTTTTCGGTGCTGCGCATAAATTTTCGTGGTGTCGGCAAGTCACAAGGCAAGTTTGACAATGGCGTGGGTGAGCTGCTAGACGCCACTGCGGTGATGAATTGGCTGCACGATCAAAATATGGAAGCTTCAGATTTTTGGATTGCTGGATTTTCTTTCGGAGCTTGGATTGCTTTGCAAACTGTAATGAGAAGGCCCGAGCTTGAAAACTATATTTTGGTTGCGCCTCCTGCGACAAAATATGATTTCAACTTTATTGTTCCTTGCACTTCCGCTGGCTTGGTTATTCAAGGTGACAAGGACGAAATTACTAAAGAATCGGATACGGCAAAATTAGCTGAAAAACTATCAGCTCGTGAAGGTGCAATAGTTAATTATCAGATGATTCACGGTGCTGACCACTTTTTTAAAGAACACATGAATGACTTTGAATCAATCGTCGATCAATATATTAAAGATCGTTTGGTGATTGATTCTACAAAAGTTCGTAAAGTTAAGCGCGATAGAAGACGCCGCCGCAAGAAGAAGAATGTTGCGGAAGCGAAACCGGAGCGTAATTATTTTCCGGTGAAACCACTATCTTCTTTTGAGAATTAAGGCTCGAGCTTTGGCGAAAAACTCCTGTCGTATTGCTAAAGCTGATAGGTAGATGCAAAAGACTTCTAATTCCCAAAAAGGCAAAAGCTTCGGCTTCAACTGCATCGCCATCAAATCCAATCTCGTCAACAGATTTTACCTCAACTCCTGAAAGACATTTCTTCATTTCATCCATCAGGGCGATGTTTTTGCGACCACCTCCGCAAACCAAAATTTCTTTTGGCCTTGCTGTTAAAAAGCCTAAATTAATTTCAATAGCTTTGGCGTGAATGTAGGCAAGAGTTGCCAAAGCGTCTTGAGGATTTTTTAAACTATTAATTGGCGCCAGAAGTAAAGAAAAATCACCGCGATCAAAAGATTTTGGAGGCTTTTTGTGGAAAATTTCATTCTGCAAAATTTGATCAGCCAAAGTGAAATCAACTTGACCTTTTTTAGAGATTTTTCCGTCTTCGTCAAAATCAAGACCAAATTTATTTTTTATTAAATCATCAAGTGGAGCATTGCCAAAGCAGGTGTCAAAAGCTTCAATTTGATTTTCCAGATCGCTGTGCAAGTAAGTGATGTTAGAAATTCCGCCAATATTTAAAACTGCTGTGGGCTTTGGCCGATTGTGGAAAAGATAAAAATGGTAAATTGGCACCAAAGGCGCGCCTTGACCTCCAAAAACAACGTCGCGAGTTCTAAAATCAGACACAACGTTAATGCCAGTTTCTTTAGCAAGCAGTTGTGAGTTGCCAATTTGCCAAGTAACTTGCCGCTCAGGAATGTGCAGAACCGTGTGTCCATGAAATGCAACTAAATCAATTTCTGCAGCTTTAATATTATTTTTAGACAGAAAATTATTTACTAAATCGGCGTGCAACAAAGTTAATTCGTTTTCGACAAGTTTAATTTCTGCGAGTTTTGGATTATTGTAAATCAAGGCTCTCAAACGATTTTTGAAATCACTTGTGTAAGAGCAATAATCAAAATTTTTGCGATTAATAATTTTTTTACCGTCACTTTCAATCAGCGCTAAATCAAGGCCATCCATTGAAGTGCCGCTCATCAGTCCGATGCTTTTGTAAAGTTTAGTCATGTTCGATAAATTTCTTTGCGATGTCCAATGTCTAATGCGAGGACTATCAATTCTTTTTCAATAATGTGACAAATTATCCGATAATCGTTTACACGGTAACGCCAACTGCCTTTTTTGTCGCCAAGCAATGCTTTGCCAAAAGTTTTTGGATTCTTTAGCAGAGCTGGTTGTTCGAGATAAGAAATTATTTTTTGCTGAATTTTATTGTCGATCTTACTTAAAGATTTTGCCGCTTTGTCGTTAAATTTGACTTTGTACATTCGTGGTGTTTTTGAATCTATTTGTAGTGATTGAGCTTTATCCCAAGCTCTTTGGCAAGATCTTTTAAATCAAGACTTTTTTTGCCGTTACTTAAATATTTAGCGTATTCTTTCTTAGCGATTTGATAATCTTGAAAATCTTCAAGATAGTTTTCTAAAGCTTTTCGAATAAAAAATGATTTGTTTCTTTCTTGTTTCTTTGCGACCACTTCAAGTGCGAAGTCAAGTTGGTCAGGTATTCTTACTGATAAGTTAGCCATAAATTTGCGATATTTTTTTTGTAATAAGGCGTAGCACAATGTAGCACAAATTATAAAAACACAATCGTAATTTCAGTAACAGATCAGGTTAAAGATATTTATGAAGCTTAGTTTTTTATCTAAATTTAAAGAGAGTGTTTTGCGTAGTAAATTCAAGCTTTCATCGGATATCGTAAAAATTTTTTCGGCGCTGAGTTTTCGTGTCAAATTCGTAAATATTTTTTCTTCTTCGAAATAAAAATTATTTTGAGTGTTGCCGATATTTTTACTTAAACGGTTGAAAAAGAATTCGCAGGATTTTTCAAAAATTTGAAAAGGAAAATTTTTTTCAGCAATTTTTTTTAGCAGTTCTTCGCTGATTTTTTTGTTAATTATTGAGCGCAAGAAAAGTTCGTAAAACCTTGTGATTTCAAGTCCAAAAGCAATTGCGTCGGCAGGAGAATTGTCAAAAATTTCGCTTAAAAATTCTAAATCTTTCGCGGCAAAGTTAAGATTATTTTGGCGCAAAATTTCATTAAAATCTTGGCGCGATAAATCAGGAACTTTGATTAAGTGACAACGCGATCTGATGGTTGGTAAAATTCGATTTAGATTGTGTGAAATCAGAATCAAAAAATTATTTGGGCGCGGCTCTTCCAAAATTTTTAAAAGAGCGTTAGAGGCAGATTTATTAAGTTCGCAAGCTGAGTCAATAATAATGAATTTATTTGCCGAAATTGCCGAAGTTTGATTAGCAAAATTAGCAATGCTGCGAATTTTATCGACGCCAATTTCTTTTTTTTCGGCGTCTTTTTCGATTAAAAATAAATCAGGATTAGAACTAATTTTGTTGCCTAAAATTTCTGCCGCTAAATCTCGGGCAAAACTAGCTTTGCCAATGCCTTTTTTGCCGTGCAACAAAATTGCGTGGTGCAGTTTTTGACTTTGGTAAGAGGTGAGAAGAGCTGATTTTACCGAGTCAAAACCAATCATGGTTTATTCTCCCCCGCCAAGCGAATGCACGTAAAGGGCTAACTGTTTGATTGTGACATCGTCAAGTCGACCGATCCAATACGGCATTACGCCAGCGCGCGCGTAATAGATTGTGTAGAGCAGATCTTCTTTTTTGCCGCCGTAAAGCCAGATTGCATCAGAAAGATTTGGTGCGCCAACTGATTTATTGCCAACACCGCCAAGCTTGTGACAAGCAACGCAATTGGCTTTGAAAATTGCTTCGCCTTTACTATTGCTGTGTGATTTGTCGGAAAGCGACATTACATATTCGGCAACATCGTTGATTTCTTCTTTGTTTAAAATTTTATCCAAACCAAAAGAAGGCATTTGACTGTAGCGTGTTTTATCGTGGCTGGAGCGAATGCCGTAAAGCAGAGTTTGGTAGATGTCGCTTACTTTGCCGCCCCACAGCCAATCGTCGTCATTTAGATTTGGAAATCCTTTGTATCCTTGGGCTCCAGTACCGTGACAGGCAGCGCAATTTTCTTTAAAAGCAGAGCGTCCGCCGTTTAAAGCGAATTCCATTAATTGCGGATCTTTTTGAATTTGATCGAAGCTTTGAGCGGCAATTTTTTCTAAAAAGCTATTTCTTAAAATGTCGATTTCAGCTTGTGATTCTTTTAATTGAGAGCGTTCGGTCCAGTTTAATTTACCTTTAGTATTGCCATCAGGGCTTGGCCAAGTTGGATAAAAAATCCAATAAATAAATGACCAAATAATACAAATTACCCAGACGATCAACCACCAGCGCGGCGCTCCGATATTGTACTCTGAAATGCCGTCCCAGCTGTGTCCTGTGGTCTCGGTTTTTTTAGTTTCGTTATTTTTTTGTTCTGGTTCAGTCATGATCTTGAAGCGGTATTTTTGAGAATTTGTCGAATTTTTTCTTAGAGCCTTTTTTGAATACTGAGTAAATTATGTAGCAGAAAACGAGAAAGAAAAAAATCGTCGCGATGGTTGGTGCGTAATGAACAACGGTATTGATCATTTTTTTACCTCATCTTTTTTTGTCTTAACTTTTTCTTCAACGGCGTCGAATTTTTTGAAATCAACAAAAGTACCAAGAACTTGCAGGTAAGAGATTAAAGCATCCATCTCAGAAATTTTATTTGGATTGCCGTCAAAATCATGAACATTGACTTTGCCGCCGTAGCGTTTTTGTAGCGCGTCAGCTTCACGCTCGTTTGAGCCTTGAATGACAGCATCAGAAACTGCGTTTTGAATCATCTCGTCAGTGTATGGAACTCCAACTTTTCTAAGCACTTCCATATCGTCAGCAATGCCTGAAATTTTGGCGTCGCGCTCAATTAAAAATTTGTAAGTTGGCATGATTGATTCAGGAACAACATCGCGTGGATTGATCAAGTGACGAACATGCCATTGATCAGAATATTTGCCACCAAGACGCGCCAAATCAGGGCCAGTTCTTTTCGAGCCCCATTGAAAAGGGTAGTCATACATGCTTTCAGCGGCGATTGAGTAGTGTCCGTAGCGCTCAACTTCATCACGCAGAACGCGTACTTGTTGTGAATGGCAGCCGTAGCAACCTTCGCGTTTGTAGATTTTTGCTCCGACTAATTCCAGCGGTGTGTAAGGGCGCATGCCGTCAACTTTTTCAATGACAGTCTCCATACGAAACAAAGGTGTGATTTCAACCAATCCGCCAATTGAGATGACAATGATGGTTAAAATTAAAAGTATAATCGAGTTACGCTCGATTTTGTCATGATGCTGAAACATTATTTGGAGCGAATTGTTTTGTAAAAATTGTAAGCCATCAAGCAAGCGCCGATTAGGAATAGCAAGCCACCAAATGCGCGGGTGAAATAAAGTGGGCGAACTGCTTTGACGCTTTCAATAAATGAATATTGCAAGAAGCCTAATTGATCGTAGGAGCGCCACATCAAACCCTCAGAGATTCCGGCAATCCACATCGCAACGATGTAAAGTACGATGCCAGTTGAGGCGATCCAGAAATGCGTTGAAACCAATTTCATGGAGTAAAGTTCTTTCTTGCCCCAAAGCACCGGCACCATGTGGTAAAGCGAACCAAAGCTGATAAAGGCAACCCAGCCCAAAGCGCCAGAATGCACATGGCCAATTGTCCAGTTAGTGTAATGTGACAAAGCGTTGACAGTGCGAATAGCCATTAACGGGCCTTCAAAAGTGCTCATGCCGTAGAAGGCAACAGCGGTGATTAAAAAACGCATGACGGGATCAGTGCGCAATTTGTCCCAAGCGCCAGATAAAGTCATGATGCCGTTAATCATGCCGCCCCAAGATGGCATCCACAACATGATCGAGAAAGTCATGCCCAGAGTTTGTACCCAATCAGGTAAAGAGGTGTAATGTAAATGATGCGGGCCAGCCCAAATGTAGATGAAGATTAATGACCAGAAATGCAGAATTGACAGGCGGTAAGAATAGACAGGACGCTCAGCGCGTTTAGGAACAAAATAATACATCATGCCGATAAAGCCAGCAGTCAAAAAGAAACCAACTGCATTGTGACCGTACCACCATTGAATCATGGCGCTTTGTACTCCAGCAAAAATTGGATAACTTTGTGAGCTGTCCCATCTAAGCGGAATTGCTAAGTTGTTGACAATGTGCAGGATTGCAACCGTGACGATGAAAGCTAAAAAGAACCAGTTGGCAACGTAGATGTGAGGCTCTTTACGATGTTTTAGAGTCATCATGAAAACTGCGAAATAACAAACCCAAACGATGGTAAGCCACAAATCAGCGTACCATTCTGGCTCAGCGTATTCTTTGGCTTGAGTAATGCCATTAAGATATCCAAAGGCAGCCATTATTAAAAAAGCTTGGTAGCCCCAAAAAATAAATTTGTGTAAAGCATTGCTGCCCCAAAGTCTGGCTTGAGAAGTGCGCTGCACTACAAAAAAACTAGTAGCAAAAAGGGCATTTCCACCAAATGCAAAAATTACTGAAGAGGTGTGAAGTGGTCGCAAACGGCCAAAACTGGTGTATTCTATTCCGAGGTTGAGTGCTGGAAAAGCCAACTCAAAAGCAATGTAAACTCCAACAGTAAAACCAACAATTCCCCAAAAAGTTGCTGCGATTGTGAAGAGTTTAACGATGTCGTAATTGTAAGAAGAAGGAGGGCTGTAACTTTGAGCTGAAGACATGTTACTTTAAATTATTAACTTTATTGCCATTAACAAAAGCATGATTGCGTTTAGCAAAATCAAGGCCTTGGCGATGAATTTAAATTCAGGAATTTTATTAAAAAGATTGCCTCCCAGAGCTGTAAAAAATAGCGCCGGAAAAGTGCTAATACCAAAAACAATCATTGCAATTGCGGCTAAAAAAGGACTTTGAATTGCTCCGCAAATTAAAAAAGCAGAGTAGAGCAACCCGCAGGGAATAAATCCAAGAATCAAGCCAAGAAAATAACCCCGAAAACCACGAGGATTTTGCAAAAGAAATGAAATTTTTTTAGTAAAAAAATGAAGGCCATTTTCTAGGATTATTGATTTAAATCGCAAATCAATTTTCTTTCTGAAATCAAGCCAAGGTAAGAGATTTTTTTGAAAAAAAAGCCCAAGAAACATGGTTGCGGCAATCAGTAAAAATAATGCTGAAATAATTCTGAACTCGAAAAAATCCTCAACATTTTTGCTAAAAAAAGAGCAGCAAAATCCTAAAAAACTGTAGGTTGAAATTCGTCCCAAATGGTAAGGTAAAAGTGCTAAGTTTTTTAACTTTTGAAATTGTGAAAAATTGTCGAGCGCAGTTTTTTGTAAACGATTTGAAACTTGAGTCACCACAAAAGGCCCGCACATGCCAACGCAGTGCGTAAATCCGCCAAAAAGTCCAAGCGAAGCAAGAGAAAAAATTAGCGTGAAATCATTGGTCATTTATTAATTTGCAAAATTGCAGTCGGTTTTTAAATTGCCGCCTTCCATTTTCTTTTCATTTAAATTTTTAGCAAACATGAAAATCAACTTTACTAAAGCGACAGATTTTTCTGCGCTGAAAAATTCAGTGGCTGTTTTGGTTTTGACCGAAGAGCAAACAAAAAAATCAAATTTAAAACCAGTTAAATTTGCCAAAGAAAACTTTGAATTTTCAGGGAAAGCCAACCAATCATTTTTGGTTTCGCAAGGTGAAAAGTTAGTTGCTGTTGTTGGTGCCGGAGCAGAAAAAAAGCTTGATGAAATCGCGTTAAACAAAGTTGGATCAAGAATTGTTGCGCTTTTAAATTCAGCAAAAATTAAAAATGGCTCAATATTTTTTGAATCAAAAACTGCCGCTGCGGATTTAGCCAAAATAGCCTTTGGAGCTGTTTTGCAGAGCTACCGTTTTAACAAATATTTTGAAAATAAAAAGAAAGACAAAGAATTTAAAATTGAAATCTTGTCTGCAATGACGCCTGATGTTTCTAAGTCTGAAAAAGAATACGCGCCGTTAAAAATCTTGGCTGACAATATTTTCTTTGTTCGCGACTTAGTCTCTGAACCTTCAAATATCTTGAATCCAGAAAGCTACGCTGCAATTTGCAAAACCCTGAGCAAGGAAGGTTTGGAAGTGCAAGTTTTTGGTGAAGCAGAAATGAAAAAGCTAGGAATGGGCTCTCTGCTTGGCGTTGGACAAGGTAGTGAAAAAGAATCGCAAATGGTTATTTTGCAATGGAATGGCGGCAAAAAAGGTGAAGCACCTTTAGCTTTCGTTGGCAAAGGTGTTACATTTGATACTGGCGGAATCTCAATCAAACCTGCCAACAACATGGAAGACATGAAAACCGACATGGCCGGGTCGGCTGTAGTTGTCGGCTTGCTGCGTAATTTAGCACAAAGAAAAGCCAAGGTGAACGTAGTTGGCGCCATTGGCTTGGTTGAAAATATGCCGTCAGGAACTGCGCAAAGACCGGGAGACGTTGTGCGTTCAATGTCAGGTCAAACCATTGAAATAATCAATACTGACGCCGAAGGTAGATTAGTTTTGGCCGATGTTTTGCATTACACTAACACTAAATTTAAACCAAAATTTATTGTTGATTTAGCAACGCTAACTGGTGCCATTATTGTTGCCTTGGCTGATGTTTACGCTGGATTATTTTCCAACGACGACGATCTGTCAAAAAAGATCGAAAGCTGCGGCGCCAAAACAGGAGAGCGCGCATGGCGTTTACCAATTGGTGAAGAGTACGACGAAATGATTAACTCTGACATTGCTGACATGAAAAATGTCGGCTCAGGACGAGGTGCTGGCAGTATCACAGCTGCGCAATTTTTAAAACGTTTTGTTGGCGAAACTAAATGGGCGCATCTTGATATTGCGGGTGTTGCTTGGAAAGGTAAGGGCGACGCAATGGCGGTTAAAGGTGCTTCGGGTTACGGTGTGCGCTTGTTAAATGAATTGGTCAAAACTTACGAAAAATAAAAAAACTCAATCCAATCACTCCACCCTTGAGGGGGAGTCGATGAACCGAAGGTGAGTCGGTGGGGAAAAAATAGCCTAAACGGTTATCTTTGGCCTTTAAAATGCTCGAGAACTATGCAAATAAACCCCTCACCGATTCACCTTCGGTTCATCGACTCCCCCTCAAGGGGGGAGTGATTACTCCGAGTAATTTAAATAAATTTAAATGAAAAAACTTTTAATAACTGGTGGTAAAAAACTTGTTGGTAGCGTACAAATTGCTGGTGCTAAAAATGCTGCTTTGCCCTTGATGGTGGCTTCAATTTTAACTGAAGAAAAACTTACTTTAACCAACATGCCGCATGTTTCTGACATTGCGACAATGGCTAATCTTTTAATGAATTTAGGCATTGAAGTTTGTCTTGACGGAATGGATGAAAGCTTTGGCAACGAAGGTCGCGCCTTGGTTTTCAGCGCCAAAGAAATTTCTAACCCAATCGCTCCTTACGATTTGGTACGCAAAATGCGTGCTTCAATTTTTATTTTGGGACCTCTTCTAGCACGTCTTGGCAAGGCCAAAGTTTCTTTGCCGGGTGGTTGCGCAATTGGAACTCGCCCAGTGGATTTGCACTTAAAAGCAATGGAGAAACTTGGTGCTAAAATCGAACTTTCTGGCGGCTACGTTAACGCTCATGTTGACGGCAGGTTGAAGGGTGCGGAAGTTAATTTTGAAAAAGTCTCAGTTGGCGCAACTGAAAATACTTTAATGGCTGCAACTCTAGCCGAAGGTGAAACCACCATTAACAACGCTGCTTGCGAGCCTGAAATAATCGACTTGGCAAAATGTTTAACTGCAATGGGTGCCAAAATTCAAGGCGCTGGGACGCCGCAAATAAAAATCCAAGGAGTTGAAAAGCTACACTCTGCCAGACACAGCATTATTGCGGATCGGATTGAAGCTGGAACGTACGCCGTTGCTGCCGGAATTACTGGAGGCAAAATCAAACTCCAAGGTGTTGAAATGTGGATTTTAGGCGGATTTCGTGAAGAGCTGGAGCAAGCTGGATTGTCTTTAAAACAAGTAAGTGCAACTGAAATTGAAGTGACGCGAGTCTCTGAAGTTATTCATCCTGTCAGTATTTCTACTCATCCTTTTCCGGGTTTTGCTACCGACATGCAAGCACAGTTCATGTCTTTAATGGCGGTTGCTGACGGTGCTTCAACAATTGAAGAAACTATTTTTGAAAATCGCTTCATGCATGTTTTAGAATTAGTCAGAATGGGTGCGATTATTGAATCGCACGGCAATTTGGCTGTTGTAAAAGGTGTAAAAAAATTGACTGGCGCTGAAGTAATGGCAACTGACTTACGTGCTTCTGTTTCGCTGGTTCTTGCTGGTTTGGTGGCCGAAGGTGAAACAGTAATTAATCGCCTTTACCACCTAGAGCGCGGATACGAAAGACTTGCTGAGAAGCTGATTGCTTGCGGTGCGGATATTAAAATTTTGTATTAAAATCGTATTAAATATTACCCTAGGCATGAAAAAATAAAATACTCGATTTTAGTCATCCTCCCCTTGAGGGAGGATCGAAGAGCGTAGCGATTCGAGGAGGGGTAAAAAACTTTTAGTTTCTTGACCCCCCACCGACTCACCTAATAGGTTCGTCGACTCCCCCTCAAGGGGGGAGTGATTAAATCGAGTTTAAAATAATTTTCAGGCTGGTTAATGAATAAATTTTCTAACTCATGTTCTCCTTCATTGCTAAAAAAATTTTCGGTTCAGTCAACGATCGCACTATTAAAAATCTGGCTTTAGAGGTTATTAAAATAAATTCTTGGGAGCCGCAAATTGCTGCACTTTCTGACGAAGAATTAAAAGCCAAAACTTTAGAATTCAAAAACCGTCTAGCGAAAGGCGAAACTCTGGACTCTCTTCTGCACGAAGCTTTCGCGGTTGTTCGCGAAGCTGGAAAACGCGTTTTGAACATGCGGCATTTTGATGTTCAGCTCATTGGCGGCATGGTTTTGCATCAAGGCAAAATCTCTGAAATGCGCACTGGGGAAGGAAAAACTCTAGTTGCCACTTTGCCTTGCTACCTAAATGCATTGACCGAAAAAGGCGTGCACGTTGTAACACCAAACGATTACCTTTCGCGCCGCGACTCGGAATGGATGGGCAGAATTCACAGATTTTTAGGATTAAGTGTTGGCTGCATCACCAACCAACTTACCGACGACGAGCGCCGCAAAGCCTACGCCTGTGACATCACCTACGCCACCAATAACGAGCTCGGCTTTGATTATTTGCGCGACAACATGAAATACAGCGTCGAAAACCTTGTGCAGCGCGGCCACAACTTTGCCATTGTGGATGAAGTTGACTCAATTTTAATCGACGAAGCGCGTACACCGCTGATTATTTCTGGGCCAACTGACGACAATTCAAAACTTTACGAAGACATTAACCGATTGATTCCGCGTTTGAGCGAGCAAGATTTTCAACTAGAAGAAAAAGACCGCGGCGTTTTTTTAACTGACACCGGAATCGAGAGTTTAGAAAAAATGTTAAAAGCCTCTGGCGTGATTTCGCAAAGCGAATCTTTGTACGATCCTAAGCATTTATCTTTAGTGCATCACGTCAATCAGGCGTTGAAGGCGCACAAGATTTTTAAAAACGAAATTGACTACATCGTCAAAGATGGCGCAATCGTCATTATTGACGAATTTACTGGTCGCATGCAAGAAGGCCGTAGATTTTCCGACGGCTTGCATCAAGCCTTGGAAGCCAAAGAAGGCGTTAAAGTTAGAAATGAAAACCAAACTTTAGCTTCAATTACTTTTCAAAATTATTTCCGTCTTTACCAAAAATTGTCAGGCATGACGGGCACGGCGCAAACTGAAGCCGTTGAGTTTGAAGAGATTTACTCTCTGCGCGTGGTTGAAATTCCAACTAACAGAAATGTCAGCAGAATCGACGAAGATGACGAAATTTACAAAACTGAAAAAGCTAAATACGACGCCATTATTAAGGCGATTTCAGAAGCCCACGCCAAGAAACAACCAGTTTTGCTTGGAACTGTAAGCATCGAAAAGTCAGAATATTTGTCTAAACTTTTGAAAGCAGCAAAGCTGCCGCACAATGTTTTAAACGCTAAATACCACGAGCAAGAAGCTGAAATTATTGCTCAAGCTGGCATTCCCGCAGCCATTACAATTGCCACCAACATGGCTGGAAGAGGAACCGACATCATGCTTGGCGGCAATGCTGAAATGATGATTGGCGAAGAAACTGACCCCAAAAAAATTGCTGAAATAAAAGCCAAAGTTGAAGCTGACAAAAAAGTCGCAATCAGCGCTGGCGGGCTTTTTGTTGTGGCAACTGAAAGACACGAAAGCCGCAGAATTGACAATCAACTTCGTGGTCGTTCTGGTCGCCAAGGTGATCCGGGCAGATCAAAATTTTATTTGTCTTTGGAAGACGATTTAATGCGAATTTTTGGCTCAGAAAAATTGTACAACATGCTTTCAACCTTGGGTTTGAAAGATGACGAGGCAATAATTCACCCTTGGATTACCAAGACTTTGGCCAAAGCGCAGCACAAAGTTGAAATGCGTAATTACGAGATTAGAAAAAATCTTTTGAAGTACGACGACGTAGTTAACCAACAACGCAAAGTGATTTTCAAATTGCGTTTTGAAGTAATCAGCACCAGTGACATTTCAGACAAAATCAGAAGCTCGGTAAGTCAAATCAATCAAGAGCTGGTCGAAGATTGCATTGCTAAAAATTCTTACCCTGAGCAATGGGAAATTGATCTTTTGGAAAAAGAAATTTTCAGAATTTACGGCGCAAAATTTGACTTAAAATCTGAAAGCGAAAAAGACGGAGTTACCGACAAAGAAATGCTGAATTTTGTACAAGGAAATGTCGCGGCAATTTTTAGCGAAAAAGAACAACGCTACGGCGCCAATATTTTGCGCCAAATCGAGAAGCAAATTTTCTTGCTTACACTTGATGCGGAATGGAAAGATCATTTGCTGTCGCTCGACAAGCTGCGCAACGGCATCAACCTGCGCGCCTACGCTCAGAAAGATCCGCTGATTGAATACAAACGCGAAGCCTTCAATTTATTTGAAGAAATGATGCTGCGTATTGAAGAGCAAGTTGTCAGTCGAGTTGCTCTGGTTCACATCAATGCCAGCGCCCAAGAGCAAGAAATTGATTTATTTGCCAAAGCTCCAAAGCAAAAAATGTTTGAAACCAGAAACGATCCAGCCTTTGTGCAAAGTGAAGCCAAAGCTGCTCGCAACGTTTCTTCTGCTGCTTCGCTAAAAATAAATATTAAACCAGAAGAGCGCGATCCAACCAACCCTGCAACTTGGGGCAATGTCGGCAGAAACGAGCCTTGCCCGTGCGGCAGTGGTAAAAAATACAAACAGTGCCACGGTTCTTAAATGAGCAGTAATTTAATTTGTAAAATTTTAAACAAGGACAGCATTCACTACAACCAAGCTGTCTTGCTTGCCAAAGAGGTTTTGCAAAAACCGCTTGGTTTAAAATTTTCTGAAAAAGAAATTGAGCAAGAAGAGCAAAATATTTTAGTTGCCGGATTTTTAGAAGACGCTCTGTGCGCTACAGCAACAATGACTCGCGAAGATGACAAAATTTTTCTGCAACATTTGGCAGTAAAACAAGATCTGCAAAATAAAGGAATTGGTTCGCAACTTTTGCAATTTTGTGAAGAGTTCGCAATTCAAAATCAGAGCAGAGTAATCTACGCCAACGCCAGAGACGGAGCTGGCAAAACTCCGGTAAATTTTTTCATTAAAAATGAATATTTTTGCGGCGAAGAAGAATTTTTTGTAGACAACCTGCCGCACAAAATTGTTTGGAAAATTTTAACTTAAGCTAAAGGCTTTTTTGCAAAAGAATTTTTCTCGCCTTTCGACTTGGGAAAATTGTTTTGAGAAAAATTGTTTTTGCGTCTTTTTGCAAAAAAGGCACAACGTAAATTTCACCTTTCAGCTCTACGTAAAAAACTTTTTGGTTGGGGTATTTTTTTTGATTGTAGTGGGGAGAAATTTTAAGGATTTTACCTTGGTTGAATGCTTCGATTACTTCTTCAAAGCCAATTTTTCTTTCGGCAATTAGTTTGGTGTTTTTGTCTTGATTGTATTCGAACTGCATTGGTGTTTTTAGTTGTGGTGTTTGATTTTGACTACTGTTTGCTTACAGCATCTCGGTGAATTAAATTGCTAATGTAAATCTGGTAAGAGACGCCGATTTGTGAAGCTTTTGCTTGTATCTTTTCAATGTCGCTGTTTGGCAATTCAATTGTTACTGATTTTCGTTTCTCAATGTGCTTTTTTGCAGCTGCTTCAACAGTTTTTTTGAAAGCTTTAAAATTTTTGATTGTTTTTGTCTTGTGCAGATTGTCTTCAATTTCTTGCTCGTAAGCATCTAGTTTAATTTTTTTTCTTTTCATTTTCGTGGTTGAATTTGATTGGTAAGAGCTAAGAATAATTTGACGGCGAAATACAATGTCAACATTAAATCCTTCTTACCACTTACCACTAATTTACACCAATCCTCCCAACTCCGGGAAGTTTAATTGCTGGGTGTAGAAAATCGATTCCGTAATTTAGTCCAAGCAAGTTGATTTCAACTCCTTCAACTAATCCAAGAGTAAAACCAAAAATTCCGTAAACAGAAAACTCTACGCCGGTTTTTGATTCTGAAAGGGCGAAAAATTTTACACCTTTTTTGTCGCACAACCAATCTTTGCCAATGGCGTTGCTTGGCAAAGCAACTTTTAAATCAGGAATTGAGCGAATTACGAAAGAGACAAAAGTGTTGCTGTTTGGCCCTGGGTAGGCGCGGTAGAGTTTTTGGTAGGGATATTTTTCTACTGCTTGGTAAATTTGGGGAATTAGTTTTTCGGCCGCAATGCCGGACGCTGAGAAAATAATTTTTGGCTCAGCGTCAAACCAGCGGCGATCTGGCAAATCTCTTTGCGTCACCACAACTCCGTCAGAACCAAAGTAAGTTCCCCACAAAACTACAAAGTGAATCAAATAGCTGTCGGCGTTTTTTTCTTTTGTGGCAATCCAAGTGTGCTGGCTGAATTTGCCACGCCACGAGTAAGCCTTGGCGGAGTAGATTTGCACTTGCGCCTCTAAACTTTCTGCGGCTAGTGGTACTAAATTTGCACTGTCGCGATTGGCTTTGTCCCAGCTATTTTTGCCAGCTTTTGGATTAAAATAAATCAAAGCGAAAGTCAGAAAGAACAGAAGTGAAAAAAACATGCGCGGTTTTGTTGTTTCAATTGATTTTGAGAAGAGTTTTATTTTGAAAGAGCGACTCATTTTACTTGTGAAAAAATTTGAATTTTCCGCTCGAGCGGAAAATTTAACAAAAAATCTTGCTAACCCTTCAAAATAGAGGCTTTAAGACCGATGGAAATTTCTCTTAAAAATTACAAAAAATTACTCACAAAAATTCAGCAAACAATTACTAAAACCAAAAAAAATATTGTTCAAAATGTTGATTACCAGAAGGTTTTAATGAGCTGGGAAATTGGCAAGGAAGTTGAATTGCATTTGAAAGGACAAGACAAAGCTGGCTACGGTGAGCAGCTGTTTTTACAACTTACAGCAGACACTGGGATTGAAAAAACTACACTTTACCAAATGCGCGCTTTTTACAAAGCTTACCCAAAAATGCCTGCGCCAAATAAGTCTCTTAGTTGGAGTCATTACCGTAATTTGATTGCAGTGAAAGATGAAGAGACGCGTCTTCAGCTTGAGAATTTGGTGGTGCAGAAATCTTTGGGCAGTAACAAATTACAAAAAGAAATTGTGGCGGTGAAGAAACAAAAAAATACTGCTAAAAAATCAAAGCCAAAAAATACCCAGTTAAAAGTAAATCGCGGTAAAGTTTTTAATTACAAAATCAGTGGCGCTAATGAAATTGATTTAGGTTTTAATATTTTTCTGACGCTGAAACATTCTTTCAAAGCTGGCGAAATTGTGACGGTAAAAAAGAAAGGTGAAAAATATTTTCTAAAAAAATCAGACCTAAAACTGGTGCAAATTCACACCTACAAAGCAGAATTGGAAAGGGTAGTGGATGGCGACACCATTCACGCCAAGCTTGATCTTGGCTTTGGTATTAAGCACCACGAAATTTTGCGTCTGGCACAAATAAATGCTCCTGAAATTGCCACCAAAGAAGGCAAAAAATCTGCCGCCAATCTAAAAAAAATTTTAAAAGATTTACCGCTGCTAATTGTTAAAACCAACAAGACCGACATTTACGGCAGATACGTGGCCGACATTTTTTTCGACAAAAATAAAAAAGAAATTAACCCTGAAAAAATTGCTGAGTTTGGCTCCTATTTGAGCCAAGACTTGCTTGACCTTGGCTTGGTTGAGTTGTGGGGTTAGAGGCTTGTGCTTGATTTGTAGTTTTAAATTCTGCTTTGTAAATTTTTACTAACCGCGTCTAGAAACTCTTCGGTGTAGAGAAAATCTTTGCCGTGCTCTACAGAATTTCCGTGAATGCAAACCGCTAAATCTTTGGTCATTTTGCCAGACTCGACTGTTTCAATGCAGACTTGTTCAAGTGTGTGACAGAAATTGATTAGCTCCTGATTGCCATCCAATTTGCCACGAAATTCAAGCCCACGCGTCCAAGCAAAAATTGAAGCTAGTGGATTGGTGGAAGTTGGTTTGCCGGCTTGATGCTCGCGGAAATGGCGCGTCACTGTGCCGTGAGCTGCTTCAGCTTCCATTGTTTTGCCGTCGGGTGTGATTAAAACTGAAGTCATTAAGCCCAAAGAACCAAAGCCTTGCGCTACTGAATCTGACTGTACGTCGCCGTCGTAGTTTTTGCAGGCCCAAATAAATTTTCCGCTCCATTTCAAAGCAGAGGCCACCATGTCGTCAATCAAACGATGTTCGTAAGTGATTTTGGCTTGGGCGAATTTTTCTTTGAATTCACTGTCAAAAATTTCGGCAAAAATATCTTTGAAGCGGCCGTCGTATTTTTTCAAAATGGTATTTTTGGTGGAAAGGTAAAGTGGCCAACCTTTTTGCAAAGCCAAGTTGAAGCAAGAATAAGCAAAGCCGCGAATTGATTCGTCAGTATTGTACATTGCTAAAGCAACGCCCGAGCCTTTGAATTTGAAAACTTCGTGCTCGATTGTTTCGCCGTTTTCGCCTTCGAATTTAATCGTCAATTTGCCTTTTTTTGGTATTAAAAAATCGGTGGCTTTGTATTGGTCGCCAAAAGCGTGACGGCCGACAATGATTGGTGAAGTCCAGTTTGAAACAATACGCGGCACATTTCTGCACACAATTGGCTCACGAAAAACCGTGCCGTCTAAAATGTTGCGAATGGTGCCGTTTGGTGATTTCCAGATTTCTTTTAAATTAAATTCTTTCTTGCGTGCTTCGTCGGGAGTAATGGTGGCGCATTTAATGCCAACGCCGCAAGCCTTAATAGCATTGGCGGCATCAATGGTGATTTGATCTGAAGTAGTGTTGCGATTTTCAACCGACAAATCAAAATATTGAATGTCGCAATCAATGTAAGGCGTGATTAGTTTTTCTTTGATTAACTTCCAAATCACGCGCGTCATCTCGTCGCCGTCAATTTCAACAACTTTGTTTTTTACTGAGATTTTTTTCATTTGAGTAGTTTTTAAGAGTTAAAAAAGAATCTTAGACAGACTCTTAGATGTAGTAATCAATTTGATTTTCACTGTTTTTTATTTCGTGGGCGATTTCTGCAACTACGGTTTTGTTGGCTTCAATGTCTTTGATTACGATTGCGTTGGGGCCAATTTTAGCGCCTTTGCCAATTGTAATTGGTCCTAAAATTTTTGCTCCAGCGCCAATGATTACGTCATCTTGAATTGTAGGATGGCGTTTGATTTTTTCTTTGGAATGCCCGCCCAAAGTGACGCCTTGGTAAATTGTAACATTGTTGCCAATCTCGCAAGTTTGGCCAATCACCACGCCAAAGCCGTGATCAATAAAAAATTTTTTACCGATTTTTGCCTGCGGATGAATCTCGATTCCAGTAGTAATTTGACTGATGCGCGAGATTAATCTTGGCAAAATTGGTACTGAAATTTTGTCTAAAAAATGACTGAGGCGATGCAGAAAAATCGCCTGCACGCCGGGGTAACACAAAATTATTTCCAAATAGTTTTTAGCTGCTGGGTCTTTGTTTTTGATGTTTTCTAAAAATTCAATTTTCATTAGCCAGTAATGTGTTCGAAGAGAATCGAAGAAAGGTAACGCTCGCCGTTGGATGAGGAAATAAAGATGATTAATTTGCCGGCATTTTCTGGTCTTTGCGCAATTTGCAAAGCAGCAAAAGCAGCAGCGCCCGATGAAATTCCAACTAATAATCCTTCTTTCACAGCCAGCTGGCGCGCTGTTGCAACCGCATCTTCATTTGACACCGGGAAAATTTCGTCAATCAAATCAGTGCGCAAAATTTTGGGAATAAAGCCAGCACCAATGCCTTGAATTTTGTGAGGTCCTGCCTGTCCGCCAGAAAGTACTGGACTGGCTGCAGGCTCAACTGCAACTGCTTTGAAGTTGGGATTTCTTTGTTTAAGAATTGAAGTAATACCAGTGATGGTGCCGCCAGTGCCAACGCCTGAGACTAGAATGTCGATTTTGCCGTCAGTGTCGCGCCAGATTTCTTCGGCGGTAGTTTTTTGGTGAATTTCGAAATTAGCTGGATTGTCGAATTGTTGCAAAATGATTGAGTTGGGGATTTCTTGATTTAATTCTTCAGCTCTTGCAATAGCGCCTTTCATGCCTTTGGCGCCTTCGGTTAAAATTAATTTTGCGCCGTAACCTTGCAAAAGTTTGCGGCGTTCCAGCGACATGGTTTCAGGCATGGTTAAGATTAGCTGGTAGCCTTTGATGGCGGCAACAAAGGCGAGAGCGATGCCGGTGTTGCCTGATGTAGCTTCAATCAAAGTGGTTTTGCCAGGACTAATTAAACCTTTTTTCTCGGCGTCGTCAATCATGTTGGCACCAATTCTGTCTTTTACTGAGCCGGCAGGATTGCAGAATTCTAGCTTGGCTACAACTTGCGCCTGACTTTGATTCATGCCATTGATTTGCACTAAAGGAGTATTGCCGATTAGCTCGATTAAATTTTTTGCAATTTTCATTGGTTAGTTTTTTAAGAAATTGGTTCGAAGAAATTTGTTTGGGGATCGAAAGCCATGATGTCGCCGCTTTCGATGTTGAAGTGCCAAGCAAAAATTTTGATTTTATTTTTTTTCAAGCGCTCGGCAATGTGAGGGTAGGCTGCTAGATTGTTTAGTGAGATGATTAGAGATTCTTTCTCGCAGGCGATTTGTTTTTCTTCCAAAGAGCTGTCTGGCATTTGTTTTTCAACCGCGTCTTTGGCGTCTTTGATGGTTTCAAACCAGATTTTTATTGACTCAGAAATTTTATTTTTTTTCGTATCTTCTGACAACATCGCTTTCAAACCGTCACATTTAGCGTGGCCAAAAACCACGATATTTTCAACTTCCAGATTGGTGACGGCGTATTCAATGGCGGCTAAAATTCCGTGAACACCTTTGGATTCATGTTTTGGAACTATTCCGCCAATATTATTTACAATGTAGAATTCACCCGGATTGGCGGCGAAAATCTGGCTTGGAGAAATTCTTAAATCGCAACAAGAAATAATCATTGTACTTGGTTTGTGACCTTGCTCGATTAGATGCTGAATGACATCTTTTTCTCTTTGAAAAGTTGTTGATTTGAAAACTCTAAAACCGCTGACAAGCTTGCTAATATCTGACATGATTTTATTGGAAATGGTTTGGTTAAAAAAAATCGGACTAGGAGATTTATTCTTTGGTAAAATATGACAAGGAAAATTTTGCTAAATGGGATTAAAAAAGATCTTAGACAGGCTTTAAAAAGCGTAAGTAATTCCAGTTGAGATATTCACAATGTCTTGTTGTGAATTTTGGTAGTGAACATTTTGGAAATTAATTTCATTAGCCCACAAATATCTTTCGGCGATTCTGATTAAAAATCCAGTTCCGTAAACCAAAGAAGTTTGGTAATGGTGAGCGTTGCGCATCGTGCCAAATCCGGTTGTGATGTAAGGTGTGTATTTTTCAAGTTCTACTCCAAAATCAATTCTTTGACCAACTCGGTAGCTGAAGTTAGTGTCTTGTACTTTTACACCAATATTGTCGTAAAAAGTTGCGGTTGAAATATTAAAAAAGTCGTCGTCGTAGAGTTCGTGAGAATAGGACAAATCAGGTGGCAGAAAATTTAGCCCGTAAGATTTTGCATCATTTAAACTGCCATTGATGCCAAACTGAACCGAGATTGATTGAGTGTATTTGTTTACGTCGTCGCAGAGAGCCGGACTTATTGAAAAGCCAATTAGTAACAGGCTAAGCGCAATTATTTTTTTTGTGATCATGAGCTCGAAGCTGGGGAATAAAAATTGGAAAATGCTTTCGAGCAGTAAGCATCTTCAAATTACTAGTCTGCGAAGCTTAAGAAAAGCTTATTGAACTTCGTCATTAACTCGATCTAATAATCCTCCCCTTGAGGGAGGATCGAAGAGCGTAGCGATTTGAGGAGGGGTTTATTTGCAGTGTTTTCTTTAAAAAATTTAGACAAAAAAGTTCAAAAAATTAGAAATAAGTAATTCTTGAAAATAGTTTTTGACCCCGCCCCGACTCGCTTTGCTCGTCGACCCTCCCTTAAGGAGGGAGGGTGATTAGATTGAGGTTGTTGTAGAGTTGGGTAGGCTCAGAAACTTCCCATCTTTATTTAGATTTTTTAGCAGCGCAGCTTGCAGTTTCTTCCATTTTTTTAGCAGCGCAGTTGCTTTTTTCTTCCATTTTAGAAGAGCACTTGGCTTTTTCTTCTTTGCCAGAGCAAGAATTTTTTTCTTTGCCAGCGCAATTGTGCTTTTCGGAAAGCATGCTACAAGCTGCCAAAGTTGAAGTTAGAGCAACACCAGCAATAGCTAGTTTAACTGATTTTAAAAATTCAGATTTTTTAGACATAAAATAGGATTTAATTTTTTTGAGGAAATTTTTAAAAACACATTTCAAACCTCTTTTTGAAATGTATTAAAGTTACTTTTGAACTCTTGTTAATAAAGGAATTCAAGAAGCAGCAATTCGGTTATTTTTTGTCAGAAAATTCTTTCGCAAAATTTTTGTAGCCTTCTTTTTCCAGAGATTCTTTTGGAATAAATTTTAGTGCTGCAGAATTGATGCAGTAGCGCATGCCACCTTTGTCTTTTGGACCGTCATCAAAAACATGGCCAAGATGTGAGTCAGCGTCTTTTGAGCGCACTTCAACTCTTTTCATGCCAAAGCTGTTGTCAGATTTTTCTACTACCAAACTTTGTGAAATTGGTCGGGTAAAACTTGGCCAACCAGTGCCTGAATCGTATTTATCCTTGGAAGAAAAAAGTGGCTGACCAGAGGTAACATCAACGTAAATTCCGTCTTTTTTATTATTCCAATATTCGTTGCTGAATGCTGGTTCAGTGCCGTTTTTTTGCGTCACATATTTTTGGAAAGGAGTTAGCTGGCTTAAATCTTTTTGATATTTTTTGCTGGCGTTATTTTGGTTTTCAGCTGCGTTGGCATTGATTGAAAACAAACTCATCAGCAACATGATTATTATTTTTTTCATTGGCGTTTTAAGTTAGTTAATTACCAAAAGTAAAAGCGTAAGCTTCTAATCCAGCTGCTGAAGTTTTGATTTCGAGCAAACCATTTTTGGCGCTGTCTTGATTTACTAATTCGTAAAGCTGGTGAGCAGAAACTGTAATTGCACTTTTTTTGACATCGCTACCAGCTTCTTTTGTAAGCGTTTTGCCATTTAACAATAAACTTAGCGTAACTGGTTTTGAGTCTTTTGAACCAAGAACTAAAAAAACTTTTTTAGCCGTGAAGTTTAATTGCAGCTTGGCGTTTGCTTCTTGCGCCTCAATTTTTTGCGCCTCAATTTTCCATTTGCCAGAAAGCGCCCAATTATTTTTTGGCAAAGATTTTGCTGCGGTAAAATTGGTAATATTTTTTGCTAACTTTTCTGGACTGGCAAAATTTTCGGCGCGTTCCAGCCCAAGATAAGTTTCGGGAGTTTGATTGTAATTAAAGCTGACGTTTTGTTGTACTTCTCTCACTTCACCTTTTAACCCTAAAAGGTAGCGAATGTTATTTTCGGTTTCAGTGTAATTGCCTTCGCCAAAATGGGTGTAAACAACATTGCCAGATTTGTCGATTAAGTAATGAGCGGGCCAAAATCTGTTTTTAAAAGCAGTCCAACTGTCAAGATTATTATCCAGCGCGACTGGGTATTTTATGTTGTACGATTGCAAAGTTTTTTTGACATTGTTGATGTTTTTTTCAAACCCGAATTCTGGCGAGTGAATACCAATAATTACTAAACCCTTGTCGCGATAAGTTTCGTCCCATTTTGTAATGTAAGGCAAAGTGCGTATGCAATTGATGCAAGAGTAAGTCCAAAAATCAATCAAGATAACTTTGCCTTTAAGTGAAGCAATTGTTAGCGCATCGGAATTAAGCCAAGCATTGATGCCTTTGATTTCTGGAGCAGGGTAGGGATTTGTTAAAGCATCTTGCAATCCCACAGCAGTTTTTATTGCTGCGGATTCTTTTTTAGAAAAAAGTGTAGCAGCATTTCCAACAAAGGCCACGAAGCAAACTGCGATTAATATTAATACACTAAAAGCTTTGTGCAGAGTTTTAGTTTTTAAAAAGGACAATCCAATTTCGATGTAATTCATATTTATTGATTAAAGTTTTTCTTTACTGTGATTTTTTTACTCAAACTAATTAGCGCAGATTTTTTTGTTTTACGCTTATTGATTCGTTGCTTTTCAAAAAATGGTTACAGCTGAAAATAAAAATAAAATATTAAGCGATTTGATGCGCTTGGCACTTGACGGCAACCAAGTTGCTTACGCACAATTTTTGACGCAAGTTGCAACTTTACTTCGTAGCGTGGTCGCCAAAAAAATCACTAGCGCTGATGTTGAAGATGTGACGCAAGAAATTTTGCTTTCAATTCACAAAGCGCGTCACACTTACGATTGTGATCGGGCAATCATGCCGTGGATTTTTTCAATTGCGCGTTTTCGTATTACGGATTATTTGCGTAAACATTATTCGCAGATGCGTCACAAAGCTGCTGATGTTTCTGAGCTGGAAAATATTTTAGCTGATGTAACCGACACAACTTCCAACAACGAATTAATAGAAGAATGGCTTGAAGATGTGCCTGAAAAGCACAAACAAATTTTAATAATGATGCATGTCGAAGGATACACCGTAAAAGAAGTAGCAGCAAGAATCGGCATGAATGAATCTGCGGTGAAAGTTGCGGCGCATCGAGCGATTAAAAAAATAAGAAATAAATTTAAAACATGACAAAAACACTCGACTTAATCACAAAGTTAAGCAGCGAGGCAAAACCTGCAAAACCTTTACCAAAGCCAGCTAGCTGGATATTATTTTTGTTAGCTGAGCTTTTTTTCTACGCTGTTATTCTGCAAACATTTTTAGGATTGCGCCCTGATTTAGCTGTTGAATTAACTCATCCGCTGTTTGTTGTAGAAATCACACTTACTTTATTATTATTCGTAAGCAGCATCACCGCCACAGTGCTAACCATGTATCCCGATCTTTACCAAAAATCTTTTTTGCTGAAAATTCCTTATTTGATTTTTTTCTTACTGCTTGGTTTTTTTCTTGCTGAATTTTTTATTTTCTACGATGTGGAAAATATTTTTTCGTCAGAGAATTTTCATGGTTTACAATGTGCGCTTTGCATCGTAATTTCATCTTCTGTGCCGGCTGCTTTTATTTTTGCTATTTTGAGAAGGGGGGCTTCGGTTCTGCCAAAACAATCCGGTTTTTTTACTATTTTGGCTGCAAGTTCTTTGAGTTATTTTGTAACCAGACTTGATGAAGTTAATGATTCAGTAATTCATCTTTTTATCTGGCATTATTTGCCGATTTTATTTTTTGCTTTGCTTGGCGCTTTGCTTGGCAAGTGGTTATTGAAGTGGTAAATTTGAGTACAAATTTTTACTCCTTATTTTTTGGGACAGAAAATTTTGTTACTAAGCAACGCCTGCATGTCGTAGAAATCAATCCTGTATTTTAATCGGATACAGAAACTTTTTTAACAATTAAAAATCTTAAAAATGATCAAAGCTAAAGGAATTGCTGCTTCGTCAGCTAAATCACAATTAATGCCATTTTCTTTCACAAGAAGAGACGCCAAAGAAAATGATGTAGTAATCGACATTAAATATTGCGGCATCTGCCATTCGGATATTCACCAAGCCAGATCGGAGTGGGGTGATGCAATTTATCCGATGGTTCCGGGACATGAGATTGCTGGAGTTGTGCGCGCTGTTGGATCAAAAGTTACAAAATATAAAGTTGGTGATCATGTTGGCGTTGGCTGTTTTGTTGATTCTTGCCGCACTTGCTCAAGCTGTGAAAAACATCTTGAACAATATTGTCTTGAAGGAATGACCGGAACTTACAACGCTTTTGAGCGTGACGGCAAAACTCCGACTTACGGCGGTTATTCTGACGTAATTGTGGTTGATGAAAATTACGTTTTACGCATTCCAAATTCAATTCCACTCGACAAAGCCGCACCTTTGCTTTGTGCTGGCGTTACGCTTTATTCGCCGCTAACTCACTGGAGGGCTGGGCCAAACAAAAAAGTTGCCATCATGGGGCTTGGCGGTCTTGGACATATGGGTGTAAAAATTGCCAGAGCACTTGGTGCGGAAGTTACTGTTTTAAGTCACTCAGATAAGAAGCGCGAAGATGCTCTGAAAATGGGCGCGCATCATTTTATTTCAACTCACGACAAAGAAGTATTTAAAAAATACGCCAGCAATTTTGATCTGATTATCAACACAATTTCTGCTGAAATTAACATGAATGACTATTTCGAATTATTGAAACTTGACGGCACTTTAGTGGTGGTTGGCGTTCCAGATAAACCACTTTTGATTCATCCTTTTCCACTGATCATGAAGCGCCGTAGCTATTCTGGCTCAGTGATTGGTGGCATTAAAGAAACTCAAGAAATGTTAGATTTTTGCGCCAAGCACAACATCACGCCAGAAATTGAAGTGATCAATCCAGATCAAGTAAATGTGGCTTACGAGCGCGTTTTGAAAAGCGATGTGCGTTATCGTTTTGTCATCGACATGGCAAAAATCTAGCTAATTTGCAGGGCGCGCAGCAAAATGTTTTTGCCATGGATTGGGACGACAGTTTAGAAATTGCCGGAAAAAGCGCGCCAATAAAAATTGAATTTCTGGCGGTACAACATTGGAGCGCCAGAACTGCAACTAATCGTAATCAAACTTTGTGGGGTAGTTTTGCAGTTCTGGCGCCGAAATTTCGTTTTTGGTTTTCAGGAGATTTGGGCTATTCGCAAGACACCATTGATATTGGCGATCGCTTGCAAAATCTGGATCTAGCTGCAATCGGAATTGGTGCCTACGAACCTCGATGGTTTATGAAGGACTACCACTTAAATCCAGCAGATGCAGTGAAAGTGATGCTGGATGTGAAGGCAAAAAAAGCCATTGGTATTCATTTCGGAACTTTTCTGAACTTGACTGATGAAACTCTGGATCAACCAGTTTTAGATTTAAAAATCGCGCTTGATGAAGCTGGCATCGCGCAAGATAAATTCATTGCGCCGCTGATTGGTCAGACTTTTTTGCAGGATTAGTTTTGATTATCTGGATTTGTTAAAGGGATTAAGTCTTTTAACACCAGAAGAAAGGAAATTGAGATTTATAAAACTAGCAGAGCGTATTGAACTTGAAGGACCTGATTTATTTGAAGGATTATTATTTTCAGCAACTTTCTTTGAATGATCATCAGCTT
>DENL01000012.1:0-297 GCA_002359655.1 Rickettsiales bacterium UBA2645 | reverse complement strand
ATGATCATCAGCTTCTGATACCGATAATACAGATTTACTAGCAAAAAGATTAAGATAATTTGGTAATGCAAGAAGGTCTGGAGCTTTTTGAGCTTTTGACAATTCATAATATTCTAATAATCCAATAACTTGATCGGTCCTAGCTCCATTTTTTTCTAAGAATTCATAACATTCTTTTTGTACTTTAATTAATTCTTTACTTTTTTCTTCATCTTTTAATCCAAATTCTTCTCTTTCTTTTAATCCAAGTTTTTCTCTTTCTCTTCTCATGTTAGAAACGCCAGTTCGGGATAAGCT
>DENL01000024.1 GCA_002359655.1 Rickettsiales bacterium UBA2645 | reverse complement strand
TAGTCTGTCAAGGGATAATTACCGAATTTTTGCGTTTAATAATTTGATTTTTTTAGTAGCAGTAACGCCATCCATTTCTGGCATCTGAACATCCATCAAAACCAAATCATATTTATTTTGATTTGTTTTAATAATCTCTACAGCTTCCGCACCATCATTGGCAAAGTCACAGACGATATTGAGATTTTTTTCAATTTTAGATTTAGTAATCAAAAGATTAGTTTTTTCATCATCAACAATAAGAACTTTTCTTTTAGCAATCTGTGGGTCGGAAATAGGTTTGAAATTCAAATCAGTTTGCTTTGCTTGAGAAAATTTTAAATCGGCTAAATCTTTAAAAATCTTGTTTGGAGTTTGTTTTAAATTTTGTCTGTAAAACATTTGTTGAATGATTTTTGTTTATACAATTTCTAATTTTGATTGAAAAATCTTAGCTAAGCTCAGCTAAGAAATTTCCTTGCGAGAGTACGGATAAGCTTTTTTGCAAAACAGAAAATTTTCATTCTTTTTAGAAGATAAAATCAACAAGTTTTATATCGATATAATAGAGCCTCGTAAAAATAAAAAGCATTTAGTACTGGGCAGTTGTTTTGATAAAAATTAGAAAAATAGATAATTATAAGTCGCATTTTTTGAATTAATTGCAGTGGTTTTTTGTAATTTTTCAGCGTGATTTGCCCATGGGTTTGGTGCCTTGATTTTAAAAGGCTAAAGGCATTTTTGTTGAATTTTGAACACGTGTTCAAAATTCAGTTTTTTCGACTAAGATTTTGTAACTATTCTGACGCTTCAGGTTTCTTAATCAGTGTCATCAACTTGCTGTTTAATTTATGCCAATCACGAATTGTTTGTACTGGAATTCCGGCCATAACTTGCATTGGTTCGACGTTGCGCATCACTCCGCTCATGGCGGCGATTCTGGCTCCATCACCGATTGTGATGTGACCATTAATACAGCAGCCGCCGCCAATTTGAACAAAATTTCCTATTTTAGTACTGCCAGCAACTGCGCTGCAACCAGCCATTACCGTACTTTTTCCAATCACAACATTGTGAGCGATTTGAACTAGATTGTCGATTTTAACACCGTCGGAAATTTGAGTGTTTTCAATTGCACCACGATCAACGCAGCTATTGGCGCCAATTTCAACATCGTTGCCAATTTCAACAATTCCAAGCTGAACAATTTTGTGATTAATTCCAGCATTGTGAGCAAAGCCAAAACCGTCTTGACCAATTTTTACGCCGTTTAAAAAACCGCAATTATTTCCAATCACTGCAAAAGAAATAACGACATTGGCATTGATGATGCAATTGTCGCCAATCACGCAATTATCCATTACTGAAGCATTTGGGCCAATGAAGCAGTTTTTACCGATTTCAACATTTTTCCCAACATAGGCATTGGGTGCAATTTTTGTGCCTTCAGCAATTTTTGCAGTTGGATGGATCAGGTTTTTAGAGTCAAATTCAACATCTTTTGCCTTGTAAAAAGTCTCAACAATTTTGGCGTAAGCGAAGTAAGGATTTTTGTGAATAAGGGCTGTCATGCCAAGTGGTGCCTTGTTGCTGTTTTTTTCATCAGTGAAGCAAAATCCAGCTTTAGAAATTTTAAATTGATCAAAATATAAACCAGAAGTGAAAAAAGAAATTTGCTTTTCATCAGCTTTTTCAAGCGTTGCAATATCAAAAATTTTTTGATTTAGATCAGTATTTTTAGCAACAGTTGCGCCAGTAATTTCAAGCACTTGCTTTAGAGTTAGAGACTCAAATTTTTTATCAAAAAAACGCTGACGATACATATTTTTTTGTTTAATTAATTATTGTGAATTGCTTTGAAATAAACTTCTGAAATATAACGCTTGCCTTTGGCACCTCTTTTTAATTGCACTACAACATCAACAACATTTTTGATGTAAGTTGTAATTTCGCTTGGCGCCATGCCAAGACCAGCTTGCATTACCATCATTTTCAACTGCTCTAAAGCCATTTTTGGTGTATCGGCGTGCAGTGTAGAAATTGACCCGGGATGACCAGTATTGATGGCACGCAAAAAACTAAAAGCTTCAGCACCGCGTAACTCACCAACAATAATGCGCTCTGGACGAAGACGCAAACAAGCTTCAATCAAATCTTGTGTAGTAACTTTGGCTCGACCCTGCCCGCCTTTTGAAGCAATTAAATGGACGCGATTTTTGTGATAAGTAAGATCAATCTCTCTGGCATCTTCAACTGTAATCAATCTTTCTTCGTGTGGAATTGACTGAATCATGGCATTGGTAAAAGTGGTTTTACCAGTTGAAGTACCGCCAGAAATAATGATATTTTTTTTGTAAAGTACGGCGCGAATTAAAAAATCTTTGATGCGATTTAGCTGCAAAAGTTTGGTTAAGATTAAGTCATTTTTATCTTCAACTTCTCCAACTGAAGCGTTGGCAAACATACCCATTTTATCGTAATCTTCTAAACTCCATTTGATGCTGGATGGTTTGCGAATTGAAATGATAACCGATCCCGGTTCACAAGCTGGTGGGAAAACGATTTGAATACGATAACCATTCGGCAAAGTTGCAGAAAGTAATGGCTCTTCTTCACTCAATCTTTGTTCTGTTGATTGCGCAACCAAACGCGCTAAAGATTTTAAATGATTTATGTCAAATGTTGGTAACTCTTCGCGAGTCATATCGCCTTTACATTCAATCCAAACTTCATTGGGACGATTTATGGAAATTTCGTTAACGCCATCTCTATCCAATATTTCTTTTATTGGTAACAAATAGGAATCGAGAGCTGCAATACTCATGTCTTAGAATTATTGATTAAAATGAAATTAAAAAACCAGTCAAAGCCACGAAGCCTTTGTTGTCAGCGATATTTTGAATTTGCGACTGGTTTGATTTAAATCGAAATTGAGTGATTTCCAGATAAGGTATGAAAACTTTGCTGAGCTTATAGTCAAGACCAAGCGAGGTTGCATGGTAAGCATTTTTTTCAAAATTAGTGTTTAGATTAGTTAAGCTAACCGAGAAATGTCCGATCTGATAAGAAATACCAAGAGTTTTGTAAGTTGAATTTTTGAAAGTTTGATCAGCATTTTGCAAAGATTTTTTCCAACTTCCGTAAGAAGCTCCGAAGGTAAAACCGAAATAAGCCATTGTGGTTGCGATATCGTAAGCTGATAAATTATTTTGTGTTGCCGCCTTTGATTTTGCTTGCTCGGAAGTTGCTGAAAAAGCGTAATCAAAATTATCGAAACTATTAGTGTAATTTGCGCCAACACTTATCACATCAAGAAAGGAATTATTTTTACCATTAAAAACAGTAGAAGAAACCAAGCTGTTAGAAGAGTTTGGCGTGTAGCTTGCACCTAATTGAAAACCAGCAATTCTGGGAGAATAATAATTTATCTTGGTAGCATCTTCAGCCCCGTTGAAGCTTTTATCGCGCAAAATTTTTATCGAGTTTTGATTAATTTGAGAGCCACTTAAAGCAGAGCCACCATGGCCAATTGGAGATTGTGCGATTAGAATAAATTGTGAATTAATTGGTAAATTGATGTATTTTAAATAATTGCCATTAATACCGCCAGCACCTCTAGCAAAGCTGGCGGGGCCAACTTTCATTTTTTGATTTACTGCAATATTGTCGCCAAATTCAATTTTACCAAACGATTCAGAATTAGCATAAACAAAGCCCTGATCAGCATTTATAGTGCCTTTATTTTGCGCGGAAGAAAGTTCAGATTCAATTTTAATAATTGTACCAAACTTGATTTGATCAGAGTTTTGCGGATTTTTATTTTCAAGCTTAAGGTAAAGCTGCGAGTTATTTTCTAGTGCCAAGTTTTGATCTTGACGATTGTTGGTTTCATTATCGAGCTTGGCTTGCTCAAAATCTGAGCTCTGATTTCTAAAAGCAGCAGCTACATTTGAAGAGACTTGAATTGTTAGTTCGCTATTTTTGCTTAAAGAAAATTTTGTTCCACTATTTGCGGCGTTTGTTAGACTAGGAAACAAAAAGCAGAAGAGTGCGATGAAGAAATACGATATTTTCAAAATTGAGAATTATAAGTTGAGACCGAAAACGAAATCTAAAATACAGAATATAAAATCAAAAATCTTTTATGGTTTATCTTCCACATTGGCCAATTCCTGCAACGCTTGGAAACAGAAAAATTGATTACGAAACTGTTTTTGAAAGAATGGCTTTAGTGCTTGAAAAGCTTGGTAATCCACAAGAAAAATTGCCACTAGTAATTCATGTTGCTGGCACAAATGGCAAAGGTTCGGCCACTTCTTTAATTTCTGAAATTTTTACTCAAGCTAGCTATAAAACGCATATTTATACTTCGCCACATTTGCATGATTGCAATGAGCGTATTGTTTTAGCGGGAGAAAAAATTTCTGATAATTTTCTTTTTGAAATAATGGAAGAAACCAGAATTGCCACTGCTCAAACTCCTCTAACTTTTATGGAAAGTTTTACGATTGCGGCATTTTTAGCTTTCTCAAAAATACCAGCAGATATTGCTGTTATTGAGTGCGGCATGGGTGGCAGAATTGACGCGACAAATATAATTCAAAAAAAATTGGCAAGTGTAATTATGCCAATTTCTTTTGATCACACCGAATATTTAGGAAATTCAATTGAGAGAATCGCGCTAGAAAAAGCCATGATAATGAGGCCCAAAACGCCTTTGATTGTTGCTTCTCAACCAAAAAAAGCTGGTGAAATAATTGAAATTTTAGCGCGTGATCAAAATGTCAAAACCTATTTTTATGATGAAGATTTTGCCGTAATAATGGATGAAGAAAGTGGTGAATTTGATTTTAGATTTGAAAATAAAATTTTTGAAAATCTGCCTCGCCCTGCACTTCTTGGTTCACATCAATATATTAATTTTGCTACAGCAATTGCGGCAGTTTTAGCCGTTAAAGAAAATTTTAAAATTAGAGAGAAGCACATCAGACAAGCAATTTCAAATGTTCGTTGGCCAAGTCGTTTGGAAAATATTTCTGATAAATTTACAAAAATAATTAAAGCGGAAGCATGGATTGACGGCGCTCATAACGAAGCAGGAGCTTTTGCTTTAGCCCGATTTATTCTTGAGCAAAATGATGACCAAGAAAATTTTGTGATTTGCGGCTTTAGTCGTGGCAAATGCAAAAAAGAGTTTTTAGAAAAATTCAGAAATATCGCTGAGGTAGTTGCTGTCAGAGTTGATGGTGAGCCTTATCCAGAAAGTGCAGAAAAAATTAGTCAGATTGGAGCAGAGATTAATATGGAAATTTTTGCTGCTGAAGATTTGTTGGAAGCAGTTTATTACATCACCAAGAAAACTGATGCAAAACCTTGTAGAATAATAATCTGCGGCTCTTTGCACTTGGCACGCGATGTCAGAAAATTTCTTAATTAATAACTAAGTTCTTTGGCGTTCTAAAAAATAATTTTTTTAGCAGCTTCTAAAACTTGCTGATTTGGTTTTGTGGTTTGTGGATTTTCTAAATCTTGCTTTGCACGATTTATCATGTCTTTGTAGAGCAAATGCAAAGTTTTGATTATTTCGTCGCCAGAATTTTTATCTAAGTATTTAGCAAAAATCATACGCGATAAAAATCCAATACAAAGAATTGCGTTACCGTAGGAATTGTTGCCTGAATAGTGATATTGTTCAAAGCGGCTTAAAGAAAATTTTTCTACCAAATTTTTAAAAGATTCTGCGTTCTTGTCTTCTTCAATTTTTTCTAGCTCGCGATATTCTTCAACGTGAGCTAAAACTTTTTTAGCAATATTGTTAGAAGTTGTGACCACAAGTGAAGAATTATACTCCAACTTATCAGCAAAAGCGCGCACTATTTCAGGAGATTCAACACCATTATGCTCAAACACAACACTTTGTAACGTAGTGTTGCTATCAAGCATTTTAAGCAAAGCTCGACAACCAACTTCGGTTAATTCAGCGTTTGCAAGGTTTATAACTCGTAAACCAAAATTTTTTGTTAAAGCTTCGGATAAGATCTGCGCTCCAGCATCGGTAATATTATTGTTGCGTAAATAGATAGTTTGTAGAGTTGAGTTTTTAGTTAACGTTTCTTCAAAAGACTTCACGCCTTCAATAGTGATCTCGTTTTTACCAAGATAAAGATGTTCTAAAGATTTATTGATTTTTAGCGCTTCAGCAAAAGCTCTAAAGCCAATATCACCAATTTTATTGCCACGTAAATATAAAGTTTTGAGATTACAGCCTTTGCTCAAAGCGGTTGCCAAGGCTTTAGCGCCTTCAGGTCCAATATTACTACTTCCAAGTTCAAGACTTTTTAGAGCAGTGTTTTTTTCTAAAGCTTTAGCCAAAATTTTGGCACCATCGTTACCAAAAGAAGATTCGCTGAGTGAGGTTTCTAAAAGACTAGAATCATTTTTTCTGATTTTTTCAATTATTTGTTCTGAGTTGAGCATAGTTTTATCTTTGTTGAGTATAAATATTTTCTTCCTCTTTGGCTAAAAAACTAAATTCTTTATTTTTTTTACCAATAATTAAATCGGAAGCGATTTTTCCCGAAGCCGCTGACATGGTCCAGCCCAAAGAGCCGTGACCAGAGTTAATAAAAAAATTATCATATTTTTTTACTTGGCAAATAAGTGGAGTTGAGTTTGGTCGAAATGGTCGAAATGAACACCAATCAGAAACTACATTGAGATTACCAAAATCAGAAAAAGTTGATTCTACTACCCACTTTAAAAAATCAGATCTTTTAGAATTTTTATTGGGCTTCATACCACAAGCTTCAATAGTGCCAGCAGCGCGGAAAGTTTTCCCCAAGCGACTGTAAACAATTTTATTTTCCGAGTCAGTTAAAGCAATTTTTGGTGCGATAAATTCTGCATCAGAAGCAATTGAAATGCTGTAGCCTTTCAAAGGATAGATTTTGGAATTGATGCCAACACCTTTAAGCAATTTATTTCCAAAAGCGCCAAGGGCATAAATATATTGATCGGCAACAAAAACTCCGACACTTGTGTTAATGCCAGTAATTTTTTTATAGTTAGTAAAAATATTTTTGACTTCAGCGTCGTATTTAAAAATTACGCCATATTTTTCGCGGCATATTTTTGCTAACGATTTTGTAAAAAGCATGGCATCACCGCTGGCATCTTCTTCGTAAAAAATGCCGCCAGCTAGTTTTTCTTCATCGTAAAGTTTATTCAAAGTTGGTTCTTTTTTAACACATTGGTCCTTGTCTAAGATCTGAATTTTGTCGCCTAGAGATGTAATAAATTCTGCTTCTTTAATTGCGGCATCAAAAGATTTTTGACTTCTAAAAAAATGTAAAATTCCTTCCTTTTTATAATCAAATTTTAAGTCTGGCTCATCAGCTAATATTTGCTGTAGGATCTGTTTGCTATAGCTGGTTATTTTAAAGAGATTTTTGCTAATTTCGCTGACTTTTTCTTCTTTAGAGTTTTTAAAAAATTCATAACTCCATCGCAAAAATTCGCCACTATAAAAATCTGAAACTGATAGAAATGATGGATACTTAAATAAAGCTTTGGCAACCGAGATTAACGATTTTTTTGAAGACCAAGGTTCAATGTGACAGTAGCTTAATTGACCGCCATTAGCGTAAGAGCAGCCCAAAGCTGGTGCAGAATTTTTTTCAATTACAGTTACTTCATGGCCACTGCGAGCCAGAAAATAAGCTGTTGTAACGCCAATAACTCCTGCACCCAAAACTATTACTTTCATCAAAAAAAATTATTTTTAAGTTTAGTTTAGATAACCAATTGCCAAGAAGGCGGCGCAAAATATGAGCCTAAAGGCAAATTACAAGAATTTAAAAATGCAATATTCAAGCAAGGCAAATATATTTAATATTCCAGCGAATTATCACTTTCTTGAGTCACTTTTTTATTGGTTGTCTGAAAATTTTTCTAATCAAATTCAAGAAGCTAAGATATTGCTTCCAAGTCAAAGAAGTTGCAGAGAGCTGAAGCAGATTTTTTTACAAAAAAATCCAGAAAATTCAGCGGTAATTTTACCAAAAATAATGGCTATTTCAGATCTTTCTTTTGAAGATTTTTTTGACTTTTTACCACAACAAGAAATTCAAGAAATCATCGACGAGATTCTGGAAATCAAAGTTATTTCAGGTATCGATCATTTATTTTTTTTGGCAGAAAATATTCAAAAACTTGCTCTTTTTGGTGAAAATATTTCTTACGATCAAGCTCTTAAAATCAGCATTAATCTCAAAGAATTATTCGATGAAATTGAACGCGAAGAAATTGATCTAAAAAAACTAAGTCAAGTTGATGATTCCGACTTATCACAACATCGCCAAGTTACTTTGCAGTTTTTGCAAAAATTTCATCACCAGCTAAAAAATTCTCTGATTAAAAACGACATTTTTTCTACTACTTCTTACCAAAATTTTATTGTTACAAAATTTAGCCAGATGATAGAAAAATTTGGCATAAATTTTCCGTTAATTATTGCTGGATCAACTGGTAGCATTGCTTCAACTACAAGGCTGATTAAATCAATTAAACAGCAAAAAAACGGCTATGTTATTTTGCATAGTTTTGATCAATCGCAGCAAAATTCTTATCCAGAAAATCATCCGCAATTTTTTTTAAATCAGCTAGTTAACTTTTTAGAAATTGACAAAAATCAAATTCAAGAAATTGCTGTAGAAAAATTTTGTTTAAGTCCGAAAGAAAGAAGTGATCTACTCTCTGCTTTGATGTTGCCGGCAAATGAAACGCAAAAATGGCAATCAATTTCTTCTACTTTGTCGAAACAGCAAGAGTCAGAAATATCGTTAATCGAAGCCAAAGACGAACTTGAAGAAGCTAGAATTATCAGCTTAATTTTAGCTAATAATTTTTCTGCAGAAAAAAAATACGGCGTAATCACTAACAACTCTAAGCTGGCAAATCTTCTTAAATATGAGCTAAAGCAAGCAAATTTGCCTTTTAATGATAGCCGCAATGTCGGAGTTTTTGACTCAAAATTAGTCAACTTTATTTTGCTAATTTTAGATTTAATCGAAAATGATTTTAACTCAGCAAGCTTACTTACTGTTTTACAAAACCCACTTTGTTTTACTGCAAATAATAAAGAAATTTTAGCTGATTTTGAAAATAATATTTTACGTCAAGATCGCTCAAAGTCAGGTTTAGCAGGTATTCAAGATAAGTTAGAATCATCTGAAAAACTTGATCTAAAATTATTTTTTGACAACTTTCTAAAAAGTTTAGCTTCTCTTAATAAGTTAGAAAAAAATATCGATATTTCAAACTACAGCCTTGTTTTGATTGAGGTTTTAGAAAGCTTAAGTCAGAAAAAATTTACCGAGTTATTATCTCTGGAAAATTCGGCAAAAGAGCTTTTCGAGTTTTTTACTAAGTTAAAAAATAATCACGAATTTGTAATTAATCCAAAAAACGCACTTGGCATTTTTCAGATTTTATTTTCACAAATTAGCTTTTTTGAAAAATCAGATTCTATAGCGCCGATTCAGATTTTATCCACTATTGAGGCTCGCTTATTGAATTACGATTTATTATTTGTTTCTTCTTTAAATGAAGGAGATTTTCCTGCAATTGAAGCAGAAAACTGGCTGGGTAAAAAAATCAAAAAAGATTTAGAGATTGATAAAAAGCTAAAAAAAATTGGTCAAAACGCTTATGACTTTTGTAATTATCTATCTAATAAAAAAATTATTTTAACTCGCTCTTTAAGCAGTAATAACAGTCCTTCCAGCCCCTCACCTTTTCTTTTAAAATTACAAACTCTATTTCAAAAATTAGAAATTAAATTCGATGCAATAGAAAAATATTTAAATCAGCCAAAAAATTCTCAAACGATTTTAAGCTTAAAAACAAAGCGTCCAGAGCCAAAGCCAGAAATAGAATTCCGCCCAAAAAAACTGGCGATAACTGACATTTCAAAATTAATTTCCGATCCTTATTCAATTTATGCTAAAAGAATTTTGCAGCTACGCGAGTTACAAAAAATTGATTTCGAACCCAGCTACGCAGAGTTTGGCAGCTTTGTTCATAAAGCTTTGGAAGAGTTTGTAAAAAATCCGCAAGAGTCAGAAAAATCTTTAGCACAATCTCATAAAATTTTTAAAAAATATTTTTTATCAAGTGAAGCCGAGTTGATTTGGTGGCCAAAGTTTGAAAATATTTTTGCTAATTTTTTTGCCAAAGAGAAAGAGTTAAAAGCAATAAAAAATCTCACGGAAGTTGAAGTTAAGCTAATAATCGAAGAAATACAAATTGTCGGAAAAATCGACCGTATTGCTTTTGATCAAGATAATTCTGCTAATATTTTTGATTATAAAACTGGACAAGCGCCAAGCAAAAAAGATGTTACTTCTGGCTTGCAACCTCAACTTACAATTGCTGCTCTGATGTTGCTTGAAGCTAGTTTTGATAGTAAAATTTCTTCACTAAATTATTGGCAACTTTCTTTTTCTGCTGAAGATAAAATTACGAAAATTTCTGATAAGGATGAAGAAATAAAAATCTTAGCAGCAGCTGCTAAAGAAGGTTTGATAAAACTCTTTAAGTATTTTTCTGATAAAAATAATTCTTATATTGCTGCTCCTGATTTAGAAAATTATCAAGAAAATGAATATTCCCACCTAAGCAGGATCAAAGAATGGCAATAACTCACTATAAAATCATTTTAGAATATGAAGGTAGCAACTATTGCGGCTGGCAAAAGCAAACTGATTTAAAAAATAGATCGATTGCCGAAATTTTAGAAAATGCGATTTTTAACTTTGCTCAAGAAAGGCCAAAAATAATTGCTTCTGGTCGAACTGATGCAGGAGTTCACGCCTTGGGGCAAGTTGTTAATTTCTCGCTGAGTAAAAAATTTACCGCTAAACGAGTTATTATGGCGTTGAATAATTATTTACGTAACGAAGCAATTTCTGTGATTGATTGCGAAATTGTTGACGCAAATTTTCATTCACGCTTTGACGCCAAAATGCGTTATTATCGTTATTTAATTATAAATCGCACCGCACCATTAACTTTACAAAAAAACCGCGCTTGGCATGTGGCGCAAAAGCTTGATTTAGAAGCAATGAAAGCTGCTAGCCAATTCTTGATTGGTAAACATGATTTTTCAGCTTTTCGTGATTCGCAATGCCAATCTAATTCGACAATTCGCTCAATTAAGCAAATCACTATTACTCAAAATACTGATGAGATTGTAATCGAAATAAGCGCCAAATCTTTTTTGCATCACATGGTGCGCAACATTGTCGGAACGCTGTTTTGGGTTGGTATCAACAAAATAAAAACTGACGATGTAAAAAATATTCTGGCTAGTTCTGACCGAACCAAATCTGGCCCAAATGCTCCAGCGCATGGGCTGTATTTTTTGCGAGTTGATTATTAATTCTTTGATTTCTGCCTTATCTTGAAAAAATTTATTTTCACTTTTTTAACCTTACTTCTGTTGCCTTCTCTTACCTTTGCTGCTGGCGCTTATCTTGTTGATGATGGTGGAATTGTTAATGAAAAAAAAATTCAAATTGAAAGTTGGTACAATCGCAGCAACAGCAATGAAAATATTTTTGTTACTGATCCAGCTTATCAACTTTTGGAAAATGCAGAGTTTTCGATGCAAGAAACTTATGATGCGAGTGCAAAAAATATTAATACTCTTTGGCCGCAGGTAAAATATATGTGGCATAAAGATGATAATATTTCTGCGGCAACAACTGTTGGAATAAACTATTCTTCAACTGATCAAAAAGCTTACGGAAATTACGGATACAGCTCAAATACTTTGAAAATTAACGATGCACTTAATGTTAATCTTTATGTCGGTTGGCAAAATTGGCGTAATATTTTTCGCAACGACAAAACTATTACTTTCTTAAATTACGGGGCTGGTGCTGATTGGCATTTGACTAAAAAATTATCTTTCATACCAGAAATTTTTCAAACTAACGGAACCTACAAAACTGGTCCAAATCGCCCTGCAACTCAGTTTGGTTTGCGTTATATTGCCAACGATAATTTAATTTTAGACACGATTTACGGGCACAACATCAATGGCAATAATCAGAATTGGTTAACGCTTGGTGTTACTTTGGTTTTTTGATCCAGAAAAAAAGATAGGCCCCGAAACAAAGGCTTAGAGATCCGTATTTGAGTGGCTGGCATTCAAACTCAGGCATAATGAAAAAATGGGGTGATAATTTAGCCTTTTTTCACCCCAATTTTTTCATTATGCCCAAACTCTTGACCTATCGACAGCCTCCCAAACCTTCTTCATCTGAATTAGACCTATCGACATCTTTTAGATTTTTTTCTGAATTAGAAGTAATTACATTGTTGGGAACATTTGCTTTCAGAGTTGTTGTTTTTAAAAGACGATGATTTTCAAAAATTTTAGTCAATTTTGTCTTCCTATTTTTATCTGAAAATGAAGCACAACTGAGAGGTGAACTCCCTCTCGAATTAGTCAATTCCGGATTAGCTCCAGCATCAAGAAGTAATTCGATCACTTTTTCATAACTGACATTTTTTTTCTAACCTCACCAACAGGAGCGCGACCATCGTTACAAGAAGCAATTAACAATGCGGTGCTCCCACCGCTGTAAGCAGTGATAGTTTTTAGATCAACCACGCAATCTTTATGTTTCAAAATAGCTTCCGTGACTTCAAAAAACCCGTGCTCAGAAGCGTACATTAAAGCTGTACAACCATAATCATTTTGGTGATTAACTTTGGCACCTTTTTCAAGAAGCAATTTTACCGCACCAGCATGACCAAAATTAGAAGCACAACATAAGGCAGTGTTACCATTCATGACTTTTTCCTCCATTTCAAGATCTTCTCTTGCAGTGAGAACCTCAATTACTTCCAAATGATTTGCTTGAGCAGCGCTAACCAAAGGTGTATTACCGATTGAATCTTTTTGGTTAATTTTAGCACCATGTTCAACAAGCTCTTTGGCTACTCCAGCACTGCCTTTAATACAGGCAAGTGAAAGAGGAGTGTTATTGCATTGGGCATCCAGAGCGTCAACTTTGATTGTGGGAGCCTCTACCAAAATTTTAGCCACTTCCGGATAATTGTTTTGAGAGGCGTAATGCAGAGATGTGTAGCCAAGACTACCGCTCTCAGCATTTACATCAGCTCCTCTTTCAACAAGCAATCTTACTACTCCAGCCTGACCAAGCGAAGCGGCTGCAACTAGCGGAAAAAAAGGTGGATCATTATCACTCCAAAAACGGATATTCACAAAACTTGGATTAGAATCCAAAATAACTCGCGTAACATCCTCGAATCCCAAACAAACCGCTGACATTAAACATTTGATGAGAGATGTTTCTTCAGTAAGAAAATTTTGCTTCGAATCTTCAGCTTCAAACAATTTAAGGAAAATTTTTGGTGAACCAGCATCCAAAGATTTAATAAAAAGCTCTTCTTTTTTCACTGCAAATTTACCTGCAAATTTAACTTTTTTTTTCACTGCAAATTTAACTTCTTTTTTCACTGCAAAGTTAATGGATTTCGGAGAGATTAATCCTTTGCATAGAAGGCTTTCCAGAATTAATGTGTCAGATTCTTTTCGATCTTTTTCAAGAAATTTTTGTACTGCCAAGTTAAGTGCTCCTTTTGATTCCTCATTGTTTGGATCAAACCCTTTTTCTAAAACCGCTTCAACAATTTTTAGTGAACCAGAACGGACTGCTGCAGTCAAAGAATTCTCATGCAAAGCGATTGAATCATGCTTGATCAAAGAGCAGCAAAGAGACTCATAATCTGGATTAAAAGAATTTTCGAAAATTTCCTGCAAAGAATTTCGTGTAGCTGCGCTTTTACCTTTTTTCTTTTTACCCTCTACCGCAGGTGGCGCCACTACTAAGTAAGAAGTAACATCAGCCCCAGCGCTTACCAAAGCATTAAAAATTTTCATGCTACCAGCATCATTAACACCAAATTCAGTTTGCTGAGCGCATTGAATGGCAAAAGCAAAAGGGCTCAAAGCAACATTTGGTAAAAGGCCTTCAACAGTCTCTCTACCTGACGCAATTACGGCCATAACATCTTGAACATTTCCTTCTCTAATTGCGCGCTCCAAAGAAGAGGTTTTTTGCTTGGCAAGTTTTTTGCTTAGTGGTGGAGGTAAGACAAGTGAAGATTCAGAGACTTCACCTAAAAGGCTTTTCGATGCACTTGCAGAAGCTGCAAATTTTTGCGAAGGATTTTCAATACTTAATTTACCAAGGCTTATAGCTGTTTTTTCAATTTCTTCTCGTGACTCTTTAAACAAATGAACTTGGTTTTCTGGATCAATCCTATCGGAACCTTCCATTTTGCTCACTAAAAAATCTTTGAGATTTGCCTGATTTTCTTCAATTTCTTTAAATGACAATGTGAGGTAGTGGCACTCGCTTAGCGTACCACTTCTTGCAATCATTTTTTTGTTGAGAAAATCGCGATTTCTTGTCGCCAAACTTTCTCTAGGATTTGTTTTATCTGAGTAAGAGTAATGATCTGGACCATCAACCTCGATGAAATATTCAACCGAGGTACCTTCTTTTGGAGTGGAAAAAAAATGAATGTCAACATTGCGAATACCATCTACAACCTTTTCTACAATTTTATATAGTGGATATTCATGAGAAATTGATGACGATTCTCTCTTGGGTAAAGAGTCTGCAACAAGCTTCTGAAGCTTTGACACCTTGCCTTTTTCGTAAGAATATTTTTCAGCAATTGCTAAGGTAGTTTTTTGATCAAAAAAGGTTATTCCCAAATGATGTTCGAAAAATGCCTGAACCTGTAACAAAGATCCTGCTGATTGCGACGAAAGTTGATTAAGATTATCGTGCAGAGTACCAATTATCTCTTGTCGCGGCTTAACTACATCACCTTCTCTCTTCAGTAAGATTCATTCTTGTCATAGAACTCAAATAACTAGATACTTGATCGGCACTGCAATCAGAAATTCTTTCCAATACATCTTGCGAGACTCTTCTAAAAGCAGGAGGCAATTCCTCTTCACCAAAGCCGTATTCAAAACGCGCCATTGAGTTTAGGAGACCAATTTTTTCATCCAAACTAAAATTGGCGAATTGCAAATTTACTTTGCCATTCAATTTTTCTCCGTCGATTTCAAGTTCATTTTTGTCGTAGGAAAGACTAGAACAAGACTTTAAAAATCTTGAGATGCTACGACTACCCAAGTTTTCTTGTCGATTAAAAACACCAACTAAATTTCCGATTCTCAATTCCTGAAGCTGGTATTTTTTGTATTTTAAACTGCCTAGGACATCAAGAATTGTCTTTACTTCTTCCACTACAACATTTCCTCCAGAGCGAACTGGATCAGTTAATTCATTAATTCTTGTAAACAATTTTATTAAATTCTCTTCTGAAAATCTGCTGGCATTTGCAGTTTTCGCAGTTCTTAAAAAATCGGCAATTTCGTAAATCTCAGAATATCCCACTCTATTAAAAAATTCCTCCTTGATCTGAGAAAATTCTTTAAATTCCAAAAGCTGGTTATGGTAATGATTAAGAGAAATTATGGGAGAGTTGCCGACACCTTTTATATTAGAAGTTTTTATTGAACGCATGATTAATTAAATTGGTTGGAATTAAATTCAATCCGCAGATGAAAGCAGGGCCAATTTTTTTTCAATAAGAATTGAGCTGAATATTTCAAATAAGTAAAAAAATGCCAATGGAAATTTTCTCACTTTGTAAAATCGCTAAGTAATCTCTATTTTCTGAAGTTTGTCCACTAACTAGTTTGAAGTTAGATTAATTTTCTCATTCTTAGCGCTTACCATAATTTCTTTTCCTTCCAAAACTTCGCCGCGTAGAATTTTATCGGCAAAAATATTTTCGATTTCATGTTGAATCAAACGCTTTAAGGGTCTGGCACCGTAAGTTGAATCATAGCCTTTTTCTGCCAAATAATTTTTAGCTGATTCTTCTAAAGTGGCTTTGATATTTTGTGTTAAGAGTCTTTTAGCAAATCTGGCAAATTGAATATCAACAATATTTTTCATATTTTTGCGACTCAATTTATTGAACAGAATTATTTCATCTAAACGATTTAAAAACTCTGGACGAAAATGTTGACGCACAATTTCCATCGCACTATCAAAAGCGAGAGACTTCTTGGCGTCAATTGCAGCTTGATCTTCCAGCACTTCCTCATCATCAGATTTATTTAAAACTTGTGTGCCTAAATTCGAAGTCAGAATAATAATCGTGTTAGTAAAATTTACAGTATGGCCCTGATTATCGCTTAAACGGCCGTCATCAAGCACTTGCAGCAAAATGTTAAAAACATCGTGATGCGCTTTTTCAACTTCATCAAACAAAATAACTTGATAAGGTCGGCGACGCACGGCCTCGGTTAAAACTCCGCCTTGCTCAAAACCAACATATCCGGGAGGCGCGCCAATCAAACGTGCAACTGAATGTTTTTCCATAAATTCGCTCATGTCGATTCGCAGCATTGCACTTGGATCGTCGAAAATAAAATCAGCCAGAGCTTTGCATAATTCAGTTTTACCAACTCCCGTTGGACCCAAAAATAAAAACGAACCAATCGGACGATTAGTATCTTGTAAGCCAGCCCTTGATCTTCTCACAGCATTGCTAACTGCTTTTAAAGCTTCATCCTGTCCAACAACTTGCGAGCGTAAAAAATCTTCCATCTGTAAAAGTTTTTCTTTTTCGCCAGAGAGAATTTTGCTAACTGGAATGCCAGTAGATTTAGCAACGATTTCGGCAATGTCTTCTTCACCAACTGATTCGCGCATCAGTTTTTGCGATACATTATTTTCAAAAGTTGACAATTCTTTTTGCAAAGCAGGAATGGTTCCGTAGCTTATTTCACCAGCTTTGGCTAAGTTTCCTTCGCGTTGTGCAACTTCTAATTCATAACGCGCTTGTTCAATTTTTGCTTTCAATTCATTGATTTTGCCGAGTTTATTTTTTTCAGCTTGCCATAAAGATGTCAGCTCGGCTGATTTTTTTTCAATTTCTTGCAACTCAAAAATCACATGTTCCAGACGTTTTTTAGAAGCGGCATCATCTTCTTTTTTCAGAGCTTCACTTTCGATTTTAAGTTGAATGATTTTGCGATCCATTTCGTCCAAATCATTTGGCTTGCTTTCAACTTCGATTTTTAAACCGCTGGCTGCTTCATCAATCAAGTCAATCGCTTTATCAGGCAAGAAGCGATCTGAAATATAACGATGCGATAAAGTTGCAGCAGCAATCAAAGCCGAGTCTTTTATTTTCACTCCATGATGAACTTCATATTTTTCTTTGATGCCACGCAGAATTGAAATTGTATCTTCAACTGACGGTTCATCAGTAAAAATTGGTTGAAAACGTCTTGCCAGCGCAGCGTCTTTTTCGATATATTGACGATATTCGTTAAGAGTTGTAGCTCCGATGCAGTGAAGTGTTCCGCGTGCCAAAGCTGGTTTTAATAAATTAGAAGCATCCATCGCGCCTTCAGTTTTTCCAGCGCCAACCAAAAGATGTAATTCATCGATAAAAAGAATGATGTTGTCGTTATTTTCAACTTCAGAAAGTACTGCCTTTAAGCGCTCTTCAAATTCACCACGAAATTTTGCACCAGCAATCAAAGCGCCCATATCAAGCGCCATTAATTTTTTATTTTTTAAACTTTCAGGAACATCACCATTGATTATTCTTTGCGCTAATCCTTCAACAATAGCAGTTTTTCCAACTCCCGGTTCACCAATTAAAACTGGATTATTTTTAGTGCGGCGCGACAAGACTTGCATAGAGCGGCGTATTTCTTCATCACGACCAATGACAGGATCAATTTTACCTTCTTCAGCTTTTTTGGTTAAATCTTGACCATATTTTTCCAGCGCTTGGTAAGTATTTTCTGACTCAGCTGAGTTAGCTTTTTTACCGCCGCGGATTTTTTCAATTGCTTGGCGAAGTAGATTAGGATTCATTCCACCAACTTTTAAAGCTTGTGCACCTTGGTTTTTGTCATCCTCTAAAATTGCTTGCAAGATACGTTCCAGAGTAACGAATTGATCGTTATTTTGATCGGCTAATTTTTCAGCTAAAATTAAAACGCGAGCCAACTCTTGTGATGTTGTAACCGTGCCAGCTCCACTGCCTTCAACTACGGGGATTTTATTTAGGGATGATTTATTTTCGGCCTGAATCAGAGCGATATTGCCACCGCAGTTAATGATTAATTTTTGTGCTAAATTGTCAGAATCTTCTAAAAGACAATTGAGTAAATGCTCTGGCAAAAATCTTTGGTGACCAAGGCTTAAAGCCAATGTTTGCGAGTTTTGCAGAAGTTGGCGTGCTTTTTCGGTGTAGCGCTCAATATTCATAAATTTTGAAAAAATTATTTAGGAAGGATTGATTGCGAGATAATAATTTTTTGAAGCAATTTCAAGTTTGTTTAACTTCTAATTGCGCAGTCAGCCTCAACAATATATTTATAAGTGACTAGCTGTTCCAAACCAACTGGACCGCGGGCGTGAAGTTTACCAGTGGCGATTCCAACTTCAGCACCAAGGCCAAATTCTCCACCATCGGCAAATTGCGTCGAAGCGTTGTGCATAACAATTGCAGAATTGACTCTGCTTAAAAAATGCTGCGCTGCTTTTTCATCTTCGGTGACAATACTTTCGGTGTGAGAAGAGCTGTAGGTGGAAATGTGTTTTATAGCGTCGTCAATATCTTTAACGATTTTTACGGCAATAATTTTGTCTAAAAATTCTGTGTAATAATCTTTTTCGCTTGCCAGTTTTATTCTTTCGTCAATTTCAAGACAGGCTTTGTCGCCGCGAATTTCACATTCAACTTCAGTTAAATCGTCAACAATTAGAGGCAGAATTTTTTTGGCGATTCTTTTATCGATTAATAAAGATTCTGTTGCGCCGCAGATCCCTACTCTACGCATTTTGGCATTAAATAAAATGCGACGAGCTTTTTCAAAATCAGCTTTTTCGTGAATATAGGTGTGACAATTGCCATCAAGATGGCGAAACACCGCAATTTTAGTGTGATCGGTTACAGCTTTGATTAGAGATTTTCCGCCGCGAGGAATTATCACATCAATGTAGTTTTCCATTTTCAGTAATTCTGTGACAAATTCTCTGCTAGTTTCCGTGACTAAAATTACCGCGTCTTTATCGAGTGAAAAACGATCCAAAGCTTCGCGATAAATATCGACCAAAATTTTTGCGGAGTTAATACAATCAGAGCCAGAGCGCAAAATCACTGCATTTCCTGACTTAAGTGACAAGGCTGCGATATCAGAAGTGACATTTGGACGCGATTCAAAAATTGCCAACATCACACCAATTGGCGTAGTGATTCTTTTGACATTAATGCCGCTTTCTCTTTTGACATCGTAGAGAATTTTTCCGACTGGATCAGGAAGTTTAATAATTTCTTTTACAGCGCTTGCCAAAGCGGCAACACGTTTTTCATCAAGAGTAAGGCGATCAATTTTGGCTGGATCGAGATTATTTTCTTTAGCCGCTTTCACATCTCTTTGATTAGCTTTGATGATTTTTTCAGCGTTTTTTTTGATTAGTTTTACAACTTCAAGAAGAACTTGGTCTTTCAAGTTAGAATCAAAATTGGCAATGCTCAGACTTGCTTTTTTGGCGTCTTGGCAGATTTTTTCAACTCGGCGTTTTATGTCACTCATAGGGGAAAAAGTTTTTTAATATCAAAGCTAAAACTAGCATAATTGCGGTTATAAGGGCAGTTAAAGTTAGGCTAGAATCGAAATCAATATCTTTGGCTAGTTTTAAATCATGCTCTGATCTAGTGACTTCGCTTTTACTGAGCAAAATATAAAATAAACGACAACTAAATAAGGCTAAAATTAAGGCATTAGAAACAAAAATTGCCGCAGTTAAAAATATTTTTTTCTGCAGAATAATTTTAGCTAAGAAAAATTTTTCTAAAGCAGATATTGTTGGAACAATTCCAATCAAGTTTAGAAGAGCAAAAGCAAGCAAGGTCATCGTTATTTTGAAATCGTAAAATAAGCCAGCCAAGCTTTTGTTTTCAGCCTTACTTAAATATAAAGTTAGGTTAGAAAAACAGAAAAAAACTAGAGTTATTGAAAGTAAAAAAGACAACAAAACTAAATAGACTTTGCCTTGGTTAAAGGCGGCAAAAGTAAAAATTGCAAATAAAGCAAAGAAAAGCTGATTAAAAAGAAGATAGAAAAAAGCTGACTTAAAATTTTTGCTTAAAAGAAGAAAAGCTCCTGAAATCAGAAGATTGAGCAGCAAAATAAAATCAAAATATCCCAAGCCAATTTTTAAAATTATTTGTGAAAAGCTGCTAAGAGAAAAAACCAAAACTAGTATTTTAAGCAAGATATAAAGGCTGCTTAAGGCGTAAGATAAAAAGAACAAAACATAAACAATCAATAAATCAAAACTGACCTTACGATAAAGCAGATAAGAAGGTAAAATAACTGCGCAAAACAATCCGCCTAAATATAAAATCAGTAAAATAGCTGCTTTAATTTGCTCGAGATTTTTAGGTAAAATTCCGTTAGTAGAAAATTCAATTCTGCCGCTAAATTTATAAGTAGCGACGATGGTGAAAAAGAAAAACAGAGATTCTAAATAAAGCAAAGAGGTAAAAATATAAGAAAATTTATCCTCTTTTTTATACAAAAATTTGACGGCAAGAAAGTGGCAAAGTAGCGCCAAACAATTGTAGAAAAGCAAACTGGTCAATAAATTTTGTGAAATAAAAACTAAATTTATCAACGCGATCGCGATAGCAAAAAATAGTTTGAATTCACTTAAATTTTTAGCGTCTTGCAAGCGTAAAAAACGATGCGAATAAAAAACAAAAATTATCCAAATAAAGTTCAGCAAAAATAAAAATTTCAGCGTTATTGAATCTAACATAAAGCCAAAAGAAATGCTTGGCGCGCTTTTGATAAGCTCAATATAAACTTGCCCTTTATTCAAGCCGTTAAGCAGACCTATTAAATGCAAAAAAAATAAAATTGGCAGTAGCTTGCTTATTATGTTTATTAATTTTTCTGAACTTTGAAATAGCTTTATAAGTAGGCAGTTAAAGAGTGGAATGATGCTGATTGAGAGTAATAAAAACTGCGCTTTCAACATAAAAATCTTTAAATCGAGTTTGAAAGTAAAAACGAAGCAAGTCTTAAAGAAAGGCTATTTGCAAGGCCTGAAGTTAAAGATAAAAAGTAAATTGTCGTAATCAAAAACCAGAAAGAAGCTAAGTAAAAGCCATATTGCTTGGCCGACAATTTAGTTTTTTGCCAATCGGACTTGGCATCATTTTTAGAAAATGCTACGATAATTTTATTAGCTAAGCTAATATGAACAAAATTTGAAACGACCAAACCAACCAATAAGAAAGCACTAAAATCAAGACTAAAGCTTGCATAAGCTAAATACCAATTAGCAAAAAATAAAATCGAAAGCGGAAAAGCCGCGATAAAAACTATTAATAATTTTATTGGTAAGGCCAGCAGATAGCTGTTTTGTTTGACCAGCCAAATTTTATTTATCGAAGAAGTTTTGAAATTTCTTTTTAAAAAAGTTGCAAAAATAAAAATCAGTAAATTTACCAAACTGAAATTAAGTAAATAAAAAAATAGCGCTTGCAGCGATTCAAAGCTTTGCAAGGCTAAGCAAGCTAAAATAAATCCAAGATTATTAAGACAAAGATAGGCAGCGATGGTTTTTAAATGTTTTTGGCCGTGGAGTTTAATCGCGCTATAAAAAATTATCAGCAGCGAGATGAAGATTAAAAATGGTGCTAAATCAAATTGGTCAAAGATCAAATGACTGCCAAAGAAAAAATATAAGAATTTTAAAACGATAAAAATTCCCACATTTGTTTTGATAAAAAGTGAATCGACCGCAATAAAATTTGTAATCAAATTGATGCTTTTAAGATTTTCAAAATAAAGCCAAAATGGAAAAAACTTAACGACAAAAGCAAGCAGCAGAAGCAGACAAATTATGGCTGAAAACCAGCTATTTGAATTTGCGTTTAAAGCAAAAATTTCGTTGATGTAGTTAAAATTTATTTCTCCAAACGTTAAATAAATCGCTAAAAAGCAGAATAAAATTATTAGTGAAGAAGCGGAGTTAAGGCAAAAATAGCGAAAAGATAATTTTGAAATTTTCAGGTTTTTTGAAATTGATGAAATAGCAAAAAAGCCAAAGGCATAAATTTCAAAAAAGAAAAATAAATTAAGCAGATTATTGCTGGTGAAAATTCCGACCAACGCAAAAAGGTGAAGTAAATAAACCGAGTAAAAAATTTTACGACCGCGCTGATCCAAAAAGCTTTCAATGTCGAAGCGATAATAAAATAGAATAACGATTTTCAGGAAGGTAACCAATAGCAGAAAAATAATTCCAAGTACATCAAGCTTGAATTCTAAAGCGATTGAAAGTGGTGCTAATTCAAAATCTTTGCTGATTTTTTCGTAAATCAAAACATCGGGCAGAACTTTTAAAATCAGAAAAAAAACCAAGATCAGAGAAGATAAAGCGATCGAGAAAGGTAGAGATTTTTTACTAAAAATTTGACAAAGCAGTGATGAAAAAAGCGGTAAAAAAATGATTAGGTAAATATTACCAATTGCGCTCATTTTTTGTTTTTCATTAAGGAGATAAATTCTTCAAATAAGTAAAAACTATCATCTGGTCCGGGAGAACTTTCTGGGTGATATTGCACTGAAAAAGCCAAACCATTTTTTAAGCGCAGACCTTCAACTGAATTGTCGAAAAGTGAAATATGAGTAACTTCGGCAATATCTGGGATTGTTGCTGCATCAACACAAAAGCCGTGATTTTGACTGGTGATCTCAACTTTTTTATTTCTTAAATCTTGTACTGGGTGATTAGCGCCGCGATGGCCTTGCGCCATTTTTTTGGTTTGAGCGCCAATTGCTAAAGCTAAAAGTTGGTGACCGAGGCAAATTCCAAAAAGCGGGATTTTATTTTTGATAATTTCTTGAATTGTTGCAATTGCGTATTTGCCAGTTTCAGCTGGATCTCCCGGACCGTTGGATAAAAATACGCCATCAGGATTATGGGCCATAATATCTTTGTAGCTTGCTTTAGCTCCAAGAATTGTGACGTCGCAACCAGCTTGAGTCAAGCAACGTAAAATATTGAGTTTAGTGCCATAATCAATTGCCACGACTTTAAATTTTTTAGTAGAAATTTCTTCATAAGAGTTTTTGTCTTGTTGCCATTTTCCCTCTTGCAACCATTTATATTCTTGATTCAAACTGGCTTTTGAAGCCAGTTCTACTCCGCTTAAATCACCATAATTTTTTAATTCAGCGATAGTTTTTTGAATAAGATTTTCGTCAATTCCATCTTGATAAATAATTGCTACGGACTTTGCACCTTTAGCTTTAATGATTTTGGTGATTTGTCTGGTATCAACTCCGCAAATGCCAGTGATATTATTTTTTATTAACCAATCATTAAGGCCAGACTCAGAGCGATAATTTGCAGGAGCGGTGATTGGTTCACGAATTATAAGGCCTGCGGCTCTTGGAGATTTTGCTTCAATGTCAGAATTATTGATTCCAACATTTCCAATATGAGGAAAAGTAAAATTAATGATTTGCCCTAAATATGAAGGATCGGTTAATATTTCTTGGTAGCCAGTCATAGCTGTATTAAAGCAGATTTCGCCTTTAGTTGTGGATTTCTTACCGATGCCATGTCCGTAAAAACAAGATCCATCAGCGAAAATCAGCGCAGCATTTTTTGACGACTGATAAAAATTGTTTGTGTCTTTCATTTGAAGCTAAAATTTGCGGGAGTTGAAAGGCTTTGCATTTATTTACAAATTAATTTTTCTCAAATAAATCTTCAACAAGCAACCTGAAGAATCTTTATTCAAATTTCAAAATCATGATTGACCTCAATAATATTTCTAAAGAGAAACCAGAGATCATATTGCGCGGAGAATATGGCATCGTTGTTGGAGATTCCTTTATCATAGCTCCAAACGCCAAAAACGGTAAAATCGTTATTTTGGTTGATATCGAAAATCAGATCGCTGCCATTGCGCACTTTGATAACTCAGAAAAAGTTAATGAAAACTTAAGTCATGTTCTTAACGAGATGCGCCAATTAGGCTCTGAAATCAAAGATGTAAAATGCAGTGTGATGGAAAAAGAATCGGAAAAAACTTTTAAAGAAAAGTTACAAAAAAGTTTTAAAGAAAAAATCGAGCAAGTTTTAAAGGAAAATGGAAACGATAAAGAAGTTAGTCACACTTCTTGGAGTGGTAATGATTTTTGCAATGTAGTTTTAAAGGGTACTGGTGATATTTTGATTGATAATACTCCAGAGCTGATGCGCGCCGCACTGAATTTGCTAATATTCACTCTTGAAGGCGACGAAAGAATTAATAACGCGATGAATCCCACTTTGATTACTGAGCTAAAAAAAATAAAAGGATCAGCTTCAAGACAAATGGCTTTAGAAAATCTAAAACTAATAAAACAAACTCCTTCAACTATAATTATAAAACTAGGAAACCAAAAGCTTGACGAGGATCAATCGAAAGAAAATAAGCGTTAAATTATAACACCACATTAACCAATTTATCTGGTACAATAATTATTTTTTTAACCTCTTGGCCTTCGATGAATTTTTTTACGTTATCGTTTTCAAAGGCTAATTTTTGCATCTCTTCTTTGCTTGCTCCTTTTGTCATTTGAATCACAGCTCTAAGCTTTCCTGCAACTTGAACAGCAACACCAACTTGATCTTCAAAAATTAATTCAGGATTAAATTTAGGAAATTCAGCTTCACTGGCTAAACCTTGATTGCCAAGTTTCTGCCAGCATTCTTCCGCTAAATGCGGCATGATTGGTGAAATTAAAATCACTAAATTTTTTAAGGCAAAATTCATCACTGCTATTTCGTCTTTTGATTTAACTTCGAATTTTTCTAATGCGTTTGAAAATTCGCGAATCTTGGCAATAGCGCGATTAAAGCTTACTTTTTCATATTCATCTTTTACGGCAGCAATAGTTTTGTGAGTCAGTTTTGTAATTTGATGATTAGAGTTAACCGCGATCTCGCTAGATTTCTCTGCATTTACTGCAATCAATTTCCACAAGCGATTAACATATTTCCAGGCTCCGTCAATGCCACTTTCTGACCATTCTAAATCACGAGAAGCAGGAGAATCTGAAAGCATAAAAAGACGTGCAGTATCTGCGCCGTAGGATTCAAGGATGCGAGCCAGTTCAACGGTATTTTTTTTCGATTTACTCATTTTTTCACTTCTGCCAATAATAATTTCTTCTGGCTTTTTCTCTAAAGCTTCGGAAGGAAAAATCCATTTGCCAGTTTTTTTATCTTTATAAGTTTGATGACAAACCATGCCTTGAGTAAGAAGGTTTGCGAAAGGTTCTGTAAAATCTAAATAGCCACATTTTTTTAAAGCTTTGGTAAAAAATCTGGCATAAAGCAAATGCAAAACTGCGTGTTCAACGCCGCCAATATATTGATCAACTGGCAAAAATTTATTTACTGCTTCAGCCAAAAAAGCTTTGTCTTTTGGTTGCGAAGCAAAGCGCAAAAAATACCACGAGCTTTCAAAAAAAGTGTCAAAAGTATCGGTTTCACGAATAGCTTTTTGACCTTTATAAGTGGTATATTTCCAAGTTGGATGAAGTGCTAGAGGATTTCCAGCACCTGTAAATTCAACATTTTGCGGCAATTGAACTGGCAACTCTTCTTCTGGAACTGCAACAGCTGAGCCGTCTTCTAAATAAAGAATAGGAATCGGACAACCCCAATAACGCTGACGACTTATGCCCCAATCGCGCAAACGATAATTTATTTTTTTTGTTGCCTGACCTTTTTTTGATAAAACTTCAAAAACTTTTTCTTTGCCTTGCGCGCTGTCTAAGCCATTTAAAAAATCAGAATTAATTATGACGCCATCCTCAAGATAAGGTAATGGAGAGCCAGAGCTATCAACCACTTGACGAATTGGTAGATTATATTTTGTGGCAAACTCAAAATCGCGTTCATCGTGAGCAGGGCAGCCAAATACTGCGCCAGTGCCATATTCCATCAAAACAAAGTTGGCGATATAAACGTCGAGTTTTTGTTTTGGATCAAGAGGGTGAATAACTTGCAAACCGGTTCTAAAGCCTTTCTTTTCTTGCTTTTCGATGGTTTGTTCATCAACTGCTGAGGCGTTACATTCTTCAATAAAGTTTTTTGCCGCAGAATTTGTTTGTGCCAATTCTAAAGCAATTGGATGATGTGGTGAAATACCAAGGAAAGAAGCGCCAAATAAAGTGTCTGGTCTTGTTGTGTAAACTTTAATTGAGTCTGTAGTTGAGTTAAGTGCAGTTCTGTCAATAAAAAAGCTGATAATTTGACCTTCACTTTTACCAATCCATTTTTCTTGCATCGCTAAAACACGATCGTCCCAGCCTTTAAGATTTTTTAGCTCACTGAGTAATTCTTCAGAAAAATCAGAAACTTTTAAAAACCATTGTTTTAGTTTTTTCTTTTCCACAATTGCGCCACTACGCCAACCTCTTCCATCAATGACTTGTTCATTAGCCAAAACTGTTTGGTCGATTGGATCCCAATTAACAAAAGATTCTTTTTGATAAGCCAAACCAGCTTTAAAAAAATCGAGGAAAATTTTTTGTTCATGTTTGTAGTAATCAGGCAAGCAAGTTGCGAGCTCACGACTCCAGTCAATTGCAAGACCAATTGATTTTAGTTCGGCTTTCATGGTTTCGATATTGGAAAGCGTCCAATCTTGCGGATGAATTTTATGTTCTAAAGCAGCGTTTTCAGCAGGTAAGCCAAAAGCATCAAAACCCATTGGGTGTAAAACATTAAAGCCTTGAGATTTTTTAAAACGAGCTACCGAGTCTCCAATAGCGTAGTTACGCAAATGTCCTACGTGAATCTTTCCTGATGGATAAGGAAACATTTCAAGAACATAATATTTTTCTTTAGAGGAATTTTCATCAAATTTAAAAATATCTTTTTCTTGCCAAATTTTTTGCCATTTTTTCTCGGCAATTTTGTGGTTATAGTTTTCGATTTTTGTAATGTCAGACATGATGAATTTCTTTGATTTAGTCAGGCTAATAGAATTTTAAGAAGCCTGAATTATTGTAAAAATCTTGGAGTTGGTGCTGAAGGTTGCTGAATATTTTGTTGTGGTAAAGCGCCATTTGTAATTTGTGGAACCGCGAAAGAACTTGGTGGAACAGATCCACCAATTGATCTTGGGGCTGATGTTGATTTTCCATTGCTGTACATAGTTGCGTTATAAACACAGACAATATCCGCACCATTTCTGAGAGTGAATTGCGGAGAGACTCTTTCAACAATTATATATTGACCAGCAGATCTGAAGTTAACTAAAGACTCAAAACCAGCAGAATCAACTGTGAATACAGCCGGAATTTCAGCATTCTTTTTGGGAAATTGAAAATAGGTGAACTCGCCATTATCAAAGACTTTAAGGGGAGCAATTGAAGGTTCACCAGTATATTGATAATTGAAATTATAAATTGACAAGTCATGCATATCAGGTTCGTCAGATTTGTCAGCTTTAGTGAACTCAACGATATTTTTATCTTTTTCATCAGGATAAACAAACTTGGCGACAAAAATTAAATCTTTGTCATTTATGCCTTTGGCTTCTTTGGCCATAAGTTCGAAGTGATAAATTCTTTTATTGGTGATTATTGTCATGTTGGTTTCGGATTTATCTTCACCAACTGGTTTTAAGAAAAGGCGATTTGATAAATGTTCAAACATCCATAAAGATGGATCGCCCATTGAAATTGTGCTGATTGTTTCTCCAGTTTCAAACTCGATGAATCCTTGATAAGTGTAGTGCCCAATGTAGAGATAAACATCATTTGGATTATAAACGTAACTTCTAAATTTTTTCTCAGTTCCAAGAAAGCGTGGCTGTTGAACAGCTTTGGCAGAAAATGGCATTAGAATAAAAAGCAGTAGAGTTAAAATTTTTAAAGTTTTCATTACTGCACCTTATATAATTTATAGCCATTAACCATGAAATCTAAAGTACGATCCTCTTTTTTAGCGGCATTTTTTTCTGATCTTTTGGCGCCAGAAAAAGCAAAATCAACTTTAGCGATATAATTTTCTTTAACGATTTTTACTTCTCCATTTTCATCAATACTTTTTAGAGTGCTTACAAATCTTACCTCAGCCTGATCAGGAATTTTTGCTGATATAAAATCTTTTGCTTTGCTGGTGAAATCTTTAGCTTCTTGTTTAATGAATTTTACTGATTCTATTTCGATAGTTTTAAAAACTTTTTGACCAAAGTTCAGGATTGGACTATCTGGATTATCTTTGCTCATATAAGCCTGAAATTCTCGATACTCAGCCGGTGAGGAAGTATTACGAATACGGTTAAATTTGTTGTTAACATCTTCAACTTCAGATTTGCTGTAGTCATAGCCTTCGCGATCAGAAACATAAACCGACAACAAATATTTGGCGACTGCCTCATCGACAGTTGTAATTGTTGGATCATATTTTTCTGACCCAGGACCTGTAATATGAGGCTTCAAAGGAATCAGATTTGAAAAATACTGCGATTGGTCAATAGCTCTGATGATAATTGGATTTTTCTCAACTAAAGGAAAAGCGCCTTCAATCATTTGTACTAAACAGTAAAATATTACCGAAGCGATAATAGCGCAAAAGGTAAAAATTGTTCTTTCGCAAAAAGGATTTACGTAGCGAAAAAAATACCATTCAAGACCATCTTTAAAGTAAGTTTTATCCTGCACTGAGGATTTCACAAACTTGAAATATTCTTCTAGCTCTTCAGGATTTTCTTTTTTGAATGATTCGAATTTTTGTTCCATTTGATAGGTCAGATACGAAGAAAATTAACTAACCGCGATTATTGAAGAGCTTTTTATTCTTTCAAGAATTTCAATCATTTCTATTACAGCTTTTTCTAAAGCTTCATAATCATTACCACGAAAAACCAAAGAAGTACCACCTTCAAAAGGATAGCTTCCCATTGAAATTTGCTGATATTTTTTTTGTAAATTTTCTAAATCCTGCGCAACTATGCTTTCGGTAAGAGAAATTTTTATCTCTTTGGACTTAACTTTTTTTCCACCAATTAATTCTTTTGCAGCCGCTTCAAACATAGCTTGAAATATTTTTGGTACGCCAGCCATAACAAAAACATTTTTAATTCTAAATCCTGGAGCAGAAGAAACTGGATTATCAAGAAGTTTGGCTTTGCTTGGTACAAAAGCCATTTTCAAACGAGCAGAATTTAAATTTTCTAAGCCGTAATATTTTTCTAGAATTTTTGTTGCTTGCTTGTTTTGCGTTAACTCATCTTTGAAAGCTTTACTGATTGCAAGAGAAGTTATATCGTCATGCGTTGGCCCTATTCCACCGCTAGTGAAGACATAATCGAATTTTTTTCTGACTTCGTTTACCGCCAAAATAATTTCGCTTTCAATGTCGGGAACAATTCGAACTTCGCGTAAATTTATACCAATTTCTGTCAAGTTTTTGGCCAGAAAATTCAGGTTCTTATCTTCGGTACGACCAGAAAGAATTTCGTCTCCGATCATTACAAAAGCTGCTGTGACGATATTTTTCTGAGTCATATGAATTATTTTTTTGATAAGTAATTTGGTGCGCTCGAGAGGATTTGAACCTCCAACCTTTGCCTTCGGAAAGCAACACTCTATCCAGTTGAGCTACGAACGCTTATTGAAATTCTTAGTCTTAAAACGCTTCGTTGCTTTTCTTGCTTTGCCTGAAGACAACTAGCACTTTAGCAAACCGCACAGCCTTTATATGAGTTTAACATATTTTCTTAATGCTTAATCCTCAACCTGCTCAACCGATTCAACTTCAGGAATATAGTGTTTAAGCATGTTCTCGATACCGCTTTTCAAAGTTATTGTTGAGCTTGGACAGCCAGAGCAAGAGCCTTTTAATTGTAGTTTTACAATTCCGTCTTCAAATGAGTGAAAAATAATATCGCCGCCATCCATCGCCACAGCTGGCCTTACCTTAATTTCAATTAGCTCTTTTATTTGTTTAACGATTTCACTGTCTTCACTATTTGCAAAATTTTCGCTGATTTCATCAAACATTACTGGCTTGCCTGAAACCAAGAAATCCATGATTGTAGCTAGAATTTCAGCTTTAATTTTTGACCATTCAAATTTGTCAGATTTGGTTACGGTGATAAAATCTCGACCTAAAAATATCGACTCAACTCCAGCAATTTCAAAAAGCTGTAGAGCCAGAGGAGATTTGATCGCAGCTTGTTTTTGATTTTTAAATTCAACGTTTCCGTTTGTTAAAATAATTTCTCCATCAGGAATAAATTTCAAACTAGCTGGGTTGGGAGTTTCTTCGGTTTGGATAAACATAACTTAAAGGATTTTGGTTAAAGAAAAGTTGCGATCACCTTAAATCTTTAAAATTACTTAATCCACCAACTATCTATACTAAGAGAGTATTTCGGTGTAATTTTTGGCATCATAAAAATATCGCGATATAGAATTCTGTATCTGTTGCTGTGGTATTGCAGAATTGTGTAGTAATTTTCAAGCAAGTGTTGATCAAGATTTCGACAAAGCTTGATCAACTTGGCTTTATCTTGCTCTTTAGAGATTTTTTCAACCAGCTCGTCAACAAATTTATCATTAAGACCAGCAAGATTTTGTCCACCTTTGACGTCTTTTTGCGATGAATGCCAATAAGAAAATAGTTCATTTCCCGGAATCAAACTTTGGCCAAAAACTGCAACAATTATGTCATAATCAAAATTATTCACTCGCGTTTGATATTGGTTTTCTTCAACAAAACGAAGCTTGGCGGCAATTCCTAATTTACTTAAATTTTTTACAAAAGGAGCGGTAATCATTTGAAATGCTTGATTGTCAATTAAAAATTCAATTTCTAATTGTTGATTGGTTTTTGGATCAATCAATTTTCCGTCTACAACTTTATAGCCAGCAGCATCAAGTATTTGTTTGGCTCGAATCAAATTCTCGCGATTAAATCCATCGCCGTTTGATTTAGGCAAATGAAAATTTTTGTAGCCAAAATCAGAGTTCGGAAAATAGCTTTCAGTGCGTTTATAAGCGCCGTAAAAAATATGGTCTTTTAACCATTCAAAGTCGAAAGCGTAAGTCAAAGCTTTGCGTAACTCAACATTTTGAAATTTGCTACGGCGCAAGTTAAGAACAAAAGATTGCGCTGGGGCTGGCAAATTATTGACGATTTCTTTTTTAATAATTTTGCCATTTTTCACTGCATCAATGTTGTAAGCGTTAGCCCAATTACGCGCTACATTTTCTTGGCGCAGATCATATTTACCAGCTTTGAAAGCCTCGATTAAAACATTACTGTCGCGATAATAATCGAAAGTAATTTTGTCAAAATTATAACGACCACGATTAACTGGTAAATTTAGCGCCCAATAGTTGGGGTCACGCTGATAAGTTATGGATTTGCCAATATCGATATGAGAAATTTTATAAGGACCAGATCCTAAAGGCGCTTGCAATGTGGTTTTAGCAAAGTCAACTTTATCAAAATAATGTTTAGGTAAAATTTGCATCGATGCGATTAAAACTGGCAAATCACGGTTTTGATTATTTTTGAAAATAAATTTTACTTCACGCTCAGTAATTTTTTTTACATCTTTCACGTCGCGATAAACTATTTTATAAAGCGGATGTCCTTCGGTTATTAGCTTATTGAAAGTGAAGACAACATCGTCAGCTGTTATTGGCTTGCCATCTTGCCAACGTGCTATTTGCCTGATTTTAAAAGTTAATTCAGCTTTGTTGGAAGAAAATTTTACACCTTCAGCAATCAATCCATAACGCGTTGAGATTTCATCTTCTGAACCTTCCATTAAACTGTCGTAAAGATAAGAAAGACCAGCGGCGCTAATACCTTTTAAAATAAAGGGATTTAAATTGTTAAAAGTTCCTTCAGATCCGAACCTAACAGCTCCACCTTTTAAAGCTTTTGGATTGACATAATAAAAATTACTAAAACCTTCTGCATATTTGGAATCATTGAAGGTAGAAATTTTGCCAGTAAAAGTTTCAACTGCAAAAGTGTTGTTAACCTTAAAAAGAATCAAAGCACATAGCGAAATCGCACTGAGTTTTTTTGTGTTTAAAATTTTAGCTTTTAGACTTGGCATCAGAAAAATTTTATTTTAATGTTAAATGATTGTAATTCGTAAACTCAGTCAAATCAAGGCACGGCCTGCGCTTGCAATTACTATCGGAAATTTCGACGGTATACATTTAGGACACAGCAAAATAGTTGATGAAGTAAAAAATTTTGCCAAAGAAAAAAATTTGCTCTCAACAATTTTAACCTTCGAACCTCACCCTACTTCTTTTTTTAAAAATGATCGCAGCAAAGATTTTAGAATTACCAGCCTATCACAAAAATTAAAAATTTTTCGTGAGAAAGAAATCGATCGCGTTATTATTTTACCATTCAATCATGAAATCGCTTCCATTGAAGCCGATTATTTTATAGAGCAAATTCTTGTTAAAGCCTTGAACATCAAGTGCTTATTGGTTGGTTATGATTTTATTTTTGGCAAAAATCGTCAGGGAAATTTTGCTCTCCTCGAGCAAGCTTCAAAAAAATTTGGTTTTGAATTACATCAAGTTCCAGCCTTAAAAGAAGAAGATCAAATCTGCTCTTCTAGTTTGATTCGTCAATTTGTTTCACAAGGCAATATTGCTGAAGCTAATAAATTTTTGGGACGAAATTTTTCAATTTGCGGAATAGTTAATGAAGGCAAGAAACTAGCAAATCAGCTTGGCTTTCCTACGGCAAATTTGATGGCTAAACCTCACATAATTAAGCCAAAATTTGGTGTTTATAAAACTTCAACTTTTATCCCTGCTTTAGGAAAAAAATTTTCCTCAATTACAAATTTTGGAGTAAAGCCAACAATCAATTGCGATTCAGCACCAATATTTGAAACCCATATTTTAAACTTCAGTAGCAATATTTATGGCAAAAAAATCGAAGTAGAATTTTTAGACTTTATTCGTGAAGAGAGAAAATTTTCTTCACTAGATCAACTAAAAGAGCAGATCAAAAAAGATTTAGAAGAATTACATATTCTTTAAACCAACGCGGAAGTAAGCATAGCCAGTTACAACAGTTAGAATTGCTGCTAAACAAAATAATAATTTCGATAGCAATACTATCAGAATTACTAAAGAAAATTTTATTCCCATCTCCATCCAATTGCCGATCAAATAATAAAATGTGTAGTCGGTTCCGTTCTCGCCAAGCAAAAGGCCAGTGATTGCAACCATTTGTACAGCAGTTTTATATTTTGCTAATTTACTGACCGGAACGCTGACATGAAGTTCAGCTAAAAATTCACGTAAGCCAGAAACCAAAACTTCACGACAAATTATAATCAATCCGGGAATCAATATCCAAAAGCTGCGATTGCTGGAATTTATCAGCATAACAATTGCAACTATAACCAAAAGTTTATCAGCAATTGGATCAAGACAGCGACCAAAATTTGATTGTACTTTTAGAGTTCTAGCAAAATAGCCGTCAAAATAATCTGTAATTGCTGCAATAGAAAAAAGCGTTGCAGCAATAACATTGGAAACCATTCCGGGAATATAAAAAGATAGAATTAAAATAGGAATTATGGCAATACGAAACGTAGTGAGAAAGTTAGGGATTTGCTTCACGCGAAACATTTTTTGGAATTTTAAGTTTTGAAGTAGGAAAAGAATTGCTTAAACATTGAATCTATAATCCGAAATCTGTTCTTCACTAAAGAAGCTATTTTTTTGAAATCGTTTCAATTTTCATCTTAGCTTCTTCTAATCTTTTTGAGCAGTGATCTTTTAAAGAAACGCCTTCCTCGTACAAATCGATCATAGAATCAAGATTGATTTTTTCTGATGAGAGAGTTTCGACAATTTCTTCAAGCCTTGCGATTGCTGGCTCAAAACCCATTTTAGAGATTTTTTCTTGGAAATTTTTTGTAGACTTTTTGCTCATAATATTTTTAGTCGCGATTATTTCATAAAATCGAAAAGCGGAGCTTCGCCGCCTTCTCTATCGGAAAGACGAATTGGATATTTATCGGTAAAGCAAGCATCGCAATATTGTGGATTTTCTTCATTTCTTTTTGCGTTTTCAATAGCACGATAAAGTCCGTCAATCGAAATATAAGCTAAATAATCAACACCAATCATCTTAGTAATTTCAGAAATCGAATGGTTGGCAGCGACTAAATCTTTTTTATCGGGAGTATCAACTCCATAAAAACATGGAGCAATCGTTGGCGGAGAAGCAATTAACATGTGAACTTCTTTTGCTCCAGCATCGCGAATCATCTGGACAATTTTTTTCGAAGTAGTTCCGCGAACAATACTATCGTCAATTAAAATTACTCTTTTGCCTTTAATAACTTCTAAATTTGCATTATGTTTTAGCTTAACACCGAAGTGACGAATACGATCCGTTGGTTCGATAAAAGTTCTACCAACATAGTGATTACGAATAATTCCGAGTTCAAAAGGAATTTTTGATTGCACTGAGTAACCAATTGCAGCAGGAACTCCAGAATCAGGAATTGGCACTACAACATCAGCATCAATTCGAATTTCTTTGGCAAGTTCAATGCCAATATTTTTGCGCATTGCATAAACATTTTTGCCTTCGATTACACTATCTGGACGAGCGAAATAAACATATTCAAAGATACAAAATTTTGAAGGTTTTACTTCAAAAGGTTGCAGAGATCTTATACCATCTTTGCTGATTATAACCATCTCGCCGTGCTCAACGTCGCGGATAAACTTAGCGCCAATAATATCGAAAGCGCAAGTTTCAGAAGCGACAACTGTGGCATCGCCAAGTTTTGCAATTGAAAGAGGGCGTACGCCGTTTGGATCACGAATTGCAATAATTCCATCTTTGTGAATTATCACCAAAGAAAAAGCGCCTTCAATTTGCGAAACTGCATCGATTATTTTTTCAACTAAAGTAGCTTTTTGGCTAAGAGCAATAAGGTGGATAATAACTTCGGTATCCATAGTTGATTGAAAAATCGCACCACGTTGAATCAGGCGATTTCTAAGCATAATGGCGTTAGTCAAATTACCATTGTGAGCAATAGCTAAAAAACCGCAGCTGAGCTCAGCAAAAATTGGTTGATAGTTGCGCGCTGTTTTTTTGCCAGCAGTTGAATATCGAACATGTCCAATCGCGGCATTGCCTTCTAGTTTTTTTGCAACTTCGCTAGAATTAAAATGATCAGCAACTAAGCCATCAGCAAAATGTGCCGAGAAAGATTCTCCAGACATTGTGACAATACCTGCCGCCTCTTGACCACGATGTTGCAAGGCATGCAGACCAAGCGCTGTATTTACCGCAGCATCAGAGCTATTGTGAATTGCAAAAATTCCACACTCTTCGTGTAATTCGTCAAACATAATTTAAAAATTTGGAAGCTATTGAACTGCGTCGTAATTAGAGCGTGACATAAGATATTTATAAACAATTAAATTTTCCATGATGCGTTGAACATAATTTCTGGTTTCAGAGTATGTGATGAGCTCAATCCAATCCACAACTTTATCTAAATCTTTTTCTTTGCGTGGATCGTAAAATTCGTTGATCCAGCGCTGTGTAGCATTTGGTCCGGCATTATAAGAAGCGATTGCCAACATTTCTGATCCATTAAAACGATCAATCAACTTCTTAATATAAAAAGTTCCAAGCCTTACATTATATGGTATATTGGTCGATAATTTATCTTTGTCGTAGTTAACACCAGCTTCTTTAGCAACCAGCTTAGCTGTTGTTGGCATAAGCTGCATAAATCCTAAAGCGCCAACTTGACTGACTGCCATCGGCGCAAAACCACTTTCTTGTTTTACGATTGCATGAACCAAAGGAGCGTATTCATCATTTGGAACTTCTTTTACGATTTGGAATTTATCTTTGATGAAAAAGACATTATGCTTTGCTGCAGTACGAGAAATTTTTACATCCATTTGGCGATCACCAATTTCATTGACGATTTTCATTATGATGGTGATTTGTCCAGGAGTGGCAGCATTTTCAACTAAATAATCAAAAATCTTGGTGGCATTTTTTTTGTCACCGGTAATTGCCAATAAATAAGCCACTTTTGTTGCCTTGGAAGCTGAAATATTTTTCATATCGCTAACTAAAATATCCGGATCTTTTGGCAAAATTATATCGTATTGAGCGTTTATTGCATCGAGGCTGCGATGCTTATTGATTGCTAATTGGCCATAGAAAAATAGCGGATATTTCGCCGAAGCTTTATACCACTCAACTGCTTTTTCTTTGTCGCCCATAGCTTGTGCAGCCATACCCAGCCAGTAGGTAGCGCGAGAGATCGTGACTGGCTGCGAAACATTTTTATAAAGAGTTTCAAAATGTTGATAAGCTTCTTTTGGTCGATCAAGAAAGCGCAGCGCGATCCAACCAGACATCCACTCTGCTTCCCAAAAATCTGAGGCAGAAGTTGGTAAGCCGTGTTTTGCTGCTAAAATGTAGGCTAATTTATAATTTTTTTTCTTGATCATTTCTCGAGAATAAAGGCGTCGCAAGCTCCACCATCTATCAGGATATTGCATTTGCGTTGGCAAACCTACCATTAAATCTAAAAGCTCATCGAGCTTATCTTTGCTTTTATACCAGATAACTCTGCGATAGGTCAGACCTTCATTTGATCTTAATTTTCTTGGAACTGAAAGAACTATGTTATCGATATATTTCGGCATTTCTTGCAGCTCGATTACTGCTGCAAATAATTTTTGATAATCTTCATCAACAAAATTCATGATTCTTTTAGCATCAGAAATTTTGCTATCCCAAAGCAAGCGATCGATACGATTTATGTAGTCAAAGCCATTTAGTTGATTTTGATATTTACTTAGAAAACTTTTTTCTTCTTCGGCTGAAAAGTTTTCTTTAATCCAAATTGTTGAAATCAGATCTCTGATATCTTTTTGTAACTCAGTTCTTTTCTCTTCCGAGCCTTTAAAGTTAGATATTAAATTAATGCGAGATTGTAGGAGATAAAGCTTTGATTCAAGAGTTCCAGCTGGGTTAGATTTAAAATATTGTTCGCTTGATTGATAAGAAATTTTATTAGCAACGGCTACTTTTTCAACATTACGCTTAATGTCGGAAATATTTGGATAAAAAGGATTATCATTAACGAATCTTGAAATATCGTTAAAGGAAGTATTTTTAACATCGATCTGACCGCTATATTTATTCCACAAAATAATGTCAGTTATAGCATCAGAAAAACCTGGTTTTAGCTTTATAATATCGAGATCATTAACAGCATGTTGTGAAGTTTCGCTTTGCTTCAAGGCACTGACATATTGTAATGCTTCATCATATTTATTTTGTTCTAAGGCGACACTAATTTTTTTCAAAAATTCTAGATCTTGCGCAGTAATTCCTTTCCATAGTTTTTGACTTATAGAGCTAGAATGTTTTCTAGTTTTTTCTTCTGGTGGTGTAAAAGCTAATGACTTTTCTGGCTTAGCAGCAATAGCAGGTTTTTCATTTGATGAATTTTCTTTAATTTCTGATTTAGCGACAAGTTTTTTTTTCGTCGAATGTTTTAAGCTAGATCTAACATGATGATATTTTGGTTTTTTCTGAGTATTATTAGAGTTCTTGTCTTTGCTATTAGCAAACGCAGATGGAGAAGCTACCAAAAAAATTATCAGGAGCAACTTCGAGTAGAAATTTAGTATAGCATCTATCTTTGGCACTTGTTTGAAAATTTTTTAGAAGTTGGTTTTTGGAGAAGAATTTCTTCCGAGGAGAGAGCGCTCACTACTTAAGGTTTTTTTTAAAAAAACAAACCAAATCTATAAAAATAATCTGATCTTTTTAGCTGTACTAAATTTTACTTTTCATTTTTAAAATCATCTCATAGTTTCGAGCAACAATGCAAACTCCCTCTCTTTAAAAAATCAGACATTTGTAAAATGCAATTTTTATCACAACTCAAAATCAAATTATTCTGCGATAAAGTAGGTGTTGATGATTTTGGCAACGAGTATTTTCAAAATAAAAATAACAAAAGATTTATAGTTTATAAAGGCATGGCTGAGGCTTCAAAAATTCCTGCTGAGTGGCATGGTTGGATTCACTACACTATAGATCAATTGCCAGTAAATAAAAAAATTAGTCACTATTCTTGGCAAAAAATACACTTACCAAATTTGACTGGAACTAAAAATTCTTACGCACCAAAAGGAGACTTAGCAACTGGTGGAATTAGAGAGAAAGTAAGTTCAGACTATGAAGCTTGGGATCCAAACAATAAGTAATCAAATTAGACAAAACATGAATAAACATAATAATTATTTTGAAATCATCGTTGGAACTTTTGTTCTTCTAACTGCTATTTTTTTCTTCTTTAATTCTTTTAAAAACTCAAAAGTCAGTACTAGCTCTGGTTACCATTTAATTGCACAATTTGAAAACGTTGATGGCATTGCAATTGGTAGCGATGTTAAAATTTCTGGCGTAAAAGTTGGCAGCGTTGAAGAGCAATTCCTTAATCCAGAAAGCTATCGCGCAACTCTTAAAATTAAAATTGATAGAGCTGTAAAATTATCTTCTGACTCTTCAGCAAAGGTCTCTTCCGAAGGTCTTTTGGGTTCAAAATATTTATCGATTGAACTAGGAGCCGACGAAGAAATATTAAAAGAAGGCGATGAAATAAAATTCACGCAATCTTCGGTAAACTTTGAAGACCTTTTGGGTAAATTTATTTTTAGCGCTAATTCAGATAAAAAAGATGCAAAAAAATAAAGTTCACTTAAAGATTTTTTTATCTTTCATTTTTTTATCGGCTGCTTTGCAAAATGCTTTGGCACAAAATAGTGAAGAAAAATTTAATACTCAGCTTGCTTCCGATTCTGATTCATCAATAAAAAACTCTGATCAAGAACATCAGCTGACAATTGATAAAGTTGATCCTTCCAGATTTAGTTCAATTGCAGTAATACAAGCCTTAAACAAAATAACCGCCAAAACTTCTTTGATTGAAGTAAAAGTTGGCAACACAATCAAACTTGGTAAACTTACAGTTACAGTTCACAAATGCTGGCAATCATCTTTAGAGCAGAAACCCGAAAGCAAAGTTTTGTTAGAAATTTTTGATGAGAATAGCAAAAATCACGATCAAGAAAATCAAAATAAATCTCGTATTTTTTATGGCTGGATGTTTTCTTCTAGCCCTTCAATTTCTGCTCTTGAGCACCCAATTTATGATGTAACTTTGGTTGCATGTAAAAACAAATAATATCGCCATATGATCAAAATTTCTCCATCCATTCTTTCGGCTGACTTTTCTCGTCTTGGAGAAGAAATAAAAAACATCGAAACAGCTGGCGCAGATTATATTCACATTGATGTCATGGACGGAAGTTTTGTGCCAAATATCACAATTGGTAACGAAGTTATAAAATCTCTGCGCCCTACTTCAAAATTGATTTTCGATGTGCATTTGATGATCAATAATCCAGATAATCATATCAAAGCATTTGCCGAAGCTGGATCTGACATAATTACAATTCATCAAGAAGCCTCAATTCATTTAGATCGCAGCATTTCGTTAATTAAATCTTTTAATAAAAAAGCTGGTGTTTCTCTTGTTCCTTCAACTCACGAAGATTCTCTGGATTACATTTTAGAAAAACTCGACCTAATTCTAGTGATGACTGTCAACCCCGGATTTGGCGGTCAAAAATTTTTAGATTCGCAATTAAGAAAAATTGAAAACATCAGAAAAAAAATTGATAAAGTAGGTAAAAAAATTGATTTAGAAGTTGATGGCGGAATAAACCAAGAAACCTCTAAACTCGTTGTTTCAGCTGGTGCTGACGTTTTGGTTTCTGGTTCATATATCTTTACTTCAAAGAATTACTCTCAAGCAATTTCAAAACTGCGCACTTAAATGAAATATATTATTTATGGTCTTGGAATCTCTGGAATTGCAACTGCAAAATTTTTGACGCATAAAGGCGAAAGCCTAATTGCAACCGACGACAATGAAAAGGTTATTGCAGATAATCAGAAAAAATTCAGCGAAATAAAATTTCAAAAAGCTGATGAAATAAAATACGATTCTGAAACCACAATCAGCTTCTCTCCCGGAATTCCTCTTTACTTTCCAAAACCTCACAAAATTTTAGAAATTTGTAAAAATACTGGCGCTGATCTGGCTTGTGATATCGAAATTTTTTATCGCCGAAATCATGAAAATAATTTTATCGGCATCACTGGAACTAACGGAAAATCCACAACTACAGCGCTTACTGGATTTATTTTTAAAGAGCTTGGTATTGCTTCTGAAATTGGCGGAAATATCGGCGTACCATGCTTTGACTTACCACAAAATCAAAAAAATTTTTCTTATGTTTTTGAAACCTCTTCTTTTCAACTTGATCTATTAAGTAAAACTCATTTTGGAGTTGCCGCTCTTCTAAATATCACTCCTGATCATATCGATCGTCATGGCTCAATGAAAGCTTACATTGCTGCCAAAAAAAGAATCTTTCAAAACCAAACAGATCAAGATTTTGCACTGATCGATGTCGATAATGAAAATTCGCACCAAGTTTTTGAAGAACTCAAAAATGATAAAAACTTTCGTGCTCAGTTGATTCCAATTTCAACTAAAAAAATCTATGAAAATGGTGTCGCACTTTTTGATAGAAAATTGGTAAATAAAATTAACGGCGCTAATTCGCAGCTAGAATTAAAATCAGATTTTTTAACTGGTAAGCATAATGATCAAAATATGGCTTTTGCTTTTGCGATTACTTACTGTCAACTTAGTCATAGTTCTATTATAAAATCAGAAGACGAAATAATTTCAGCAATCAAAAAATTCAAAGGCCTGCGTCATCGTATGCAATTACTTGGTGAAATTAGTGGAGTAAAATTCATCAACGACAGCAAAGCTACTAACGCTGAATCAACTGAAAATGCTCTTAAAGCTTACAATAATATTTTTTGGATTTTAGGTGGTAAAGCTAAAGAAGGCGGAATTGCAAGCTTACAACCATACTTCAAAAAAATTGTTAAAGCTTTTCTAGTCGGCGAAGCAAGCGAGGAATTTGCGACAGTTTTAGAAAAAAATTCTGTTAGTTTTGTAAAATGCGGTGATTTAAAAAACGCCATAACACAATCATTTTTAGAGGCAAAAAAGCATAGCGAAAAAGAAAAGAACATTTTACTTTCACCCGCTTGCGCTTCATTTGATCAATGGAAAAACTTCGAAGAAAGAGGCGACTTTTTCTGCAAAACTTTTGATGACTTACAAAATTCCTAAACTTAGTAAAAAACTAGCTTCAAAGGCATCTTTATGCTTAACCATTTTTGCTGCTCTAATTTTAGGAAGCTTATTTTTTCTTCAATCAAAAGATTCTTTGGGCACTCTCTCATCCTGTAAGACTTATAGTGGAACAAAAAATCCCGGAGTTAATTGCGTTTATCCTTCTTGCTCAGTTACTACTTCTCCAAATCCTGGAGTTAATTGTTTACCAAGCTGTTCCGCACTGACGGCAGCAACTTCAACAAATGGATCTTCAGATCCAAAAGCTGGTGTCAATTGTTATTACCTAGATCTTCCTCTTTGCAGCCAAACATCATCTTCCGTTTCAGTTAAAGATAGTGGTTTAACTCCGAGTCCTAGAGCAAACTGTGCTGACCTAATCGACATGCCTTTATGTAACCAACTAGGTAATAGTGCATCTGCACAAAAAAACTGCGTTAACGAATGTAATCAAACCACCGACATACTAGACGGTACTACTGGTCATAATATTACTTGTGTTAGATTCTGCGATAAAATGCCAGATTCAATGACTCCAAATCCCAGAAATGCTGCTGCCGGATCAGTTGGTAATTGTATTTATAGAAAATGTCATCAGCTGGATAGCAGTGTTTTACCGACAGCTACAAATTGTACTAATGCCCCTTGCAACACTCTAGTGCCTGATGAGCTTGATGAATCAAGAATGCAAAATGATAGTGACCCTTACTTTGCTAAATATTGCGAAGGTGATTCTATTAAATGTTATAGTTTCACAGCGGCTCAACTTCCTTATGTAAGATACCGTTCAGATAATACGATGTGTCAAATTCATAATTGTAAACCAGCCACAACTTCTTGTGGCAGAGATGTTGTCGGAGTTGATGATACTCTTAACATTTCTAATAATGTTACTTCTTTAGCGTTTAGTGATGGTACTACAAAATCCTATCCAGATCTTTATTCTACTTATATCAATCTTGGGCTATCTTTATCAGATACCTCAATTTGCAACCCAGTCGTCTGTAAACCAATAATTTATACTCCTCATCAATGCTTGAATAATGGAACTACGCCAGATCCAAGCTGCGATACTGCTGGTGGCGGATCAGTATGTGCCACTACCGCCTGTATTGATGGTCAACCATGTCTAAAAGATTTAGGTCAGTGCTATAAAACAGTTGATTGCAATATTGCAGCCAATGCTTCTACTACGGAGTGTACCTCATATAATCCTTCGGACGGCGGTACCCAAGAATTATCTGATGATACCAACTCTTGGTTTTATCGTCCTCAACCTTTAAATAAAGCTTACAAAAATGATGATCCTAGCCAAGGTTACAGAATAACTGGTATGTGCTATGGTCAGAATGATTTAAAAAATCAGAGCGATAATAGCTCTGATGATCATAAATGGGGAGTTACTCCCGTCATTCCAATTATAAACGTTAGTTTGCACTATTTTCACATGCAGTGGGGTCCAAATGATAGGACAAGATCTCCAAAAATGTGTAATACAGCTCGCAATGGCTGGAGAGGAGCTGGTTATATTTATTTATGTGGCAATAAGGGAAATATTTTTAAGCCAGTTAGTAGTAAAACTGCCTTCTATAATGGATATGTAAATACAGAATTTGACGAAGATGGAGATACAACTTCAACAATCAATGTTTGTCTAAGGTTTAAAAATGCTCTAAGGACTGATGATTTAACAATGTCAGATTCAGAAACTTGTGGCAGCAGAGAATGCGCTATTTCCTGTGCTTTTGGCTTATGTAAAGGTCAGATGTGCGGATATGAAGTTTGCAAAGATCTTACTGTAAAATATTCCGATTCTAAAAAATGTTCTCTCAATAATAATATGTTTCTGAATAATAATGACGCCAAAGATTGTGCTGCGGTAATCGATAATTTTCTTAGAGTTAGAGCTGTGCAATATGGTCATCAAATTTGCGCCTTTTTAGATTCAAAAGGTCAAGTTGCCTACAACAATATGTTTTTTGATGAAAATCGTAAGTTAAACGATGGTGTAACTTGCATCTCTGGTTCTTATAACTCAACTACTGGAAATTGCGATGGAGGAAAAAATAGTAATGACGATAAAACACTTGCTGACAGATGGCGTACAATTCTAAAAATTAATTATACCGAAGGAAATACCATAAAAGATTCAGTAAGTGGCTTTTACGATAAAAATGGAAAATTTATTGCAGCCCAAGAATGTGTTAAGGTACCTCTAAACTCATCTCCACCAGATCTCTATAATTTAGCAAATGCGAATAATTCTCTTAAATTATTTTCTCCCCCATTATTTATACGCAGTGCTAATGATAAAAGAGGTGGTACCACAGCACAAGATAGCGGGGCTTCTACACTAGGTACAACTGACTTTTTATATCCTGAAATCGTAGTACAGTTTGGTACGACTACCAAAACTCTCAGCATGGGTCCTGGTTATAGTGGATATGAAGTCAACAAAGATCCACTCAGCTACGCTTATGATGCAACCGCTCTCACTACTGTGCTTAATGGCCTAACTTATTCAGTTGGTGTCTTGATAAAAAAAGAAGTAGATTCAAATAGCAATCAGCCAAAACTTTGTTTATATCAACGTATCTCCAGCAATAACGGATTTAGTGATATTAAAATAGGTTGTGTTAATAGAACGCTTCCAGAAATAGATAATAGAGGAACTATATCGGCTCAAAGCACCGGAGTCAGATTTTTATCTATTTCTGGAACCACCGCCAACGCAAACGTTTTAAGCGCAAAAGGGACTTATGGCGATCCGAGTATTAACTTAAAGTATTGCTACAATACAAGTTGCAGTAACTCTAATGTGCTAACAATAACAAATTTAGATCCTTATTCTCAAACCTGCTCTGGCTCTGGGGATAACAACCTCGAAAAGTATAAAGTTTGCGCTAAGCGCGAAGAGTGCAGCAAACTCTGGAAAGAATGTATGGAAAATGAAATCGATATTCAGAATAACGGTTTAAACTCAAATAATAACGGCGCTAGATCTGAATGCCAATCTCTTGCCATAAACTGTAATGCTAAAAAAGGTATTAGCTCGTCTGAGTCTTCCATAATTGATCAAATAAATTCTGATTATTCGGATCCCAATGCTTACGGTTGGTTCAATGAACTATGCATAACTTCTGGCTTTGATACCAAGCTCAAGCAAGTTTATAATGCTATAACAACCAATGGCTCTAAAGGGAAATGTAAGTTGGATGCAAACTCTCCCGCATCTTGTAATGGCAACGGTAATGCTGCCATCGGCTGTAATTGTTTAACCTTTGATTCAGCAACAACTTTTACTGGCTATTCCAATATATCTCGTACTCAAACTTATCATGAAGCTGGACTTTGCATTGATATACCAACTCCAAAAATCTGCTCAGCCATAAAATATGGTGCAGATAGTAATAATGCGTCTTCTTTAAATGGAACTGCCTATACAGATTATGGAGGAATTGTAAAAACTACTCACCGAGATCGGAATAATTCAATAGTCGCAACTTCCTTGACAGGAGGACATGGTGAATATCCTTCCGCAATTGTTGGAATGAATAATGTTGCTGGTACATGCAATGGATTTTGGAAATCAGCATCCTCTAATGGATCTCTGATTTTTCCTAAGATGAATTGTGTTGATGATTCATCTAGTACAACAAAAGGTAAGTGGAGCGGAACTCTAATCTCTGCAAATTCCTGTGTACGATATTCCTGCCCAGCTATTACAACTGGTAGAGAAACTATAGATTCAGATTCGTCAGGAAATTATACCGATCCTAATTACTTATACGGTGGAGAAACTTCTGATTCTACAAACGAAACCAGTGCTGCCAATGGTAACACTTATGGTATAACCTATAATGACGTCACTCTTGGTAGCAAAGGAGCTTCTAATGGTTACGCTGTCTGGTCACAATTTACAAAAACTAGTACTTCAGATTTTTCAGAAACTAATTCACCAGCAGCAGTTTGTATCGCAGGCTTCTCAGCGTCAACATTGCCAACCAGAAAATGTAATCAGCTTGGTTCTTGGAGTTCAGTTACAGGTTCTTGTATCAGAAAAACTTGCCCTGCAATTAATCCTCCTTACAGCCCATCTAGTAATTCAGATTGGGCGAAGTGGTCAAGTTCCAAAGGAGCAACTTTTGGTGTTAAAGTTTACCTTAATGGTAACTATCCCGGTGCACCTGTGCTTAAAAATGGAGTTGCTGAAACTCATACCACTCCTGCTTCAAGAAAAGCTGGAAGTCAAGTTACAGTCGGATCAACTAGAAAAGGATATTGTAATACTAAACTTGGTTTCTTCCAAGCTTTAGGTGGTTCTCAGCCAGAAGCAGATTGTCTGTCAGATGGAACTTGGAGTGAGATTCGTAACCCTTGCGTAACATCGTGTAATGCCATTACCAATCCGGGTTCAAATGATGGAAATGCAACTTGGACGGCTGTTACTAACGTAAATGTTGGAGGATCGGTTGTAGCAACTGGAACGTGTATTAGTGGATATAGCCCATATCCTTACTCAGCATTAAAAGATAGTAGTGGCAATACAATATCACCGACTCCTAGTATTTCAAAAGCAGCTGAGTCTGCTCCAACCAGATCATGCCAGTCTGTTACTGTTGCAGGAGGTACTGCAAATGTATGGACTAATACTTCATCAAGCTGTGTTAATAAATGCCCAGGATATGATACAGACACCAGAGAAGGTATTGGTCAGAGCTCATTTTCAACTTCCCAGTATGGAAAAGTAGCTATAAGATGGAATTCAATTTCTGCCGGAACAACCGATATTCAAACCATCGCATATAACACTAGTGGCAATGTTGTTGGTTCAGATGATAAGGCTACTCAAACTGCTACTGACTACTCTGCATCTGGCCGAACAAATGGTAAATTTATTGTCACCAGATATTGTAATACAAATTATAAGTGGAGTGATCCAGTTATTCAATGTGCTACTAATGCTGGTACAGTTAATAATTCTAGAATCGGTACTACCTTGGGTGCAAATCCAACAACCTCGACGATATTATCTTCATTTATTGCAGCAGACAAAACTATAAAAGTTTCTTCTTGCTCAAGCTCCAATTATGGCTCTAATTCAATGCCAGTTTATAAATGTCAAAAAATGTCAAGCAATAGTAATATTGACCAATACTACTACGCTCTTAGCAGCGGAACAGCTTGCTCCCAAATAACTTGCTCGCTTACTAGTGGAGCAAATTATGGCTCAGGATCGTATTACAGTGGGCCTACGACAACCGTAAATGTGGGATCTTCTCCATCAACACTGAATTGTAAAAGTGGTTATGGTCATGCTTTTGGATCTGGTGGATCGGATAGTACTTGTGGAGTAAATGTTACCGATAGAATTTCAGCTTCACCAACAATGACCTGTATAAACTCTAACGGAGTTGGTACTTGGAGTGTTAGTAATGATTGTTTAGCATGTAGAAGCTGCAATGATTCTTCTAAAATATACAGCGGCGATGGTTATTGCTTGGCAACTAAAAATAATCGTAATGATTGTTATGGATTAAAGGGCAAATGTCCTAGTAATAACAAAATTGAATTTTCTCTTGGCACCTTGTCGCATGGCTCTTCTAAGAAAGCATGCCAATATCAAAATCATGATAATAAAACTTCAGGAATTATTCAGGTAACTTGTAAAGATGGTCAACTTTCTACAATAGAAAGTTGTGGCTGCGGAACTTCTCAGGGCATAGCTGGTAGCGGAAATGCCAATTGGTTATATGATAATAGCTGTCCTAGCCAAGTAATTTCTAGTACTGACTGTACGTAAAAAATCTACATAACTATTTTAAATTTTTATGAATGTTCCCTTAATTTCAATAATCATGGGCAGCAAATCAGATTTTGTGACTATGCAACATGCTTGCAAAATTTTGGATGAATTCAATGTTGCTTATGAAGCTAAAGTTGTTTCAGCACATCGCACAACAAAAAGACTTTATGAATTTTGTGAATCAGCAAAAGCAAAAGGAGTTAAAATAGTTATTGCTGGAGCTGGTGGAGCCGCACACCTTCCGGGGATGGTGGCTGCGATGACAGATTTGCCGGTTCTTGGCGTTCCAGTTGAAAGCAAAACTTTAAAAGGTTTAGATTCTCTTTTATCGATTGCTCAAATGCCAGCTGGAGTTCCAGTTGGCTGTCTAGCAATTGGCGAAGCCGGCGCGAAAAATTCTGCACTTTTGGCAATTTCAATCTTGGCCTTATCTGATAAAAAGCTATCTCAAAAGCTAGTTAAATTCCGCCAAAAACAAACAGACTCTGTAAAGCTTGATCCACGAAAATAAAATCTCTTTGCTTTTAATTGGCAAAACTTAGAAAGCAGCTCCACACCATATCAATCATTACTTTCAAAAACCCATTTCCACTAATTACAATTCATATGTCATTCAATCAAATTCGTTTTTTAGTAAGGTATGCTCGTAAGTTTTTTGCTGGCTTTATTTGCGTAATTCCATTTACCAGCACAAAACTTAGTAGCTATCCATTTGCTCATCCTATAAACGCACTAAACAAAGACTGGCTTGACATTGGCAATGACATTGAAAAAGCAAAACAAAATTCAAAAAAATAAAATGCAAAATAACAGAAACAGAAGAAACGATTATAAAAACTCGCGTAAACCAGAAACTATAAAAGATATTATTCCTTCATCAGAAATTTTAGAAAAATTTGAAGATGCTTTACCTGGATCAGTAGCTCAGTTGATAGATATGGCAGAAAAAGAGCAAAGACATCGTCATAACTGGCAAGATAGATATCTTAAATCACACAATATTAGCAGCAGAATCGGCAAAGCTTGCGGACTATCTTACAACATAGCCCTACTTTATTTGATTTATAATTTGATCAACTCTGGAGAGAAAGAACTGGCTTTGAAGCTATTTTCAATCAATGCTGCAGTAACGGCTTTTGTAATAATTATTACAACTTTTGAACGTAGAGTTTTTTCCAGAAGACCAAGAGTGAGAGGAAAAGATGACAATAGAAAAAGGAATAATGATAAAAGAGATGATCGTCGCGAAAATAATGAAAACAGAAGAGTAAGAGCTGCTTAAGCTATTGAAGGCAAGGATTTATCACCACATCCCAAACTCCAAAAGCACCACATCTTTTAGTTGGCTTAACTGGACCAGCACTATATCCCAGGCTCGAACAGGTTGGAGAGGTTGCGGTAACAACTTGATTGTACCACGCAGTAGGCCAAGTAATCGTTCCGCCATAAAGAGTTTCAGTTGTTGTCAAACAAGGCATTAAAGATAAAGCGTTAAAGTCGGAAATAAAAGTTTGTCTGGTTTTATAGAAAACTATATCATCAAAAGCATCGCTGGTTGCAGAAGAAACATATAATGTTGCTGTGGCGTTGCTGCTAGAAGAGGGAGTAACATTTCTTAATTCTTGTGCATCAGTGGGAGCTGTGTTTGACGTGCTAGAATCATATCCGTAAGCACCGTATTTATTTGCACCAAGGCTCACAATAGCAAAAACAGCTGTGGTTTCTATGGTTATATCTGTTGTATTAGGCTTTTCCTTAATCGATATGTTAGCTGTTGTAGAAGTTCCAAAATCACCAACACCAGAAGTTACAGCAGTTCCAGCACTAGCAATTGTATAATTAAGATCAACAATATATTCAAACTTATCACCAAAACCATCTTCAGCCATATCAAGTGGAAGGCCCAAGGTTTTTACTGGTAACATTCCAGAAAGTAAATTTGTTGATGATGGATAGGCTACAACTCCAGTCGTGGCAGCACATGTTGCTAAAGAAGTTCCATAAGTCGTAGTGATAGATTTAGTATCCGTGATCGGAGCTGGACAAGGTAATTTTTTATTGACGACCACATAGTTACCCAAAGCTTTGTAAATTTCTGTAATCCGATCTTTAGTAATTTTATTTTTTGCACTATTAATTGCGTTTACTGAAACCGATAAAGCTCCAGTTATCAAAATTGAAACGATAACAATTACTATAGAAAGTTCAATTAAGCTAAAAGCTTTCTTTAGATTTTTTTCACAAAAACTTTTCAAAATTTTCTCTTTAAAAAACATTAAAAACACTTTGACAAATTGTTATGCCAATTTAATTTGCGCGCGCTTCTTGGCTTTGAAATCATCACATCTTTATTTCAGGACATTGCAATAAAAAACCATTTCACTTCTAAAAAGGGGATATAGCTCAGTTGGTAGAGCACCTGCTTTGCAAGCAGGGGGTCATCGGTTCGAACCCGTTTATCTCCACCATTAGTAATAGTAACTAATTATTTTTTAAAATAGTTAGTTAAAAAATATCCAAAAAAATTCAGTTGCTGCCACCCAAATAATTTAATCTTAAGGGACGACAGCTATAAAACATTTAGCTTGCAGCTGTAAAGTTCTCAGCTTGCAAACCTTTCTTACCATTTACAATTTCCATAGTAACCAATCTGTCCTTGTTGTAAAGTTTTTCTACCATTACCATTTATAAAATTATAATGGACAAAGACATCTTTGCCATTTTCTTGTTCAATAAATCCAAAACCTTTTTCGTCATTGAACCACTTAACTTTACCATTGACTATATTTGACATTGTATAAATAACCCTCCGAAGTTTGGAATTTTAAAAACTTTAGCGATGAGAAAGGCGATAAGTATCTATCTCTATTTCAAGGCGGTAAAAATGGAGAAAAGTGTAAAAATCTTCTAAGTTATCGATAAAGTTTAAGGCTAAGTTGAAGCGTCTGATTTTTGTCACTCTCCTAGATTGATTCTCTTTTTTTTCATCTAAAAAACAAGGGTCAAATCTTGAAATAAACCAAATTGAATCAGAGTTTTTTTAAGAAATAAAAGATCTTAAATCTTGAAAATTCTGAATAGATTTTGACTTCATATCGACGCAAGTTCTTGAAACCAATCCTGATAAAACTTTTCCAGATCCAATTTCTATAATTTCTTCTACACCTTGCGCAGATAATAATAGCATGGTTTCACGCCATTTAACTGATCCAGTAATTTGTTTAGTTAGAAGATCACGAATTTGATTTGGATCCAAAACTATATCAGCTGTGACATTTGCAATTAGCGATACGATTGGAGTTTTTATTTCAGAATTTGCGAGTGCAGTTTTCATTTCATTTTGCGCTTCAACCATCAATTGAGAATGAAATGCGCCACTTACTGGAAGTGCAATAGCGCGTTTTACACCTTTAACTTTTGCAATTTCTAAAGCGCGATCGATCGCAGATTTTGATCCAGAAATTACTACCTGCCCCACAGAATTATCGTTAGCAATTTGACAAATTTCACCTTGTGCTGCTTCGCGCGCGATCTCTTCTGCAACCTCAACTGCAACTCCCAAAATTGCTGCCATTGCACCTTGCGTTTTTTCTCCACACCTTGCCATTGCTCGACCACGAATTTGTAAAAGCTTTGCAGTCTCTTCAAGACTAATTGCTTTGGCAGCACAAAGTGCTGAATATTCGCCAAGAGAATGGCCAGCAACAAAAGAGCAAAGATCGGTAATTTTTTTACCAAAATCTTTTTCCAAAATTTCGATCAAAGCAATTGAAACTGCCATCAAAGCTGGTTGAGTATTTTCAGTTTTAGTTAGCTCTTCAGATGGTCCTTCAAACATAATTTTTGAAAGATTGACTGACAAAATATCGTTTACCTTTTCAAAAACTTCACGCGCGTGAGAAAAATTTTCTGCAAGATCTTTTCCCATTCCGACCACTTGTGAACCTTGACCTGGAAATACTAAAGCTGTTTTCATAGTTTTTGAATTAATTGATTATTTTTTATTACTAAATTTTAGAGGCGGGCTTTTGAGAAGGATTTCTGACTTTAACTAAAGTATAAGTATGAAGAGGTTTTTAGTTTGAATATTTTTTTAAAATATTTTTTACGTCATTTTCAGTCGCTTCGTTAGCAAGAGCAAAGGCGATATTTGCTTCGAGATATCCAAGAACATTTCCACAATCAAAACGAACTTCGTTAATTTTTTTGCAATAAAAAGGATGAGTTTTACACATCGATTTCATGGCGTCAGTTAACTGAATTTCCCCACCTGAGCCGATTTCAAATTTTGATAGATATTCAAAAATTTCTGGCTGCAAAATGTAGCGACCGGTGATCGCTAAATTTGAAGGAGCAACTTCTGGTTTTGGTTTTTCAACCATATCAATAATTTTTTCGGCACCATCAAGTTTGATGATACCATATTTGTTAGTGTCTTTCATTTCGATTTCATCAACTGCAACAATACTCGCTTCCTCTTCTTTACTTTGATATAGATCAATCATCTCACTCAAAAAATTTTTTTTGCGACTCTTATTTTGTTGCATCATTTCATCAGCAAGAATCACGACAAAAGCTTCGTCTTTAGCAATAAAATTTCTAGCACACCAGATTGCGTGACCTAGACCTAAAGGTTTTTGTTGACGCACGAAAGCCATTTGGCCAGCTTCTGGAAGCCATCCCATCACTTGACTTAATTCTTGTGATTTATTTTTTTCGTCAAGTTTTGATTCAAGTTCGTAAGCGTGATCAAAGTGATTGTTGATGGCGTTTTTGTTGCGACCTGTAACAAAAATAAATTTTTCAATTCCAGCATCGCGAGCTTCTTCAAAAGCATATTGAATTATTGGCTTGTTGGCGATTGGTAACATTTCTTTTGGCATCGATTTAGTTGCTGGCAAAAAGCGTGTACCCAAACCACCAACTGGAAATATAGCAGTTTTAACTTTTCTCATTTAATTACTGTTCGATTATTTTTAATTTGCGGTAAATTGTAGAGCGGCCTACATCAAGCTGTTTAGCTACTTCTGAAAGATTGCCGTTATAAATATCGACTAATCTTTTGATGATTTCTTCTTCGATGATATCAAGAGTTTTGCATTTTCCTTCATCATCAAAAATATCAATCAATTCACTATTGATGTCGGAATTATATTTAATAGCAGCTTTTGATTTGGTCAGGCTGTTATTTTCTTTATTTAAAAGTTGTGGGAAATGTTCTGGCTTCAAAAAATCCTCATCGCACAAAACAACAGCGCGGAAAATTGAATTCTTCAACTGACGAATATTATCTTCCCATTCATAATTGCAGAGCAGATATAAAGCGTCGTTGCTGATACCTTTGATTTTTTTATTTTCGTTAATACTGAAATTACGAGTGAAATTTTCTGCTAAAAGTTTAATATCTTCTTCACCTCTTTCACGCAGAGCTGGCATGTTAATTGGCAGAGAAGCAATGCGATAACGTAAATCTTCGCGGAATTTTTTTGCTTCTACCATTTTTGACAAATCACGATTAGTCGAAGAAATTACTCTAGCATTAACTCTAACTAATTGATTTGAGCCAACTGGTTCAAGCTCACCTTCTTGCAAGAAGCGCAAAATTTTAACTTGCAAATCCATCTTTAGCGAATCGATTTTTTCAAAAAATATTGTTCCGTTATTTGCTTCGCGAATTTTACCAATATTTTTTACTGTACTGTCACTTACAAATTTTTCTGAGCCAAATAACTCTTCTTCAGCGTTGTTACTTCTTAGCATATCGCATTCAACCAAGACAAATGGTTTTCCTGATCTTAAACTTGATCCATGAATTGCTCTGGCGAGTAGTTCTTTTCCTGATCCGCTTGGCCCTTCAATTAAAATTGGTATTGAAGAGTTAATGGCTTTTTTAGCTAATTTTACTACATTTGAAATTGCTGGGCTTTGGCCAATGATATCAGAAAAAGCTACTTGATCTTTGCTTTTACGAGCTAAATGTGAAACTTGATATTTCAGATTTTTCTTCTCAATTGCATTATTTATCGAAGCAGTAACTCGAGCAAAAATATCTTTTTCACCTTTTACAATATAATCAATCGCACCGAGATTGATGGCGTTAATTGCGCGAGAAATATCTTTATTGGCAGTTAAAACTATAACTTGCAAATCGCCTTTTATCGGATTGATCTCTTTTAAAACCGTTAATCCATCAAGATCCGGCATTGATAAATCAAGCAACATGACATCAACATCATGACATGACATCTGGTCAATGACTTTTTTATTCATAAAAAAATCAACCACTTGCATTCCACTATTCATTACCAAATAGGAGTGACCCATATCGCCGATAAACTTGCTTAAAACCTTACATTGTGTAGGCTCATCATCAACAATCAAAATGTTTCGCTTTATCATCTTTTGAAAAAAATTTTGTTAATATCGATAAGGTTTCATGTGAAGTTTTAAGAGATGTCGCCACTCTTAGATTTATTTCTCTTTTCTTGTGCAAGCTGAATTATTTTAGCGGCAGTTTCTTCGACCGATCTTTTTGTAACGTCAATCACAACGCAACCGAGTTTAGAAAATAACTTTCTTGATTCAGCAACTTCTTCTTTCACCGCTTCAATGTCAATATAATCGGTCGCATTATCTTGGCCCAAAGAAGCCATTCTACTTTGTCTAATTTGCACCAATTTTTCTGGGTTGATTGTTAAGCCAACAATCAACGGTTTTTTTAAATCATAAATTGTTTGTGGAATTGTATCGATGCTGACAAAAGGAACATTAGCAGTTTTATAACCACGACAAGAAAGATAAACAGAAGTTGGAGACTTTGAAGTTCGTGATACACCAACAATAACGATATCAGAATCATATAAATCCCAAGTTGATTGACCATCGTCATGATCAAGCGTATAATTAATTGCTTCAACGCGAGAGAAATATTCTTCATCAAGAAGATGCTGGCGACCAATAGCATGACTGATATTCATTCCTAAATAATTAGAAAACTCAGTGATAATACGAGATAAAACTGGAATGCAAGGAATTTGTAATTTGTAGCAATGATTCTTTAAGTTTTCGATTAATTCATCTTGCAAAATTGTGTATAAAACAATTCCAGGATCTTTGCTAATTGACTCCATAACTTTTTCTAGCTGCGCTTTATTGCGAACTAAAGGCCAAATAAAATCATTTGATTCCACTCCTTCGAATTGCGAGATAACAGCGCGCGCAACTGAGCTCAGAGTTTCGCCAGTCGAGTCGGAAATTAAATGAAGATTTATTTTTTTTATTGTCTCGGTCACTAGTAGCCAGCTAAGATTGAAGGAAGATTCATATCAGAATTAACAATCACAGTAATTTTTGTGCCCTGAGGAACCGTGATAACCGGGGTTGTATTTATTGAATTACTTACAATTTGACCCGCGGTATCAATGATTGTTTTGCTAACATCCGCAACAGCTTGATTAGCAGCGCTTCCCGTTGTGGTTGTTGAACCATTACTTGTTGTTGTTGAGACATTGCTGCTACTGCCTAAAATTTTATTTGCTGCAGCTGCTGCTCCGACAGTAAGAACACTGGTCAAAAGAGATCCAGCAATAACGCTGCCATATTTATTATCAACATTACCCGGAATTCCTGAACGACCAAATTGATCGGAAGCATTGAAAGAAATTCCTAAATCAACTCCATCAGGTCTAATCAAGCGCGTCCAAGAAATATTAACTCGACCCTGCCCTTTGGCAATTTGACTTGAGTAAGATCCGTATAATCTTGAACCTTTTGGAATTAAAACTTCGTTTCCAGATTCACCATAAACATCGCGACTAATGATGCCGCGAACTGATCCGGGAATTTCAGTATTAACCGCAGTTTCAAGTACAGCGTTAATAAGCTTACCTTGAGTAATTGCATGAACTCTGTCTCCAACATAAGTTGTGGTAACTCCGATTTTGCTTTTATCTAATTTACCAATTGGATTTTCATTCAGGTTAATAATATTTTTATCATAACCGACTCCTAAACTTTTTGAATCTCCTCCACCAGAAAATACCACAATTGGCGAGTAGCGCGGATCAATATCTTTCTTTTTTTCTACAACATCTGGCGCTTTATCTGTTTGAATGACTGGGTTAGAAATATCGTTTTTTTGCTGATTAGGTAAAGCTTGTTGATTTGGTGCAATTGTTGGCAAAGCTGGCTCAGCAACTGGAGCTGGAATATTATCTTGTGGCAAAACAGCGCCTTCCGGCAAAGATGGAATTTCTGGAACTGCAGGCTTATCTAAAAGTTCAACATCTTCTTTAGTTTTTTCTTTTGGAATATCGATTTCAAAAGGGGACTTTCCGTCATCACTTTTGGCGACATTTTTAGTTGGAGGAGCTACAACTTCTTGCAATTTTTCTGGTACTTTTTCTGGAGGAGCACTTTTAAAAAAGTTAAAATAAATTACGACAGTAATCAAAATTGAAGATAGAGCAATAACGATTAAGCGATTCTTTTTTGTAGATGCAATCGCGGGTCCACCATCTTCAACCTCAGAACTATCTTCTGCATTTTCTTCTAGTTCTTTATCTGGCTCTTTTTCTGGCGACAGAATTTTTGTAAATTTGCTTTTCATTAAAAGGCGGATAAGAGAATTTAAAAACTAAATATGCTTAAAAGATTAGGGCCTTTATCCCTACGGGATAAGGCATCATGGCACAAGCCATGTCCCGCCTTGCGGGAACCTCATCCCTTATGTTAACGGGAAATACGGGGAAGATTATTTTTTAAGCAATCCAATTTTACAACAAATTTAGCTTAGCAAGAAAGCTTTTTATCACTTCGAAAACATCTTCTTTATGATTTCCGCTCACGATGCAGTGATTGGACAAATTTGGCTCAAACAACGATTTATTTTCTGATTTAATTTTGCCAAAAATTATTTTGCCACTCTCTGGATTAACTACTGGATCATACTTTGCCTGAATTACCAAAGCGGGAGTGGAAATCTTTTTTAAATTTGCATTACATTCTTCCATTAACCTTCCCAGCTGTTCTACAGCTTTTAGATAATTTCTGCTGTAGTTAATTTGCGGATTTTCTGGTTGATCATCGATAAATTCTACCCTTCTTTTGTTGATGTGCAACTTCTCTAATAGTTCATTCCAGATGTTAATTCCGGGAACAAATCTAGTTCTAATATCAAGTAATTTTAAAGCTGAGTTAATCGAAATAATTGCACTGATATTTTTTTTATTAGCACAAGACAAAAGCCCTAAAAGTCCACCAGTAGAAAAACCAATGATTACAATTTTAGAACAAGAATTTTTCAAAGCCGCATAACCGCGCTGCAAACTGTCATACCATTCTTGCCAAGAAACATCTTTCATATTGATTGGAGCGGTGCCATGACCTTTCAATCGCACACCGTAAACCTGCGATCCACAGCCATTAATAAATTGTGCCAAATCTGCAATTTCTTTTGGAGCAGCTTTATATCCATGACAAACCAAAACACCAACTTCAGATTTAGACTTGCTTTTAGATGGCAGAAAGAAAGGTGAACCAATTGACTTATCTTTAGAAAAAACTTTATCGAAAAAACTTTGATAATCGTTTTGAAATATCTCTAAATCTTTTTCATAAATCTCTGCAAAAACTCCCTCTTTTAACTGCTCGTCAGAAAGTTTAGAATTTTTCAAAACAATTTTATTTGGCTCGTCAAGCAAGCTAAATTCATTAGCAATAACATGCAGAGTATTTTCTAGCCTGATCTCATGGAAATCAAATTGCTTATCTAGATTCTCTTTTTTAATTCTTATTTTACCTGCGCTTATTTCTTCAATTAAGTTTTGTTTTTTTGCTAAATCAAAAACACTATCGAATTCTTTGTGTGGCTCATCGATAAAAAGTTTAAAGAGATTTTCTTCCAAAATGCTTTTATTTAAACGATATTTACGCTTATCGATCATGACAGCTGAGAGATAAATAATTCGTTTTAAGCGAATGATTTCTATTTCATCTTCCAAAATATGATGCAATGCGGCGCTAAAAATGTGATCAAAATTTATCTGCAAATCAGAGTAAATTTTATCCATAAAATCGTTGGTTAAGCGATATTTAAAATATTTTAAAATAAAGTTATTTTTAGTTTCACTTTTAATCAGCGGAATTTGACTAGCCAATCCGCGAACTGGTTTTAAATAATTGTGAAGATTGATTGGCTCACCAAAATGCAAATTGATATCAGAGCCTAATAATAAATTTCCCTCAATTTCTAACTCTTCAGCAACTTGTGCCGGAATTTTTTTAATCAAACGCGCCGCTATTCTTTTTATCTTATTTTCACCAGGGCGAATTGGGTAATAGCTGATATTTAAAGGTACGATATAAGTGCTAATTTGATTGAAAGATTCGTTGTATTTTACACCGCATTCTTCCTCCAAGCGATTAAGATCTTTAATTCTATTTTGCGCAGCTGCTTCATTCATATCATCGCGATAAAGCTGCGATTTTAAAGCCATCACGGCTGAGCCAGTTCTAACTGGTCCAATACGATTTGGTGTATAATTAACGAAGCCACTTTCTTTTTTGGTTTCTTTGCTTTTGATCATGCTACCTTCCGGATAAATCATCCAGTTGTATTTAGAGCTAACTAAATCTTTTAAAATTATACTATCGCGATTGGGATTTTTGGTTGAAATCGTACCAACAGAAGTCAGAAAATTTCCAAGCCTACCATGATAAAGTCCAGAATCCGCCAAGCATCTTATTTGCAGACCAGAATATTTATAAATTATATAGGGAACAACGAAAGTTTCAAAACGCGTGAAGTGATTACTAACAAAGAGAATTGGTTGGTTTGGTAATTTTTCAATACCGCTAACTGAAAATTTTGAGCCTAAAATTTTTTCTAAAACTTTAAGCGCAAGAGCTGTGTATTGAAAGGCTTTCGAAACCATTTTAAGTTCAAGAAAAATATTTTGGCAAAAGTGCCTCGTTCAAATCTTGTAATTCTTTTACTAAAATTTCTTCAGCGTTAATTTTGATTTTTTCTTTAATAACTTCTCCAACTTTAAAAACTTGAATAGTTTTTTTTGCTGCTTTCTTTTTAAATTCAAGAACCTGCGCAGGATCAAGAGCCACAACATAGCGTGACTGATCTTCGCCGAATAATAAATGATTTTTATCAACCTCTGATTCTGTTGCGAGAGATGAAATATCAACATTGCAGCCAAAATTATCTTGTGACATTTCAAATAAACTTACCAATAAACCGCCATCAGAAATATCGTGGCAAGCATTGATTTCTTTGCTTTCAATCAACTCACGAACAAACTCAGAATGTTTCTTTTCTTCTTCTAAATTAACTTTTGGCGGATTTTTTTTGCTCTCAGTTTTTAAAATCTCTTGCTCAAATATTGAGCAATTAATATGGCCAGAAGTTTTGCCGATCACAAAAATTTCATCACCAACTCTTTTAAAATTTAAGTCACATCTTTTTTTTAAATCTTTTAAAAGACCAACGCCGCCAATTGCTGGTGTTGGTTGAATTGCTTTTCCATCGGTTTCATTGTAGAGCGAAACATTTCCCGAAATAACTGGATAATCTAAAGCTTTGCAAGCTTCAGTGATGCCATTAATCGCTCGCACAATTTGCCCCATAATTTCAGGCTTTTGCGGATTGCCAAAATTCAAACAATTAGTGATTGCCAAAGGTTTGGCACCAACTGCAGAAATATTGCGATAAGTTTCTGCAACTGCTTGTTTTGCGCCTTCGAAAGGATCAGCTTCAACATAGCGCGGTGTGCAATCTGTAGTCATCGCCAAAGCTTTGTTGGTGCCATGAACACGAACAATCGCTGCATCGCCACGAGTATAAATTGTGTCATTCATTACTTGTGAATCGTACTGTTGATAGATCCATTTTTTAGATGCAATATTGGGATTTTGTAAAACAGCTTTTAGATTTTCGAGAATCATTTTTAAAAAAATTTATTTATTGCTTACAAGTATTAAGAACCACTTCCACCCGACCTTCCCAGAATTCCTGCATCACAACATTAGCACGGTATTTTTTTACCGTTTCAATTTCAATGTCGCAAGGATATTGGTTGGTGTAGAGAGCGTAGGAAAAATGCTGCGAAACAAAACGAACTAAATCAGCAAAGTAAGAATCCTGATAAACAAAAAGTCGTGGCAAATTTTTATTATCGTTAGAGAAAATTGTTACATTGTGAAATTTCTTTTTTTCAGTTTCATTTGGCTGAACTTGATGAATAGTCTCTTTGAATTTCGGTTCTAATTCATAGTTCAAGTTAGAAGCATTATTTCCCATAATATCAGAAATATCACCTTTGATCCACTCGTTAGCTATATCTTTAAATTTACTTCTTGGATTTGCCACAAAGCGCGGATTTTTTTTAGCCAGCATTTTCATCATTTCCATGTAGGTTGTGTGAGCGCCGCGACGATTCCAATGTGTGTCAGTTTCTTGGTAAACTTTTTCTTTCAGCTTAGCTTTAAGCAAAATTGGTCTGGCATCGATCAATGGAAAGTCAGGATATTTTGCTTTTAGCGCATTTAAAAATTTGTCAACGCGATGATTTCCAAGTGGAGTTGGCTTGATATAATCTGGCAAAAATTCTGGATAAATTGAAGTTTTATCTGCCGCGATAATTAGTAAATAAATCATTCCTGAATCTTCAACTTGTTTACGATTTTTAGCAAAATGCTCAACGCCACGCGCAACTAGTTGATCATCAATTGTAGCCTGACCTTCAGCGTCTAAAATCGAATTATAATTATTAAAATAATACCAACCTTCTTTACCAATCACGACTCTTGAGCTGGGCGACTCATCAAAAACTTTATCCATCAGCGCGCTGTGAAGTGTAATTAAAGTTTTACGCATGCCATAATTATCGCTAAAGAAAGCATCAAAATTTTTTGGAAAAGAAATTAAGTCAGCAAAAGATTCGGGAAATTTTGGCGCTGCAACTTCTTTTCTTTTTTCAAAAAGTTCTTTCACGGGCGAAAAGTTGAAAATGTTATCCAGCGCTGGAATCACTAAAATCAAAGCAAAAGCAATAATTAAAAACTTGTTTTGTTTCATTACTAAAACTGAAAATAAATAAATGGATTATGCGTCGAGGCTGAAATGCGAATAATTGCAAAAACAAATACGCCAATCAAAAAAATATCGTAAGCAACAAAGAAAGTTTTGTTTTTACGAATTAACTTTAAGGAAATATTTTTAACCAATGGCGAAAAACCAATAATAGCAAGGGCAAAAGACATCCAAACAAAGTGCGAGTGAAGCAATCTTGCCGTATCGAGATTTGTGGAAGCTGCAACAACGTCACCAAACATTGTGTGTAAATAATTTAAAGCGTGAGATAAATCAGGACTACGGAAAAATACCCAACCAATTATCACCACAAAAATTGCGTAGAAATATTGTAAAAATTTTGGCACGACAAAGTGTGAGGGAACAATACGTTCTGCAACCAAAAAGAACCCATGAAACATGCCCCAAATTATGAAATTCCAGCTAGCGCCATGCCATAATCCGCAAAGGAAAAATACTAAAACTAGGTTGAAATATTGCCGCGATAAAGAAACACGATTTCCACCAAGCGGAATGTAAACATAGTCACGAAACCAAGCAGAAAGAGACATGTGCCATCTTCTCCAAAATTCTTTGATTGAGCGAGAAATGTAAGGGTAGTTAAAATTTTCTGGAAATTTAAAGCCGCAAATTCTTGCCAATCCAATTGCCATGTCAGAGTAACCAGAAAAATCAAAATAGATTTGTAAAGTGTAGCAAATAATTCCAAACCAAGAAAGTGGCGTGCTTAAATCAGCTGCAGGTAAAGCAAAAACCACATCAGCGACTTCACCCAAAGGATTGGCAATAATTACTTTTTTACCAAGACCAATTAAAAATCGACGTATACCGTAAGCTACGAAAAATAAGTTATGACGGCGCTTGGTCAAATATTTTTCAATAAAATTATAACGCACGATTGGCCCAGCGATAAGCTGCGGAAAGAAGGCAATATAAAGTGCTAAATCAAAAATATTTTTTTGTGCGCGAGATTTTTTACGATAAATATCAACCAAATAAGAAATGGCGTGGAAAGTAAAAAATGAAATTCCAATCGGTAAATGAACTTTGGCAAGCGTGATTTGGTAGGGCAGAATGTGATTTAGATTTTCTACTAAAAAGTTAGCGTATTTGAAGTAGCCAAGTAGCAGAAGGTTAAAAGCAATCGCGACAGTTACATAAAAATCGCGCGACTTTTTCTCAATTGCTAACCCGAAAAAATAATTTCCGACAATCGAAACTATTAATAAAACCAGATATTGCGGCTCGCCCCAAGCATAAAAAAGCAAGCTTGCAAGCAGTAGCAAATAATTTTTATATTTTTTACCAACCAATTTCTCTGGCGCTGCAAAATATAAAAACAAAGTTAGCGGTAAAAACAAAAACAAGAAAATATTTGAGCTAAAAACCATTTGTCTGAAATCTATTTTAAAGAAAGTGAGTCTAATAATTTTTTACTGCCGGCAACGCTCAAGTGATGTTGATCGTAATAAAATATATTGTTGGAATCTTTGCCGTAGCAATAATTTTCATCGCAAAACACGTCTGAGCTGTAAAACAAATTTAGTTTGGGATTTATTTTTTTAAGATCTTTGACTATTTTTCTGTAGGAGGCTTCTTTCTCAAAAACCAAATTTTTTCCTATCTTACAATCTGAGGCTGGATTTTTATTAAAGATTCTAGTTACACATAGTTTGGGATCGTGTGAAAGTTTGGGAACATCGACAACAAAAACTACATTTTTGCCAGCGGATATTAGCTCGGCTATAAAATCACTATATCCTTTTAGAAACAAATCCTTCGACTCGTTTTTTTTCGTACTATTGTTAAAACCATATTTCTCGAAGTCTTCTTCTTCTGGTGAGTAAGTCATGATGATTATGGTTTTAATACTACTTACCTCTTTAACCGCAAATTTGATTTGAGTTGTAAGATTTCTACAGTCGTCATGCTTAAATTCTTTTTGTGCTAAATATTTATCAAATGGTAAGCAGCTGTTAGCAGAAAGTAATAAAGTTTTTAAGTTTACTTTTTTTTCATAAACCGAGCTATTTAACGAAGTTGCATGACTGTCGCCAACAATTAAAATTTCTGGCTTATCCGAATTTGTCGAGCAAATAATATTTTTAGAATTAATTCCAAAAATATTACAAGATTCATCAGGCTTTAACCTATCAGTACGAACTAAATCCCAGCTATTTTTTTGATAAACATTTAGCCGTTCATTTCTGTATAGATCATTACTTATAACGCCAAGCAATAGCATGAAGATACAAAGATAAAGGATCTTCTTTTTAGGTTTATTTCCGAAACGGATTGGCTTTTCAACAAACCTGTAAGTTAACCAAGCAAGAATTATTGACGCTAAAAATATCAAAATTTTTATAAAAACTATAGGAGCATCATTTTGAATTATTTTAGCAAAAGAGAGCAGCGGCCAATGCCACAAATAAAGCGGAAAACTGATTAGACCAAACCAAACTAAAATAGAATTTTGTAGTATTACACGATTAAACCAAGCGCTTGATCCAGCAAAAATAATTAAAGCCGCTCCAAAAGTTGGCAACAAAGCCCAAGCACCCGGAAAATATTTTTCTCTTGCCAGGATAAAAACTGAAATGCCGATTAAAATAAATCCTAATAAGGAAAGTAGATTAAGAATTTTTGCTTCAGCGACATTTAAAGTTTTTTTAAACCAGTCTAAAAAAACTTCTTTGCGATTGTTAACATGAACTAATATTGAACCAATCAAAAGCTCCCAAAAACGGCTTTGCGGCAAATAAAAAGCTGCGGCTTTGTTATGAAAAACTTTATATAAGCCAAAAGTAAATGAGCCGATCGCGATAAAAATTGCGATCTTTACAACGTTGAGCCTAAACTTCCAAGCCAACCACATAAGCAATGGCCAGATTATGTAGAACTGCTCTTCAACCGCGAGAGACCAGAGATGCAGCAAGGGTTTATTATCTGAAGCGTTATTAAAGTAATCGCTGCTTTCTTTTAAAAGATTGAAGTTTGAAACAAAGTATGAGGCACGAAAAATATGTTTATTCAGTAGCTTGTATTCAATTGGAAAGAGAACGAACCAACCAAATATAATACTAAAAGTTAAGACCAGTAGCAACGCCGGAAATATTCTTTTGATGCGACGAGAATAAAAATCGATAAAGCTGAAACTGCCAGAATCGAGTCCGTTAAATATAATTGTGGAAATCAAAAATCCTGAAATGACAAAGAAAATATCAACACCAATAAAGCCACCTGTAAAACCACAAAAGTGAAAAAACACAACAAAAAGAATTGCTATAGCTCTGAGCCCGTCAATATCTGCACGATATTTTAGCGATGACGATTTTTTTAATTTATTCATGTTATGGTGTATCTTTAAAAACTTTAAACCCAAGCGCGATCATATTCTGGAGCTTCTTCTGAAAGAGGCTTTGAGGGAATATCGGCGTAAATTTCGCCATTCATTTTAATCACTACGCGACCAGTATCGGTAACTTTGCCAATCACTGCAAAGTCAAGTCCCCATTTGTCAAAAATTGCTTGGGCGAAATCTTCTTTTTCTGGTTTGATAATCATTAACATTCTTTCTTGCGATTCGGAAAGCATGATTTCATAAGGCGTCATATTGGTTTCGCGTTGAGGAACATTTTCTAAATTGAGTTCAATTCCGGTTCCACCTTTGCCGGACATTTCAAAAGATGAAGAAGTTAAACCAGCCGCACCCATATCTTGAATTGAAAGAATTGAATCTGATTGCATCAATTCCATACAAGCTTCGAGCAGAAGTTTTTCAGCAAACGGATCACCAACTTGTACTGTTGGTCGTTTATCTTCATCACCTTCTTTAAATTCGTCAGATGCCATTACGGCTCCATTAATGCCATCGCGACCAGTTTTTGAACCAACATAAACCACAGAAGCGCCAACTTGACTAGCTGCAGAGTAAAAAATTTTATCGGCATCAGCCAAACCAACTGTCATAGCGTTAACAATAATATTTCCGTTATAACTTTTATCGAAAGTTACTTCACCGGCAACAGTTGGCACGCCAATACAATTGCCATATCCACCAATTCCAGAAACAACTCCGTTAACTAATTGTTTAGTTTTTTGATGATTGATTTCGCCAAAACGCAGCGCATTTAAATTAGCAATTGGACGAGCACCCATAGTAAAGACATCGCGAAGAATTCCACCAACTCCAGTTGCAGCACCCTGATATGGCTCGATAAAAGATGGATGATTGTGACTTTCCATTTTGAAAACTACCGCTTGATTATCACCAATATCAATCACGCCAGCATTTTCACCCGGACCACAAATTACCCACGGCGCTTTAGTGTGCATGGTTTTCAACCATTTCTTGGTTGACTTGTAAGAACAATGCTCCGACCACATCGCCGAAAAAATTCCCAGCTCAGTAATTTTAGGAGTGCGACCAAGAATTTCTAAAATTTTTTGATATTCGCCTTCGGTTAAATTATGGTCTTTGATTAGTTGCGAAGTGATTTCGATTTCTTTCATGTTTTAAAAATTTAGTTATAATTTTTCTGCAATTTCATTTGAAAAAACATAATTTCCGGTAACCATTTGCACATCATCGCAATCTTCTAAAGCGTCAATCATCTTCATTAATTTTTGTGCTTGCTCGAGATCTAAAACCTCTATGGTATTTTTTGCTTTCCAATCAAATTTAGCTGAAAGTGGATCACCAAATTTTTCAATCAAAGTATCGCGGACCGAAGCAAAATTTTCAATCTCAGTAATAATAACATGAAGATCAAAAGAAGATTCAACTTCATTTGCGCCAGCTTCTAGAGCGGCTTCGAACATCTCTTCTTCGCCAGCAATCTTAGCAGCAAATTGAATTACGCCAACATGGTCAAACATAAAATTTACTGATCCAGTTTCGCCCAAAGCGCCACCAGCTTTAGTAAAAATACTACGCACTTCACTTGCGGTGCGATTACGATTATCGGTTAAAGCTTCGACAATAATTGCAATTCCGTTTGGTGCATAACCTTCATAACGAATTGCTTCGAAATTTTCAGTGTCATTTCCGCCACTGGCTTTTTTGATCGCCGCGTCAATGCGATCTTTTGGCATGTTATTAGTTCGTGCTTCAATCACAGCATTGCGCAAACGTGGATTGAAATTAATATCAGGCTGTCCAGTTTTCGCCGCAACCGTAATTTCACGCAAAATTTTAGTAAAACGCTTAGCTTTCTTAGCATCTTGTGCACCTTTGCGATGCTTGATATTAGCAAATTGCGAATGACCAGCCATGTTTAGTTAACTGAAATTTTAAACGAGATTTAGAGGAAAAATTTTCATCAAAGTTAATCACCAAGATTTTTTTGGCAAGCTGTAGAAGATTTTGACTTTCTTCTTATTTTCAAAATTACTGCTTGTTTTAGGATCATCTAAAAGTAATTAGATAATTGGCTTACATAGTTTTATAAATCAATAAACCGAATGAACTAAATGAAAAATATCGAAACAAATAAACTCACAAAAACCAACTACAGATTGGAATTGATAAAATCCTTGACTGATCAAGGTGTAAATCAATATGCAGCAGAAAAAATTGTATCTTTGAGAGATAATGATAATCCGGTTAAAAAAATCATGATTTTTCATGATATGTTCAATGGTATAAATTCTGATGTCTCTTATCCAGAAGTTATGACTTTTAACTATGAACTCAGAAATGAAGACATAAAATATTTGTTTGAATCTTTGAGAGATGAAAATTGTAAAGTAGAAAACATTGAGCTTGAGGCCTACAAAGAAAACTCTGAAACGGAAACTTTAGTAAAAACTTTGGTAGAAACTCTAGTTGAGAATGTAGTGAATTATGATTGTAAAATAAAATCGATTGATATTTGCGGGTGCAAATCTGGAGATGATATTTTAAAAAAATTATCTGAATCCTTTGTTAGATTGACATCTATTAGTCTCAGTGATTGCGAAATCACAGATAAAGCTATAAAAAATCTTTCTGAAGATTTGCTTAATGAGTCTTGTAAATTAGTTAATATAGCTCTCGAAAGAAATCGAATAACAGCTGCAGGTGCAAAAGATCTAGCTGAATCTTTATCAAATCCGGCCTGTAAAGTAGAAAAGATTAATATCGAAGGAAATCAAATTGGAATCTCAGGCATAGAAGCTTTAGTAAAAGCTTTAGAAAGTTCTAAATTGAAAGCATCAAGAAATGTTCATATTTATTTTGATAGAGAAGAATCTAAGGAAGAAATTTGTTACTCAAAAAATCCTGATACCAAAATTATTGCAATAATATCTGAGAAACTAGTCGAAGAAAAAAGTCAACAAATTAGCTAATTTTTTAAATTGCAAAAAATAAAATCCTCGAGAATCATAAGCGCGACAACAGTTCTAAACTTCTCTTATTTTCTTGAAAAAATAAAATGACTAACTCTTCAACAAATTTTTCTGCGCCAAAAACTCTTTACGATAAAATCTGGGACTCGCATCTGGTTGATGATGACGGCTCTTCACAGGTCATTTATGTTGATCGTCAATTAATTCACGAAGTCACCTCACCTCAAGCTTTTGAAGGCCTTCGCATTACAAAAAGAAAACCAAGAAGAGCTGAAGCACATTTAGCAGTCGCTGATCATAATGTGCCAACAACCACTGCGGATCGTGGTCACGGAACTTCTGGTATCAAAGATAAAACCTCGCGTATTCAAGTTGAAACTCTGGAAAAAAACTGCCGCGAATTTGGCATAAAATATTTTGATCTCGACGATAAAAAACAAGGCATCGTGCACATCGTTGGCCCAGAGCAAGGTTTGACTCAACCGGGAATGGTGATTGTTTGTGGCGATAGTCACACTTCAACTCACGGCGCTTTTGGCGCTCTAGCTTTTGGTATTGGCACTTCTGAAGTTGAGCATGTTTTGGCTACACAAACATTAATCCAAAAACGCGCTAAAAACTTTTTAGTAAAAATTGATGGCCAACTCGGAAATGGCGTGACTGCTAAAGACATCACTCTAGCCGTGATTGGAAAAATCGGTACAGCTGGCGCAACTGGCTGTGTTATTGAATATGCTGGTTCAACAATCAGATCGCTTTCGATGGAAGGTCGCATGACAGTTTGTAATATGTCGATTGAAGCCGGAGCCCGCGCTGGATTAATTGCTCCTGATGAAAAAACTTACGAATATTTAAAAGGTCGTCCACTTGCGCCTCAAGGTGCTGATTTTGAAAAAGCTGTAAAATACTGGCAGTCTTTAACTTCAGATGCTGAAGCAAAATATGATAAAGAACTTCATTTAAAGGCTGAAGATATCGCACCACAAGTTACTTGGGGAACCAGCCCAGAAGATGTGTTAGCAATAACTGATAAAGTTCCAACTCCTGAAAGCTTTTCTGATAAAGGCAAGCAAGAAGCAGTTGTTAGATCCTTGGAATATATGGGATTAAAGGCTGGAACGCCTTTGTCAGAAATTAGAATCGATAAAGTTTTTATCGGATCTTGTACAAATGGTCGTATCGAAGATTTCCGCGCTGCTGCAAAAATTTTGCAAGGCAAAAAAATCAGCAGCGGCATCAAGCTTGCCATGGTTGTTCCCGGATCTGGCTTGGTTAAAGAGCAAGCTGAGATGGAAGGTTTAGATAAAATTTTTACTAACGCTGGTTTTGAGTGGCGCGAACCCGGATGTTCAATGTGTTTGGCGATGAATGCTGACAAGCTAGAATTTGGCGAACGCTGCGCTTCAACTTCTAATCGTAATTTTGAAGGCAGACAAGGTCGCGGTGGCAGAACACATTTATTAAGTCCAGCAATGGCTGCTGCGGCTGCAGTTACAGGTCATCTAACCGATGTACGCAATTTCAAATAGTCTGAAATGTTTTTTCCAATCTTAAAGCGTCAGGTTGTAACCAGAAATTACGATGTCTCTGGCACAGTTTTTTCACCACTTCCACTACAAAATTCTAATAATCAAATTAGTTGGGATTTTGCTTTGTTTGGCAATCTTTCGGCAATTTTTTCTTCAATTTTTCTTTCCTCAATTGGTTATGGAATATTGATGGTAATGATAGCTCTGAAGCTTGAGCTGCATGTTAAGAATGAAATACTAATGTCAGTTTCAACTGCCACTCAAATCGGCGCTGGCGTTATTTTTTCACGCTTCTTACCAATGATCGGTCACAAAACTGGCATGATTCGCACTATCATTATCAGTTCATTAACTTCTGCGCTATTCTCTTTAGTTACCTACTTTTATATCAATTACATCTTCTGGCTAATTACGATTTTTTTTCTCGGCACTTCATTTTTTATTTGCAGCGTCACACGCAATACCATAATGATCGACATGGCTCCAGCAAAAATGCGCGCTTTTATTATTTCAATTGGCTCAATGTTAGTAGCAATTGGTAACAGCATGGGACCAATTATTTTAAATTTTACTAAAACTTCTGATGGTTTCCTTTCCTTTTTTCTGGCCAGTTTTTTTTATCTAATCTCCATACTGCCAATTTTAAGATTTAGAAAAAATGATTTTGACTCCGCAATTCGTGAAGAGAAAAAAATTACCATTTGGCGCTACATCAAAAACTCGCCAAAAATTATGTTTGCCGGATTTGCTGTGAGTTATGCCATGTCTTCCTCAAGCGCCTTTTTGATTATTTATGGCATCAGAATTGGCATGACGAAAGATCAAGCTTCACTACTTCTTTCGGTGCTTTTACTTGGAACAATTTTTTCAATTCCAATTGGTTATTTAGCCGATATTTTCAACCGCCGCATGATGATGATAGGCTCAACAATTTTATCTTTGTTCTTCTCTTGCTCACTTTATTTCAACCAAGATTCGAGCAGAATTTATATTTTACTTTTTTTAATGTTTGGATCGTTAGCTGGTATCAAACTTCCCGCTCTTGTTTTGATTAATGAGAAATATAAACCAACGCAGCGCCTAGCCGTAAATAGCGCTTTTTCCAGATTTAACTTGCTTGGTAATATTTGCGGACTCTTCATTACGGGCGCTATCATGAATTCTTTTGGACCGCAAGGTCTGTGGATTTCGGTTTCAGTAATTTTATTTTTCTTCTTAGTTTTTTGCTGCTGCAATTACTGGCGCAAAATTTCTAAAAAAGAATTCAACATAAAAGATTTTTCAATTTTTAACAAAAACCAAAATGAGCAAATCCTTGAACTCTAACTGCAAAAAAACCAAGCGCATTATCAGATTAGTAAAAAAAATCTTGCGTCAAAACTCTGATCCAATTGTCGCTTGCGTCAATCTTCACGGCGTGATTGGTAAAGATTCAAAATTAGAATCTGGCCTTAATTTTCAAAATATTGAACCACTTTTAAAACGCGCTTTTGAAACAAAAAATTTGAAAGCTGTAGCGCTTAATATCAATTCTCCCGGAGGCTCGCCAGTTCAATCAGAGTTAATTTATAATTACATTCGCGAGCTAAGCGCTGAGAAAAAAATTCCGGTTTATACTTTCGCACAAGATGTTGCCGCCTCTGGAGGATATTGGCTGCTTGTCGCTGGCGATGAAGTTTATGCTCACAATTCTTCAATTATTGGCTCGATTGGTGTAATTTTTTCTGGCTTTGGCTTTGTTGAATTAATTAAAAAAATCGGTATTGATCGTCGCCTTTACACTGAAGGAAAAAACAAAGCGATTCTTGATCCATTCATGCCGGAAGAATCTGAAAATATTGAAATCTTAAAAAATGCGCAGCGCGATGTTTTTGAAAGTTTTAAAGATCTAGTCAGATCAAGACGCGGCGATAAATTAAAAGAATCTGAAGATAAATTATTTACTGGCGCATTTTGGTCTGGCAAAAAAGCCGCCGAACTTGGTTTGGTTGACGGCATTTGTGATATGCGCAAAAAAATGAAAGAAAAATTCGGTGACAAAATTCAGTTTGTGCAAGTCACTGCAAAAAAAGGATTGTTGAAAAGTTTTTTCTCTGAAAAATCGCAAATGATTGAAACCTTAATCAGCAAAGTCGAAGAACGCATCAGCTTTAATCGATTTGGTCTGTAAATTATTTTAGCCAAAAATCACCACTATGAAAAACCAGAAAAATAACTTCGCGTTTATTGATAGCCAAAATTTGCATTTGGCGATTAGAGATCAAGGCTGGAAGTTAGATTTTAAAAAATTTCGTACTTACCTGCGGGAAAAGTTTTTCGTTACCAAAGCTTTCATTTTTATGGGCTATGTTTCGGGAAATGAGCAACTTTATTTAGTTTTGCAAAAAATTGGCTATATCGTAGTTTTTAAGCCAACTCTAGTTCTTAAAAAAGACGGAACTGTCAAGGGCAATGTTAATGCAGAGTTGGTTTTGCATGCAATGATAGAATTCCAAAATTATGAAAAGCCGTGATTGTAAGTGGTGATGGTGATTTTCATTGCTTAATTGAATATCTTTTGAGTCAAGAAAAATTAGAAAAACTAATAATTCCTAACAAATACAAATTTTCATCTTTGTTAAGAAAATTTTCTGACAAGATTTGGTTTTTAAATAAGGAGAAAGACAAACTTCAAAGCATAAAAAAAGAGGTGCAATCCCAAAAAACTTGGAAGTGCACCTCTGAACCAAAAGAGGTATAATCCTTGGGACGGAACCCTCGGGTAACCTCTCATCGTGATGAAAAACATACTGATGGTGTTAAAAGAATAATCAACCCCAAATATAAAACTTTTGTGTAAAAAGCTTTATATTTGTAAAACTAAGTGACAACTTTTCTTCATTAATATTTTAAAAATTAATATGACATTCTTCTCATCAAGCCTAAAAAATTCTGATCCGCTAATTGCTAAATCAATTGAGCACGAAATGGATCGCCAGAAATATCAAATCGAATTGATCGCTTCTGAAAATATAGTCAGCCGCGCGGTGCTTGAGGCGCAAGGTTCAGTTTTCACAAATAAATATGCTGAAGGTTATCCAGCTAAAAGATATTACGGCGGCTGCGAATTTTCTGACGAAATTGAACAGGCAGCAATTGATCGTTTGTGTCAATTATTTGGCGCAAAATTTGCTAATGTGCAGCCGCATTCTGGTGCTTCTGCAAACTTGGCGGTTTATTTGGCACTTCTGCAACCACACGATACAATTCTTGGGATGTCGCTGGCAGCTGGTGGACATTTAACTCATGGCGCACAGCGTACAATTTCTGGCATGTGGCTAAAATCAGTACAATACGGAATTCGCGCTACTGACGGTTTGATTGATTACGATCAAGCAGAAAAATTGGCTCACGAACATAAACCAAAATTAATTGTCGCCGGCATTTCTTCTTATCCGCGTATTGTTGACTGGGCACGTTTTAAAAAAATCGCTGATGAAGTCGGCGCTTTATTGATGGTTGATATGGCGCATGTTGCTGGCTTGGTTGCTGCCGGAATTTATCCAAGCCCAATTGGCGTTGCTGATATTGTAACTTCTACAACTCACAAAACTCTGCGCGGCCCACGCGGTGGTGTAATTTTAACCAATAATGAAGAGTTGGCGAAAAAAATTAATTCTGCCGTTTTTCCTGGTTTGCAGGGTGGCCCTTTGATGCATGTGATCGCTGCTAAAGCTGTAGCTTTTGCTGAAGCGCTGCGTCCTGAATTTAAAACTTACGCCAAGCAAATCGTTGCCAATGCTAAAGTTTTATCAGAGGTTTTAGTTAAGCGTGGTTTAAAAATCACAACTGGTGGAACTGATTGTCATTTGATGGTTGTTGATTTAACGCCGCTTGAAACTCTGACTGGCAAAGAAGCAGAAAAAGTTCTGGAACGCGCTGGACTTACTTGCAACAAAAACGCAATTCCAAATGATCCAAGAAGTCCTTTTGTAACTTCAGGTTTAAGATTTGGCACCGCAGCTGGCACAACTCGTGGCTTTAAAGAAAAAGAATTTCAACGCATCGGCCACATGATCTGCGATGTTTTGGAAGGATTTGTTAAAAATGGCGAAGAAGGTAATCACGCTTTCGAAGCAAAAATAAAAGAAGAAGTCGCAGCTCTTTGTAAGCAATTCCCGATTTATTCCTAGTCTAATCTGAGTTGCTGTGCGCGGACTGAATCCGCGCATACGCGACAAAATTTATTTAAAATGTCCAATCCAAAACTTCACATCAAACATCGCAGCGAACTACGCATCACTCACGGATCTTTGTGGATTTTTTCTAATGAAATTGAAAATTTTGCTGAGTTAAAAAATTTAGAAAAAGGCACGATTGTTGATGTAGAAATAAAAAGAGGCGAAACTTTTGCCCTAGCCTATTTCAATTCTCACAGCTTAATTGCAGCACGAATTTTAACTCGCGATGCTGAGCAAAAAATTGATGCAGATTTTTTTGTCGAAAAAATTTCAGCAGCAAAAAATCTACGTGATAAATTTTTTGACAAACCGTTTTACCGATTAATTCACTCTGAAGCTGATTTTCTTCCCGGCCTTGTAATTGATCGCTTTGATAATGTTTTATCTTGCCAAATTTCTACTGCTGGCATGGAAAAACTTACGCAATTTTTAATTGCTGCTTTAGAAAAATTATTTCCCGATGCGGCAATAATTTTTCGAAATGATGTTGAGGCAAGAAAGTTTGAAGCCCTAGAACTCTACATAAAAAACACCAAAGGTGAAGTCGCTGACGAAATTTTGATCGAAGAAAATAATCTAAAATTTTTGGCTAATATAAAGTCGGGACAAAAAACTGGTTGGTTTTTTGATCAAAGAATTAACCGTGATTTTATTAGTTCTTTGTCGAAAGATTGCGATGTGCTTGATGCCTTTTGTTACAACGGTGGCTTTGGTTTAAATGCTCTGAAAAATAACGCTAAATCTGTTACATTTATTGACTCTTCGCAAAGCGCTTTAGACCAATTAAGCAAAAATATTGTACTGAATAATTTCACCCAAGAATGTGAAATAATTTGTGACAAAGTTGTTGAAGTTTTAGACAATCCTGAATTTCAAAAAAGACGTTTTGATATTGTTGTTCTTGATCCGCCAGCTTTTGTAAAATCTAAAAAAGATTTTGCGGTTGGTTTGAAAGCTTACGAAAAATTAGTTAGACTTTCAGCAAAGTTACTGAGAAAAAACGGTATTTTAATGCTAGCTTCTTGCTCGCATAACGCTTCTTTGTCTGATTTGATTGCTGCTGCGAATGATGGTCTGCGTAAGGCGGATCGCAAAGCAAGATTGATCCGCACTTTTGGTGCCGGCTTTGATCACCCAGTAAATCCAGCTTTGAAAGAAAGTGAATATTTAAAATCGATAACTTTTTTAGTAGAGTAGAAAATGAAAATCCTTGTTACTGGTGCTTTAGGACAAATTGGTTCTGAACTTAGCGCTGCCCTTAAAAAAATTTACGGCGAAAAAAACATCGTTACTTCAGATATTAAAATAGATGTAAAGGCAGAACAATTTTTGCCTTACGAAACTTTAAACGTTTTGGACAAAACTCGTCTTGCCGAGATTGTAAAAAAACACGACATTAAAATAATTTATCATCTGGCAGCCATTCTTTCTGCAGCTGGCGAAAAGAATCCCAACTTATGCTGGGATGTTAACATGACTGGCCTTCACAATGTTTTAGAAGTTGCTCGCGAGTTAAGTGTAAAACAAATTATTTGCCCAAGTTCAATTGCAGTTTTTGGCCCAGAAACACCACGCGACAATACTCCGCAAGAAACTGTGCTACTACCAAAAACGATGTATGGCCTTACTAAAGTAGCAGGCGAGCTACTTTGCGAATATTATGTTGCCAAGTTTGGCATTGATGTGAGGGGAATTCGCTATCCCGGATTGATCAGCTACAAAACTCTTCCTGGTGGCGGAACAACTGATTATGCGGTAGAGATTTTTTATGAAGCGTTGCAAAAAAAATCTTACACTTGCTTCTTAAAAGCTGATACAGTTTTGCCGATGATGTACATGAATGATGCCATTCGCGGCACTATTGAACTGGCTGAAACTGATTTTTCAAAACTTAAAAATCACTGCAATTTTAATTTTGCTGGCATTAGCTTTTCTTGCGCAGAGTTGGCCGCAGAAATCAAAAAACATATTCCAGATTTTCAAATTAATTACGCTCCCGACTTTCGCCAAAAAATTGCCGACTCTTGGCCACGTTCAATCGACGACTCATCTTCTCGTCAACAATGGGGATGGGAAGCAGAGTATGATTTAGCGAAAATGACCAGTGACATGCTTGAAAATCTAAGCAAAAGATTGAGGTAAATTAGAAGAGTTTTTTGTTTGATTAAATTCCGAATTTAATCAAACAAAAAACTGAATTTTGAACACGTGTTCAAAATTCAGAAAAACTGTCTTTTTCCTTTTAAAATCAAGGCTCTAAGCCCATACGCAAATTACAAGGAAAAATTACAAAAAATCAGCTTTTATTTAAGCGAAATTACAGCATTTTTTTTAAAAAAATTCAGACAAAAAACTTTTGAATTTTAAATCTTATTCGACGATTTCGTATCCAGCGAAGAAAAAAGAAATTTCATTTTTTGCATTCTCTAAACTATCAGATCCGTGGACTGAATTGGCTTCAATTGAAAGTGCAAACTCTTTGCGAATAGTTCCAGCATCAGCATTTGCAGGGTTTGTAGCGCCCATGATTTCGCGATTTTTCAAAACGGCATTTTCACCTTTCAAAACTTGTACAACTACAGGTCCTGAAGTCATAAATTTTACCAAGTCTTTATAAAAAGGGCGCTCGCGGTGGACAGCATAAAACTCGCCAGCGATTTTTTCAGAAAGTTGCACTCTTTTTTGAGCAACAATTTTTAGTCCCGCATCTTCAAATTTAGCGTTGATTTTGCCAGTAAGGTTTCTCTCAGTTGCATCAGGTTTGATGATCGACAATGTCATTTCAGTAGCCATGTTTTTTAAAAAAAATTAATTAAGAAATAAAAAATTTCGGGGCGCGCAAGGTAGGAAGGCAAAGCTTTTTGTCAAGAAAGACTTGCCTTGCAATTGAATCATCAAATAGTAAATTCTGCTGATCATAAATTCATTTTCAAACTAGCAATGTCAAAAAACCAATTAACTCTGGAAGAGCTTTTTGCCTTGATCCAAGACAAAATCGCGCGTAAAGAAAAAAACTCTTACTCATACGAATTAGCCAAAGAAGGGGTTGAAAAAATCAGCAGAAAAATTGGTGAAGAAGCTTTGGAGGTGATAATCGCCACTTTTATTAACGACAAAAAATCTAGCAAAAAAACTCGCTCAGATTTAATCGGCGAAGTTTGCGACTTATTCTACCACAGCTTGGTTTTGCTCGCTTCACAAAAAATTGAGCTTTCTGAAATTTTCTTAGAATTTGAAAAAAGAAACAAAAAGAAAAAATAACAATGAACTCCGTAACTATCACAAAATCAGCGCTTCAGCGCATTATTGAGATTCGACAAAAAGAACAGAATCGCGATAAATTTTTGCGTATCTCAATCTCTGGTGGCGGCTGTAGCGGTTTTCAATATATTTTTGAACTTGATGAAAAAAGCTCGGAAGGCGACGTAAAAATTGCAGAAGAAAATTCTCAAATTCTAGCAATCACCGATGAAACCTCTTTACCATTTTTGCAAGGTGCTGAAATTGAATTCGTCAAAGAGCTCGGCGCTTCTTACTTTAAAGTTAATAACCCAAACGCCAAAGCCAGCTGTGGTTGTGGTAGTTCATTTTCAGTTTAAATTCAGTGAAATCGTTCCAAGAAATTATTTTTACTTTGCAAAACTTCTGGGCATCTCATGGCTGCGCCGTTTTGCAACCAATCGATATTGAAGTTGGCGCTGGCACACTTCATCCTGCAACTGTACTTCGTGCTTTGGGCAAAAAACCTTGGAAGGTGGCTTACGTTCAGCCATCTCGTCGACCAACCGATGCTAGATATGCGCAAAATCCCAATCGCTTAAGTCACTATTATCAATTTCAAGTTTTGCTTAAGCCAGCTCCGAAAGATATTAAAGATCTTTACCTGCAAAGCCTTGATCTGATTGGACTTGATATCAAAAACAACGATATCCGTTTTGTTGAGGATGATTGGGAAAACCCTTCAGTTGGCGCTTCCGGCTTGGGTTTTGAAGTGTGGTTCAATGGCATGGAAATTTCGCAATTCACTTACATGCAACAAGTTGGCGGAATTGAATGTGAAATTATCGCTGGCGAAATCACCTACGGTCTTGAGCGCATTGCCATGCATATTCAAGGCATTGATTCAATTTTTGACATTAATTGGAACGGACTTACAGGTGCAGAAAAAATTTCTTACGGCGACGTTTTCAAGCAAAGCGAAATCGAGAATTCAGCCTTCATTTTAGAGCATTCAAACTTAGAAGCTCTTTTTAGAAACTTTGTTGAAAGCAAAGAACAATCACAAATTTTGTCTGAAAAAAACCTACCAATTCCAGCCTACGAACAAGCTTTAAAAGCCAGTCACATTTTAAATTTACTTGATGCCAGAGGCGCAATTTCAGTTAATGAACGCGCTTCTTACATTGCCCAAATTCGTGGATTGGTAAAGGCTGCTTGTGAATTAGTGTTAAGAAATAGTTAGCTAAATTTTATTAATAAATCTCGAGTCAAACATGATAAATTTTCTTGCTCAAGTACCAAACTTAGGATTGATCACTTTTATTTTGTGCGTTTTTTACGCTTACAAAAAATTGCCAATTCCCTTTTATATCGCGACTCTAACCCTTTATCTTCTGACACAAAACTGTAATTTGATTTGCTGGATTTTTTTCGCAGCAATTTCTGTAATCATTTCTGTTCCAGCAATTCGCAGTAATTTAATTAGCAAATATTTGATCACTTTGATTGCTAAACTTGGCCTTTTGCCAAAAATTTCTGAAACCGAAAAAATTGCTCTAACTTCAGGAAACGTCTGGATTGATGGCCAATTATTTTCTGGCCGTCCTAACTTCAAATGGATTTTTGCACAAAAATATCCTGAGCTTTCTGCTGAGGAAAAAAGCTTTCTAGACAATGAAGTTGAAGAAGTTTGCAAAATGTGCACTGACTACGAAATACAACATTTACGCGACTTGCCGCAGCGTGTTTGGAAATTCTTAGGTGAGAAAAAATTCTTTGGCATGATCATTCCAAAAGAATTCGGCGGGCTTGGTTTTTCAGCTTATGGTCACAGCTGCGTTATCCAAAAATTATCTTCTCGCTCAGTACCTTTAGCAATCACCGTCATGGTGCCAAATTCTTTAGGACCTGCAGAATTATTGATGCATTACGGTACACAAAAACAACGCGACTACTATTTACCACGCTTAGCTGATGGCCGTGAACTTCCTTGCTTTGCTTTGACCGAACCAACTGCCGGCTCTGACGCCACTTCAATAATTTCAAACGGCGTTTTATTTAAAGACGAAAATGGCGAAATAAAAATTCGCCTTAATTGGAATAAACGCTACATCACTCTTGGTGCTTACGCCACTTTGATTGGCGTTGCTTTTCAACTGCGCGACCCAGAAAAACTAATTTCACAAAATGAAGATGTTGGCATCACTTGCGCTTTAGTTCCAAACAAAACAGCCGGCGTAGTGCAAGGTCGCAGACATGATCCGCTGGCCACTCCTTTTGTTAATTCTCCGCTTAACGGCGAAAATGTTATCATTGGGCTAGACGCAATAATTGGTGCTGAGTCTGGCCTTGGCAAAGGTTGGAAAATGTTAATGGAATGTTTGGCGGCGGGGCGCGGAATTTCTCTTCCTTCAACTTCTGCCGGCGGATCAAAATTAGTTTCCCGAGTTGTCAGTGCTTACTGCGCCACTCGTCAACAATTTGGCACTGCAGTTCGTAAATTCGAAGGCATTGAAGAAGTTTTAGCACGTATTGCTTCGCGCACTTATGCCTTGGATGCAATGCGATCTTTCACTGCTGGCGCAATTGACTCTGGTTCAAAACCAGCAGTAATTACCGCCATTGCCAAATATCACGCTACTGAAATTTTTCGCCAAAATATCAACGACGGCATGGACGTAATTGGTGGACGTGGAATTATTCGTGGACCAAGAAATGTTTTAGCCAACGCTTATTTTTCCACCCCAATTTCAATCACTGTTGAAGGCGCCAACATCATGACCCGCAGTTTGATCCACTTCGGACAAGGTGCAATCATGTGCCACCCCTACGCTTACAAAGAAATCGAAGCTTTAGAAAAAGGCGATGTCAAAAATTTTGACAAAGCGTTTTTCTCTCACATCAATCATTTACTGAGCAATTTTGTGCGCTCGATTGTTCTTTCAATCACTCGCGGCTATTTCAGAAAACCATTTAAAACCGGCTTAGTTGCAAAATATGAAAGAAAAATTGCTTGGGCTTCTGCAACTTTTGCTTTGCTTGCCGATATTGCAATGGCGCGTTTTGGCGGCAATTTAAAACGCAAAGAAAAAATCAACGGCCGCTTTGGCGACATGCTTTCAGCAATGTACATCGCAACTTCAATTTTAAGAAAATTCCAAGAAGAAGGCTGCAAAAAAGAAGATGAAGTAATCGTTGAACACGCCATCAAAGAGCAACTTTCAAAAGCGCAATATGGTGTTGAAGGACTTTATCAAAACTTGCTTGGTTCAAGTTTAAAATGGCTAACCTTCCCTTTTGCTATTTGGGCTAGAATCAACGCTTTTGTTTGTCCGAGTGACGATGAGCTCAGCCACAAAGTTGTTCAAAACTTTATTAAAAACGGTACTGTGCGTGAATCGCTAACCGCTGGAATTTTCGTTTCTTTCGACCCAACTGATAATGTTGGCAGAATTGAAAATGCTTTGCTGTTGCAAGAAAAATCGCAATTCGTCGCCGATAAAATTAAAGCCGCGATTAAAGACAAAACCTTGCCTCGCAAATCAGTTGAAGAATTGACACAGTTGGCAAAAGAAAAATCTGTGATTACTTCGCAAGAATTTGAAATGCTTCAGGCAGCTCAGGTCGCGGTTTTAGATGCAATGCAAGTTGATGAATACTCACTTGAAGATTACAAAAAAATTTAAAAATGATTCTACTAATCGATAACTACGACAGCTTTACCTACAACCTCTACCACTATCTTATCCAAGCCGGAGAAAAAGAAGTCGTGGTCAAACGCAACGACGAAATTTCGGTTGCAGAAATTAAAAAACTAAATCCGCGCGGCATCGTTTTATCACCTGGACCTTGCACACCAAATGAAGCCGGAATTTGTCTGGAAGTGATCGAAAAATTAAAAGGAATTATTCCAATTTTTGGCGTTTGTTTAGGTCATCAAGCAATCGGCCAAGCCTTTGCTGGCAAGGTTGTAAAAACTTATCCAATGCATGGCAAAGTCAGCGAGATTTTTCATAAGCAAGAAAATTTATTCAAAGGTTTGCCCTCACCTTTCAAAGCCACACGTTATCATTCTCTGATTATTGAAAAAGCAACTTGTCCAAAAAATTTACAAATCACCGCCAGCACCAAAGATGGAATAATCATGGCAATTGCTGACGAAAAACTAAAAATCTACGGCGTACAATTTCATCCAGAATCAATTGCTTCTGAGCATGGTCATCAAATTATCAAAAACTTTCTCGATCTAATTTAAATTATGAAATCCCCAGAAAAAGCGTCAGAAGAAGCGTTACTTAATCCAAAATTATACCACTCAACTTGCGCTGCTCGTGGTGATGATGGATTATACAACTTATATCCAGAAGAACTGACCTCAAGAAAACAAGAAACCTGCGTTGGTATTGAAGGTAATTTTATATTTGCTGGAGAAAGTTTGCCAGTTGCCGTAGGTTACGCTCTAAAAACTAGAGACAATGACACAAATGTTGCTCATTTGAGAAGTTGTGGCGCTTTATCTTCAGGAATTCCTGTCGCATGGGTTGATAATTTTGAGAAACTGATAGACCACCATCCAGTTGGTCATATCTTTCAAGTTGAAAACAAGACGTTCACTCAAGTATTAGATTACGAAGGAGTTCCAACCGGAGAATGGGTTTCAGAAGCTGCAAGAGTTGGCATTACTGCTATAAAGGATGTGACGCCAGAATATGCTATGACTGTTGGTGTACAAATATTCTCCTTCAAACCAGGCACATCAAAAGAAGCGGTAGAAGAATTTAAGGAAATACAAAAACTAGAAATTTCGGATAATTTTAAATCAGCGCAAAATCCTCATGCAAAATGGTCACGCGGTAATCCACAGCATATTCTAGAATCTTCTACAACTTACCTAGGATTGCTTGATGATTTTATTAAAAGAGGAGTGGTTATTCATTTAAATCCACAACTTAACCTAAATCCAATTAACCTAAAAACTGGCCAACTACAAGATGACAGTTTTATAAAAAACCCAGAAAAAATTTTACAACCTTCAACAATAGTTCTGCCATCAGAAACCTCTGCTTTGGACAAGACTCAGCTACAACGATAAAATATCCTAAATGAATTTAACCAGTCTAAGCACCCAAGATTTCGAAGAAATTTTTGATCAGATTTTCGACTTAAAAATTGGCGAAGATGCAATTAAAAATTTCTTGCTGGCTTTAAACGAAACTGGCCTTCCATCAGATGCTTTTAGTGGCGCTGTTGCGTCCTTAAAAAAAAGAATGAAGCATATTTCCGCGCCAGAAAACTCAATTGATGTTTGTGGCACTGGCGGCGATAAATTAAACACGCTGAATGTTTCAACCGCAGTTTGTTTTGTGGTTGCCGCTGCTGGAATTCCGGTTGCAAAACATGGCAATAAAGCAATTTCTTCCCAATCAGGTTCTGCTGATATTTTTTTTGAACTTGGCATTAAAATTTCTTCGGATGTTGCTGAGATTGAAGAAAATCTGCGCCAAAAAAAATTGTGTTTTTTATTCGCACCTTATTTTCACGAAGCGCTGCGCAATTTAGCCCAAATCAGAAAATCTCTGGGTGTACCAACAATTTTTAATTATCTCGGGCCGCTCTTAAACCCAGCAAATACCAGCTTCCAACTCATTGGTGTTTCGCGGCATGACGTGATGAAAAAAATGGCCAATGCTATTAATGAGCCGCTACAAATTAATAAAGCGACTTACATTGTTCATGGCCAAGACGGCATGGATGAGATTTCACTTTGTGCTGATTCTTATTTTCTGCGCTGCGAGAATAGTCAAATTTTTGCGGAAGAAATTATTAACCCCGAAAAATTAGGATTCAAAAAAATCAGTCTCGAAGCTTTGAAAGGAAAGGATCCGAAATATAATGCCGAAAAACTAATCGCCCTTTTAGAAGGCGAAAAATCTGCTTACCGCGATATCGTGATTTTAAATTCCGCCTTCGCTTTCAAGCTCTCAAACCATGTTGAAAAAATTGAGGACGGAATTGATCTCTCCAGATCAATGCTGGATTCAGGAAAAGCAAAGGCGATTTTGGATTTGCTACGGTAAAGAGAGAAATTGTTTCCTTCACAATTATGAAGGGCAATGTTTATACTGCTCCCCATTAATT
>DENL01000033.1 GCA_002359655.1 Rickettsiales bacterium UBA2645 | reverse complement strand
GAATCTCACCCCATCCGCCAGTATTCAATTGCGAACCGAGTCTCCCGTAGGTTTTAGCGATTTTTGCTACCCCTCTCGAAGCCCTGTGTTTGCAGCATTCCCCAGCTTTTATCTTTTCATTTTACGTTCACCTTTTCTTCTCTACACATCCTGTTTTTTGGAAAAAATCTCTCATTTCTCTCTCTGTTTCTCCGTTTCACGTTCACCATAGAGAAAATGGTGTACATCGGTAAATACTACTTTCGCGGGATTTTCATCGAACTTTTCTGACTGCTACCCCAAGTGCGTTTTTTCGCTTTTTTGCGAACTTGTCGCATAGCGTACATTTATTTAATGAATAAATTTCCTAATCAAAACCGGACTCAAAACTAGAGTTGTGATTGTTGAGCTAATGATGCCTCCAATAACTGTAATCGCTATCGGCTGTTGAACTTCAGCACCGATGCCAAAACCAAAAGCCATTGGTAAGAAACCTAGACTAGCAACAATTGCAGTCATTAAAATTGGTCTAAGTCGCAGCAGACAGGACAGTTTCAAATCATTAACTTTGTTGAAAGTACTGATCAGAATTATTGAGTTTAGCAAACTAATTCCCATCAAAGTGATGAAGCCGATGTAAACCGAAATCGTGATTGGAATTTTACAGATAAAAAGAAGTAAAACCGCGCCACTCAAGGCGAAAGGAACAGAAGAAAGCACGATTAAAATTTCTTTAAACCTGCCAAACATTTTCCAAAGGATCAGAAAAATTATCGCGAGAATAATCGGAACGATGGTGAAAATTTGTTTTTTAGCGCTGTTAAAATTTTCAAATCTGCCGCCCCATTCGATGTAATACCCGGCGGGAATGATGTTATTTTTTTTGATCTCGCTTTCCATTTTCGCGATAAAATCCGAGTAATTGGTGTGCTTCAAATAAATCGACAGGCTGGAATATCTTTTGCCGAAAAGGCGCGGAATTACTGCGATATCATCGCTTTCCTGCATACTAGAAACTTTTGAGAGCGGGAAGCTGCCTCCATCTCCAAGGCCAATTGGAATATTGCCGATCAGGCTTGGATCATTGCGATCTTTTTCGCTTAAATGGAGAACAATGGGAATTGGAAATTCTGTGGCGTAAAAATTTCCGATCCTGATGCCAGCCATTGCGTCCTCAACATCTTTGCCAACATCGGCAATGCTGGATTGGTTTTTTACAATCGCATCGTAATCGGGAATTATGTTGATGAAGTGGCTTTTGCGGATTGAGTTAATCAGATCACTTGCCACCTCTTTAATCTCGGAATTTTTTTCTAAAATTTCTTCGAGCTTTTTTGTTACATCAATCAACACATTAAAATCTTCACCAAAAATTCGCAGCGATAAATCAGCTCTGCTTCCTTCCAACATTTCATTGAAACGCATCTTGATTGGTTGGGATTCGCTGATGTCACAACCATCACAAAGCTTGTTGATTTTATCATGAATTTTCTCAGCTATTTTTTTGGCATTGCCTTTATATTCTTTCTTTAAAATCACAAAAAGATCAGCGGCGTTTGGCATCATTGGATCAAGTCCCACTTCACTTGCACCGATACGTGAAAAAGATTTCGCAACTTCTTTTTCTTTTGAAATTTCTGTCTCAAGATTTTGTAAGATTTCTTTGGCCCTGGAAAGACTAGTACCATTTTCTGTTACCACCTCGAATACCACATCACCTTCATTGAGGTCTGGCAGAAAGTCTGACGACATCACAAAAAATAAATAGGCGGAGAAGGCAAAAAATATTCCACAGCATAAAATTACTCTGCGGCTATTTCTTAAAACTAGATCGAATAACCGCTCGTACTGCTCTTTTATCCACTTAAAAAAGCGACTCTCCTTGTGATCTTTTTCGCTGATAAAAAAGTAGGAAAGAATTGGCATCAATAAAAAAGCAATGAACAGACTGGCGATCAGAGCAATGATGACGTTGATTGCCATCGGTTTGAAAGTTTTTCCTTCAATTCCGGAAAACATCAGAATCGGAATGTAAACCATAATGATGATGAGGATTCCAAAGAAGATCGGCTTCACCACTTGAGAAGAAAGCTTGGCGATTGAATTCGCTTTATCTTCAGTGCTTTTGCTGAGTAATAAATTAGCTAAAATAAATTCGACAAGAACCACCGAAGAATCTACAAGCAAGCCAAAATCAAGGGCTCCCAAGCTCATCAAATTTGCCGAAATACCAAAAAGATTCATGCAGGCGGCGAGAATAAAAATACAAAATGGTAAAGTTGCAGCGATTACTAAACCGATTTTAACATTGCCAAGCACCAGACATAAAACTCCCACAACCAATAAAATTCCTTCGGCTAAATTTTTCATGACGGTCTTGATATTCTCATCAATCAGGAATTGCCGATCGTAAAGAATTTCAATTTGAGTCTGCGAGTTATACTGATTAAATTTGGCGATTTGCTGCTTAACTTTGGTTAGAACTTCTCTGGCATTTTCTCCTGATTGCAGCATCACCGTGCCAATCACTGTCTCTTTTCCAGCATAGGTTGCAGCACCCAATCTTTGCGAATAATCCTGCCTGATTTCAACGATGTGTTTTAGCGGCAGGCTATTTCCGGTGTAATCAATTTTGATCGGAAGATCCATGATGTTTTGGTAATCATGAATATTGGCAAAAGTTCTGACGATTTTTTGTTTGCCGTCTTGTTCGATGTAACCTCCACCAAAATTTTCTCCAACGGATTGAATTTGCCAGATCAGCTTTTCCGTGGTCATGCCATATTTCAGAATATTTTTCGGGCTGGCATTAAGATGCAATTCCCGCTCATATCCACCGATCGTATCAACTTCAGCAACGCCAACAATTCGTTTTAATTCCCGCGCGACTTGGAATTGTTGGATGGTGCGTAACTCCATCAAATCGTTGATACCATTGGCTCCGTCTTTGGCGTAAAGCCGGTAAATTAGAATCTCACCAATTCCAGTTGTTAGCGGCGCGATGGTGGGAATTAGACCTTGGGGGATTTGATTGCCAACCATCGACAATCTTTGCATCGCCTGAGTTCTCGCAAAATAAATATCAACATCATCACGAAAAATCAGAACAATTTGCGACAGGCCAAATTTGGAAATTGAGCGCATCTCAAGCAAGCCAGGAATTCCGTAGAGTTCAGCTTCGATTGGATAAGTAACTGATTTTTCAATTCTGGTCGGATCCATCCCAAAAGTCTTGGTATTGATCACGACTTGCTTGTTGGTGATGTCGGGAATTGCATCAATTTTAATTTGTTTCAGCGAATGAAATCCAAAGAGCATCACCATGCCAAATAAAATGCAGATGAACCAGCGCAGCTCGATTATTTTTTGGAAGAAAATTTCTAATTTTTTGTCGCTCATTTAGTTTTTTATTTTTGAGGTATTGTAAAGCTTCCTACTCTTGTCATGACTCTGGCGTAAGCTCCGGCGGTTTCGACTTGAGTATCAATTATGGTTTCGATCACTTCATATTCTCGTGTATCAAGTTCGATGTAAGTAATGAAATCGAGAACGCCTTTTTTGAAATCGGAATTAGCTGAAGATAAGCGCGAGATAATTTTTTCGATATTGGCAACGGGGAAGTTTTTACTAAGTTTTAGCAAAATTTCATATTCGTTGAGATCGTTATTTATCTGGCTGGTCAGAATATTTTTTTGATAATCGAACGCATATTGTTGCGATTTTATTTTTGATTCAGAGGAGGCAATTTTTTCCTGATTGCGATTAATTAGCGGAATTGAGAGTGATAGTCCTATGGCGTTTGAATCTTGTCTTCCTCCTGACGCAGAAGAATTATTTTGCTTACTTGCCGAAACATTAACATCAGGCATTTGCTCAATTTTAGCGAAGGAAAGTTCAGATTTATATTTGCCAATCAGTAATTTTTGCTCACGCAAATCGAGGTTATTTTCTAGCGCCGCATTAATAAAAAATTCTCGTCCCTGATAATTTTTTCCATCAATCCAATTCAATAAAATTTTATCCGGCTCACTTTCCAAACTCAGGTAAATATTGGCGCGATTCCAGATTTGATAAAGTTGATTGCGATATTTTACTAAATCGCGTTCAACCAGTTTGATAGTGTCTTTGGTGATTTGAGCCTGTGTGCGCTTAGTTGGGGAATTGAGAACAATGTTGGAAAGATATTGATCAACCAGAGCCAGTCGGTCGATGCGCTTCTGTGCTAATTCAATTTTTTTCTTCAAGCCCTGATATTGGTAAAGCAAACTGAAGAGATCGGCTTTGACAAAAAGTGCGGTATTATTTTTGCGCGTTTCTAAAACTCGGTATTCAGCTTCTTCAATGTCATATTTGCTTTGCAGTTTATTGTAGAAAGGAACGGTTTGAGAGACGCTGTAAGTCTCATTACCAAAATTGCTGTCGAAGCTAACATACGGATTGCTCCAATATTTTTGCTGATTAGCTAAGCGTTTTTGCGATGAAGCGAGATAGTCGGCGGCTTTAATGTTGGCACTGTTTTGTTCGGCAATATCTAAGAGTTCTTCGATTTGATATTCCTTGCACAAAGCTTCGGACGCGAAGAACAAAATAAAGCAAATTAAACAGCTAAGATATTTCATAAATATTTGGTTATTTCTTTAAACTCATCGATTGCCTTAGCAGCATTTTTACCAGTCACGCTATGTTCGAGGCAGTGATCAATATGATCATGAATTAAAGTTTTTTTAGCCTTAGTAATTGCACTTTCGACTGCCTGTAACTGCTGCGCGATTTCAAGACAGCCTCTCTCTTCTTCGAGCATTGACACAACGCTGTTCAGATGTCCCGATGCTCTTTTTAAACGTTTTATGATTGCTAGGTGTGTGAAATGTTGAGTCATAAATCATTTTAATTGCGAAGTTAGCTAAAATAGCTTATCCTGTTAGGGAGGATATGTCAAATTGAATGATTAAAAAAATGAAAATACATTTCGATAAAACGCTCAGACACGTAATTTACTTTGTTGCCTTAGCAAATATTTCGTTTTTCTTCGTTGAGTTTGCGATGGCGCGCTCCATCGGTTCAGTATCTCTTTTTGCAGATAGTATAGATTTTCTTGAAGATGCCTCGGTGAATTTTTTGATTCTTCTTTGCATAAGTTGGTCAGCTAAAAATCGTGCGCGAGTTGGTATGGTGCTTGCCTGCCTGATCCTAGTTCCTGGGCTTTCAACATTGTGGATGACGTGGCAAAAATTAATTTTCTTTGTTCCGCCGGAACCACTGGCTTTGTCATTAACTGGAATCGGAGCTTTAGCCGTAAATCTTACTTGTGCACTGATGTTGGCACAACATCGCCATCATGGTAGCAGTCTTGTTAAAGCAGCATTTTTATCAGCCCGCAATGATGTGTTGGCTAACATTGCAATTATTCTTACTGGACCGATCACAACCTACACCAATTCTGCCTTACCTGATTTGATTGTTGGTCTTGCTATTGCATCACTAAATGTCAGCGCTGCGAAGGAAGTTTGGGATACTGCGAAAAAAGAGCATTTAGAGTTGGGGAAACTTAAAGCGTAAGAAAATATTCTTGCCAAAAAATCTTTCTTGAGAAAGCTGATTAACCAATCGGGAGTTGCACTGAATAAAACACCTATTTCAGGAAATAAGCTGCAACACAGATGGGTTCTGTGGTGGTGGCTCCCGATCTTTCCGCTAATTTTCTCTTCTTTCGACTTGATAGACACCTTTTTTGAGGTAAAATAAAACCGTGAAAAGCCTTCTGATTACTGGCTCTACACGGTTTTTTATTTTTAACCATTTTTAGGAGTTTTATGTCGACTGAAAATAAAATTGAGTTCTACTTTTTACGAGCTTCAGCAGAAAAGTTTGCAACGGATTTAAAACATTTTGCAAAATATGCTCACACTTTCTCTGACGAGCAACTTATCGGAATAGTTTCGTATTGTGATCATGCCAGGGACAATATGGCTATCGTCAAAAAAGAGTTGGAAAGAAGAGTGGAAAAAATGCCTAAATAAAAACTCTTCAAAAAAATGCGCTTTAACAGCAACAGAATAGCTCTCTCAAAATTTCAGACACATCTCTCACAAACGCTCTCAAAAAAGTAAAATCTCCTTTAAAATCCCCAATTCTCCTCTTGCTCCTGCCATAAATCAGGAATGCCGATAAACATATCCTGCAATTTCAAACTTCTTGGCTGAGTGCCTTCCAAAATTCTTTCAATAATTTTTGGCGATAAAAAATTTAGGTTAAAAACTTTGCTCACATAAGCGGTTCCAAGATTTTCTTTTCTGGCGATATCAGCAAGAGATGAGACTCGTTTTTCTTCCAGCATCACTTTCCATTTATGAGCTTTGGCGATGGATTTAATCATCGTATTATCGAAACATTTTTGATCATCGGATTTATCAGCATTTTTAGGTACAATGATCATTGCTGTTCCGCCTCTTCTTGTCATTGTGATTGGAACAAAGATTTCGATAATTTCCTCTTCGCCTTTGTTTATTTTGAGATTTTCTTTCATCATTTTAGCCGGTTAATTCTGTTGATAATGTGCTTAATCCTTCTTTGAAAATTCTGATTTTCAGGCCGTCGTGATTAACTATAACTTCTTTGATCAGAAGGCTGATTATTCGTGCCTGTTCAACGGGAAATAATTCGTCCCACACTTTCTCAACTTCTTTGAAGGAATTAATCACAACGCTTTCAGGAATTATTCCTGATGATTGGCTTATGGTATGAACAACGAATTCCGGCTTTTTGAGTAAAATCAAAATGCGATTTACAATCACCCCTTCTGCCTCTGTCGCAGATATTCTTCCGACCGGACAATGATCATTATTGCCGACAGCTTTTGAATGACAGATGTAATAGCGATATCTTTTGCTACCTTTTTTTGTGTAGGTTGGAATAACCGCGCTTCCGCAACTGCCGCATTTCATCATTCCTTTAAGAAGCGGCACTGCCGTCACCCTTGAGGTGGGAAGAAAAACTTTATTTTCCTGATCCTTTGCTCTTGCCAGAATATCTTTTGTTTTTTGCCAGATTTCGTCAGTGATAATTGGCTTGTGCAAACCATCATAGAGATTGTCTTTGTGCTTTATTTTTCCGATATAGATCGGGTTTTCTAATATTCTTCTGACGTTTTCTTTATTGAATTTTCTGCTTCTTTGCAGCTTGCCCGTTCTTGAAATCCAGCTTTTTGTTACAAAGCCATGCCGGTCCAATTCTCTTGCTGTTTCTGCCACCGACTCGGTTTCAATAAATATCTGAAATAAAATCCTGACAACTTTTGCCTCTTCTTCATTAACTACCAGTTTTCTGTCTTCCACATTGTAACCAAGCGATAAAGTGCCTCCCATCCATATTCCTTTCTTTTTAGAGGCATCAACCTTATCCCGAATTCTTTCTCCTGTTAATTCCCTTTCATATTGAGCAAAGCTGAGCATCACATTCAGCATTAACCTACCCACCGAATCATCAGTGGTAAAATTTTGAGTAACTGATGCAAAGCTGACTTTTTTCTGATCAAAAAGTTCGATGATTTTCTGGAAGTCAAAAAGCGATCTGCTCAAGCGATCGATTTTGTAAATGACAACACAGTCAATTTTATTTTCTTCAATATCCTGAAAGAGTCGTTTTAGCGCCGGTCTTTCCAAAGTTCCTCCGGAGAACCCGCCATCATCATAATGATCGTCAACCAGAATCCATCCTTTGCCAACCTGCGAAGCTATAAAATTTTCTCCGGAAAGGCGTTGGGCATCAATTGAATTAAAATCCTGTTCAAGTCCGTCCTCGCTGGATTTTCTGGTATAAATAGCACAACGGATTTTCGGTTTGTTGCTTAAATCTGGTTTTTCAGCATTTGCTTTTGTCATCTTACTCGCTCCTCAATTTAAAAAATTTCGGACCATTCCATTTCGTGCCGGTAATTTTTTGGGCGACTGAAGAAAGACTTCTAAATTTTTGTCCCTGATATTCGTAACAATCCTTGAGGACTTCGACTTCGTGCATTACGCCATCCCATTCACGACAGATTTTTGTGCCGGCGATAAGATCGGTTGGTCTTTTTAAGCTGTTGCTGGAAGCTCCACCAGCCAGTTTTAATAATTTCCCTTTGGTATCTTCATTTAAACTTCCAAAAACCAGTTCCTGTAAACGATAGGCAATTCTTGGCCGCAGAAATTCTTTGGCAGAATTAGCGGCACATTTTTTTGGCATCACCTCATCATAAAGCTGCCTTAATTCGGGAACGGATTTTGTCTGAAGATCAATAATTTGCCGGACTATACTTTTGCTCATAACATAGCTTGTTGGTTAATGTTAGAATCAACGCTATGTAGGCTTGGAGATGTTTTGTTATCAACTGGAATCTGGAGATTTTGCGATCTTTCTTTTACTTCGAGGCGACGAATCCCGTAACTCAGGATTTTTCCGATTTCCTGCAATCTTTCGTGGGTCGAAGATGGTATTTTTGAGTCGTTATTTAGCGTTTTCATGGTTGAGCGATTAATTAGCGAATTAGTCGCTAATTATCCGAGAACCCGCTATACAGGCAATTGCGCACAGTTTCGCAGAATTGCGTTTGTTGACACATTCCATTTTCAACTGGCTCATTTTCGTTCATTTTTGGACGGAAAACGGGAAAATTTCCAAAAATGGCACTAAAAGATTTACAAAAAGCAAAAAGTGAAAATAATTATCAGGATAAAATTTTCGGGCTACTGCATTTTTTAGCGAATGTTGGCGGAGGCGATGAAGTTGAAGCAAGGATCAGATCAGTAGCTAAAGTGACCAATGCACAGCTCTTTCCTAATCTAAAGAGTTCAATGTGCTATGCAGACCAAAATAAAGAAGTTTATCCGGAACACGCCGGAAGAAGATTTAAAATCATTCCTCAATAATTTTGAGCTGACTTTACCGAAAGATTTTCGATGGAAAAGCGGTGACAGAAAATATCACACTGAACTCTTCAATTCGATCTGGAATATTGGTAATAATGAGCAGAAAGAACATCTTTTTGAAATCATTGACCGTATTCACCAGATGGTTGATGAACTTGGGCAAGCAGCATTGCAGGCTCAACCAGTAATCGGCAGTAATGATAATTTTCTGAGTTTAAAAAGCGAAAACTCACGCTGCATCTGGGCACTACAAAATCATCCGCTGGAATTCCAAAAAGCTGAATATTGCGCATCATCTGATTATAAAAGAAAATCACGGGAATGGAGTTCTTTTGTCGCTCCAAAAGGAAGAGAAATTCATAACTCCAAAGAACAGGTGGAAGAATTTAAGCAGCTGGTGCTTAAGTACTTTAACATCAGCCGTAAAATCAAAGTTGATCTTTTTGACAGAATTAAAACCGATCATCACGGCAAGGAAATCGTGGTATTCCAACTGGTCGCCTATCATGACGGATTACACAGATCAGTGCAAACTTTTGAAAAAGAAGAAGTTGTCACTAGGTTCATTTCTTCAGTAAATGAATTTTCAATCTCCTATGAACCTCACAGCGGCGTAGTTGAAGTAGTGTCCGATCACAAAGAGAATCGCGATAAATTGGCCAAATCTTTCGTTAACGCTTTTTTAAAAACTGACGAGGATGTTGATGAGGTTCCTCTCAAAAAATTTGATCTCTCAAAATTAAAATTGCCTTACAACTTCATGAAAGAAGTTGATGTGGCCGACCTGATTGATGATATCAAAGTAACTCTTCTCAAACTAAAGCCGCTTAACAGCAGAAACTCAGCAACCATTGAAGCGTTGTTTAATGAGCATCGCTCGATTTATGAAGTAGCGCAAGAATGGTTCGCACAAAATAATCCTCTTCACGGCTCTTTTTCTATCAAGAAAGCCAGGCTGTCGATCAAGTTTAAACCAACCGATAAAAATCCCCGTGGCAAACTTTTGCATGTGATGATTACCGATCCTAATGGTTGTGATTTGAAAGACCGCTCCGAAAGAGAAAAGATGGTGGGAAATAAATATTTAGAACGATGGGGCTTAATGGAAAGAATCTGACAAAAGTCTCACCGCAAATCTGCAAGTTATTGATGGAAATTGTTGAGCAAAAAAATCCCAACATTTCGCACTCAGTTTTATCTTCTGAATTTGGCGATGAGGTATCAAATTTTTTGCTCAGAGAAAAATATTTGACCGATGGACATAACCTTGAAACCTACTGGCTGGGCGGTGAAGACAAAGATGCGCATGTTGAATGGAATGAGAAATTAAAATCCTTCGCCTATCTCTCCGGCTCCGGAAAATACATCCCGATAAAAGAAAATGAGTTAAAAACTTACGATGCTGATTTTGATAAAATCGTAAATTTTTTAGCCAAAGAATTTGATGTTTTAGAAAGCAGCAAAACCAAGCAAAATCAACATCTCGAAGGACTTCTATTTTTTGTCGGCAATGCACAGATTAACAAAAAGAAATTCGCGATATTTTTTGCCAGAAGATTAAACGACAGCGCCGTTTTCAAAAAAGTTGAAGAGTTTTTTGTTAAAGAATCCACATCCTCTCTGCCCAAGCTAATCCTCACTTCATCAAATCAATTCTGCCCTGAATCTCTAAAGACCAAAGCAAAAATTATTTCGATTCCGAAGCTGATTGAACTCGCTAACAGCAAGGCTTTATTCAATATGGATTACGTTGCTAATGTTTTAACCGGCAATAGTGATAGCGATCCTAAGCCTTATGTTTATTGCTCTGAAGATGGTTCTAATTTATGTGTCGGAGAAAAAAATTGGAGCATCAAAGGTGACAAACAGCGTCAGATTATCAAAATCATGTGTGATTTTTACGCGGAAAATCCTGATGCCAAAACAAGATGGAACACTATTTTAGAAGAAGCTGATATCGAAACTTCCTCAAGGCCGCGGGACCTTTTCAAGAATAGTAAAGTTATGGAAGCTATTGATTACAAAGATGGTTTCGTCTGGTTCAAAGTCTGATTTTTCTTTCCTCTTTTTCGCTTCTTCTCCGCTTCTTTTTCTCGCCTCAATCTCAGATCTGCTTCCTGCAAAATTTTAAAAAATCCTACCAAATTATCTTTGGCTTTAACTGCCTCTTCATCTGAAAGAGGCGGATTGTATAGCTGTTTGATGTATTCAACTAATTTCCCGCTCATCGCTTAAAAAATTTTCTGCGGATCAAAAAATTTAATTCCTCCCTTTTCATCCCCTCTGCGTCCCCCGTCTTCCTTCCCTCAGACTTTCTAACTTGTTCGTAGTTATTCGTTAATCAACCAATCGAACTACGTATGAGTAATCCTGAACAATTCTACTTCTCAGAAAAGAGCCTCGCTTGTCGCTGGGGTATGTCTTTTCGAACACTTCAAAGATGGCGCTGGAAAGGCACGGGTCCCCCATACATCAAAATCGGCGGTCGCGTCCGATATCACTTAGACAATATCAAAAAATTTGAAGAGGAAAACCGGCATCAGCGCAGAAGCGCCAACCAATATTCCTGCAACAAAGATTTATCAATTATTTAGAAAAAAATATGACTCAGAACACAATTACGTTAGCAGAAGTTCCTAATTTTCCAATCGGAAAATTATCAGCTCTTTCACCAGATCAATTACTTTCTCTTCAGGAAGAAGCGGAAAAAAATTTGAAACGAGCCAAGATTTTAAAGGATTGGCTGGATAGTAGCATAGCCTTAAAATATCGCGAAATCTCAGCCAATATTAGAAACTTGGATTCAAAAGATAGCGGCACAATTCACTTCACTGACGGCACTTATAAAATCACCTCCGTTATCGCAAAGAAAATCGAGTGGGATCAACAGAAATTAAAAGATGTTGTTTCTGCTATCAGAAAGCACGGCGATAATCCTGAAGAGTATGTCGACACTTCTTATAAAATCCTCGAAAATAAATACACCGCCTGGCCGGAGCATATCAAAAATATCTTCAAGCCGGCGCGCGTTTTCAAATTAGCAAAAGAAAGTTTTGTGATCACCGCTTCTAAGGAGGTTGATCATGAGTAATCTTCCAATCATTAGCGCTGACGAACGCTTAAAAGAAACACGGGGAATTAAAGGCTGCATCTTCGGAAAATCCGGTATCGGCAAAACTTCTCTGCTTTGGACTCTCAATCCGAAAACCACTCTCTTCTTTGATCTCGAAGCTGGTGATCTGGCTGTTGAAGGCTGGCAAGGTGATACCATCAGACCAAAAACCTGGTCGGAATGTTGTGACTTTGCAGTTTTCATTGGCGGACCTAACCGCGCTTTACGCCCCGATCAAAAATTCAGCCAACGGCATTATGACGAAGTTTGTCAGAAGTTCGGCGACCCATCAATCCTCGATAAATACGACACAATCTTCATCGACAGTATAACAGTCGCCGGTCGTTTGTGCTTTGGATATTGTCAGGGACAACCGGAAGCATTTAGCGAGAAGTCGGGAAAGCCTGATACTCGCGGAGCTTATGGTTTGCATGGTCGCGAGATGATTTCATGGCTTACTCATCTTCAACATACCCGCAGCAAGAATATTTGGTTTGTCGGCATCCTGGATGAAAAGCTCGATGACTTTAACCGCAAATATTACCAGCCACAAATCGAAGGCAGCAAAACCGGATTAGAACTTCCAGGCATTGTCGATCAGGTGATCACCATGGCAGAAGTTCAGCCGGAAGAGAAAGGCAATTCCTACCGCGCCTTCATCTGTCAGACCATCAATCAATTCAATTATCCGGCGAAAGACCGCTCAAGAAGACTCGAAGCAATCGAGGAACCACATCTGGGCAGATTGATGGAAAAAATAAGGTCTGAAGCCAAGCCAATCAACGAACATCTCATTTTTAATAATAACTAAAAACAACAAGGAGCAACTATGTCTATCGATTTTAACAACAGCGAAAACCAATCAAATTTTGATCTAATTCCAAATGGCACTCTGGCCAAGGTCAGAATGTCAATCAAGCCAGGCGGCTATGATGATCAAAACCAAGGATGGGCCGGAGGTTATGCAACCAGAAACGAAGCTACCGGCTCGATCTATCTTTCCTGCGAATTTGTGATTTTAGAGGGCGAATATGCCAAACGAAAAGTTTGGGGAATCCTCGGTCTTCACAGTAACAAAGGACCGGAATGGGGAAATATGGGAAGGTCTTTCATCAAGGCGATTCTCAATTCTGCCCGCGGATTTTCTGAAAGTGATAATTCAGCAGCCGCACAAAGCGCCAGAAAAATCAACGGCATTGGAGATTTAGACGGCATCGAATTTGTGGCAAAAATTACCACCAAAAAAGATCAAAACGAAGAACTCAGAAATGAAATCCGTTTTGCCATAACTCCCGATAACAAGGATTACAAAGCGATCATGGGATCAATTGCCGTGCCAATGGCAAAAACCTCTGTGAATCAAGCTCCTGCGCCTGCCGCCAATCGTCCTGCTTGGGCTAGATAATTGAGGCAGCCATGATACTTCGCAAAAGACAACAGGAGTTCGTAGAAAAGAGTGTCGCCGCGCTTGAACAGCATGGCAACACTCTTGGCATCGCACCAACAGGAGCAGGAAAAACCTTAATGCTTTCTGCTGTTGTTGGCGAGGTTCTGAAAGCTGATCACAAAGCGTTAATTCTTGCTCACCGTGACGAACTGACTTCGCAAAATCAGGATAAATTTCTTCGCATAAATCCAAATAAAAGCACTTCGGTTTTTGATGCCAAAAGCAAATCTTTTGCCGGTCAGGTTGTCTTTGCGATGGTGCAAACTTTATCACGCAAAGAAAACCTGAAAACCATTCCGCGCATTGATCTTCTGGTAATTGACGAAGCGCATCATACTCCTTCTGAAAGTTACCGAAACATTATCTCAGAGGTAAAAAGTAAAAATCCTTCAACTCTGATTTATGGCGTAACGGCAACACCAAATCGCGGCGATAAAAAAGATTTGGGCGCAATTTTTTCCAATGTTGCTGACCAGATCAGAATTTCTGAGCTTGTTGCATCCGGTCATTTAGTGCGTCCAAGAACTTACATCATTGATGTCGGAACTCAGGCAGATTTGAAGAAAGTTAAAAAAACTGCCGGCGATTTCGATATGAAAGCGGTGGAAGAAATTATGAATAAATTTCCGATCACCGAGGAAGTTTTTTCAAAATGGCAGGAGCTTGCCGGCAATAGAAAAACGATAATTTTTTGTTCCACTGTTGCTCACGCCAAATCGGTGGCAGAAGTTTTTAATGATCACCGCATTGAGACAGTTTTGATTCACGGGGATTTAAGCGAAGCAGAAAGAAAAGACGCTCTTTTTAGCTTCGAGAAAGGTGATGCGAAAGTGATCGTCAATGTTTCGGTTCTGACCGAAGGCTGGGATTATCAGCCAACTTCCTGCGTAGTTTTGCTTCGGCCAAGCTCATACAAATCTACGATGATTCAGATGATTGGCCGCGGACTTAGAGTTGTTGATCAGGAACTTTATCCGGATGTCATAAAAGAAGATTGCATCATTTTAGATTTCGGAACTTCAAGCTTGATTCATGGCTGTCTGGAAGTTGATGCCAATTTAGAAAAAGCAAAAAAACCAAAGAAGAAAAACGAAAATTCGGCGCAGAAAAAATGTCCTTCCTGTGACATGCTTATTCCTTCCGCCTGTCATTGCTGCCCTCTGTGTGACTATGATTTTACTGCCGAAGATGATGATTCCACCAAAGGTGAATTATCAGGATTCACGATGTCAGAAATTGATCTGCTCACCACCAAATCAAATTTCCAATGGTGCGATATTTTCAGCGATGAAGCAGCTTTCATGGCTTGCGGCTTCAATGCTTTTAGCGGTGTTTTCCTGCTCAATGATCACTGGTATAGCATAGGCGGAAGTGACTTTGGTCTTAAGTTTTTAATATGCGGCACGAAGGAAGTTTGCCTGGCAAAAGCTGATGATTTTCTCAATGAAAATGAAACTGCCGACAACGCTCACAAATCAAAACGCTGGTTAAACGAAACTGCATCAAGCAGGCAACTTCAATGTCTGCCACTGGAATATCGCAACGATTTCAGCATCACAAAATATAGGGCTGCAAACCTTCTCAAATTCTACTTCAACAAATCCTCAATCCAAAAACTTCTGTTTGAAGCTGATGCCAAAAGGCAGACAGGAGGTGCTGTATGAAAATCTGCGCTGTCTGCAAAAGAGAATCTCATGGATTTGGTTTTATCCAACCACCGCTGCGCGCCAGCCATCCGACTAACCGCAAGATGATGAAGCATTTTTGCTCAATGAATTGTCAGAAAATTTTTAGCAATAATTTCAAAGAAAATAACATGATCGACCTAACCAAAACAGAAAAAGAAGCCATTGAATCTGCATTAAAACCAGTCGGTGAATATGTAGCAGAAATCGGTATGAACAGACCTTTAGCCGAATATTCCAGGGAAGAAGTTTTGTGCTTAATTGAAGTGGCACTCAGCGCCTATTTCGACTTCATGCAAGGCAAAGAAGCAGAAACAGAAATGTCGGAGGTGCTGCCATGCTAGATTTTAATCACCGGCCAAAAATTTCGGAAAAAATAAATCTGCTGATCGACAAGGCACTGACAACAGAACATTCAAAGCAAACTTCCAGAGATTATCTTGGTGCATCAAGGCTTGGAGCATCTTGCAGCCGTGCTTTGCAATTTGAATATACCGATACTCCCAAAGATGAAGATCAGAATTTCACCGGCAGGATTTTAAAAATATTTCAAGCCGGACATGTCTTTGAAGATTTGATAATCGGCTGGTTAAAAAATGCCGGATTCAATCTTGTCACCCGAAAACAAAATGGTGATCAGTTCGGATTTTTTGCCGCTAAAGGTAAACTTAAAGGCCATATTGACGGAGTAATAATTGATGCTCCAGAAGATTTAGGTTTTGCATTTCCTATGCTCTTTGAATGCAAATCACTCAATAACAAATCATGGAAGGAAGTTGAGAAAAAAGGCCTGGCAGTTGCAAAGCCGATCTACGCCGCACAAGTCGCAATTTATCAGGCTTACATGGAAAGTCAGATTGAAGGCATTTGTAAAAATCCGGCACTCTTCACCGCGATAAACAAAGACACCGCCGAAATTTATTTTGAGCTAATTGAGTTCGATAAAACGCTCGCACAAAAAACCAGCGACAAAGCGGTGATGATTTTGCGCGCTACAGAAGCTCACGAATTACTGCCAAGAATTGCAACCGATTCAACTCACTTCGAGTGCAAATTCTGTCCATGGCAACAACGTTGCTGGAGGTTGTAGCGCATGGAAAATTTACTCGATTTTAACAACGCTGATAATCAGCAAAATAATTCTGAAAGGCTTAACAGCGAAAGAATCAGAGAAGCCTTACTCGGCAGAATTGAAGATGCTTTGTTTTATCTTTTACCAAATGGCCATGTGCGCAATAACTGCTTTCACATCGGAAATACTAAAGGCGAACCAGGCAAAAGTTTAATCGTTCAGCTGGGCGGAGAAAAGCAAGGCAACTGGTTTGATTTTTCTGAAAATACCGGTGGAGATATTTTTAGTCTTTGGTCGGAAGTCAGAGGTTATCACAAAGCAGAATTTAATAAGCTGCTTAAGGAAATATCAGACTGGCTTGGCAATCCTTCAACTTCTTATGTTGCGCAAAAACCTTCGCAGCGCAGCTTTGCCGATGACTTGGGAAAACCAACTGCAAAGTGGGATTATTTTGATCGTGAAAATAAACTGATCGCCTGCGTTTATCGCTATGACACTGAAGACGGAAAAGAATTCAGAGTTTGGGATGTCAAAAACAGAAAAGCCAAATCACCAGATCCGCGACCGCTTTACAACATTCCTGGAATTACTTCTGCTAAAAAAATCATTCTTGTCGAAGGTGAAAAATCTGCTGACAGTTTAATTGCTTATGGTCTTGCCGCCACAACCGCAATGTTTGGCGCAAATGCTCCGATAAATAAAACCGACTGGTCGCCGCTCATCGGCAAAGAAGTAATCATCTGGCCGGACAATGATGACGCAGGTTTGGAATATGGCAAAAAAGTTGCCGGACATCTCTCAAAAGTTGCTTCCTTCGTTTCGCTTATCACTCCGCCAAAACACAAGCCAGATAAGTGGGATGCCTTTGATGCCATAGCAGAAAATTTTAACATCCAATCGCTCTTCGAAACTGCAAAAGGATTTGAGCAAAGATTCCCGCGTTATCTTGGTCCTGAATTTATGGCCGATGAAAGTCCGATGCCGGAAGATTTAATCTCACCAAGATTTTTAACACCGCGCGGAATGCTCATAATTGGTGGCGCGCCGAAAGTTGGTAAGAGTGATTTTCTGATTAATTTCCTGATACATATCGCAGCAGGAGAAAGTTTTTTAGGATTAAAGCCACCGAAGCCACTCAAAGTTTTTTACCTGCAATCAGAGATCAGTTATCACTATTTGCGCGAGCGCATTAAGAATCTCAATATCCCGAAAGATATTCTATTTCGCGGATTACAAAACTTCTGCGCCACTCCGCAAATTGAAGCGATCCTGAATGAAAATGGCGTTGAGCTGGCTTATAACACGATTAAAGACTGCTTCTCTAACGGAATGCCGGATATCGTTTGTGTTGATCCAATCAGAAATGTCTTTGACGGCGGCCCTGACAATGGCAGTGAAAATGACAATAATGCCATGCTGTTTTTCTTACAAAACAGAATCGGAAAACTCAGATCGATGCTCAATCCCGACATCGGAATTATTCTCTGTCACCACACCAAAAAAATAAAAAAGAAGGATGTTGAAGATGATCCGTTCCAGGCATTTTCCGGAGCCGGAAGTTTAAGAAGTTTCTACACCAGTGGCTTGATTTTACACCGCCCCAACGAGCATGAAGCAAAGATTAATCTTTATTTTGAACTACGAAACGGATCTTCGATTCCAAAAAAAATCGTTGAAAAAGTTGATGGCAAATGGGTCGAACTCAATCCGTTTTCAGAAAGATTAATTCAGAGAGATTATGGTCAGATACTCGATGCAGAAAGAGTCCGCAAAGCTGATGTTATTTTGCAACTTATCTATGATGAAGCTTTCAAGGGCAATGTTTACACCGCAAATCAATTTTCCGAGAAGTTTGAAAACGAAGCAGGACTTGGATGCAAGACCACAATCAATGACAGAATTTCAGTTTTAGCAACCAAGGGCCACATAAAATTCACACGCAATTGGTCAGAATTTTCGCTGCAACAAGTCAAATCAAAATATGGCATACTCTGCGTGGAGCAGATGGCTTTCCGAAACAAAGATGGCACTGCAATGCCAGTGCTTCCGAGTCATTTTAAATGCGCCAAAACCGGAGCTGTTCTTCCGGTTGAAAATCCTGCGGTCTGGATTGTTAGCGATGACGAGGTGCGGTCATGAAAAAACCAAGATTCCAAATCAAGTTTCCGGCAAGTTTCCAAGATTCTGCAAAAACTTATCTGCACCTTACTCCGGCGCAAGTTTCCGCCAAGTTTCCAAAATTAGAGAATCGGAAAAATGTTAAAACTCTGCAAAGCCATATCGGACAAGCCTTGAAGGAAGTTTCCAAGTTTCCAGAAAAGTTGCAGAAAAAATTTCAAGTTTTCACCTACACAAACTTAATCCCTGCTTATCTCCGGAAGTTCTTTTCAAGTTTAGAACCTGCACCCCCTCCATATACTATGGAGAGTGAAACACTCTCCAAGTAGTTATGGAGGTGACCGATTTTGTCATCTCCTCGAATTCTTAAAAAACAAAAACGAGGAAACATGAACAAAAAAATTTTAGCCCTTGATCTCGGAACAAAAACCGGATGGGCAATCAAATCAGAAAATCAAATTACCAGTGGCACGATTGAATTTAAGCCAAGCAGATTCGAAGGCGGCGGCATGCGCTATCTTCGTTTCAAAAAATGGCTGGAAGAAATCAATAAACTCACAAACAGCATTGATCGTGTTTATTTTGAGGAAGTCAGAAGACATATCGGAGTTGATGCAGCTCATGCTTACGGTGGCTTTTTAGCTTATCTGACAAGCTGGTGTGAAGAAAATAAAATCCCCTATCTCGGCATTCCGGTAAAGACGATCAAAAAGCATATCACCGGCAATGGAAACTGCAAAAAAGATGCCGTCATCGAAGCAGTAAAAAAGCTCGGATTCAATCCTGCGGATGATAACGAAGCAGACGCTATGGCCCTTCTCAATCTCGTGATCAAAGAGCATGAAGGAGGTTCGCTATGAAAGATAAAAATCCTCTGAAATCAAATCTCGGACGCATGCAACCAAAGCAAATTGATGCCGAAAAAATCAAACGCGAAGGCTGGAACAATGACGGAATTTTGGTCGTCAAAGTTGATGATGAAAGATTGAGCTGGCCTGAGAAAGAGCTGATCAAGCAGATCGGCGATAAAATTTACAAAAACAAAAAGGGAGAAAAAAATGGAAAATAAGGAAATCGTCTGGACCGAAGAAATGGTGATCAGAGCTTTTGAAGAAGCTCTCAGGACAATGAAAAAATTGCCCTCTGCAAAGCTGCGCGATTATTTCACAAGTTGGCCACAGGTTGTCTACAGCGAAATCGAAATCTTACGGATGGATCAAACGCCAAAGAAATGGAGGCCAACACCGGAAGCTATTTCACGCATGGAAACAACCTGCAGCTGGATTCATTTTCTCGAAGAAACCGAGGAAAGAAAGATCATCTGGCTTCGCGCAACAAGAACTCCATGGCAGCTAATTTGCGGTGAATTCGGAATCTCAAGAGCGACTGCCAACCGAAAATGGAAAAACGCTATACGCAGAATTACGCAGAAACTAGCAGACTTGCGTTTGTTGACACAAAGCTAAAAAAGCGTTAGACATTTGAGACATTTTCGGGGTTACTGTTTACCAACAGTCGAGAAGTGTGTCCACGAAAAAGTGATGACAATTTTACCGATGACGGGTTTTCAGGCAACGGAACGAACATGGCAATCATAAGCCTCCAGATCAAAAGTAACGCAAGCGATGAACTTGCCAGCATAGCAAAAAAACAAATCCCTTTTGCAGTCGCAAAGACCCTGACTAACGTTGCACAAAAAAGTCAGGATGAAGTCAGAAAAAATATCAGGGAAAAGTTTTTTATCAGAAAAAAATCCGGCGGTTTTGAAAGTAGCATCCGCATCAAACCGGCAACAAAAACAAATTTAACCGCTGAAGTTTACACGATGGCAGCCTTTGCTGCACTGCAGCAAACCGGTGGAATTAAAAAAGCAAAAGATGGACGGCTTGCAATCCCCTCTTATCAGAGTATCAATCAAGTTAAGAAGAGAAGCGATTCAAACAGTCCATCAACCTACCTTGCGGGCGATGCCTTCAAGATGAAAACAAAATCAGGACAAGAAGCTATCGCGCAGCGCAAAGGTAAGGAATTAAAAATCCTCTACTTCTTACATAAGAGCGCCAACATCGATAAGAGATTGGATATGATTGAAATAACTACCAAAACAGTAAAAGACCGCTTTGACGCGCAGTTTAGCGCGAACGTGAGCCAAGCCTTAAATAAAAAAGGTACTGTGACAAAACTTTAACCGCGGGTAACGCGCGACCGCAGGCCTTTTTTAGCGACAGAGATTTTAAAAGGGTTCGCACCCTGGTTCGCATTTTCTATTTAAAACCAACAAATAACAGCATTCACAAGATGTGCACTCAAGCAATTGGGTGCGCATTTTTTTTTGCGCAAAAATAAAAATTAGAATGGATGACTTTGCTTTAAAAATGGCAGATCATATCGAGATGAAATCGGTTGATGAGTTGATACCTTACAACAAGAATGCCCGCATGCACTCTGACGCTCAAGTGGCGCAGATTGCGGCAAGCATTACTGAGTTTGGTTTTACAAATCCGGTTTTGATTGATGGTGAAAAAGGAATTATTGCCGGCCATGGAAGATTGATGGCGGCAAAGAAACTTGGCTTAAAAGAAGTTCCGGTTGTTGTTCTCGATCACCTAAGCGAAACACAAAAAAAAGCTTATATCATTGCGGACAACAAGCTCGCAGAAAATGCTGGTTGGGATGAGGAAATTTTGGCAAGCGAACTCGCCGATCTCAAAGATGAAAATTTTAATCTCGATCTGATTGGCTTTGAAGATCAGGAACTCGAAAAGATTTTTGCCAATCTTTATGAAAAAGAAAATGAGCAAGAGACAGAGGAAATTCCTGAGCCTGAAGAAAAACCAATCTCAAAGTCAGGTGATGTTTGGCTGCTTGGAAAAC